>NZ_JANJUQ010000003.1 GCF_024710485.1 Flavobacterium sp.
CTGCAAAAGCCACGCGATCAATTTTTAAAACATCGTATTTGAAATTTTCAAAGATGGCACGAACAACCTTAACGTTAGGAGTTCTGAGTTTTAAGCCGATTTCGGTTTTAGGTTCGCCTTCGATATACGAGATTTCGTCTACAAATAATTTGTGTCCGTCTAAAGTTACGCCGCCGGCAATTTTTTCTAAGTCTTCAAACTTGAGATTGCGGTCTAAGCTGACTTGGTAAATTTTGGTCGATTTTTGGTTCGGCAAACTGAATTTGCGAATCATATCGGTGTCGTTGGTAAAAACCAATAATCCGGTGGTGTTTTTGTCCATGCGGCCAATGGGTTGGATTTTGGCTTTGGTAGCCGCACGAACCAATTCTAATACATTGCGATGATCGGCATCGTCTTCGTTAGAGGTGGTAAAGTTTTTCGGTTTGTTGAGTAAAATATATTCTTTGCGCTCCGGAGTGATTAGGGTGCCGTCGAAGTTAACCACATCGCCCGGTTTTACTTTGTAACCCATTTCGGTAATGGCAACACCATTCACTTTTACGTTACCAGATTGGATGTAAATATCGGCATCGCGACGGGAACAAATGCCCGAGTTGGCGATGTATTTGTTCAAACGAATATCGTCTGACTTTAAAGGTTTTGGGATATTGTTTACCGGCTTAGCGGTTTTTTTTGGAGCGGCTGCTTCAGTAGTTGGTTTGGCTTTTTTCGGGGCTTGAGCTCGCTTTGGCAGTCCACCCGGAATTGACTTTTTCGAATTTGGTCGAGAGCCGCCTCTTTTATTATTGCCTTCCTTCTTATTCATAATGCTGTAATTTAACTTCCTTCTGTTTGGCCATTTTGGCTCAGAATTTCGGCAAAGATACGCATTTCAATGGCTTATCCCGCCGATTGCAATGCCTTAGTTTGAATTTAGCCCCGATTGGAGCAACTATCCTTTTTTATTTTAGGAAAGGTATCTCGATTGGATTGGACTTGACCAATAAAAAAGATAGTGTGGAAAGCGGGAACAAGGTGTAGCAATGGCACTGACCTTTCGCTCCTAGCGAACAATAGTTTCCATTATTTTTTTGCCGTGAAGCAAGACCGACGGATTGATAAGTACTATACAGAAAACGCCCGAAACGACTAGGAATTTCAAGATGTTGTGCAGTTTCAAATAGTCGGGTTTGCCGTTGGATTTCCACAGTTTTTGAAGGAAGAAAATCAGGATAATCAGGCTGACGTAGAAATAGAGGTCCATGTAGCCCACTTCGAATATTTCGATTAAATAGTAAATCGGAATTAAGGTGGAAACGGTGAGTGCGGTAATGATTTTTTTAGCAAAAGTTTCGCCGTACAACACCGGTATGGTTTGGTAATCGTTGGCCACATCGCCTTTGAGGTTTTCTAAATCTTTGATCATTTCGCGGATGAGAATGAGCAAAAACAAGAAGGTCGCGTGGGCGAATATTTCCGGATATAAATTTTTGTAATACAGTAAGATGGCAAAGAAAGGCAATACGGCGAGAAAAGCTGCTGTGAGGTTTCCTACTACAGTGATTTTTTTGAGTTTATGCGAGTAAAACCAAATCAGGAAAATATAAGTAGAAAAGAACAGCACGGCTCTAAACGACACAAAAAAGGCCAACAGAAAAACCACAAAGTTCACGGTAAAATAAACTTGCAGTTTGGTTTTTTGGCTGACCAATCGGTCGAGTTGCGATTTGTTGGGGCGATTAATTAAGTCTTTCTTGCTGTCGTAAAAATTATTGATGATGTAGCCGGAGGCAATCGTCAAACTTGAAACCAATACAATGATAAACAGGTTGAAATCGAGCAATACATCGAGAGCTCTTTTTTCGGAAGCCATAATAAAAATGGCCGATAAATATTGGGCTAAGGCAATAATAGGAATGTTATAACCGCGCACCACAGAAAACATACTGATGATTTTCAGTACGGTGTGTTTGGTTTTTCGGCTCAGCATTTGGAAAGAATTAAAATTGGTAAACGACTTCCAATTTATAATCCTTTAGAGATTGTTTTGCTTTTTCTAAATCTTCGGTAAAACCTAAGATGTAACCGCCACCGCCGGAACCACAAAGTTTTAAGTAGTAATCGTTAGTGTCAATTCCTTTTTGCCATACGCCGTGAAATTCTTCCGGGATCATGGGTTTGAAATTGTTTAAGACTACTTTGGATAATTGTTTGGTATTGGCAAACAACGATTTCATATCGCCACCCAAAAAGCTTTCTACACAAGCATCGGTGTATTTGATGAATTGGGATTTGAGCATTTTACGGAAGCCTTCTTCTTTCAATTTTTCCATAAAGATGTTGACCATCGGAGCGGTTTCACCTACGATACCAGAGTCGAGTAAGAACACAGCACCTTTGCCGGTAGCACTTTGAGAAGGAATGCCGGTGGCTTCAATATTGTCTTTGGAATTGATTAGAATGGGAATGCTTAAATAGCTATTTAACGGGTCGAGCCCTGAACTTTTGCCGTGGAAAAAAGATTCCATTTGGCCAAAGATGGTTTTTAACTGCAATAGTTTTTCACGGGTTAAATTTTCTAATACCGTGATTTTATCGTTAGCGTACTTGTCGTAAATCGCTGCCACCAAAGCACCGCTGCTACCAACGCCGTAACCTTGTGGTATACTGGAGTCGAAATACATGCCACGTGCTACGTCCGCTTTTAAAGCTTCGATGTTGAAGGTCACTAACTCTGGTTGGTCTTGCTGCAATTGGGCTAAGTAATCGGCAAAACGACCTAAACTGGTGTTTGATTTTTGGGCTTCTTCAGTAGGATTTTCATCTACCTTGAGAGCACCGTTGTAAAAATTGTAGGGAATAGATAAACCTTTAGAATCCTTAATAATTCCGTATTCTCCGAAGAGAAGAATTTTTGAGTAAAATAATGGTCCTTTCATATTTTTATACAGTAAGGTTTAAGGCGCCTTCGCCAACTTGATCACAAATATAACTACCATTTTGACAATAGCCAACTAATTCGGCCTGAATAAATTGCAAAACGGTTTCGCTAACGTTTTCGGGATATAAAACGTGAACATTAGCACCGGCATCTAAGGTAAAACAAACCGGTGTTTGGGTTTCGTTTCTGAATTTCCAAATCTTGTTGATGATTTCCAAAGTGTTGGGTTTCATCAGGATAAAATAAGGCAGGGAAGTCATCATCATGGCGTGTAAAGTCAAGGCTTCACTTTCTACGATTTGGATGAATTGATTCAAGTCGCCGTTTTCTAAAACCTTTTTCAGGTTCGATAAATTAGAGTGCGCTTGCTCAAAGCGTTGTTCGGCAAACGGATGATTGTGCATTAGATTGTGGCCTACAGTACTGGATACGACTTTTTCGCCTTTATCGACTAATAAAATAGTGTCTTTGTAGTTTTTGAAATTGGCGTGAATGGTATTTGGAAATTCTACTCCGAACAAATCCGAACTGCCGTTAATAGAGGTATTATTGCCCCAAACCACCACGCTGCCTTTAACGCTTCGGCAAGCGCTACCCGATCCCAATCGGGCTAGGAAGGATGCTTTTTGGTAGAAGAAATCTTCCGTCATGTCGGGTTGTAGCGCTTTTTCCAATGACATGATATTCATCGCCAGAGCTGCCATACCGGAAGCTGACGACGCAATTCCCGAACTGTGCGGAAAGGTGTTTTGGGTATCTATGGTAAAATGATAGTCTTTTAAATACGGGCAATAAATGGCAATTCGTTCTAGGAATTTTTGGATTTTAGGCTTGAATTCTTCCTTGGGTTGGCCTTCGAAAAGTAAGTCAAAAGAGAAACTGCTTTGGTCTTGTTTTTGGGTAAAAGCTAATTTTGTTATGGTTTTGCAATGGTTCAACGTAAAACTCACTGAGGGATTGGCCGGGATTTGTTCCGATGGAATTGGGTTTGTTTCGTTGGTTTTTTCTTTCTTACCCCAATATTTAACCAAGGCGATGTTGCTTGGTGCGCTCCATTGAAAGCTTCCGCTGTCTATAGAAACTGAACTTGGTTTGGCAATAAAATCCTTTTCGGATAACATACTAGTCATTATTTTGAGCAAAGATACTTTTTTTAGGATACGGATGTATATTTGTTTAGTATATTTGACAAAAATTTAAACAAAATTATGCGCAAAGGTTTAAGACTCGCTCTAGTGGTTTTCACTTGTTTAACCATAGGGTATTTATCGGGTATGGTAACTCGGGAGAGTATTACCACTTGGTATCCCACATTAATCAAACCGGTTTTTAACCCGCCGAATTGGATTTTTGCTCCGGTATGGACTGTACTTTATATTATGATGGGTGTAGCCGGTGGTATGATTTGGAACCGAATGGAAACCGATGAAGCTGCGGTAAAAAAGGCATTTCAATTTTTTATCATACAACTGGGATTGAATGCGCTTTGGTCATACTTGTTTTTTGGTTTGCACAACCCGCTATTGGCTTTGATTGAAATTGTATTGCTATGGTTGATGATCTTTGAAACTTATAACCAATTCAAAAAAATTGACAAAACAGCCGCGTTATTGCTCCTTCCATATTTGGGTTGGGTGAGTTTTGCAACCGTTTTGAATACCGGTATTTGGTGGTTGAATCGGTAAAAGAGATTAATGCAAACTCACCACTTTAGCAATCTTCCATTCTCCATTGACTTGTTTCCAAAAGATGGTAAAACGACTGATTTTTGTTGGCTCATCCGGCGGATTGGTATTGTTGCTGAAAGAATGCAACCCAATTTCAACAGCACCATAATCTTTAATCGGATAAACTTCTATGCTCCCGGGAACAAGCGTTCTGGTGACTTTTCCACAGATGTATTTTTTGGTACCTTCGAGGATGTCTTTTTTCGAATTGGATAAACCACCTTGGTCGTGGTAAAATTCTATGTCATCTGTATAGAAATCAGCATATACTTCAAATTTGGTGTCGCAATGATTGTAAGCGTCAAAGAATATGCTGTCGAGTTTGACAATGGTTTTGTATAATTCCGGATTGTCAGGTGTGTAGTTTTTGGTCAGTTGGTAGTCGTTTGATTTTGAGGTGCTACAACTAACTAACAAGAGGAATAAGGCGAATGGAAGAATGTTTTTTTTCATGAGTTTGTTATGGCATTGGCTACAATGAATCCGCTTGTCCACGCATTTTGAAAATTAAATCCGCCCGTAATCGCATCAATATTGACAATTTCTCCGGCAAAAAATAAATTTTCGTGCCATTTGCTTTCCATCGTTTTAAAGTTGATTTCTCTTAAGTCGATCCCGCCGGCTGTAACAAATTCTTCTTTGAAAGTACTTTTGCCATTCACCTGAAATTGTCCGTTGGTGAGCTGGTTAGTTAAATCGGTCAGTTGCTTTTTAGTCAAATCCGCCCATTTGGTTTCGTTTGAAATGTTGGAGGCCAAAACCAAACTTTCCCAAAGACGGTTCGGCACCCGAGCACCAGCGAATCGGGCGTCAGCCAAATCAAACGGAGATTTTTTACTCACCACTTTCTTGGCGTGTTCTTGTTTGAGTTCTTTTAAAGTTTCCATTGCTTCGTCAAAAGTGACGTCATTGAGCCAATTGACTTCCAATACAAATTGGTAATTTTTCTCCGCTAAAATCCGAGCGCCCCAAGCGGAAAGCCTCAAAATTCCCGGTCCGCTCATACCCCAATGGGTAATCAGTAACGGCCCTGTAGCTTCGAGTTTAGTATTCTTCACTTTCACTTTAGCCAAGGCTGAAACGCCCATCAGGTCTTTGATGCGAGCATCTTTAATATTGAAGGTAAATAAAGACGGCACCGGTGGAATGATGGTATGATTCATGGTGGCCAGCAGTTCCCAAATCTTAGGATTATTGCCTGTGGTCATGACCAATTTTCGACAGGAAAAGGTTTCATGATGGGTTTCGACTTTCCAATAATCTTCTCCATGAAAAAGCGATTGTACACTTTGACCGGTTAAGACCTCAATTTTTAATTTTTGAGTCAAACCCAAAAAGCAGTCGATGATGGTTTGCGAGGAATCGGAAGTAGGAAACATGCGTCCGTCGTCTTCAATTTTCAATGCGACACCGCGTTTTTCAAACCATTCAATCGTATCGCCCGAACAAAATTGGTGGAATGGACCGCGCAATTCTTTTTCGCCACGCGGATAAAATTTGACCAACTCATTCGGCACAAAGCAAGCATGGGTTACATTACATCTTCCGCCGCCGGAAATACGTACTTTTTCCAATACGTTTTTCCCGCGTTCGAGTATGGCAATTTTCAGCTTCGGATTTTGTTCAGCGATATTGATGGCTGTAAAAAAACCGGCTGCACCGCCACCTACAATGATAATGTCGTACTTTGAATTCATAATCTTTCCGGAAAATCGGTTATGATACCGTCTACTTCCAATGATTTTACAAAGGTAATATCTTCGGGTTCATTTATCGTCCAAGGAAAAACTTTAAATCCTTTTTCTTTGATTTTCCGAACATTTTCAGCAGTTAGCAAATGAAAGTAAGGATGAATCGCTTCGGCTTTGATGAATTTGGCGAAAGCTATGGCCAAGTCTAAATCGGTTTCGGTCAAAGCCCCGATTCTAATCTCTTCATTATGAAAACGAACTTCCTGCAAGGCATTCCAATCGAAACTGGAAATCAGGATTTTGCTTTGGTTTAAACCACTTTTGGCTATCAAATCCAAAACGGGTTGCGTAGCCGAAAAGGTTTTGAACTCCACATTAATCTCGCAGCGATTGTCCACCAATTCGAATACGTCGCGTAAAGTCGGAATTCCTAACTGTTGTAATTCTTTAGCATTGTAATCTGTCACCAAACCTGTTTTAGAAGAGGTTCGGTCAATGGTTTCATCGTGAATGACCATCGGCACTTTATCAAAACTCAGTCGGACATCCAACTCAATCATATCCACGCCCAATGCAATAGCTTTCTCGAACGACGCCAGCGTGTTTTCGGGTAAGTGGCCTTTCGCTCCGCGATGTCCAATTTTGAGCATGGTTATAGTTTCTCCAATAAAACTAAGGTAAAATTAGTGTCCAAAATTACTTTGCCGTTTTCTACAGTAGCTTCTGCATTGGAATAGACATCTTTTACTCGCATTCCGTTGGCAAAAATAGTTCCTACAGTGATTTCTTTTTTCCCTTTCGGTAAATCCAAACCAACCACCACTTGGTCGCTGAAATTTCCGTGGGTGTAACTTCTGCTGAAGACATAAGGCGAAGCAACAATCATTTGGTGTACGCCGGCGCCAATCGCAGGATGGTTTTTGCGAAACGTTCCCAACAGTTGGTAATGTCTCAACAATTGGTTTTTAATTCGGTCGGTTTGCAAGTCGTTCCAGTTCATAAACGAGCGTAAAGTAGCATCGCCTTGCGCGCCTTCAATTTCTAAAGAACGCGCTATTTCATCTCCGTAATACACTTGCGAAATGCCGGGAGCTAACAACAACTTTGTTCCGGCTTCGAAGATTCTTTCTCTTTTTTTATCGAAAGGATAGCCGTCGTCGTGCGAGGTGGTGTAGTTCATTACGGTATGCCCTTTTAAGTCGTTTTGCAAAATATTGGCATATTTAGAGAACAACTCTTCATAGTTCATTTTGGCTTCGTTTCTGAAATCAAAATTGATTAAGCCCGAAAAACCATTGGCGTAATAATCTACTTTTTTATCACCGAAATCATACAGTCTTTTCGCTCCGATATTGTAGCCGTACACTTCGCCAACCGTGAAGAAACTATTGTTATCTAACACTTTTGATGGGTTGTTTTTTTTGAAATCAGCGAAAGCCATATCACAAACTTTCTTGAAGTCGGCCCAAACATCTTCGGTGGTATGTTTTGCAGTATCTACTCGGTATCCATCGATGCCATAATCGGTAATATAATCCGAAAGCCATTTCATGATATAGTATTTCGGTGCCCTCGGATAGCCGGTTTTTTTAAAGAAAGCGTCCAGTTCGGCTACTTCTTGGTCGTAGCGACCTTCTTTTTTCCATTTTTCGGCTAACATGGGCGGCAAGGCCACATTTTCGTTGCTTTCGGTTTTTACGTCAGGAAGGTTTTCCACCAAAGTACAATTAATGTAAGTATCGTAGGATTGATACGTACATTTAGGCGAAGTACGAACCCAATCACTAGGATAAACGGGATCGAGTTCTGTAACAGGTCCTGTGTGATTGATCACCGCATCCAACAAAATTCGGATGCCTTTGGCGTGGGCTTTTTCGACTAATTCTTTTAAATCCTCTTTGGTGCCGTAACTCGGGTCGACCGCCGTCCAATCTTTGGTCCAATAGCCGTGAAAACCATAAGTGTTTCCGGTGCCTTCATCTACCGAACCGTGAATTTGCTCAACCACAGGCGTCATCCAAATAGCCGTAATGCCCAAATTGGTAAAATAGCCTTCGTCGAGTTTTTGAATTACCCCGCGTATATCTCCACCTTCAAAACCACGTAAAACGCCTGTAGGCTTGCTGCGGTTGATGATTTTATCGTTGGCTGTGTTCCCATTTTGGAAGCGGTCGATCAACAAAAAGTACACGTTAGCACTTTCCCACACAAAAGGCGTTTGAGTAGTCGGAGCTTCTTTTTTTACCGTTTCTTTGGTACAATTGCAACCTATTAATAGGATGGACGCGGATAGTGTAAGTAGTATGTTTTTCATCTTAGTATTCAATTTTAATTTCAGGTGTAGTGCCTTTTTTCCAAGTGATTGGAATGGATAAAGTTTCGTTATTGGTTTTGAAAACTGTTTCTTGTCCGTTAACAAAAATACGTTTGGCCTTGATATTATGTACCATCACAGAAACATTTTTATCAGTTGTGATGTAGTTTTTTCCAACAGTCGTCGATAATTTTATTATTAATTCTTTGCCATTGCTATTGCCTTTGAAATTGAGTATTTCAAACTGTCCTTTTTCAAAAGCATTTGGCGTTTCGCCATTGTCGTTATATACTTTTCCTGTTGAGGTTTTCACACTGTCATCAAAATAGAAATGCAAGTTGAAATTTTCAAGCGAATATTTTGAAGTGTTTTGAATGGTTTCAATCATCGGCACAAAACTACCGCCACGGACGAAAGTAGGAATCGATGTTTCGGCTACAGCTACTGTTTCGGTGGAACCTGCAGTGTATTTTTTACCCGTGTAAAAATCAAACCAATTGTTGCTTTTCGGGAAATAAATTTCGGTACTCATTACACCTGCTTTGGTAATCGGTTTGATTAAAAACGCATTCCCCCAAAAATAACTTTCTTTTTCGTTCAGGAGTTTTTCGTTAGTTGGTTCTTCAAAGAATAAAGGTCGCATTAACGGCGTTCCTATTTGGTTGTTGTCGAAAGCCAAAGTGTAATTGTATGGTAACAATTGGTAGCGCAATTCCACTGCTTTTTTGGCTTTGGCCTTGGTGTGTACGTCTTTATAAGCTACCTCCGAAGCTACATCTTCTTGGGCGTGCGGACGGAATATTGGGTTGAAAACACCGTATTGCAACCAACGCAAATACAGTTCGTTGTCGAAATAATCACCGGCAAATCCGCCCAAATCCGAGTGCATATAAGCCATGCCTTGCATTCCCATTTGCATCGCAATTTCCATTTGCGATTGTAAACCGCCCCAACTGCGGGAAACGTCACCACTCCAAGGCATCATGCCAAAACGTTGTGAACCCGAATAACCCGCGCGCATTAGGATAAATGGTCGTTGGTTTGGAAAATCTTTTTGGTAACCATCGGCGATTAATTTGGCCCAATGGTGACCATAAATATTGTGCACTTCATCCGCTTTTCCGGCTGCGGTAAACACTTTGGACGGAAAGACTTCCGGTTCGCCCAAATCGCCCCACATGCCACCAACACCTTGGTTGATTAAGCGTTTGTAAACATTCCAAAACCATTGGTTGCCTTCGGGGTTGAAAATATCCACGACACTCGTATTGCCAAAGTAGAAATCCCATGTGGCCGGTTTGCCTGATTTATCGGTCACCAAAACTTTTTTATCAACGGCTTCTTGCCATTTGGAAGAAGTGGTTAAAATAAATGGCTCGGTAATCAAAACTGTTTTAACGCCTTTGGCTTTTAAATCGGCTATCATTTTTTCGGGATTCGGGAATTGGTCTTTGTCCCAGTCTAGGTTACCCATGGTACCTTTGACTTCTTTGCCAAACCAATACAAATCAAGGATAATCGCATCTACTGGTATGTTGTCTGATTGGAAACGGTTGATGGTTTTTTCGACTTCTTCTTGGGTATGATAACCAAATCGGCTGGAGAAATTACCTAAAGTCCAACGCGCCGGCATGGGTTGTTTTCCGGTTAAATCGGTGTAGTTGGAAATCAAATCTTCCCAAGTGTCGCCTACAATGACTTGGTAGGTTTTTCGGCCCGAAATGGTTTCATATTCTAAAGTATTGTTCTTTTTGCTGTCTAAATCCAAATGACCGATAGCGCCGTTGTCGAAATGGACCGCGTATAACTTAGAAGATAAAACCAAAGGAATGCAAAAATTCATCAGTTCGGCTCGGGTTTCATAACCGTAGTGCGCTCTATTGTACAAGGCCAAACGATTGCCTCGTCGGTTCATGCCCAAAGCACGAGCGCCGCCGCCGAAGAGCATTTCCGAATTATCGAGGTTGAATTGTAAAATTTCAGTACTGTCTTTTTTGATGTAACCGTTTTTTTCAGACAACAACACTTTTCCTTGGTTGGAATAGGTGATGCGAAAAGGCGACTTATTGATGACTACTGTAATGTTGTTGGTGACTAACGAGATTGAACTGTTTGTTTTAGAAACAGTAGCGTTGATTTTTTCCTGTGTTTTGATGACGGCATGTGAATTCGGATTGAATACTTCGCCGTTTGGAATGAAAGATGTTTCGACGATTTTATTCGAGTACGCTTTGATGCGATACGTGCCGTCTGAAGTTTTTACTTCTAACAGGTTGTTTTTCCAAGTATGGGAAAGGTAATTTCGGTTCGCATTTTGGGCGAATGTAATAGAAGTAATTAGGAGTAAAAAAAGTATTTTTTTCATTTGATATTTTTTTTGTCATTTCGACCAAAAGGGAGAAATCTCATAAATCCATGAGATTCCTCCTTTGTCGGAATGACAATTGAGTGATTATTTCAATTCAAATACCAAAACCGATTTGCCTTCGATAGTAATATCATTTTTCAAATCGAAAGTGGTTTCCGTGAAAATATCTTTACCTGATTGGTGATTTTTGATGTTTTCCAGGAATCGGTTGGTTTTGAGGGTTTGTTTTTCTTCGTTATTGTTTATCACAACCATTACACTTTCGGTTTCGTTGTATCTAAAATACACATAAACATTGTTTTCCGGAATATAATGTGTGGTTTTTCCATTATGGATAACGGTTTTGTTTTTTCGCCAATTGAATAGTTTAGCGGTAAAATCAAAGAATTTATTTTGCTCCTCAGTTCTGCCTGCTTTGGTAAAGGCGTTGTTAGTGTCGCCATTCCAGCCGCCCGGAAAATCCCTGCGGATATCCCCGTCGCCTTTGCCTTTATCGCCTGCCATACCAATTTCGGAACCGTAATAGATTTGCGGGATACCGCGAACGGTAGCAATTAATGTCATCGCCATTTGGTATTTTTTAAAGTCGTTTTTGTAAACTTCATTTAGGCGATTGGTATCGTGATTTTCCGCAAAAAGCAAAATGTTGTATACATCGGGATATAAGAAATCGTTGGTAAAACTGTCGTAGAGTTTGATGACGCCTTCGTTCCAGTTGGCTTTGTTCTCATTAAAAACGCCGCCACTGATGATACCTTGCAACATGAAATCCATTACAGACGGCAAGTGAGAATTATAGCTTTGGATGGCAGCCACTTTGCTGTCTTTTTGCCAATACGCAATTTGGGCATGATTGTACAGCCAGGCTTCGCCTACAATGTTAAAGTTCGGGTATTCATCTGTGATAGCTTTCGTCCAATTAGCGATTCCATTTTTGTCGGCATACGAGTAAGTGTCGACACGGAAACCGTCTAAATCGGCGTATTCTATCCACCAAATGGCATTTTGAATCAGATAATTTAGTACCAAAGGATTATTTTGGTTTAAATCGGGCATCGATTTAACGAACCAGCCGTCCATACAATTTTTGGTGTCAATAGCAGACGCATTCGGGTCGAATTGTGTCGTCATTTTGTAATTCGTTTGTCCGTAACCGGGAAATTGGTGCAGCCAATCGTAAGTTGGCAAGTCGTTCATCATCCAGTGTTTGTAGCCCCAATGATTGGTCACATAATCCATGATGTTTTTCATGCCTCGTTGGTGCAATTCGGCGCTCAAACGAACGTAATCTTCATTAGTACCAAAGCGTGCGTCAATTTTGTACACGTCCGATTGACCGTAAGTGTGATATGAACCGCGCTCATCATTGTCTTCGCACAAAGGTGTTGGCCAAATGGCAGTAGCACCGAGCGATTGGATATAATCTAAATTTTTGATAATGCCTTCGATATCACCGCCGTGACGTCCGTCTTTGTTGTTACGGTTGGCTTTTTCGGTAAGCTTGTCGTTGTTGTCATTATTGGGATTGCCGTTAGCAAATCGGTCCGACATGATGAGGTAAATAACATCGGAACTGTCGAAGCCTTTGCGGAAACGGGAGTTTTCTTTTCTTGATTTTAAGCTGTATTTGTGGGTAAACGACTTTTTGCCGTTTTTGAAAGTGAAAACCAAATCCTGAGCCGGACTGTTTTCGGTGTCGATGGTCACGAATACATAATTTGGATTTTCGGTTTTTTGAACGCCTTTGATTACGATTCCGTTGGAAACAGTCACTTCGTTTTGGGCGATGTTTTTGCCGTAGAACATAATTTGCAAATCGTTATGCGTCATGTTGTTCCACCAAAACGGTGGTTCTACGCGGTCTATTTGCGCGAAAGCGGAAACGGAAATCAAGAGAAAGAAATAGAGTTTTTTCATGTTGTGTTATTTGATAAACCCCATAAGGCATATAAGGACAAATAAGAAAAACTTAAATGAACTACATGCCTTATAGGGTTCAATTAATTATTTTATACAGTCACCAAACTATTCGGTTCAACCAAAATGTCTTTGCCGTTGACAAAAACAGTAATCGGCGAATTGCCTTCTAAGGTGAATTTGGTTTCGTTTTGATGCACCGCTACTTTTAGAATTTGGTTACGGAAATTAATTTTAAACGAATAACCGTTCCATTCTTTAGGGATTCTCGGTTCAAAATGCAACGTATTGTCTTTAACGCGCATACCGCCAAAACCTTCCACGATACTCATCCAAGTGCCGGCCATAGAGGTAATGTGTAAACCTTCTTCGACTTCTTTGTTGTAATCGTCTAAGTCTAAACGTGAAGTTCTTAAATAAAACGTATACGCTTGTTCCATTCTACCTAAAACAGCCGCTTGAATGGAATGTACACAAGGCGAAAGCGAACTTTCATGAACGGTAAACGGTTCGTAAAAATCGAAATGTTTTTCTAACTGTTCTTTGGTAAAATGATCTTCGAAGAAATAGAATCCTTGTAAAGTATCGGCTTGTTTGATGTAAGGCGAACGTAAAATTCTATCCCAAGACCATTTTTGATTGATTGGTCGTTGCGCTTTATCTAAATCGGCAACAGTAATTAATTCTTTATCTAGGAAACCATCTTGTTGTAGATATACGCCATGTTCTTCTGAATAAGGGAAATACATATTATCTGCCACTTTTTTCATAGCTGAAATTTCGGCTTGTGATAATTTCACTTTATTCATTATTCGGGTATAATCCGATGGATATTCGTTTTAAATTTTATTGATTTG
>NZ_JANJUQ010000016.1 GCF_024710485.1 Flavobacterium sp.
AGGGTTTTTTGTTTTTAAGCGGAGCGGCGCACAGTCGTAGACTGGTGTGCTTCGCCAGTTCGGGCAAAGCCCTCGGGCCACCGCCTTTTTTGACCCGAGCGCAGCGAACTGACGAAGTAAAAACCTGTTCTAACGAATGGGATTTTTTGTTTAGATTATTTTCCGAAACTAATTTTTTCTATAATATCAGAATATTGTTTAGTTACTTCGTTAAACCTTCTCAAGTAAATAGCATCACAATTAAATTCTAAATTCACCTTAGTATTTTGAAACAATTCATAAGCTGTCTTCATTTTTTCGGCATCAAGTCCGCGTGCTATACTTAAATGTGCGTTTACCGATTTAGCTTTGAAACCTAAGTATTGATGTAAATTCAGGATAAGATTATCAAGATATTGCTGAGAAATTTTATCCGGAGCTATGAAAAAAGTTTTTTCGCTAAAAGAATTCCATGCATTTAAAGTCACATTTTGAGCTATAACTGTTTTGCAAAATGCTCTTATTTGTTCAAGATAAAGATTCAGCATGAATTCATTGTCAAATTGTATTACGGTTATATGTGCTTTCGCATTGGCACTACCAAACCAACCAATATGATTTTTAAGCAATTGCTTGTACGATTTTACCAGTTCTGATTGTTCAGAATTAGGAAAAATGACTAATGAGTATAGCGGAATTTCTTCCATGGTGTTGTGAGTTTGCTTGTGGGGTTAACTAACAATTGGTATAAGTTTTCATAGGCCAATGGGTGTTTTTTACCTTGATACAAATCAATGACCGGTTGTAGTTTTGTGTTCCAACTATTCGAATCAAATAAATTCATCTTCTAAGAATTTAAAAAGGTGGTAATGTTATGGATTACGGCTTCATTTCCTAAAATTTTGCGATGTCCTAAATGTTCTGTAATCATGAGTTCACTTTTTCCCAAATATTTATGGATGTTATGTGCTGCTTTGACGGAAACATCAGCATCGTTTTGATCGTGTATGACCAATACCGGAATTTTAACCTCCTGGGCTGCAAAGTGTGCAGAATAATGCTCCATCGGTTCTCCGAATTTTTTTTCGAAATGAGCTTTCAACAGTGAAGCATATTTAATAGGTAATTTTAATTTTTTGACAAAATCTTCTAAGATGTCTTGAATAATATCACCACTACCAATAATCACTGCTTTTTTTACTTGAAGATTTTGCTTTATGGCATTTAAAATCGACATGCCACCCAAGGAGTGACCTACAGCAAACTCAAAAGGGCCGAATTGTTTTTCCAATTCCAAAATGGAAGCAATAAACTCGGTCATAATGGTCGTTTTTCCTTCTGACTTTCCATGTGCCGGCGCATCAAAACTCACCGTTTGGTAACCCATTTTTACTAACTCATCGGCAATTTTCACCAATTGGGTTCCGCGTCCCGACCAGCCATGAACAAGCAGTACTTTTTTATTACTTTCTCCATAGTGATACACTTGAATTTTCTTTTGTATGGTAGGAATGTAAAGCTTCGTTTTCCGACTTTGTTCTTCCATCTGCCATTCGCGCTTCGGAATTTTGTATTTGATTGGTGTGGTAAAAAGTCGGGCAGCAAAAAGAGTGGTTAATTTTGGTGAAATTCTCTCTAATATTTTAGCAGTAAACAAAATTGACTTCGGAATTTGCAATGATGGATTAGATTTTTGGGCCTTTTTTGTCATTTCAATAATTTTTTGGACGGTTAAAAACTTAACTTAAATTTTGTTAAATTTCAACATCATAAATATACGTCAAAATGCAAAATCAAACCCGGATAATTATTGAAAATGTTACGCCACAGCTTGATGGGGGTGCTTTTTATATCAAGCGAATTGTTGGACAATCGGTGGTGGTGAAAGCCCATGTCTTTGCCGATGGTCACGATGTAATCGCGGCTTGCGTCAAATTCAAACACGAATCAGCCAAAAAATGGCAAGAAGTGCGCATGACCGAATTAGGGAATGATGAGTGGCAAGCCGAGTTTAAAGTCGACAAACAAGGTCACTTTTCGTATTTCGTAGAAGCTTGGGTGGATTATGCCTTAAATTGGCAACACGGTACCGAGCGAAAAATCCAAGACAATCAATATGTCAAATCAGAATTGCTTGAAGGCGCTGAATATTGCGAAGCTATTCTAAAAGAAGTAACCGCTACAGAAAAAAAATACCTAAACGAAGCCATCAAAGCTTTTCAAGACGAGAAGTTATACGACAAGGCTATTCAAATCGCATTATCCAAAGAGTTACACCATATTTTTGAAGCTTATCCCACGCGAACTTTAGCTAATAAATCACACGAACTGCAAGTGTATGTCGATCGTCCCAAAGCCTTGTTCAGTACTTGGTACGAATTTTTCCCACGTTCTTCTTCGCCTGAAAAAGGAAAACACGGTACGTTTAAGGATTGTGAAAAGTTATTACCAAGAGTAGCCGCTATGGGTTTTGATACCTTATATTTTCCGCCGATTCATCCGATAGGAGAAGTCAATCGCAAAGGGAAAAACAATGCGACTACCGCCGCGCCCGGAGATGTGGGTTCACCTTGGGGTATCGGTTCTCAATATGGCGGACACAAAGCCACGCATCCCGAATTGGGAACGATAGATGATTTCAAATCATTAGTGAAAACCGCTAAAAGTTTGGGGATTGAAGTCGCTATGGATTATGCGCTTCAAGCTGCGCCGGATCATCCGTATGTGAAAGAGTTTCCGCAATGGTTCAAATGGCGCCCGGACGGAACGGTACAATATGCTGAAAATCCGCCCAAGAAATACCAAGACATTATGCCGATTTACTTCGAAACCGGCGATTGGAAAAACCTCTGGAAAGAATTGTTGGATGTTGCACTGTTTTGGGTAGAAGAATGTGATATTCGTGTCTTCCGTGTGGACAATCCGCATACCAAACCGTTTTATTTTTGGGGTTGGCTCATCGCCGAAGTCAAAAAGAAATATCCTGATGTACTCTTCTTAGCCGAAGCCTTTACACGTCCGAAAATCATGCACGAGTTGGCCAAGCAAGGTTTCTCACAATCCTATACTTATTTTACTTGGCGCAACACCAAAGCGGAATTAATCGAATATGTAGAAGAATTAACCAAAACCGAGCAAGCCGATTTTTACCGACCTAATTTCTGGCCTAACACGCCGGATATTCTTCCATACGCACTCCAAAGCGGTAACGAGAGCATCTATTTGCACAAATATTTCTTAGCGGCTACCTTAAGTTCCAGCGTTGGGATTTACGGACCGGTCTATGAGTATATGGTGTCGGAAGCCATGCCGGGCAAAGAAGAATATTTCAACTCCGAGAAATACGAATTTTACCACTGGGACTGGAGCATTCAAAATAAGTTGATTGCCATTATTACCAAAATCAATAAAATCCGCCGTGAACAACCGTCATTGCAACAAACCAACAACATCCAGTTTTGTGCTACCGACAACGACCAAATTTTAGCCTATTACAAGTTTGACGATACCAAACAGGATGAAACGCTAATGATTTGCAGCCTTGATCCTTATTACGCTAAACAAGCCTGGGTACAATTGCCGTTGGCTTCGTTGGGCATTCATTCCGGACAAACGGTAAAAGTGGTCGATTTAATTACCGGCAACAGCTACCATTGGGATAAAGAATGGAATTTCGTGGAATTGCATCCGGCCTTGCCATTCCATTTGTTTAAAATTTACAAATAGTCGTATGGAAAACGCTAACCAAGACACCTTCGCCAATCCGTTTAAGTTCAAATCGGAGTGGAAAAATGCCTTTACCGACGAGGAGTTTATCAAAGTCTTTGCTTCTGATATCCTCGAGAATTACATCATCAACAAACGTTGGTATGGCGGTAAAGCCAGTACGTTAAAGTATATCGAAGTCGTAGATCATTTTAAAATCACGTCTAAGAAAAATACCTATTACGGGGTTTTGCTCGAAGTGAATTTCAAGGAAGCGTTTTACCAACATTATTTTATGCCGTTGGCCTTCATGACGTCGGACGAATTGGATACGAGTACCATCATCTCGCCGGCTAAATTTGGCCCTATCGAAGGCTATTTGGTGGATGCTTTGCACCAGGAAGATTTCCGCAAACTATTGTTCGATAACATCGTGCAAGCCACCGAAAATCCGGAACTGAAGTTGATTTTCCACAAAGGCACACAGTTTAACGATAAAGAATACAAGTCGTCCAAATTCATGGGCTTGGAACAAAGCAATACATCTATTATTTTCAATGACGCTTTTGTGCTCAAAATTTTCCGCCGCATTTATGTGAGTACCAACCCCGATTACGAAATCAGTCGTTTCCTAACCGAGCGTATGCATTTTAAAAGTTCACCGGCTTATACCGGAAGTATCAATTTGGCATTGCCCGAAGGGAACATTACTTTAGGTTTAATGCAGGAATTGGTACCGAATCAAGGCGATGCCTGGAAATTCATGCTTGAGGAAATCGACGGTGTTTTTTCTAACTTAAAAAACAAAAAAATCAAGATTGAAAAACTCCCTGATATTCCGATGTTCAAACGCATGAGGATTAATGATATTCCACCGGAAATTATCGATTGGGTTGGATTGAGTTTGTTCCTGCGTTTGCAAACCTTGGCCAAGCGTACGGCTGAAATGCACATCGCGTTAGGCGGCGATATACACGACACGGCATTCACACCAACCACTTACAACGGCGATTACACCGTTTGGCTCAAAAACCGTATGTTGTATCAGTTCCAAAACCGATTGAACATCATCGAAAACAGTTTGCACAAACTCGACGGACTGGCACTCGAACTCGCGCATCAGTTTATGGAAAACAAAAAAATCGTCCGCAAACACTTTGTCGATTTCGATTGGACCAAAATGAAATCAGAGCGCATTCGCATCCACGGCGATTATCACTTGGGGCAAATTTTGGTGAACGGCGACGATTTTTACATCCTCGATTTTGAAGGCGAACCCGAAAGCACTATACGTGATCGTAAAGTGAAACAACCGCCGCTCAAAGATGTAGCCGGTTTGTTCCGCTCGTTCCATTACGCCATTTACGCCACGATTTTCAATAACAAAGACAAATATCCGTACGACCAAGACCAGTTGTTCCAAGCGGCCGAAATCTTGTTCCATTATTTTGTTGGTGCGTTTTTGGAAACCTATATCGACAAAGCGCAATCGGGCAATTTGAATATAGGTTATACGCATGAAATTGAGTTTTTACTCAAGTACTGCCTGCTGGAAAAAGCGGTGTACGAACTCGGCTATGAACTCAATTCTCGTCCGCGTTGGGCGGTGATTCCGTTGCGCGGCATACAGAGTATCATGAATTATTAGGGTTTTGAATTGGGCTGAGTATCTTCGATTACGTTCGGAAGACAGTTTTGTTAAGTATTAAATATTGACTATTGAGAACTGCAAAACTGCAGATATGATAAAAGAATATTGCAATTAGAAGCAGGGTTTGTCATCCCGAGCGCAGTCGAGGGAACTTGAAGTGAAACAGTATGAAATTTTATTATGTTTACATACTCAGATGTAGTGATAATTCCCTTTATGTTGGGATTACAAATAATTTGGAAAAAAGAGTAAATGAACACAATGATGGGAAATTAACCAATGCTTATACTTTTAAACGAAGACCTGTGGATTTAGAAAGGTATCAAGATTTTACAGAACCTAATCAAGCTATATATTTTGAAAAGAAGTTGAAAAAATGGTCTAAAGCAAAAAAGGAAGCCCTAATAAAAGGAGACTTTGATATGATAGAAACATTAGCCGAGTGTAGAAACGCTACACATCATAAATACAAACCTTGATTTTTTTAGAGGATTTAGATTTAAGTTCAAATAATAGAGCCCTTCGACTGCGCTCAGGGTGACAGTACAGAGTAAACGAGAACATAAGATATACAATACAAAACCCATTTAGCCCCGATTGGCAGTGCTACCGCGTAGCACAGAAAGCGGGAATATGGATAACAAGGAAGCGATGACCAATCGCTTCAAACCCTTCGACAAGCTCAGGGTGACACTGTAGATATTAGCGGCAAAAGTGCCATTAACTATAAAAATAACAACATGAACCAAGTACAAGTACACTCGCTTTTTACCGATTTCGACATCGATTTGTTCAAAGCCGGAAAGCATTTTCGATTATATGAAAAACTGGGCGCACACCTAACGGAAGTCAATGGTGTGAAAGGCGTGTATTTTGCCGTTTGGGCACCGGCCGCGCGATCGGTTTCGGTAGTAGGCGATTTTAATTACTGGATACAAGGCGAACACCAACTCAACGTGCGTTGGGACGGCTCGGGCATTTGGGAAGGATTTATTCCCGGTATCGACAGAGGCACACGCTACAAATACAAAATCCAATCCAACAACGGTGGTATTATTACCGAAAAAGCCGATCCGTTTGCTTTGTTTTGCGAGCATCCGCCGCAAACTGCTTCAGTTATTTGGGACTTAGAGTACAAATGGAAGGACAAAAAATGGATGGATACCCGCAAAGACAAAAATGGTTTGGATAAGCCGTTTTCGGTGTATGAAGTCCATTTGGGCTCGTGGCGCCGCAATGCCGAAGGCAAATTCCTGACGTATGTAGAAATGGCAGACGAATTAGTGGCTTACGTCAAAGAAACCGGTTTTACGCATGTCGAGTTTATGCCGGTAATGGAATACCCGTATGATCCGTCATGGGGTTACCAATTGGTGGGTTATTTTGCACCTACTTCCCGTTTCGGGAAGCCACAGGATTTTATGTTGTTGGTGGATCAATTGCACCAAGCTGGCGTGGGCGTTATCCTTGATTGGGTGCCGTCGCATTTTCCGGAAGATGCACATGGACTGGGCTTTTTTGACGGTTCCAACTTATACGAACATCCCGACAGAAGAAAAGGATTTCATCCCGATTGGAAGAGTTTGGTGTTCAATTACGGACGCAATGAAGTGCGTTCATTCTTAATCAGCAACGCTATTTTTTGGTTGCACCAATACCATGTCGATGGGTTGCGCGTAGATGCTGTGGCTTCAATGTTGTACTTAGACTATTCCCGCAAAGACGGCGAATGGGAACCCAACATTTATGGCGGTCGTGAAAACTTGGATACCATTAGTTTCTTAAAAGATTTTAATGAAGCCGTATATGCGGCATTTCCGGATGTGCAAACCATAGCAGAGGAAAGTACCAGTTTCCCGATGGTTTCTCGTCCCACGTATATAGGCGGACTCGGATTTGGTATGAAATGGATGATGGGTTGGATGCACGACACCTTGCAGTATTTTAAAAAAGAACCGATTTACCGACGTTACCACCAAAACGACATTACGTTTTCCATGACCTACGCGTTTACCGAAAATTTTATGTTGCCGCTCTCGCATGATGAAGTGGTGTATGGAAAACATTCCATTTTGGGCAGAATGCCTGGAGATGAATGGCAACGTTTTGCTAATTTACGCTTGTTGTACGGCTATATGTTTACGCATCCGGGAACAAAACTTTTGTTTATGGGCGCCGAATTCGGGCAAAGTGGTGAGTGGAATTTTGAAAACAGTTTGGATTGGCATTTGTTGCAGTTTGGCTATCATCAAGGCATCAAAAAATGCATCACCGATTTGAATGCGTTGTACAAAAATCATCCGGCCTTGTATGAGCAACAATTCCACGCCGATGGTTTTGAATGGATTAATTATTCCGATAACGAGAACTCGGTGTTGGCTTACATTCGAAAAGGTGTAAATCCGAAAAACGATTTAATCGTAGTGGCCAACTTTACGCCGGTCGTACATGACAATTATCGTATCGGCTTACCTACTCAAGGAAAGTTAGTTGAAGTCTTCAATTCGGATAACACCGAATACGGCGGAAGTGGCGTAATGTCTGTCAAACCAATTAAAATTGATAAACAAGCTTGGAATTTCCGTGAGTTTTCAGCGGAGTTGACTTTGCCGCCTTTAGGGGTATCGGTTTTTAAGATTTCTTAGATTTATTTTAGACCACGAATTACACGAATTGGCTCAATTTTATGGGATAAAATTCGTGTAATTCGTGGTACTTCTTTTTTATTATTATCCGCAAACGTTGTAGTTAAAAACTACTTGAAACTGTTGTAAAAATTTGAGTATCATCTTTGTAAATTTGGCACTCGACTCTAAAAAATCATTATGATTACCAATACAGAACTGGAATACAAAGGCGACCAATTTCCATCGCAAATCGTATCTTTCGAACAAGATGTTGACAGTATTTATTTCAACACGGACAATAATGTAATTTTAAAAATCACCATACTTCGCGATAGCTTAATTCGATTTAGATATACCACTAAAGGTTATTTCAGCAACGATTTTTCGTATGCTATAGATAAAACGCAATCGCATGGTTACAACCAATTAGAGGTTACGGAAGAATCCGAGTTTTATCAAATCAAAACCAGTAAAGTTTTTTGCAGAGTACAAAAGAAAGACTTGAAGATTTCGATTTACGACATTGACGGTTTTCCGATTTTGGAAGATGAACTCGGTTTCCATTGGGAAGAATGCTACGAACACGGCGGCAACATAGTGAAGATGAGTAAAGTGTCCAAAGACGGCGAAAGTTTCTACGGATTAGGAGACAAAGCTACTCACTTGAACTTAAAGGGAAAACGGGTCGAGAATTGGGCTACCGACCAATATGCTTTCCACAAAGACCAAGAGCCGCTTTACAAAGTAGTGCCTTTTTATATCGGTTTACACCATCACAAAGCTTACGGTATTTTCTTTGACAATACTTTCAGAACGTTTTTTGATTTTTGTCACGAGCGTCGCAATGTTACCAGTTTTTGGGCAGAAGGTGGTGAAATGAACTACTATTTTTTCTACGGTCCGAAAATGAGTGATGTGGTTGTGAATTACACGCACTTAACCGGAAAACCTGAGTTACCGCCGATGTGGACTTTGGGTTATCACCAATGCAAATGGAGTTATTATCCGGAAAGTAAGGTGAAAGAAATCACCGGAAAATTCAGAGAGTTGCGCATACCATGTGATGCCATATATTTGGACATCGATTATATGGAAGGTTTCCGTTGCTTCACTTGGAGCAAAGAGTATTTTCCGGAACCCAAACGCATGGTGGCCGAATTGGCTAAAGACGGTTTTAAAACGGTAGTCATCATCGATCCGGGAATCAAAATTGATAAAGACTATTGGGTATACCAAGAAGCGTTGAAGAACGACTATTTCTGTAAACGAGCTGATGGTCCGTTTATGAAAGGCAAAGTTTGGCCCGGCGAATGTAATTTTCCGGATTATACCAACCCGGAAGTCCGCGAATGGTGGGCCGGTTTATTCAAAGAATTAATTTCGGAAATAGGCGTAAAAGGCGTTTGGAACGATATGAACGAACCTGCTGTTATGGATGTGCCGGGAAAAACTTTCCCTAATGACGTGCGTCATGATTACGATGGCAATCCTTGCAGTCACCGCAAAGCGCATAATATTTACGGTACCCAAATGGCACGTGCCACTTATGAAGGCGTGAAGCGATTTGCCTATCCGAAACGACCGTTTATCATTACGCGTTCGGCTTATTCCGGTGCGCAACGTTATACTTCTTCTTGGACCGGCGACAATGTGGCCAGTTGGGAACATTTGTGGATTGCCAACATTCAAATGCAACGCATGTCCATTTCCGGTATGGGCTTTACCGGCTCGGATATTGGTGGTTTTGCCGAACAACCTTCGGGCGAATTGTATGCCCGTTGGATACAGTTAGGTGTATTTCATCCGTTTTGCAGAACGCATTCATCCGGAGATCACGGTGAGCAAGAACCTTGGTCGTTTGGCGATGAAGTAATTGATATCACTCGGAAATTTGTGGAATTGCGTTATCAGTTGTTACCTTATTTGTATACCATGTTTTGGCAGTATGTGAATGAAGGTGTTCCTATGTTGAAGCCTTTAGTGTATTATGATCAGGACGATTTTCAAACGCACTACAGAACCGATGAGTTTATTTTCGGGAACCAAATTTTAGTGTGTCCGATTTTGGAACCTAATGCTTTAGGGCGTCGTATGTATTTGCCAAAAGGCAATTGGTATAACTTCTGGACCAATGAAGTGATGGAAGGTAAAAAAGAGTTATGGGTGAATACCCAATTCGATGAAATTCCGATTTTTGTGAAAGAAGGCGCTATTATCCCTAAATATCCCGTACAACAATATGTAGGCGAAAAGCAAATTGAAGAACTGATTTTGGACGTTTACTATAAACTAGGCAAAGAAAAATCGACAGTTTACGAAGATGCACAAGACGGTTATGATTACAATAAAGGTCGTTTCTCCTTGCGAACTTTCAATTTGAACGGTAAAGAAAAAGAACTTATCATTCAGCAACACCAAGAAGGAACTTTTGAAACGACTTACACTAAATTCAAAATTAATCTAAAAGGACTACCATTTAAAATCAAGAAAGTGGAAGTTGATAACGAGAAAATTGCGCTCGACAAAGTGTCTCTAAGCGGTGAAAATTCCCTTTTAATTGATAAAGATTTTACCGTGTTACATCTTATAGGTTAAGTAGGTTTTCTTACCTTTGTGAAACCAAAATTTAAAACATGAAAAAAGGACTTTTTTTTGGCTTTTTGCTGTTGGTGTTGATAGCAATTGCCTGTGCTACCAATCCGGTAACGGGGAAGAAAACCTTGGCCTTAGTGCCGAATTCTGAAATTTTCGCCTCTTCTTTTAGCCAGTATGGCGAGTTTTTAAAGACGAACAAGGTAATTACCGGTACAGCCGATGCCAAGCGAGTAGAAACCGTTGGAATGAAAATCAGAGCCGCTGCCGAAAAACTTTTGAAATCGAGAGGTACCCAAGGAGAATTGGAAGGTTATGCTTGGGAATACAAACTGGTTGATAACAAAGAAGTAAATGCATGGTGTATGCCAGGCGGAAAAATTGTTTTCTATTCAGGCATTTTACCTATTTGTAAAGATGAAGCCGGTATGGCAACGGTTATGGGACATGAAGTAGCCCATGCCTTAGCCAATCACGGTCAACAGCGAATGAGTGCCGGATTAGCCCAACAATTAGGAGCCGGAGTGGCACAAGCGGCTGTGGGCGGAAAAAGTGCTGAAACACAAGCCTTAGTAATGCAAGCTTACGGTATCGGAACTACAGTAGGCGGTATGTTACCTTTTAGCAGAAGTCATGAAACCGAAGCCGATGAAATTGGTTTGACTTTAATGGCTATTGCAGGTTACAATCCTGAAACTTCGGTGGCTTTTTGGGAAAGAATGTCGGCCAAGTCTGGAGGTGCAGCACCTGCCGAGTTGTTAAGCACTCACCCTTCGGATGCCACCAGAATTGCCAATTTGAAAAAGTTGATTCCGAAAGCTAAAGCGGAAGCCGCCAAATTCGGCGTAACCTTTAAATAATAAAATTAGTTTATATTTGAATCCTGTCTCAATTGTATGAGACAGGATTTTTTATTTAAAACAAGATTATGACAGCACTTCCTAAAGGTCATCCGAAATTACTGAATGCTTGGGCATTTTACGATTGGGCTAATTCTGTTTACAGTTTGGTTATCGCTTCGGCTGTTTTTCCCATTTTTTATGAAATGATATTCAAGCAAAGCGGCAAAAATTATGTGACCTTTTTAGGTTGGCAATGCAAAGATACCGCTATGATTAGTTTCGTGACGGCTTTTGCCTTTTTGATAGTGGCGCTCTTTTCGCCGTTTTTGTCCGGTATAGCCGATTATATTGGGAATAAGAAGGCATTTTTGCGCTTTTTTTGTTATTTAGGCGCTTTGTCTTGTATCGGATTGTATTGGTTTGATTTGGATAAGTTATTCTTGAGTTACACATTTTATTTTTTCGGATTGATTGGCTTTTGGTCGAGTTTGGTGTTTTACAATTCCTATTTGCCTGATATTGCCTATCCGGAACAACAAGATAAAGTAAGTGCACGCGGATTTTCTATGGGTTATATCGGAAGTACCTTATTGCTTATTTTCAATTTGGCCATGGTTATGTTTCCTCATACATTTGGTATCAGCGGTAGTGATGAAGAAGCCAGTATGATGGCGATGCGTATTTCATTTTTAACCGTAGGCGTTTGGTGGATTGGCTTCAGCCATATTACTTATTATTATCTGCCGAAAGGAACGCGTAATAATGTAAAATTAACCAAAGATTTTATCTTCAAGGGGTTTCGCGAGTTGAAGTTGGTTTGGCACCAATTACAGGAAAACTTGGCTTTGAAACGCTATTTGTACAGCTATTTTGTTTTCATTATGGCCGTGCAAACCGTGATGTTGGTAGCCACTTATTTCGGAGCTACCGAGATTGCTTGGGAATCGCCGGGTCAAAAAACCATGGGTTTAATCATTAGTATTTTAGTCATTCAGTTGGTAGCAGTTTTGGGTGCTTTTTTAACTTCCAGAGCTTCCGCTAAATTCGGAAATTTAAATGTTTTAATTTTTCTCAATGCTTTTTGGGCGGTGCTTTGTGCTTTTGCTTACTTTGTGGAGACACCGGTAGAATTTTACACTACGGCCGGTTTTGTTGGTTTAGTTATGGGTGGTATTCAATCGCTAGCTCGCTCTACTTATTCGAAACTATTGCCCGACACCAAAGACACTACTTCGTTCTTTAGTTTTTATGATGTTACTGAGAAAGTCGGTATTGTAATCGGAATGTCGATTTACGGAATCATAGACCAAATCACCGGCAGTATGCGAAATGCCATAGTGTTTTTGGGCGCTTTTTTTATCATTGGCTTAATTCTGTTGTTTAGAGTTCCTAAAAATGCCTTGAGAAATAAATAAATCAATTATATTTGGAAAAAATTTACCCAATCAAAATGAAAAATATAAAATTTTTAACCGGGATATTCTTTATCCTAGCCGCTTTCACCTTTACTTCTTGTGACAATGAGCCTATTGATCCGGCTCTCGATTTGGATAATTTTGGTGGTGGTGGTAACAATGGCGGACCAATTGTTTTTAAAGCTGATTTTAGTGGGAGTACATGGAATGCTTCGGCCGCTCAAGCCAACATCAGTAACGGTTTAATTACTATAATAGGTACCAGAGGAACAAGTGGTGAAGCTTTTGCTTTTCAAATATTAGGCACTACAACCGGAACTTATCCTGCAAACGAAAATATTTTAGCTTATACACCGGCCAACTCGGAATACGGTTACTGGAGTTTAGATATCAATAATGGTTCAACCGATACAGGATCCATTACTATAACAGAAATTAATACTCAAAACAATACCATTTCAGGAACTTTCAATTTTACGGGTTATTGGTCAGATACTACTGTTACCAATATCCTTCCTACTGTTTTTAACAACGGAGTGTTTGAAAATATTCCTTTTACAACTGATGGTCCTGCCCCAAGCGGCGATACTTTTTATGCTAAAGTTGACGGTGTAGAGTTTGTAGAAGACCAAATAGATGGAGCATTAATTACTCAAGTTACCGGTATGCCGAATCAAATTAGTGTAGTAGGCTCTAAAGACAATGGTGATACTGTCGGATTAAACATTGTGAGTAGCTTGTCTGTTGGAACTTATCAGATTACTGGCCCTTTTGGGGAACAAGTAAATGGTAGTTCTGTGATTAATGATGTATTGTATACCGCACAATCCGGTTCGGTTACAATTACTACAAAAACAGCCACCAGAATATCGGGTACTTTCTCTATGGTTGTGCAAAATTTCACTACCTCTGAAACCAAAACAATCAGTCAAGGTTCCTTTGATGTAGAATATAATTAATTTTACTTCTTTACTGATATCAAATCCGTCAATTTGGCGGATTTTTTTTGTGGCATAGTCATTGACTTGTCACAGCAGTAGAGTATCTGTCTTGTTAATTAATCGTTTTTGGTATTAATGATATGTTAATGAATAATGATTAATTTTCAGCTACTTAAAGATGTTTTACCTTTGTGTATCATTATTTTTTTAATGTCAATTTGACTAAATTAAACGCCACATGCGAAATCACAATATTTTAACACTAGACAATCTGTCATTGCAGGAGTTCGATGCCGAAACCGATTTGATTCCGTTACTAACACCGGAAGACGAAGAGGAAATGAATAAAGAAGAGTTGCCCAACTCACTGCCTATTTTGCCCTTGCGTAATACCGTTTTATTTCCGGGTGTTGTAATTCCGATTACAGCAGGAAGAGATAAATCGATTAAACTCATCAACGACGCCAATGCCGGAAACAAAATTATCGGTGTGGTAGCGCAAAAAAATGAAGAGGTCGAAGATCCAACCAAAAATGATATTCATACCATCGGAACAGTAGCACAAATTCTACGTGTTTTAAAAATGCCTGATGGTAATGTAACGGTTATTCTGCAAGGCAAAAAGCGCTTTGAAATCGACACCGTAACAGCCGAAACACCTTACTTGAAAGCTGTTATCAAAGAAGTTGAAGAAAAACGTCCCAAAAAAAATGATTCAGAATTCCAAGCTATAGTTGATTCTATCCGAGAATTGGCCATCGAAATTATAAAGGAAAGCCCGAACATTCCGACTGAAGCGACTTTCGCCATCAAAAACATCGAAAGCCAATCGTTCCTAATCAATTTTGTTTCTTCCAATATGAATCTTACTGTGAAGGAGAAACAAGATTTGCTGACAATAAACGTATTGAAGGACAGAGCGATGGAAACCTTGCGTTATATGAACATAGAGTTGCAAAAGTTAGAATTGAAAAACGATATCCAATCGAAAGTTCGATTCGACCTCGACCAGCAACAACGCGAATATTTCCTCCACCAACAAATGAAAACCATTCAGGAAGAATTGGGTGGCGTTTCCTATGAACAGGAAATCGAAGAAATGCGTCAGAAGGCCAAGACCAAAAAATGGGACGAAAAGACAGGTAAGCATTTCGAGAAAGAAGTCTCGAAGTTGCAACGCATGAATCCGCAAGCTCCCGATTTTGGTATTCAAAGAAACTATTTAGAGTTGTTTTTAGAATTGCCTTGGAACGAATATTCTCAAGACAATTTCGACTTAAAACGGGCTCAAAAAATATTAGACCGCGATCATTTTGGCTTGGAAGATGTCAAAAAACGCATCATCGAACATTTGGCCGTACTCAAATTGCGCAACGATATGAAATCGCCTATCATTTGCTTAACCGGACCTCCGGGCGTGGGTAAAACCTCCATCGGTAAATCGATAGCAGAAGCTTTGGGCAGAGAATACGTGCGTATTTCGTTAGGAGGATTGAGAGACGAAGCAGAAATTCGTGGTCATCGTAAAACCTATATCGGTGCCATGCCGGGCAGAATTATCCAAAGTTTGAAAAAAGCCGGTACGTCCAATCCGGTATTTGTGTTGGATGAAATCGATAAATTGTCGAGCAGTCACCAAGGCGATCCGTCATCGGCTTTATTGGAAGTATTGGATCCGGAACAAAACAAAGAGTTCTACGATAACTTTTTGGAAATGGGTTACGACTTGTCGAAGGTCATGTTTATCGCTACTTCCAATAATATGGCTACCATACAGCCGGCTTTGAAAGACCGTATGGAAGTGATTAAAATGACAGGTTATACCATCGAAGAAAAAATTGAAATTGCTCGCCAACACTTATTGCCGAAACAATTAAAAGAGCACGGATTAACCACTAAAGATTTATCCATTGGTAAAAAACAGTTGGAGAAAATTGTAGAAGGTTATACCCGTGAATCAGGCGTTCGTAGCTTGGAAGCTAAAATAGCACAAGTTATTCGAAATGCAGCCAAATCGGTCGCCATGGAAGAAGAGTATAATAAAAAAGTAACCGATGAAGATATAGTAGCCATTTTAGGCGCACCAAAGTTAACCCGTGACAAGTCGGAAAATAATGATGTGGCCGGAGTAGTTACCGGTTTGGCATGGACTTCAGTTGGTGGTGATATTTTATTTATCGAGTCCTTAATTTCTCCGGGTAAAGGAGCTTTAACACTTACCGGAAATCTCGGAACGGTCATGAAAGAATCGGCTACGATTGCTATGGAATACATTAAGGCCAATGCAGAACTTTTCGGAATCGATCCAGAGATTATCGGCAAATACAATATTCACTTGCACGTGCCGGAAGGAGCAACCCCGAAAGATGGACCAAGTGCCGGAATTGCAATGCTGACGTCATTAGTTTCTTTGTATACGCAACGAAAAGTTAAAAAAGACTTGGCCATGACAGGAGAAATTACCCTGCGCGGTAAAGTCTTACCAGTGGGCGGAATCAAAGAAAAGATTTTGGCCGCCAAAAGAGCAAACATCAAAGAGATTATCCTTTGCCACGAAAACAAAAGTGATATTGAGGAAATTAAATCGGAATATTTAGAAGGCTTGACATTCCATTACGTTAAAGAAATGAAAGAGGTTGTTGCCATTGCCTTGACCCAACAAAAGGTCAAAAATGCCAAAAAGCTGTAAGTCATTTTTAGATTATTATAAGGCATGAGTTTTACCAACGCTCATGCCTTTTTTATTAACTTTTTTCCTCCGAGATAAAATAATATCTTCGCATCTCCGTTATAGTAATTGCCTTAAGTTAATTTGAATGTTTAGAAACACAATTTGTATTGCTTTTTGCCTCGTCGGTTTGGTCGGTTTCGGACAAGTTGGCGGTCAATCGGTATACCAATTTCTAAACTTGGTTACTTCGCCACGTCAAGCCGCTATTGGTGGTAAAGTGATTACATTTTACGACCAAGATGTTAACCAAGCGCATTTTAATCCGGCTTGTATTAATGCGGAAATGGACAACAAATTGTCGCTTAATTACGGAAGTTATTTTGGCGAAGTGACTTACGGAACGGCTTCTTATGCCTATACTTACGACCGTCATGTGCAAACTTTTTTCGGCGGTGTGAACTATGTGAATTATGGTAAGTTTGACGGCTACGACGAGAATGGCCAACAAACGTCCAGCTTTACCGGTAGCGAAATCGCGCTAAGTTTTGGTTATGCCTATAATATACCATTTACTGATTTTTATATTGGTGCCAATGCCAAGCTGATTTCTTCGTCTTTGGAAAGCTACAATTCGTTTGGAGCAGCTGTCGATATTGGTGCTTTATTTATTGATACCCGTAACGATGTCAATTGGGCTATAGCCATCAGAAATATCGGAACCCAAATTACACCTTATGCCGAAACACGAGAAAAGTTGCCTTTGGAAGTGTTAATCGGAGTTTCTCAGTTGATGGAAAATGTCCCGATTCGTTGGCATTTGACCTTAGAAAACATGCAACAATGGCAAATTGCTTTTGCCAATCCGAATAGAGCAGAAGGGAATTTGGACGGCGGTTCAACACCTGAAAAAGTATCGTTCTTTAACAACGCATTACGCCATGTGATTGTGGGTGCCGAATTGTTTCCAGACAAAGGGTTCAACATTCGCTTAGGGTATAATTTCCGTAGAGCTGAAGAATTGCGTATTTTAGAGCAGCGAAATTTTTCCGGTTTGTCGGTAGGTTTTGGCTTAAAAATCAATAACTTGAAATTTAATTATTCGTATTCGAGATATACATTGGCGGCCAATACCAGCTTATTTGGATTGACGATAGATTTTTCGGGGAACCGATATTAAAAATTGAGGTTCACGAACAGCAAAAAAAATAAAACAGTGAGTAAAAAAATTACCATAGCCATCGACGGATTTTCCTCCACCGGAAAAAGCACTTTAGCCAAACAATTGGCCAAACACTTAGGATATGTTTATGTTGATTCAGGAGCAATGTACCGTGCGGTGACTTATTTTGCTATGCAGAACGGTTGCATTGGTCCCGATTTTTTCGACAAACAAACCTTAATCAACAGTTTGCCGTTTATCAAATTACATTTTGAGTTCAATCCCGATTTGGGTTTTGCAGAAATGTATTTGAATGGCGTGAATGTCGAAAAGGAAATCCGTACCATAGAAGTTTCCGGATATGTCAGCAAGATTGCTGAGGTATCGGAAGTCAGAGCCAAATTGGTCGAACAACAACAACAAATGGGCAAAGACAAAGGCATTGTAATGGACGGCCGCGACATTGGAACAGTGGTATTTCCCGATGCCGAACTTAAAGTATTCATGACGGCCAGTCCTGAAACCAGAGCCCGTCGCCGCTACGACGAATTACAAGCTAAGGGACAAGACGTATCTTTTGAAGCTGTACTGAAAAACGTGGAAGAACGCGACCACATTGATACCCACCGCGAAGATTCTCCTTTGGTAATGGCTGATGGTGCTATCGAGATTGACAATTCCGCACTTACCCGAGAGGAACAATTTGAAGCGGTTCTCGAATTAGTGGCGAAAGAGATAAAATCCTGATTGATCGTAATATTGTCATTTCGACCATAGGGAGAAATCTCATTAAACGACTCAAATCAACAGGATGTGATTTCTCGTACCTCGAAATGACACATCATTTCACAGCATTTTTTTGGTTTTCTCAATTTAAATAGTAGATTTACGGGTTATTTTTTTACAACCAAAACCAACTATTTATGATGAGTATAAAAAACAGATTAATCGCCATGAACTTCTTTCAGTTCTTTGTTTGGGGTGCTTGGCTTATTACCATTGCCAACTTTTGGTTTGGCACTAAACAATGGGATGGAACCCAATTCGGATTGGTATTCGGAACGATGGGAATTGCCTCTTTGTTTATGCCGACTCTAACCGGGATCATAGCCGATCGTTGGGTGAATGCGGAACGACTTTACGGGATTTTACATATACTTTACGCTTTAGTTTTATTTTATTTGCCGCAAGTTACTACACCGGAAAACTTTATTTACGTGATGTTGGTAGCGATGTGTTGCTATATGCCAACCATTGCACTTTCTAATTCCATTTCATACACGGCTTTGAAAAATAGTGCCGACAGCGATGTGGTGAAAGATTTTCCGCCTATTCGCGTTTGGGGAACCATTGGTTTTATTGCGGCCATGTGGCTGACGAATTTGACCGGAAACAAAGCAACAGCTTATCAGTTTTACATAGCTGGAATCGCCGCTGTATTGTTGGGATTGTACGCTTTTACTTTACCACAATGTAAGCCACAGCACACTAAAAGCGAGAAAGCTTCGTTTGTGGAATCTTTAGGATTGGAAGCCTTTAAATTGTTCGGAACTTATAAAATGGCATTGTTTTTCATCTTCTCGATGTTTTTGGGTGGTGCTTTGCAGTTGACCAACGCCTATGGCGATGTGTTTTTAGATGAGTTTAAAAACGTACCGGAATATGCCGATTCGTTTGTGGTGAAATATTCTACTATTATAATGTCGATTTCTCAGGTATCTGAAACCCTGTTCATTTTGGCAATTCCGTTTTTCTTGAAACGATTCGGCATCAAGCAAGTGATGTTGATTTCGATGTTGGCTTGGGTGTTACGTTTTGGCTTGTTTGCTTACGGAAATCCAACCGATGGTTTGTGGATGATTATCATGTCGTGTATTGTTTACGGTATGGCGTTTGATTTCTTCAATATTTCCGGGTCGTTATTCGTGGAAACGTCTACCAATGCCAAGATTCGTTCTTCGGCCCAAGGGTTGTTTATGATGATGACCAATGGCTTTGGAGCTGTTTTGGGAAGTTTTACTTCGGGTTGGGCAATAGACAAATTCTTTACCCATGATGGTGCCAGAGATTGGCACAACATCTGGTTGGCTTTTGCGGCTTACTCATTAGTGATTGCCTTATTGTTTGCAGTGCTATTCAAACACAAACACGATCCGAATGCGGTGGCGAATGTGAGTCATTAAAATCATTATACCTTCTTAACCCTGTCAGCGTTTCAAACGCTGACAGGGTTTTTTGTAGCCAAGAATGCGATGCGAATTCCGTCTAGCCCTGGCAGGAGCGAGCTACCATGTAGCGCGGATGGCAGGAAAACGGAAACCAAGAAAGCCCGAGCCATTTGCTCCTGAAAATCAAACGAGCATCAGTTGTTTTTTCCGAGGTAATTGTTTTGTAATTAAGAAATTATGCTTAATTTTGCACACCTTTTGGCGGAGTAGAGTTTCCATTAGGGATTACCAATTAAAAACTAACACTGCTGTGTTTGTGTTCGCATCAAGAAACTCTGGCAACATAGCATACAAATTTTTTATCAGCATGGCTGTATTAAACAAAGAACAAGAAGCGTTTTTAAATGAATTTAACTGGCACAACTATGCCGAAGGTATTGACGCGGTAGATGAGAAAAACTTGCAAGAGTTTGAAGATTTAGTAACTAAAACTTTCATCTCAACTGACCAAGAAGAAGTAGTAGAAGGTGTAGTAGTAAGAATTACTGAAAGAGACGCTATTGTTGACATTAACGCGAAATCTGAAGGAGTTATTTCTTTGAATGAGTTCCGTTACAATCCTAACTTAAAAGTAGGAGACAAAGTTGAGGTATTAATTGACGTTCGTGAGGACAAAACAGGTCAATTGGTATTGTCACACAGAAAAGCAAGAACTATCAAATCATGGGATCGTGTGATCGCTGCTAACGAAAGCGGTGAAATCGTTCAAGGTTTTGTTAAATGCAGAACTAAAGGTGGAATGATCGTTGACGTATTCGGAATCGAGGCGTTCTTACCGGGTTCACAAATTGATGTGAAACCAATCCGTGATTACGATGTATACGTGAACAAAATGATGGAATTCAAAGTGGTAAAAATCAACCACGAATTCAAAAACGTTGTAGTATCACACAAAGCGTTGATCGAAGCGGATATTGAAGTTCAGAAAAAAGAAATCATCGGTCAATTAGAAAAAGGTCAAGTATTAGAAGGTGTTGTTAAAAACATCACTTCTTACGGTGTGTTCATCGATTTAGGAGGTGTTGACGGATTAATCCACATCACTGACTTGTCTTGGTCAAGAATTAATCACCCAAGTGAAGTATTGGAATTAGACCAAAAATTGAACGTGGTTATCTTAGATTTTGATGATGAGAAAACAAGAATCCAATTAGGTTTAAAACAATTAAACGCTCACCCTTGGGATGCTTTAGATGCTAACTTACAAGTGGGTGACAAAGTGAAAGGTAAAGTAGTAGTTATTGCTGACTACGGTGCTTTCATTGAAGTAGCTGAAGGTGTTGAAGGTTTGATCCACGTTTCTGAAATGTCTTGGTCAACTCACTTAAGAAGTGCTCAAGATTTCGTAAAAGTAGGCGATGTTGTTGAAGCAGTTATCTTAACTTTAGACAGAGACGATCGCAAAATGTCATTGGGTATCAAACAATTGACTCAAGATCCATGGACAGACATTACTTCTAAATATCCTGTAGGTTCTAAACACACTGGTATCGTTAGAAACTTTACTAACTTCGGTATTTTCGTTGAGTTAGAAGAAGGAATCGACGGTTTAGTGTACATCTCTGACTTGTCTTGGACTAAGAAAATCAAACACCCATCTGAATTTGTTAACGTAGGAGACAAATTAGACGTAGTAGTATTAGAGTTGGATGTTGAAGGCCGTAAGTTATCTTTAGGTCACAAACAAACTACTGAAAACCCTTGGGACAAACATGAAGATGCTTTCGCTGTAGGAACTATCCACACCGGAACTATCGCTGAGATTGTTGATAAAGGTGCTACTGTAGATTTCGGAGATGATGTAGTTGCATTTATTCCAACTCGTCACTTAGAAAAAGAAGACGGTAAAAAATTGAAAAAAGGTGAAGAAGCACAATTCAAAGTAATTGAGTTCAACAAAGAATTCAAAAGAGTAGTAGCTTCTCATACCGCAATCTTCAGAGAAGAAGAGGAGAAAAACGTAAAAGCTTCTAACGAAACTGTAGCTTCTACTAACAATGCTCCGGCTCAAACTTTAGGAGATAACAATGATATCTTAGCCGGCTTAAAAGCTGAAATGGAAAAGAAAGAGAAAAAATAATTTTCCCTTTTGATTACATAGAAAAGCCCCGAGAAATCGGGGCTTTTTTTATTTTAGTTATTGTAATATTTCCGCTTCCAGATTTCTTCATTAAAGTTTTTACCCATCATAAAAAAGTAATAGGCAAATACTGCGAAAATCGATTTAAAAGCAAAAAGGAATACAATAAAGGAAGCCATCGGTACCGATTTACTCAAATTATTCTCCGGAACCAACATGGCCAGTAAAGCACTGAAAAGAATAGCCGTTACGGTAAAATAGCCTAAATTTTTAAAAGGCAAAACCATTAGTTTGCGCCACGGATTAATTTCGGTTCCCCATTGGTGAATCAAGTAATAATAGTCGTTTCCGATGGGTACAAAAAGCAACGGATCATCGTAGTTGAGCAAATGGAAAGCCTTACTCGGTGCTATGATTTTAAAGCCGTCTAATGAAGTCTGGTGCTGTTTTTCGAGACATCTGATTTTGGTGATGGCTTCTTCCGGTATCTTGTTTTTAAAAATACTGCTGTCTAAGAATCTCAAGCGATAATCCACGCAAATTTTTCGGATTTGGTCGATGTGGAAAATTTTATCGGTTTCCAACAAATGAAATTGCAAAGCATTAGAAATTGTTGAACTTTTACGCTGCAACTTGTCAGTAACCATTTCCCGTTCCCGCTCGTTTTCCGTTAGAATGGATTGTACTTGCGCTAAAATGGCAGCTTCCGATTGGCGTTTTTTTCTTTCGGAAAGTAATTCTTCTTGAAGGTTTACTTTGTGGAGCAACATAATGTAAACGTTTTAAACAGTTGATAACTTGAAAATTACACAATCGAAATTTACAAAATATTTTTTTTAAACTTTTACAGTAAGCTTCGAAATTGCTTTTCTACAGTTGTTAAAGTTTTGAAAAATTCAAATCCAATAAAATTATACAATCGCAAAAAAAACGCCCAAATTAATTCGGGCGTTATCTTGGTTTTATACAAGTATTGTCGTGATGTGATTTCTCTCTTCGGTCGAAATGACAATGTTTTTGAACGGATTATCTCAAACTCGCTCCTAATTCGTTTTCCATATTCTTCAACAACTTGCTCATGATTTTATCAATTTGCTCGTCGGTTAAGGTTTTTGTATTGTCTTGCAGTGTAAAACTTACGGCATACGATTTTTTCCCTTCCGGTAGGTTTTTGCCTTGGTACACATCAAACAAATTCACGTCTTTTAACAACGATTTTTCGGTTTGACGGGCGATGTTGTAAATCGCATCAAAAGCAATGGTTTCATCTACCAATAGTGCTAAATCTCTGCGTACTTCAGGATATTTTGGGATGTCGGTGAATTTGATTTTGCTACCAATCAGTTTTAAAATCAGATTCCAATTGAAATCGGCATAAAATACTTCCTGTTTGATGTCGAAGTGTTTTAAAATAGATTTTTTTACGGTTCCGAATTCTACTAAAGTATCATTCCCGGATGCGATAGCAATTCCTTCGGCAAATACATCCGAAGCAGCCGGTTTATTTTGGATTTTATGAATACCCAATCGTTCTAAAACCGATCTCACATAGCCTTTGAATAAAAAGAAATCGGAAGGTTTTTGCGGATTGGTCCAGCTTTCCGCATTTCTATTTCCGGAAACAAACAAAGTCAGGTGTTTTGGTTCATCGTAACCCGAAGGCAATTTGTGGTACGTTTTTCCAAATTCGAATAATTTCAAATCTCCGTTTCTACGGTTGATGTTGTACGATACAGCTTCTAATCCTGAGAACAATAATGACTGACGCATAGCCGATAAGTCGTTACTCAACGGATTCAACATCATTACATTGTATTCCTCTTTCAACATATCCGACAAACCAACGTAATCCGGCGTAGTCAATGAGTTGGCCATCATTTCGTGAAAACCCAAACCGTTCAACTGTGCAGCAACGATGTTTTGTACTTTATAATCTTCGGTACGGGCCGAATTTGACACCGTTGCATTTAATTTCTTAGTGAAGTTGATGTTGTTGTAGCCGTAAACACGTAAAATTTCTTCAATCACATCAATTTCTCTTTGCACGTCAACACGGTAAGACGGAATGATTAAACCCAAACCGGCATCGGAAACCGTCGTTACTTTGATGTCTAACGAAGCTAAGATTTTTTTGATGGTTTCCTTAGGCAATTCCTGACCAATCAATTTATTGGCTTTTTCAAAATGAAGGAATACCGGGAAATCTTCAATTTTCTTCGGATACAGGTCTATGATGTCCGAGGTCACTTCACCGCCGGCTACTTCTTTAATTAGCAGCGCTGCACGTTTCAAGGCAAATTCAGTAATATTGGGATCAATGCCTCTTTCAAAACGGAAAGATGAGTCGGTATTCAAACTGTGTCTTTTAGCCGATTTTCGGATGGAAACCGGATTGAAGTAAGCACTTTCCAGGAAAATAGCATTGGTGGTTTCAGTAACACCCGAAGATTTTCCACCGAAAACACCTGCCAAACACAACGGACCTTTTTCGTCACATATCATCAAATCTTCCTCGTGTAAAGTTCTTTCCACATCGTCTAAAGTGGTAAACTTGGTTCCGGCCGCCACCGTTTTCACAATGATTTTACCGCTGATTTTAGCAGCATCAAACGCATGTAACGGTTGTCCTAAGTCGTGTAAAATGTAATTAGTAACGTCGACGATATTGTTTTTCGGAGTCAGACCTATAGCTTTCAAACGGTTTTTCAACCACTCCGGTGATTCTTTTACAGTTACACCTGAAATAGTTACACCGCAATATCTTGGCGCCAACTTACTGTCTTTAACGTCAACGTCAATTTTTAAGGTTCTTTTGTCGATGCGAAACGTACTTACGGATGGTGTAATTAATTCGATATTGCTGTTTTTTTGCAACAAACTGGCGCGCAAATCACGAGCAACACCCATGTGTGACATAGCATCGGCACGGTTAGGTGTTAAACCGATTTCAAATACTTCATCATTTTCTATACTGAACACTTGAGCGCATGGCGTTCCAGGTTTTAACTTGTCCTCTAAAATCATAATCCCGTCGTGGCTGGTACCAAGACCTAATTCGTCTTCGGCGCAAATCATGCCGTGACTCTCTTGTCCGCGGATTTTTCCTTTTTTAATCTCAAACTCATTGCCGTCTTTGTCAAACAATTTGGTTCCGATAGTAGCTACAGGTACTTTTTGTCCGGCTGCCACATTAGCGGCACCGCATACAATTTGCACCGGAGCGCCATCGCCTAGATCAACAGTAGTAATTTTTAACCTGTCGGCATCAGGGTGTTTTTCACAAGTCAATACATGACCAACAACCACACCTTCCAATCCGCCACGAACCGATTGGTATTTTTCCACTACTTCTACTTCCAAACCTAAATCAGTTAGTATAGCCGCAGTATCTTCTGATTTTAAATCTATTTTAATGAATTGTTTTAACCAATTGTATGAGATTCTCATGTATCGTATTTTAAGGCTGCAAATATAGGAATTACAGTTTTCAGATTAAAATATATTTTCAGTCTAAAGCGTGCTGAGATGCTTGGGTAAGTGTTGCTGTATTGATTGTTATTTAGGTATATTTTTAGAAAAATTGTAATTATCGTTTGTTAAAATTTTCATATCTGTAAAATTGTGCTATAAATTGCCCGAATTGTGCTATTTGGAATTTTGGAATGACAGTACTTTTGAATGAATCAAAAAAAATATAATTATGAGTAATTTAATTCAAAGACCCACATTCAAAGATAAGTACGACAATTTTATAGGCGGTAAATTTGTGGCACCGGCTTCTGGTCAGTACTTCGACGTAGTGTCGCCGGTAGACGGAAAAGTGTTTACCAAAGCCGCCCATTCTAACAAAGAAGATTTAAACTTAGCGGTAGATACAGCGCACGAAGCCTTTAAAACTTGGAGTAAAGTGTCGGTTACAGACCGAAGCAATATGTTGATTAAAATCGCACAAGTAATGGAAGACAACCTCGAGTATTTGGCGGCGGTTGAAACCATTGATAATGGAAAAGCGGTTCGCGAAACTTTGGCAGCCGATTTGCCTTTGGCGATTGATCACTTCCGCTATTTTGCCGGTGTAATTCGTGCCGAAGAAGGTTCGGTGAGCGAGTTAGATGATACAACTGTTTCCTTAATAGTTCACGAACCTATAGGCGTTATTGCCCAAATCATTCCGTGGAATTTCCCGTTGCTTATGGCCGTTTGGAAATTGGCACCGGCTTTGGCTGCCGGAAATTGTGTCGTATTGAAACCGGCTGAAAATACACCTATTTCGATTATGGTTTTGATGGAGTTAATAGGTTCTGTGATTCCGGCCGGAGTAGTTAATGTGGTTAATGGTTTCGGCTCCGAATTGGGTAGGGCTTTAGTAACCAACCCTAAAGTAGCCAAAGCTGCGTTCACCGGTTCAACGGCTACTGGTAGAATGGTGATGCAATACGCTACCGAAAATATAGTTCCGGTAACTTTAGAATTGGGTGGAAAATCGCCTAACATTTTCTTCCCGTCTGTCATGGAAGCTGATGATGAGTTCTTAGATAAAGCTGTAGAAGGCGCCGTATTGTATTGCTTAAACCAAGGAGAAGTTTGTACTTGTCCGTCACGTTTATTGGTACACGAATCCATTTACGACCAATTCATGGAACGTGTATTAGCCAGAGTAGCTGCCGTAAAAACCGGAAATCCGTTAGACCCAACAGTAATGATGGGTGCGCAAGCTTCTAAAGTACAAAGAGATAAAATTATGTCCTACATCAATTTAGGAAAAGAGGAAGGCGCTGAGTTGTTAATTGGTGGAGACGAGAATAAATTAGGCGGTGATTTAGACAATGGTTATTACATCAAACCAACCGTTTTTAAAGGCACCAACAAAATGCGTATTTTCCAAGAAGAGATTTTCGGACCGGTATTGGCAGTGACCACTTTTAAAACCACCGAAGAAGCTATTGATATTGCCAACGATACTTTGTACGGTTTGGGCGCCGGAGTTTGGACACGCGACGCACACGAATTGTACCAAGTACCAAGAGCGATTCACGCGGGAAGAGTATGGGTAAACAGCTATCACGCTTATCCGGCGGGAGCTCCGTTTGGTGGTTATAAACAATCAGGTATTGGTAGAGAAAACCACAAAATGATGTTGGCGCATTACCGTCAAACCAAGAATATGTTGATTTCTTATAACAAAAATAAATTAGGGTTCTTTTAGTAGTTACAATGTACTGGTTAGTACCGCAAATCGACTTTTTGGAGTCGGTTTGCGGTTTGTTTATACTAAAAATTCAAAAAGATGAAACGATTAGCAATAACCGAAAACGCATTAGCCTTAGTACAAATGCTTCAAGAAAAGTTCGGCGATTTGATGTTTTACCAAGCCGGTGGTTGTTGCGAAGGCACACAGCCACAATGTTTTGAAAAAGGTGGTTTTTACATCCGAACAGGAGATGTTTGTATAGGCGAAATAGCCGAATGCGAGTTTTGGCTCGACAAAGATTTATTCGAATACTGGAAAAATGCGCATTTTACTTTAGATGTGATGGATGGCATAGGCGCCGGTGGCTTTTCATTGGAAACACCTTACGGCAAAACATTTATCATCAATTATCGATTATTTACCGAGGAAGAACTGGCCCAACTCGAACCGGTCAAGTACAACACTTACGATTAGTGTGACGTAAAATTCATCAATTGGTATTGTTTCGGGGTAACGCCTTCGTATTTTTTAAATAGTCTGATAAAGTAATTGCAATCTTCAAAACCGCTGGCATACGAAACTTCATTAACGTGAACGTTCGGATTGCTCAGGAGTTTTTTGGCGTGTTTTATTTTTTCGTTTAAGATGTATTCAATCGGACTCATGCCCAATTCTCTTTTGAAATAGCGATAAAAAGAGGTCGTGCTCATACAAGCTTTATCACTTAAATCTTTTAAACTAATGCTTTCGCGAATGTTCTTTTTGATGAAATCTATTGAAGGGGAAATCGGACTGCTGCTGTCGATGAACTTTTCATCTTCAAATCGCTTTACTGTTTGGGTTTGAATGATGCGGATGATTAATTCTTGTAAAGTCAAATCGGCTATCGCATCTTTGGTAATAGAATCGCCCATACATTCCTTAATCAGCTTATTGATGGTACCTGCTAATTCTACATTATTGTAAAAGAAGTAGTTTTCGTGGTCTAATTTCCACAAATTGGTTTTGCCTTCCTTGGGATATTTTTCGTTCAAAAAATCCAAAGTATCGGTGATGATTTTGTTGTCGATAGCCAAAGCAATACACTGGGTTGGGTTTTCTTTGGAAGCTTCTGGAAAATCAATCTTCATTTCCACGTTCGACGGCACAATCACGGTTTCTCCGGGCAAATACTCAAACTTCGGTTCTTCAAAAAGATGCATGATTTTTTTACCGCGCAACATACTCGTCACTACCAAATCGTTAAACTTAAGCGGCACCAAATCCGATTTTTGATAGGTTTCAAATATATTGAGTTCGCAATGGTCTAACGAAAAAATAGTTCGGTTTTCCACCAGAGTCTTGAGCGACTTTTCATGGGTGAGTGCCGGTTTGTTGAGTAAAATTTTAGACGCCATAAAAAAACAATCGAACTACTAAGATAAGACTTAAAGTGATTGCATTTTTATACCAAGACTATTTTCTTGCTAAATAAGTATACTTAGAGGATTTCTTCTACGTGTCGCTTGATGTTTTCCGCCAATTTGGCTGTAGGTAAATCGTTTTCATCATTCCCGAACGGATCTTCAATTTCTTCGGCAATCAATTCCAAAGAAGCCAAAACATAGAAAATAAATACGACTACTGGAACTACGTAATAGCCTAAATTGAATACATAGCCAAAAGGCAAAGTCATTACATAAAAAAATATAAACTTCTTGATAAAAGCACTGTAGGAATAAGGAATCGGTGTGTTTTTAATGCGTTCGCAAGCACCGCAAACTTCGGTAAACGATTGCAATTCGGCATTCAGAATAATCAACTGTTCACCCGAAATTTTTCCGCTTTGGTGCAAGTCGTTTATCTTTTGAAACAACACTTGCGCCACCTGATTGGGTTTGTGTTTTTGCAAGTTGATTTGTAACTCGACATCTTCAAATAAAATTTGCCCGACTTCTTCATTACTCAAATGCTTGGATAGGATAGAAGCGTAAGTCGGAATAAGAAAACGCAAGTATTTTTTATCGTGTTCGTCTTTTAAAATAGCAGAGAGTTTGATGGCTAAATTCCGACTGTTATTTACCAACGAACCCCAGAGTTTTCGGCCTTCCCACCAGCGGTCGTAAGCCGTATTGGTTCGGTAAGCCAAAAGCAAGGAAATCACAAAACCCAACATCCCGTGCATAATGGAAATGTTTTTCACATGGCTGGTATCCGACAGTTTCCAATATTCGACTTCCAAATAGCAAATGGCGGCCGAATACAATCCGATAAAAATCATCATCGGAAACAATTGTCGGAAAGTGTCGGCTTTGTGAAATCGGAAAATAAAGGTAATCCAGTCTTTAGGGTTGTATTTTACCATTGGTTTAGTTGATTTGAGCTCAAAAATACATTAAAAACTCAAACTTCCCGCCAATTCTTTTAGGGTGATTTCGTGAATTTTAGTCAGATACAAAGCATTGCTGTAACGCACCTTAGCCTCTAAAAAATTCTGCTGTGCGGTTCTGAATTCAATGGGTGTAATGGTTCCGATTTTGAACTTAGCCATCGTGATGTCTAAATTTTGCTCAGCAATTTTAAGGTTTTGCGCTTCTACTTTGGTCAATTTCAAATTGGTGGTGTAACTGGCAAAAGCGGCATTTAATTGGCTTTCCAGACTTCTTTTTTGTTGTTCCAAAGTGACGTTTGCGTTCTCCAGTTGTACTTTAGCGATGCGCTCATTTCGGTTTTGCAGGTTACCGTTAAAGATAGGCATCGATGCGTTAAAACCATAAGCAAATCCGCGATTGGACGATTGCGTGATGAAACCTAACGAAGCTTCGGAACGTGTAAAATTATAGCCGGATGTAATGCGAATCGTCGGATATCGTCCGGCTTTCACTTGCTTCAGCTGCTGTTCTGCGCTGTTTTTGGTGAGCATTTGGGCTTGCAATTGCGGATTCTGACTGTCGGCAGCCGATTTCAATTCGTCGTATTTTAGTTGCTCATCTACCGAAATTTCGTTGGCCACTACAAACTCAGTTTGCACATCGCGTGCTAAAATTTCGTTCAAACGTATCTTAGCATTTTTCAGGGTTTCCAGTTGTTTGAGTTGCAAACTTTTATCGGTATTCAAATCGACTTGCGCATTCAAAACTTCCAATTTAGACGCTTTCCCGATACTGAATCGATTTTGTGCCGTGGTTACTCTTTCTTGTGAAATGACAATCGCCGTATCAATCGCAGCCAATTGTTGTTGCTGTTGCACTAAATCAAAATAGTTCAAATACACTTCACTGATTTTGGTTAGTATGGCCAATTTCAATTCGGCTTCACCTTGTTTTTGTAAAATATTGAGTTGCTCTTTTCTGGCAAACATGCGTAATCCATCGAAAACTGTCCAATCCAAACCTATGCCGTAAGTCAGGTTCATATTTCGCGCGCCGTCTAAAGTTCTTTCCGAACCATCGGCTTGGGTTTGTTTGGTGTTGGTAATACTGTTGTTGTCGGTTACCAAGGCGTTGATGGTTGGCAACATACCGGCATTTCCGGCGCTGTTGTTGAGCTCATCAATTTTGAGCTCGTTTTTGGCCAACTTAATGTCGTAGTTATTTTCTAAGGCTATTTTAACTGCATCTTCTAAGAGCAACAATTCTTGTGCTTGCATTTTTGGCAAAAAAGCCAAGACCAAAGTGATGATATATATCGATTTGATTTTCATAATTATTTCTCTAAAGCTTCTAAATTATCAAACTCCGGACGGTGTTTTTTGGCTCTCGACCACATTAAATAAAAGGCCGGAATAACGAACAAAGTCAGAATTAAAGAAAAAATGGTTCCGCCTACAATCACAACACCCATTCCGATTCGGCTTGTAGAAGCGGCACCAAGCGATAAAGCAATCGGTAACGCACCTAATGCAATGGCCAAACTCGTCATTAAAATTGGTCGCAAACGTGCTTCCGAGGCTTGGATGATGGCCTCGTATTTCGGCAAACCTTGTTCTCGGAGTTGGTTGGCAAATTCTACGATTAGAATTCCGTTTTTCGTAACCAATCCAATCAACATCACGGTTCCGATTTGGCTAAAGATGTTCCAAGTCTGCCCAAACAACCACAAGGAAAATAACGCACCGGCGACTGCCAACGGCACCGTTAAAATGATAATGAATGGATCAACAAAACTTTCAAACTGAGCTGCTAAAATTAAATAAATTAGTAATAATGCCAAGCCGAAGGCAAAAGAGGTATTCGAACTACTTTCCACAAAATCGCGCGATTCTCCGCCCAAATCGGTGGTGAAACTATCGTCTAACACTTTGGCCTTAATGGCATCCATGGCTTCAATGCCGTCTCCCATACTTTTGCCCGGAGCCAAACCTGCAGAAACAGTGGCCGACATGTATCGGTTGTTGTGGAATAACTGCGGCGGATTGCTTTGTTCTTCTACAGTAACGACATTGTCGAGTTGGATCAGTTCTCCTTTATTGTTTTTAACAAACATCGAAGTCAAATCCAAAGGTTCATCGCGATCTTTTTCGTCAAATTGACCAATCACTTGGTATTGTTTCCCGTTTTGCATGTAATAGCCGAAACGTTGTCCACTCAACGACAATTGCAAGGTTTGGGCCACATCTAAAACGGATATGCCCAAGCTCTCCGCTTTTTCACGATCGATGGTTACATTGATTTCCGGTTTGTTGAATTTCAGGTTCACATCCACTACAGAGAATACATCACTTTTATTGGCTTCTTCCATGAACTGCGGAATTTTTTCCCGCAATTTCTCGAAGTTTGGTGCCTGAATAATGTATTGTATCGGCAATCCGCCACGACGGTTCACGGCTATAGTAGGTTGTTCAGAAACGGTTACTTTAGCTTCCGTATATTTCTTCGTCCATTTCGAAAAATCGTCAGCGATTTCTTTTTGAGAACGTTCACGGTCTTCCGGATTTTCGAGTGCCAGACGAATTCTACCGGTATTAACCGATGATGATAAAAACCCGGGTGAAGTAATTACCAGAGCAATTTTTTTCTCCGGTATACTATCATTCATCAATTTCGACATGTCTTCCATAAATCGGTCGGTGTAGTCGAAAGTCGCGCCTTCCGGAGTAGTAACACCCACAATCACCAAACTTCGGTCGTCGTACGGAGCAGTTTCTTTCGGCAAAATGCTAAAGAATAATCCTATCAATCCGAAACAAATGATTACGATGGGAAAACTCAACCACTTTCTCTGCATAAAGCGTTCCAAAGCCGCAGCATAGCCTTTATTTAAACTCTGAAAATACGGTTCAGTAAAGGTGTAGAATTTGGTTTTCTTTTGTTCACCGCCCTTCATCAAATAAGCGTTCAACATGGGTGTTAAGGTAAGCGATACAAAGGCCGAAACCAACACTGCCGCACCAATGACGACGCCGAATTCTCGGAACAATCTACCCACGAATCCTTCCAAAAAGATAATCGGTAAAAAAACTGCAGCCAAGGTGATGGAGATTGAGATTACGGCGAAGAAAATTTCGTTGGAACCTTTGATGGCAGCTTCTATAGGCGACATACCTTCTTCGACCTTTTTGAAGATGTTTTCGGTCACTACAATTCCGTCATCTACTACCAAACCGGTGGCTAAAACAATGGCTAGAAGCGTCAATACGTTTACTGAAAAGCCACACAAATACATGATGAAGAACGTCGCAATCAACGATACAGGAATGTCAATTAGCGGACGGAAAGCAATCGACCAGTCGCGGAAAAATAAAAAGATAATCAAAATCACCAAAATCACAGAAATCAGTAATGTCTCAGCAACTTCAACTATAGATTTTTTAATGAAAACCGTATTGTCCAAAGCCACATTAAGCTTGATGTCTTTCGGCAAGTCTTTTTGGAAACCTTCGTACTGTTTATAAAACTCTTCAGCTATGGCCAAATAATTGGTTCCCGGTTGCGGTACAATGGCCAAAGCCACCATCGATTGGTCGTTGGCTTTGAATTGGGTTTCTAGGTTTTCCGGACCTAATTCGGCGCGACCAACATCACTCAAACGAACAATTTTGTCGTTGTTGGCTAAAATGATAATGTTGTTGAATTCGGTTTCGTTGGATAAATTCCCCAACGTTTTTACCGTAAGTTCTGTATTCGCACCTGTTAATTTCCCCGAAGGTAATTCAACGTTTTGTTTCTCCAAAGCCATTCTGACATCAGAAACTGTAACACCGTAGGCATTCAGTTTAACAGGATCGAGCCAAAGACGCATGGCGTAACGCTTTTGTCCCCAAATTTGCACACCGCTCACGCCTGGTATGGTTTGTAAACGTTCGGCTATAACATTTTCGGCATAATCGCTCAGTTCCAGTACGCTTTTGGTGTCGCTTTGCACTGTCATCGAAATAATCGCATCCGAATCGGCATCCGCTTTGGAAACTACCGGCGGCGCATCGATATCTTGCGGTAAACTTCGGATGGCTTGTGATACTTTGTCGCGCACATCATTCGCCGCTTCTTCCAGATTTTTTTCGAGTTTGAATTCGATGGTAATATTACTCGAACCTTGGTTGCTGGAAGACGTAATATTTCGAATACCGTCGATAGAGTTGATGGCTTTTTCGAGCGGTTCGGTAATTTGTGATTCGATGATATCAGCGTTAGCTCCTGTGTAATTGGTTCGCACGGAAATTTGTGCCGGGTCAATCGAAGGAAATTCTCTTACGCCCAAATAGCTGTAACCGATGATACCGAAAAGGATAATCAGCAAATTGATTACAATGGTAAAAACCGGTCTTTTAATACTTATAGTGGATAAACTCATTTGATTTCAGATTTTAGATTTCAGATTTCAGATTTTGGAATTGAAATGCTAAAATTATTTGACCTTTATTTTAATGTCAGCTTCGTCTTTTAACGACATTACGCCGGATGTCAAAACCGTATCTCCGATTTTCAGACCGGAAGTAATGACTACAGCTTTATCGGTTCGGGTTAAGGTTTCGACTTTTACTTCTTTGGCTTTACCATTGTTAGCGATGAATACTTTTTTACCGTCTTGAATCGGCACAATTGCTTCCGTAGGAATGATGATAGCATCTTTGATATTTTTGAGCGGTAATTCGATGTTGGCAAAAGTGCCGGGCAATAATTTACCGTTCGAATTATCGGTTAACGCTCTGATTTGTAAAGTACGTGTTGTGGCTTCAATGGCAGGCTCTAAAGCATAAATTTTGGCAGTAAAGGTTTCTTTTACATTCGGAACCGTAAACGTAATGGTGTTGTTTTTACTGATTTCTGTAGCGTATTTTTCCGGTATGGAGAAAGTAATTTTCAGCGGATTGGTGCTGACTAACTTCGCGATGAGCGTAGTAGGCGTAACGTAAGTTCCGGGAGAAATACTGCGAAGACCAATTTTTCCTGAAAACGGAGCGCGTACGGTCGTTTTCCCAATTTGCGCTTGAATCAATTGTGTTTGGGCTTTGGCCGTGCGATAATCAGCGCTGGCGATGTCGTATTCTTCTTGACTAATGGCTTCTTTTTGCAACAATAATTTGGCTCTTCTCTCATTTTCGGAAGCCAGACTTTCTTTGGTTTTGGCTTGAGCGAGTTGTGCACGAAGTTCGATATCATTCACTTTGAATAATACTTGTCCTTTATTAACAGCACTACCTTCCGTGAAAGCGATGGTTTCCACTATACCGGATACTTCACTTCGGATGTCAATTTGCTCGTTGGCTTCAATAGAACCGGAAAGGGAAATGGTATTCGAGAAATCCTGCCCTTTAACCACATAGAAAGTAACCGGAGTGGCAGGTTTTTTGCCGCTTTTATCGTTTCCTTTATCGCTTTCCGCTTTATTTTTGGTGATTCTGTATGCAATCATTCCGCCCAGGGCAATGACTATAATGGCGATGACTAAGTTTTTTATTTTCATGTAAAAGAAAGGTAATTGTTGAAGTTAGTTGTGCCGGCAAAGTTACTTTTTACACACGGAAACCACGGTAGCCTTAGAATTTATTTAACAGTTGTAGGTACAACTATTAGTTAGCTGATGTAATTCCAGATGTTTTTCTTTTTGGTTAATTCGATGAAAACTGTTCGTATTGTTTGGTGTTCCGGTAAGGACATTGAAGGATCTTTTTTGAGTAGTTTCATGGCTTCATGACGCGCCAGTAATAAGATTTCTTTATCTTTAACTAAATCGGCGATTTGTAAATTCAGCACACCGCTTTGTTGTTTGCCCATGATGTCTCCCGGTCCTCGCAATTTTAAATCGACTTCCGCTATCTCAAAGCCGTCATTGGTTTTGCACATAGTTTCTAAACGAATTTTACTGTCGTTAGACAATTTGAAAGATGTCATTAAGATACAGTAACTCTGTTCTGCTCCGCGACCAACGCGACCTCTAAGCTGATGCAATTGCGATAAACCGAAACGTTCGGCACTTTCTATAATCATCACGCTGGCATTGGGCACATTTACACCAACTTCAATTACCGTAGTAGCAATCATAATGTTGGTTTTGCCTTCGGCGAAGCGTTTCATTTCTGCATCTTTATCGGCAGGTTTCATTTTGCCGTGTACCATCGAAATGCTGTAGTGCGGTAACGGAAAATCGCGTGATATACTTTCGTAGCCGTCCATCAAATCTTTATAATCCATTGTTTCACTTTCTTGAATTAAAGGATAGACTATATATATTTGGCGGCCTTTAGCGATTTCATCTTTAATGAATTTCCAAACTTTCAAACGATTGCTGTCGTAGCGATGTACAGTTTGAATGGGTTTTCGACCCGGCGGTAATTCGTCGATAACCGAAATGTCCAAATCGCCATACAAACTCATGGCCAAGGTACGCGGAATAGGCGTGGCGGTCATGACCAAGATGTGCGGCGGAATTTCATTTTTCTGCCACAATTTTGAGCGTTGTTCTACACCAAAACGATGTTGCTCATCGATGATAGCCAAACCTAAATTTTGGAACTTTACTTTGTCTTCCAAAAGTGCGTGCGTTCCGATTATGATATGCAAACTGCCGTTTTCCAGTTCTTCGTGTATGATTTTGCGCTCAGCAGTTTTAGTCGAACCGGTGAGTAATTTGATGTTGATGTTGAGGTCTTTAGCCAATTCGGTTAATCCGTTGAAGTGTTGGGTTGCTAAAATTTCCGTCGGTGCCATCAAACAGCTTTGAAAGCCGTTGTCCAAGGCAATCAGCATCGCCATTAAAGCCACTATGGTTTTACCGGAGCCAACATCGCCTTGTAATAAGCGATTCATTTGGGCATTGGTTCCCATGTCGTTTCTGATTTCTTTCAGCACTTTTTTTTGTGCATTGGTCAACTCAAACGGCAAATGATTTTTATAGAAATCATTAAAATGTTCGCCTACCACAGTAAACGGATGGCCTTTGATTTTGTGTTTGCGAACCAGGTTTTTGGTAATGAGTTGCAGTTGGATGAAGAACAGTTCTTCAAATTTTAAACGGAATTGGGCTTTGGCCAACAGCTCAGGACTTTTCGGAAAATGAATATTGAATAGCGCGGTGCTTTTCGGAATCATCTTTAATTCTTCTAAAAGACTCGGCGGTAAGGTTTCTACAAACAATCCTTGGGTTTCCAAAAAAACCTGTTGCATCATTTTGTTGATTACCCTGTTGGAAACGCCTCTGTTAGTTAGGGTTTCCGTAGAAGGATAAACGGGTTGCATGGACGAGCGCAGGCTTTGTTGGTGTTCCTGATACAATTCCATTTCCGGATGTGCCATGCTGTATTGCCCGTTAAAATTAGTCACTTTACCGAAAATGACATAAGGCGTATTAAGTTTGAGTGAATCTCTAATCCACTTATGGCCTTGGAACCAGTTTAGTTCCAGAACACCGGTTCCGTCTGTAAAACTGGCAACCAATCGTTTTTTGCCTTTGCCGAATTCGACTGTTTTAAGGTGAACAACTTTACCTATGATTTGCACTTCGGCCGGATTGTTATTCAACTCATTAATTTGGTAATAACGCGTTCTGTCGATGTAGCGATTCGGATAAAAATTCAGCAAATCTTCATAGCGATGAATGCCTAACTCTTTGCGCAACAATTCGCCTCGTTGCGGTCCGACGCCTTTTAGGTATTCTATGGGAGTTTGAAGAAGATTCACCGAAATTTTTTCTGATTAGTAAAAGCCATAGCGAAGATAGTTTAAAAATACATTATCTGAAATTTCATTTTCGATTCATTATGAATTTGGGGAATATTTTTCGTTATTTACAACAGTAAAACAGAATTTCTTTTAAATGACAAAACACATCTCCGGGCTCAACGGTTTAAGGGCTATTGCGGTACTTATGGTCATTGTTTCGCATCGTTTCCCTATTGATCATTTTTTGAGAGTCATGCCTATCGGACATTTTGGGGTAGATATTTTCTTTGTGTTAAGCGGTTTTTTGATTTCCAGAATATTGCTGAATGGTGTAATGAAAATTGAAAACAAAACCACAACAGCTTTTCAACTGATTAAGAGTTTTATAATACGTCGAAGCTTACGCATTTTTCCAATCTACTATTTGCTGTTGTTGGTTTTATATCTAACTGGCGGCATAATCGGTAACAGTTTTCGGGAAAACTTTCTTTGGTATTTTTTCTATGCGTCTAACTATTTGGTATATAACGAAGGCAAGTGGTTCGGCTGTTTGGCTCATTTGTGGTCATTGGCTGTAGAAGAACAGTTTTATTTAGTTTGGCCTTTTTTTGTTTTGGTATTTTTCAGAAATCGAATTCTAATTTTGTTACTGTTGACGATAGTTGTAGGCACAGTTACGCCATTTTTTATAGACGGAATTACCTATGTCTTAACGATTTCGTGTATCAATGCTTTTGGTATTGGCGCATTGTTGGCTTATGTTGAGCTGATGCGGCCACAGTGGCAATCTGTCTTTGTTAAAACAGTTAATGTCTTGGCCATAGTTTCGTTGGTTTTACTGTGGATGCATTACTTTGTTGCAACATTGCCTTTTTTTTCAGATCGTTTATTGGTTTCCATTGTGGCAGTTGCTTTAATCGCCTATTGTCGTTACCATCAAGAGAGTTTTTTAGTGACCCGAATTTTAGAAAACAAAATGTTAAGTTTTATTGGATTAATCAGTTATGGAGTATATTTATACCACAATGTTGTCCCAAGATATTGGACGGTAATACTGAAACGATTGCAAATTGAAACGCCAGCTACTGTTGGTGCCTTTTCTTATGTAGAGTTTTTTATCCAAACAGCATTTGTTATTTTGGTGAGTTATTTATCCTGGATAGTCATTGAAAAGCCCATTGCCAAATGGAAAGATAAAATCAGTTAAGAAGAACATAAACAGCTTACTATGAAATATTTATTACTGCTTTTTTCTTTTTTTTCGTGGTCACAACAAATCTCAAAAGTTGACTTTAAAAAAGCTTCCGCGAATATTACGGTTTGGGGATTAGAGCGCAAGGTGACAGGAAATGTTAGCTATGAGTTTGATGTAAAAGAATCTATCGATACGATTAAAATTGATGGACAAATAATGACTTTTACAGAAGTTAAAATAAATAACCAACCGGTTCAATTTGTTAATTCCGGGAAGTCATTAAATCTTTTTGAAGGTTTTAAGAAAGGTAAAAACAAAGTCTCATTTACCTATGTAGCTTATCCAAAACAAACGATGTATTTTATTGGTGTTTTAGGAAGACAAGTTTGGACTCAAGGGCAAGGAAAATATACCAGTCATTGGTTTCCGAGCTTTGATGATGTGAATGAAAAAGTGATTTTTAATCTTACGATAGAATCTTTCGAGAAAAGTACCAAAGCATTAAATAACGTGATTATTTCCAATGGCTTTCTGAAAGACCGACTCCATTTCAATGGACGTGAGATTTGGAAATACCAAATGCAAAAACCGATGAGTTCTTATTTGTTGGCGCTAGTTATCGGAGATTTTAGGAATAAAGTTATCGCCTCCAAATCGGGAATCCCTTTGCAGTTTTTCATTCAGCCGAAAGATACCGCTAAGTTTGAAGCTACCTATCGTCATTCCAAGAAAATTTTTGATTTTCTGGAGCAAGAAATCGGATTCAAATACCCATGGCAAGTATACAAGCAAATTCCGGTGGAAGACTTTTTGTATGCTGGGATGGAAAACACCTCCTGTACCATTTTTGCCCAAGATTTTGTGGTGGACGATATAGGTTTCAACGATCGAAATTATGTTAACGTCAATGCTCATGAGTTGGCCCATCAATGGTTTGGGGATGTGGTCACCGCTAAATCAGGAAAGCATCATTGGTTACAGGAAGGATTTGCTACCTATTATGCGTTGTTGGCCGAGCGTGAGGTTTTTGGAGACAATTATTTTTACCACCAGCTGTACCGAACGTCTTTGCAATTGCGCAATGCTGCCAAGACCGATACTATTCCGGTCATGAACGAAAAAGCCAGTTCGTTGTCGTTTTACCAAAAAGGCGCTTGGGCGTTGCACACCATTCGAGAAGCTATCGGGCCGAAATTATTTCAGAAAGCGGTGAAATCGTATTTGAAGAAGTACCGATTTAAGAATGTTGAAACCGATGATTTTCTGGCAGAAATCAAAAAAGCAGCGCCGACTTTCGACACTCAAAAGTTCAAGAAAAACTGGCTGGAAGACTATCATTTTCAAACTGAAGAAGCCAACGAATTATTACGAAAAAGTCCGTTCATGCAACAACTTTTCGAAACCCAACAATTCCGAAAAAAATCGTTGGCAGAAAACAAATCAAAGTTCATTCAAATAATGTCCTCAGATGTTTTTTATCCGATTAAAACCGAAATTTTATACCAACTTAAAGACATTCCTTTTGCAGAGAAATCAGAGTTGTTGACTTTGGCTTTACAAACCAACGACATCAAAGTGCGTCAGGCCGTGGCGGAGTTTGTTGGAGAAATGCCGCTTTCATTTCAATCGGCGTATGAAACTTTATTAGACGATGCGTCTTATGATACACGAGAAATTGCCTTTATGACACTTTGGAAAACATTTCCTGAAAATCAGGCCAAATACCTGGAAAAAGCAAAACATTGGATAGGTGGGAACGACAAAAGTTTACGCATTATGTACCTGACTTTTGCCTTGCTTTCAGCCGACAATCAAAACAATGAGTCTTTGTATGCAGAGTTAGTTGATTATACAGCGCCGACTTTCGAAAGTTCGGTCCGCCAAAATGCGATTACTAATGCCTTATCAATCAATCCGAAAGACTCAGTAGTGTTGAAAAATCTGGTCAATGCAACGGTACATCACAAATGGCAGTTCAGCAAGTTTGGTCGGGATAAAATTCGACAGTTGCTCAAAAAAGAAGGTTATGCCGACTTGTTTCAATCGATTCTCCCTTCTTTACTGGAGAACGAAGCGGTTCAATTGCAAAAATTGTTAAGTGAAAAATCATGAGAGCGTTAGTGATTTCGGGAGGAGGAAGCAAAGGCGCATTTGCCGGCGGCGTAGCGCAATACCTGATGCAGGAGAATGGTTGTGAATACGATATTCTTATCGGAAGTTCTACCGGAAGTTTGCTGATTCCGCATTTGGCACTGGGTGAAGTCAATAAGATTTATAACATTTATTCTAATGTGAATATGCGGAGTATTTTTGATGTTAGTCCGTTTGTGGTTAAAAACAAAAATACGCCCAACGAAACCGTTTCCATTAATCACTGGAATGTCATCAAACAATTTGTTAAAGGCAAAAGAACCTTTGGAGAAAGCCATAAATTGCTCGAATACATCAAAGAGAATTTTACTTTAGCCGAATTTTCGCTACTTAAATCAACAGCTTGTGAAGTGGTGGTAACGGTGACGAATTTATCTAAGAATGAAGTCGAGTACAAATCCATAAAAGACTTTGAGTACGATGAGTTTTGCGAGTGGATATGGATTTCATGTAATTATATTCCGTTCATGTCTTTGGTGACTAAAAACGGTTTTGAATACGGAGATGGCGGATTTTCTAGTTTGGTGCCGATTCGAGAGGCGATTAAGCGCGGGGCTACAGAAGTTGATGTAATCATATTAGAAACCGAAGTACAAACCAGTCCGAGAAAAATTGGACGCAATCCGTTTTCTTTGATGATTGATTTATTTCAAACCTTACTGACGCAAGTCGAAAAACACGATATTACCATTGGTAAATTGTCAGCCAAAAACAAAGATGCCAAACTCAACTTGTACTACACGCCAACGCAATTAACTGATAACGCGCTGATTTTTAACAAAGACAAAATGAAAGATTGGTGGCACAAAGGCTATAACTACGCTAAAAACAAGAGCGAATTGATGAGTGATAATTTGCCGTAAACTTCTTAATTCTTACATAAAGATTTTTAATTGTAATTATTTTACTATTTTTATTCTAAAAAATGTAAGATATGTTGGTAAAAGTTTTTGGAAGTGCTGTTTTTGGTGTAGAAGCCACAACCATTACGGTAGAAGTCAATATAGATAAAGGAATCGGTTACCATTTGGTAGGTTTGCCTGATAATGCCATCAAAGAAAGTAGTTATCGTATAGCAGCAGCTCTGAAAAATAACGGTTACGAATTTCCCGGAAAGAAGATTACTATCAATCTAGCACCTGCCGACTTGCGAAAAGAAGGCTCAGCTTACGATTTGACCTTGGCGGTTGGGATTTTATCAGCTTCTAACCAAATTAATGCTGCAGAAGTTGATCAATATGTCATTATGGGTGAGTTGTCGTTAGACGGAAGTTTGCAACCCATCAAAGGCGCGTTATCCATTGCCATCAAAGCCAAAGAAGAAGGTTTTAAAGGTTTTTTTCTGCCAATTCAAAACGTAAAAGAAGCTGCTATCGTAGACGGTTTAAGTGTTTACGGTGTGGAAAACGTTTTGCAAGTCATCGATTTTTTTGAAGGCAAAGGCACGCTCGAACCCACCAAAATTGACACCCGCGAGGAGTTTTACAAGACTTTAGATTTCCCCGAGTTTGATTTTGCTGATGTCAAAGGACAAGAAAGCATCAAACGCTGTATGGAGATTGCAGCAGCCGGTGGGCATAACATCATTCTGATCGGTCCTCCGGGTTCCGGGAAAACCATGTTGGCCAAGCGATTACCGAGTATTTTACCTCCAATGACATTACATGAAGCTTTGGAAACTACCAAAATCCATAGTGTAGCCGGAAAAATCAAAGATGTCGGATTATTGAATCAACGCCCTTTTCGGAGTCCGCACCATACGGCGAGCAGTGTTTCACTTGTTGGCGGTGGCAGTTATCCGCAACCGGGCGAAATTTCTTTAGCGCACAACGGCGTCTTGTTTTTAGATGAGTTGCCTGAGTTTAAAAGAGAAGTGTTGGAAGTGATGCGGCAACCATTAGAAGACCGTGAAGTAACGATTTCCCGAGCCAAATTCACCATAACTTATCCGTCGTCTTTTATGTTGGTAGCGAGCATGAATCCGAGTCCGGGTGGTTATTTTAACGATCCAGATGCGCCGGTCAGCTCTTCTCCGGCAGAAATGCAACGGTATTTGAGTAAGATTTCCGGACCGTTGTTGGACCGAATAGACATTCATATTGAAGTGACGCCTGTTCCGTTTGAAAAACTCACCGAAACCCGTCCGGCTGAAGGCAGTGTTCTGATTAGGGAACGAGTAACGAAAGCCCGTGAAATTCAGTCCAAGCGATTTGAGCAATATGCATCTATTCACTACAATGCGCAAATGACGACAAAACAAATTCGAACCTACTGCGCGTTGGATGATAGTTCGTTGCAATTATTAAAAACTGCGATGGAGCGATTGAATTTGTCGGCCAGGGCATATGACCGTATTTTAAAAGTGTCGAGAACAATCGCTGATTTAGATGCCTCAGAAGTAGTAAAATCCAACCACATAGCCGAAGCCATTCAGTACCGCAGTTTAGACAGAGACGGTTGGTTGGGATGATTTAGTTTGCAGTCTCAGTCACAGTAATTGTAGTATCGCGCGCCAATCAAGACCGGATTTTCTTTTTCGATTCTGTCCAAATAGAATTCTTCCCTCGGTTGAATCACTGAGGTTTTCAATTCCTTTTTATGCAGTTTTTCGTAAGTTGAGAAATCTATCGCTTGACAAGTTTCCAGCGTTTTAAAGAGTTTTACTTTTGCGATGGCCGATTGCCATTGAGGTGCAACTTCCGCTTCGAACACTTTGGATTTGGAACCACTGCCGTAAGCAATGAAACCTAATTTGTGATGAGCTAAATCGGTTTTCTGTTGGTAATGATAGCACAAAGTAGACAGCATACCCAAGAAAATCGAACCGGTGTAGATGTTGCCCACTTGACCGGAAGCTATTTCGGAAGGTTGGATTTTTGCCTGTACCAAGCTGAGGTATTCCTCACTTTTAGCCAACGCTTTTACTTTATCCTTAACTGTTTCGCCAATTTGTGCGGCCAACAGCTCCGGATTTTCTTTAGCAAATATTTCAATAAAGGTTCTTCTGCCTTGGAAACAGTAGGGAAGATGCATTAGGATGTTGGTCCAATTTTCGTATATCTTTCCTTGTTGTTCACTCTCTGTTTTAAAGTGTTCGTAGGCTTCTGTAATACGATTGATATAACATTGGTTGGAATATTGTCCGTCGAATACCGGTTGCTCTTTGTAAATGGCAATTTCATTTTCCAATACGCCTTGCCATTCCGGATTTTCTTCAGTTGCCGTTATAGTTGCTTTACTAACGGTTCTTCTTGGTTTGAAAAAATCGAATACGCCTTCAGTGGCTACTCCAACAGCGTTTGGAAAACTCAGGATGTTCGGATTTGAAGTAATCAACATCGCTATGGAACCGGCACCTTGGGTGTATTCTCCAGTTGAGTTCAAATCGTATTTGGCATTATCAGAAGCAATAACAATAGCTTTTTTGGTTGGATTTAGGCGGATATAATCCAAACAATTCTGCAAGGCGTCTACGGCACCGATACACGCAAAAGTCAAATCGACTGCGTCGCAATTTCTGAAACTGCCTGTGCCCAAAACACTTTCTAAATTAGACAAAACATAGGAGCCAACTGGTTTGGAACTGTCAACGCCACTTTCGGTTCCCACATAAATTCGGCTGATTTCATTGGGCTTAATATTTTCCTGACGGATGAGTTTCAAAGCCGCATTAGAAGCCATAGTTACTACATCTTGGTGTACATCAGGAAAACTCATTTTTAGTAATCCAAGTCCTTTGATGAGTTTGTCGGCCTCAATATTTCTAGCTTCGGCTAAGGCGGTTATCGGTAAATATAGTTGTGGAATGTCAAATGCAATACTGTGGATGCCTACTTTCATTTTATTCAATTTTTTGCCAAACAAAATTAAAAAAGACAAGCTCAAAATACTTTGAAATTGTCTTTAAAATTGAGTCTATAAACACGATTTGTGATTATTGCAAAAAACAAAAGCTTTATTTTTTGAATTGTGATTTTTACCTAAAATAATTGCTTATTTTCAATCTAATACTGCTGAGAAAGTATCACCTTGTTTAATGTCGCCCGACTGATAGCCTTTTTTGAACCAATACATGCGCTGTTCCGAAGTACCGTGTGTAAAACTGTCGGGTGTTACACGGCCTTGCATTCTACTTTGTATAGCATCGTCGCCAACCGCATTGGCAGCGCTTAATGCTTCTTCAATATCGCCTGCTTCTAAGAGATTCTTGTTGTAATGTGCCCAAACACCGGCATAAAAGTCGGCTTGTAACTCTAATCCAACGGAAAGTCTATTGGCCTCTTTTTCACTTTTTCTTTGTTGTAATTGTCGCACTTTTCCGGAAGTTCCCAAAATGGTTTGCAAATGATGTCCCATTTCGTGCGCAATGACATAAGCAATGGCAAAATCACCGCCTTTAGCGCCAAAACGGTTTTTCAGTTCTTCAAAAAATCGCAAATCCATATATATTTTCTTGTCGCTCGGACAGTAAAAAGGTCCGGCAGCCGAAGTAGCGCTTCCGCAAGCGGTATTTACGCCATCGTCAAAAAGCACCATGCCAGGCTCTTCAAAATCGATGTTGTTTTCCTGAAAAATTGTGGCCCAAGTTTCATTGTTATACACAAAACAAGCTTTGGCAAACTCTCCTAATTCTTTTTCTTCTGCCGAAAGTTCTCGGGTTTGGGTAGCTTCGGTTTGTGTTTGACTGCCTTGGGTTTGTTCGATAATGGTACCGATAGTTTGACCGGTTTCTCCACCGAACATATTCAGCAATAAAACAATAATACCGATGATTCCGCCGCCCAGCACTGCTTTACCGCCGCCCGACATGCCTCTGCGGTCTTCAAAATTGCCGCTTTCTTTTTTATCCCATTTCATAAGCAAAGGGTTTAATTGAGTTTCATGACTTCTCGGATGATTTTTTCCAAAACCTCTTTGTCGATTGGCTTCGGAATATAATCATTCATACCGTATTCTATGCATTTTTCCTTCTCACCTAAAACCGTTCCGGCTGTCAAAGCTATAATCGGAATTCTCTCTGCCTGAGGTAATTTTCGAATGGCTACTGTTGATTCATAACCATTCATAATAGGCATTTGGATGTCCATTAAAATCAAATCCGGTCGTAAACTTTCTGTTTTTTCCAATGCTTCCTTACCGTTTTGGAGTTCAATGATTTCGGCATTTGGCAATATTTGTTTCACCAATGTCTTGGCCAGTAACATATTGATTTTATTGTCTTCTACAATGTAAACCAATTTATTTTCGTTAGTGATTACGGTATTGTTATCATGATTTGCGGTTATTTTATCTGCTGTTTTATTGTTATCATCAGCTTCGTTGGAATAATTAACTTCTAAAATAAAACTGAATTCACTGCCTTTTCCAAGTTCGCTTTTTAAATCTAAATGGCTGTGCATTAGACTTAAAAGTTGGTTGGAAATGGTAAGACCCAGGCCTGTTCCGCCGAATTTTTTAGAAGTTGAATTGTCTTCTTGGGAAAAAGCTTCAAATATTTTTTGTTGGTTATTTTCATGAATTCCGATTCCGGTATCTACAACAGCAAACAGCAATTGTACTTTACGTTCGTCAATTTTTTTTATCAATTTTACGGTTAAATCGACACTGCCTTTCTCGGTAAATTTAATGGCGTTACTTAACAAATTAATTAAGATTTGCTTGATTCGGATGTAATCCAACCATACGAATTGCGGGACTTCTTTGTCTATGGTCAATCGAAGGGTTAAATTTTTATGTTCGGCTTCGTATTGAATTAAATCAACAACTTGATGTAACAGCTCAGACAAGTTTATTTTTTCTATGTTGAGTTCGAGTTTACCTGATTCTATTTTTGAGAAATCCAGGATGTTATTGATGACTTCCATTAATGAGTTGGCCGACTGATTGATGGTGTCCATGTATTTTTTTTGGATGCTTTCCAAGTTGGTGTTCATCAATAATTCGGTGAAACCAATAATGCCGTTTAATGGTGTGCGGATTTCGTGACTCATGTTGGCCAGGAATTCCGACTTGGCTCGGTTAGCGGCTTCAGCATAATTCTTAGCTTTGATAGCTTCTTCGGCTTCCATTCTTTGAGTAATGTCGATGAAAATCCCAACGATATAAACGATTTCCCCGTCTTTAAAGATTGGTTCGCCAAATTCTTCCACCCATATAGATTGCCCCGATTTATTGATAATTCGGTAGATTAAATGGATTTTTTGTTTTTCCTTGAAGAGTTCATTAGCCTTTTTCCTAACTATGTCCAAATCATCAGGATGGACCAAATCGATGTAAAAAACCTTATTTTGCAAGAAATCTTCTTTGGTATAACCGGTTAGTTTTTCAATTTCGTCGTTGAGGTAAACCTTTGACCATTTTTCATCGTATTTGGATAAATGAACGGTTCCCGGAATATTGTTCGCCAGTAATCGGAACTTTTCTTCGCTTTCGTGAATTATTGCTTCGTTGATATTTCTTTCGAAAGCAGAAGAGATATTATTGGCCAGAGATTGTAGAATTGTAATTTCATCTATAGACCATTCTCTTTCAATAGTTGAATCATCAAAAACTAAAAAACCTTGTAGTTTGTTTTTAACAAAAATGGGTAAGAAAAGGACTGATTTAACATTTAAACTTTCCAGTAGGTTTCTGGTAGGTTCATTTTTAATTTTTCGGACTACGGCAGCATAATAGAAATTTTCCTCCATTTGCTTCAGTACATGAGAAATTAGTTCATGAGTGATGTTTTGTAAGGCATCATTCGGAGTAGTAAAACCAAATTCTGAGGCAATCCATCGGTGTCTTTGATAAAAACCGGTATCATTGTCTTTTTTGGCAAAGAAAGATATTTTATCTACTTTAAGTACCTTTCCGATTTCTTTAACAATGCCTTTCAGAATTTCATCAGTATCTTTGTTTAATAAAAATTTATCAATGTTTTTACTAATTACCGTCAGTATTTCACTCTTGTAAGACAATTTTTTATCGGATTCTAGAAGCAATTGTGATTCAATAGCGATGGCAATCAAATCGGCTATCGAGCGGGAGAAGTTAATGTCTTCGTTATCCCATTCAATAGGGGTATCGGTTTTCTCAAAACAAAGAATACCTATGATTTTTCCGTTAATGAAAATCGGAGTATCTAACAACGACATAATTTTATGTTTTGGCAAATACTCAACGCAAAGTTCTTGGGTTATAGAATTGTTATAAACATTTGAGGCAACTATCTGCAAGCCCGAATTTAAATGAGAAAAGTAAATCGGATATCTGGTGTTTTCAACAAAAAAATTCTTTTCGAAACGATCGCTTTGCAAATAATACATGCTTTCGCATTTGATGCCTTCGGGTAAACTTGACCAATAGCTAACTCGGTCAATACCGCAATTGGTAGAAGCTACTTTCAATATATTTTTCAAGATACCGTAGAAAGTATCTTTGTTGGAATAACTTTGAGAAGTTAAAACCTTTAGTGTTTCGTTATGAATGCGTACTTTTTTGCTGCGATTATAGTGTTCTATTTCCAGATTTTTTACCAAGGTAATATCACGTGCAATTGCCGAGTAACCTTGAATACTACCGGTTTCATCTTTCTTCAAGGTAACTTTTTGAGATACCCAAATAGTATCACCGTCTTTTTTAATTAGCGGAAAGACTAAATCACTGAATTCTTCCGCTTCTTTTGGGGTATCATTATAAAAGGCTGTCACATACTCTAAATAGTCGTTTCGCACAAAGTTGGAAAAGTGTTTGCCGAGAATCTCTTCCCGCTCATAACCTAATGTTTTTCCGGTAAATTGATTGACATAGGTAACGGTTGCTGCCAAGTCAATTTCATAAATTAAATCCGCTGCCGATTCAATCAAGCTTCTGTATTGATCTTTGATTTTAACTTGCTCGGTTACGTCTTGACCGATTCCGATAATGATGTCATCCGAATATTTTTTATCTTTCCACTGAATAAACTTATACTCACCGTTTTTACATTTTAACTTGCGAGTGTAAGAGCGATCATCCACAAAAGATTGATGATAAGCTTCCCCTATGAATTCTGAATCTTCAGTTAATTGCCAAAAACGCATTCCCAAAACTTCCTCGGCTTTATATCCCAAAATAGCCTCCACGGATTCACTGCAAAAAGACACCTCTCCCTTTTTATTGGTGGTCATAATTAAAGAATTTCCATTGTTGACCACTATATTGGAGAAGATAAATTTGTTTTTGGTTTCTATTAATGCTAAATGTCTTGAAATGTGTATGGCAACAATGGCAATCAAGGCGCAAGAGAGAAGAACTATTAATTTAGTGTCTGCCAATTCAAGTTTGTAGCAGCTGATTAAAAACAGTAAAACAGCACCAACAAAAATCCAATATTGCTGGATGTTTTTGAGTACAAAATAAGATAGGAATAAACATATAATCAACGTTACATAAGAAGTCATTTCAAAAGATTGAAAGAAAACGGCATATGTTATAAAACAAAAATAAGTAAGGTATATTACTGGAAAAATAATTTTGATTTTTTTATAAAGTAGAGAAGATTTTTTGGTTAAAAAAAAGAGTGCAAGCAACAATGCTCCAACCGAGAAGTTTATGGCCAAATGATTATTGGCTCTGACTTCAAAAAAATTGACTATAGTTTCAATAAGCGGTAAAGTGATGCCGAAAAACAAGGAATAAATCCGGAATTGCTCTTCCCTCGGTTCGAAGTCATCCCCATTAGAATGGGTTAAAGTTAACTTTTTCTGTAAAGTCTTTTGGATGGCCAAGTAAAATAAGCACATCACAATCAATAACAACGCTATGACAATATAGCTGTTAACAGTATTGCCAAATGAAAATAAATTTTCCACTTACAGTAAAGTTTTAACCAAAATTAAACAAATAAGAGATGTTGTTTTTTCTCTAAGAGATTCCCACAAAACAAAAATAAAAATACTCTTTATTTTTTAATAATGGCTAGATTAAGAAAACCATTTTAACATTTTTTTCAGCGATTGTAATTTTCCCTGGTATGGAGCGTACTTTAAAGGGATGTCAAGCCAATTGGCTTTCTTTACAATCGCTTTTTGGTGAGAGAATAATTGAAAATTTAGCTTGCCGTGATACGCACCAATGCCACTGTGGCCAACGCCGCCAAAAGGCAGTCGCTTATTGGCAAAATGAATTACAGTATCATTGACACAACCGCCACCAAAAGAAAATCGGTCGATGATTTTTTCGGCAAACGAATTTTGTTGCGTGAAGATATATAGCGACAAGGGTTTTTCATATCTCGAGATGATTTTATCTAAGTCTGCTTCCGAATCATAGCTTAAAATCGGTAAAATCGGGCCAAAGATTTCTTCCTGCATTACCAAACTGTCTAAAGGCGGTTCATCCAGTAAAGTCGGTGCCAAATAAAAATCGCTTATAGCCGATTGTCCGCCAAAAATTACAGTTTGGTTTTCTAAAAGTTGCAACTGTCGCTTCCAGTTTTTTTCATTGATGATTCTCGGAAAATCAGGTGAATCCTGCGGGTTTTCGCCATAAGCCAATGTGATTTCTGCTTTCAGATATGCAATCAGTTTTGGTTTGATATGTTCATGGGCTAGTAGATAATCCGGCGCTATACACGTTTGTCCGGCATTCAAAAACTTGCCCCAAACAATCCTTTTGGCAGCCAATTTCAAGTCGGCTGTCTCATCAATAATACAAGGATTTTTGCCGCCTAATTCCAATGTAACCGGTGTTAAATGTACTGCAGCGGCTTTGGCCACAATTTTTCCTACGGCCACACTTCCGGTGAAAAAGATATAATCCCAACGTTGTGACAATAAGTTTTGGGATACTTCAACACCGCCTAAAACACACTGCACATGTTGCTCCTCAAAACTTTCAGCGATGATTTCCGCAATCACTCTCGACGTATTAACGGCCAATTCCGAAGGTTTCACTACGACTTGATTTCCGGCAGCAATAGCCGCAATTAAAGGGGCCAATGCCAGTTGGTAAGGATAATTCCAAGGCGCCATAATCAAAACCTTACCGTAAGGCTCTTTGTAAATGAAGTCAGATGACGGAAAATTCAAAAAAGAAGGCAAAACCCGTTGAGGTTTTGCCCAATTATTCAAATTTTTTATAGTGTATTTTAATTCGGAAACAATATAACTGGTTTCCGTTGCTACCGCTTCAAAAGCCGGTTTTTTAAAATCGTCATACAAGGCTTGAATGATTTCCGTTTCTTTTTTTTGAACGGTAAGCAGTAATTTCAGTAACGCTTGTTTTCGGTAATTCAAATCCGTTTTAAAAATCATAACTAAATAGTATTAGCAAGGCTAAGATATGATTTTTAAACAGAATATTGTTTGTTCTTTACAAAAATGCCCAGCGGAATCCGGTGTAAAAATCACCTTGTTTACTGTCGCTTACTAAAGCACTCACTAACGAACTGGTGCCTACGTAAAATCCGCCCAATCTAAAGCCTAAACCGATATTGGTTCCGGAGATTTCGTTAAAGCTTACCGGAACATAGGTTTCAAAGAACCCTAAATTTACTCTTGGTGTAATACTGAAAATATTCGGCACACTAATTTGATCGTTCCCTGAATCTTCATTGACTTTTTGTTGCAAATAAGCCGTTACATACAACTTAGGGACAATTCGGAAATCGGCGTAAGTAGAGAGTACAGTCGGCAATTTGACTTTGAAATCGTTTTGACCGCTGGTTTTTGTTAAATAGTCTCCATCTAAAAGTACTTGTTCTACATCACCTAAATTATCAACATTTTCAAACAAACTCAAGTCCAAAGGTCCGGCATTTTGTGTAGAGAAAACATAGTTTGTCGAGGAGTTGTTGTTGTCTTTAAAAGTCATACTTCCGATGTTTCTAATAGCCAAACCGGCGTTTATTCGATAGTCTTTGCCTTTTTTCCATTGGTAATTCAGTCCAATGTCGCCGGCAAAACCATTCAATCCGCCAAAGATGGATTTACTGTAGTCTTCAAAATTGGTAAAGCTATCCGCTAAATTTCCCGAGTAAGCTATGTTTAATGTAGCCGGAGAACTGGTGGTTAAGTAAGCTCCGGTAGCATTCTCAGTAACTGTTCCGTTCAGGTCACTCAAACCGAAGTTGGAATACGATCCCGGAAATAATAGTTTTAGGGTTACACCCGCACTAAATCGGTGTTTTTCATTTTCAAAAAAGGTGCGAGCTGCTGATAATCCTACTTCACCATACGAAGTGCCGCTTAAGCGTTGGTTGCCTGAAAAATTCAAGGCGGTAGTATTTAAGATGATGTTGTCACCGGTAATGGCATTCCCAATGGTTGGATCAACATCAACCATGTCGAATTTTGCATATGCTTTGGTACTAACGGCAAATCCCCATTTTTGCCAACGAACAGCTAAACCTGGACCATTGATTTCTGCATTAATTCGCGCATTTACCGGGCTGTTTCCCTGGAAGATTAGGGTTTCAAAATCGGCATCTGAAGAAATATCACTGAATGCAATTTTATTATTAGACAAATTAAAACTCAAGCCGTAAATGTTGACTTCAAATTTTTTAGACAAATTAGCCAATTCGGCCGGATTGATGTTGGCATTCAAAATACCAACACGATTAGAAGTACTGATGCCCGAATAATGTTCTTGGGCTACCGTGTTCAGTCCGATAAGCAGACCTGTAATTACAATGATTTTCTTCATAGGTAAGATTGATTTAGGTTATAACAGTTGGTTTTCCAAAAACCCTAATACAAGCATAAACGTAAAAATAGGCATTTTAGTTTATATTGCATTCCAAATCGCATCGTTGGGTGTTGGTGCAGTAAGGACTAAAGTTTCTTTAGTAACAGGATGTATAATCACTAGTTTACGCGCATGTAAATGAATCCCGCCGTCCGGGTTGCTGCGGTCAAAACCGTATTTCAAATCGCCTTTAATAGGGCAACCGATCGCAGCTAGTTGCGCTCTGATTTGATGGTGTCTTCCGGTATGTAAGTTGATTTCCAAGACAAAGTAATTGTCCAGTGTTTTGATGATTTTATAATCCAAACTCGCTTTTTTGCTGTCGGTTACTTCTTTTAAGTGCGCTTTGGAAGTGTTGTTTTGCGGATTTCGCTTCAGAAAATGCACCAAAGTATCTTCGGCTTTTGGTGGTTTGTTTTTCACCACAGCCCAATAGGTTTTCTGAGTGGTTCTGTTGCTGAACATTTCGTTTAACCGAGTTAGAGCTTTGCTGGTTCTAGCAAAAACAACCAGACCTGTTGTAGGTCGGTCCAACCGATGCACTACACCCAAGAACACTTCGCCCGGTTTGTTGTATTTCTTTTTGATGTATTCTTTAACGACGTCCGACAAAGGTTTGTCTCCGGTTTTATCACCTTGCACAATATCGCCCACACGTTTGTTTACCACAATCAGATGGTTGTCTTCGTGAAGAACTTGTAAGTTATCTTTGGTGGAAACTACTTTCATTTGGAGGTTATTATAGCGCAGTTATTTAAAAATATTTAGCCACGAATTACACAGATTCCCACAAATTAATTCGTGTTCATTGGTGTAATTTGTGGCTGACTAAATGGAGTTAAGACTTAGACTTAGTATTGTTCGCTTGAATTCGGAAAATCCTGCGACTTCACATCATCCACATATTGTCCGATGGCTTGGGTCATGCCTTCGTACAAGTTCATGTAACGACGTAAAAATCTCGGGCTGAATTCATTGTTCATACCCAACATATCGTGAATCACCAACACCTGCCCGTCAACACCACCACCGGCACCAATACCAATAACCGGTATGGAAATTGTTTTGGCCACTTTTTCTGCCAAGGCGGCCGGAATTTTTTCCAAAACCAAGGCAAAACAACCGATTCTTTCCAGCAATTTAGCATCTTCAATGAGTTTTTCGGCTTCAGCTTCTTCCTTAGCTCTTACAGTGTAAGTTCCGAATTTGTATATCGATTGCGGTGTCAAACCCAAATGGCCCATCACCGGAATACCTGCGTTTAAAATACGTTTGATGCTTTCTTTTATTTCGCTACCGCCTTCCAACTTTACTGCGTGACCGCCACTCTCTTTCATAATTCTGATGGCAGAGCGCAAGGCTTCTTTAGGGTCACTTTGGTAACTTCCAAAAGGTAAATCTACTACCACCAACGCACGATCAATGGCACGTACCACCGATGAGGCATGGTAAATCATTTGGTCTAACGTTATCGGCAAAGTAGTTTCATGACCTGCCATCACATTACTGGCCGAATCACCTACCAAAATCACATCCACGCCGGCCGAATCAACTATCTTCGCCATCGTGTAATCATAAGCCGTTAACATCGATATCTTTTCGCCGTTGGCCTTCATATCAAACAAGGACTTGGTCGTAATTCTTTTGTAATCTTTTTTAGCTGTAGACATAATGCTTCAATTTGAAGTTGTAAAAGTATTAAATCTATTTTTATGAAGCGCCAAATGTGAAATTATCTTATTTTTGTCGAAACTGATTAGGAGCGAAAAGATCGGGCTAAAAGTAAACCGTATTCCTGCTTTCCGTTGCAATCTTTTTTAAATCGCTTAGGCATTTAAAAAAGGATTTCCACTCCAATCAGGGCTAGAAGGTAATCCACTTAAAAACATTCGAGTTAATTGGTGCAAACCAACCCGAAACTCGAAACCCGAAACTCGAAATAAAAAGAATATGCCCAAAATACTAATCATCGAAGACGAAGCTGCCATCCGTAGGGTATTGACCAAAATACTCACCGAGGAAAGCGACACGTACACCGTTGAAGAAGCCGAAGACGGTAAACAAGGTTTTGAAAAAATCAAAAGCGAAGATTACGATTTGGTGTTGTGCGACATCAAAATGCCCAAAATGAGTGGCGAAGAATTGCTCGAAGCCGTTAAAAAAATCAAACCCGAAATACCGATGGTCATGATTTCCGGCCACGGCGATTTAGAAACCGCAGTCAACACTATGCGTTTAGGTGCTTTCGATTACATCTCCAAACCACCCGATTTGAATCGCTTACTCAATACCGTTCGCAATGCCCTAGACAAAAAACAATTGGTGGTGGAAAATAAAATCCTCAAGAAAAAAGTTTCCAAAAACTACGAAATCATTGGCGAAAGCGAGCCCATCAATCAAATCAAACAAATGATTGAAAAAGTCGCCCAAACCGACGCTCGTGTCCTAATCACCGGACCTAACGGAACCGGAAAAGAATTGGTTGCGCATCAATTGCACGAAAAAAGCGAACGCGCCGCTGCCCCTATGATTGAGGTGAACTGCGCCGCCATTCCCTCTGAATTAATCGAAAGCGAATTGTTCGGTCACGTGAAAGGCGCCTTTACTTCGGCCGTAAAAGACCGCGCCGGTAAATTCGAAGCAGCCGATGGCGGAACCATTTTCTTAGATGAAATAGGCGACATGAGTTTATCGGCCCAAGCCAAAGTATTACGTGCTTTACAGGAAAGTTTGATTCAAAGAGTCGGCGCCGATAAAGACATTAAAATCAATGTGCGTGTCATCGCGGCAACCAATAAAGACTTGAAAAAAGAAATCGCCGAAGGTCGTTTCCGTGAGGATTTGTACCATCGTTTGGCGGTTATCTTAATTAAAGTGCCGGCCTTAAATGACCGACGTGACGATATTCCGTTGTTAATCGAACACTTCGCCGTAAAGATTGCTGAAGAGCAAGGCAATGCGCCTAAAGTCTTCTCCAAAGACGCCATCAAATTATTACAAGAATACGATTGGACCGGAAATATCCGTGAATTAAGAAACGTTGTCGAACGATTGATTATCCTTGGTGGCAACGAAATTTCGGAAACCGATGTGACCTTGTTTGCCAGTAAATAATATAGTTATACGTTCTAAGTTGTAGGTTGTTTTAACTTAGAACTTAGAACTTACAACCTAGAACTAAAACGATGAACCTAAAAAAAATAAACCCCAATCTCCAAAAAGCACTCATCGAAAACGGTTTGACCGAAGCCAATGAGATCCAGCAGGAAACCTTCTCAACTATTAAAAGTGGTGCTGATGCGGTAATTCAATCGCCTGCGGGAACCGGGAAAACAACGACTATCGTGCTGAATGTGATCCAGCGTTTGGAAAAATCGGTGGGCGAAAGTACCCGAGCCTTGATATTGGTAGAAAACAAAGAGCGTGTACAAGAAATGGAAGAATTGTTTCTGAAACTCGGCACCTACCACGATTTGAGCATTTACGGCGTGCACGACAAAGGCGACATCGATTACGACAAAAATATTGTCTCGATGGGCTTAGACATTTTAATCGGAACCCCTAATAAAATCAACGCCATGTTTTCTTCTGCCGGCTTCAATAGCAATACCATCAGGATGTTTGTGGTTGACGATGCCGATATTTTGTTCCGAAACCGTTTGGATGCCGTTGTTTTGCGTTTGTCTCAAAGTATCGAGAAAACCCAACGCTTGTTCTTCTGTTCACAAATCACCGAAAGGGTAGAGGTGTTAGCCGATAAAGTAATGATAGAACCAACTTTCTTCGAAATGGAAGAATAATTGTCATAATTCATAATTCGAAATTCGTAATTCAAAAAAATGGGATTAATCAAAATATTTTCCGGCAACGAAATTCTAGCCGTTATTTTAAAAGACAAACTCGAAGCAGCCAACATCAATGTGGTAGTTCGGAACAACAATCAGTCGAATGTATTGCCGAGTATCTCGGCCGACAAACCGGTAGAATTGTTTATTCATGAAACCGACTTCCACAAAGCCAATCCGGTGATTGAGGAGTTCCGAATGAGTATCTAAGTTATTTAATGACTTTCAATCGCCAAACCAACAGCGACACCAAAACCCCAAATATTCCGATAATCGCAAAAGAGTGCTTCAAGCTGGTCAATTCGGCTATGTAACCAATCAGCGGTGGTCCCATCAAAAATCCCAAGAAACTGATACTGGTGACTATGGTCAGCGCAATACCTGTAGGCACATTTTCATTATTTCCGGCTACGTTAAAAATAATCGGCACCACATTAGAAACACCAAATCCTACCAACATAAAAGCTATCGTACACGGAATCAAATAAGGCCATAAAACGGCGCTGTACAATCCGGCTGAGATTACTAATCCGCTTACCATCAAAACTTTTCTGGCACCGTATCGGGCCACTAAAAAATCGCTTAAAAATCGTCCCAAAGCCATACTAATCATAAAGGTAGTGTAACCCAAAACAACCAACGCACCCGGAGCTTTGATGATTTCTTTAAAATACACACCGCTCCAGTCAAACATAATACCCTCGCTGGCCATCCCGCAAAAACAAATCACACCTAACAAGAGCAAGTTTTTATCGGGATTTTTCCAAAATGAATAGGTTGTATTTTCTGTTTCTTGTTTTACCTTAGCTTTAATCATGAACTTTTGATTGGTAGCGATGATAATTAAAACCAATACGAAAGCTATTCCGAAGTGTTGGAACACACTCAACTCCAAAGCCAGCATCAGCAAACCGGTGAGCGCACCGCAAAATCCGGCCAAACTCCAGGATCCGTGAAAGGAACCAATTATAGGTTTGTCGAACAATTGTTGGGTGTAAACCCCTTGTGTATTCACCGCAATATTGCAAAAATTGCCAAACAGTCCGAATAGAAACAAGCCAACGGCCAACTGCCATTTTTCCGCCGCCAAACCAATTAAGGGTAAGCAAGCCGCATACAAAATCAATCCCAAAATTGTAATGGCTCGACTGCCATAACGGGTTACAATTTTTCCCGAGAAAGGCATGGCAAACAATTGTCCGATAGGCATAACAAAAAGTAAAGTGCCTAAATCCGCTTCGCTCAATTGTAGAGCCGATTTGATATCCGGAATCCGACTAGCCCAAGTAGCAAAGCAAAATCCCATTCCGAAGAAGAATAATGAGGTCGCCAAACGCACACGGTTCAAATAGGATTTTTTCGCTTTTCGAAATCCTTTCTTGATTTTGGCTTTGGGTAAAATTTTGCTCAAAAAGCTGTAATCAAATAACGGCATACTTAAAATCTACGGTTATACTGGACAAAAATAAAACATTACAACTGGTTAGTCTTCCATTCAAATCAATTACAACGTTATTGTTATTAAAATTTAAGTTTTCTGCCAACAGAAAAGCGTCATTCCTATTCAAATTTTCATTTGGTAACATTTCCAATAGCTTAATTAAACTATCTTTGCACCTTCAAAATTCTAAGAAGTCTAATAATCTAAGAAGTCTAACAATCTAACATGATTACAGTTAACGACATAGCCGTCGAGTTTGGCGGTACTACTTTGTTCAGCGAGGTAACTTTCGCCATCAACGAAACCGATAAAATTGCCTTGATGGGTAAAAATGGTGCCGGAAAATCAACCTTACTTAAAATCGTTGCCGGACAAAACAAACCTACACGAGGAAATATTTCAGCGCCTAAAGAAGCCGTTATCGCTTATTTGCCGCAGCATTTGTTAATGGACGACAATTGCACCGTAATGGAAGAAGCGTCGAAAGCCTTTGCCGAAGTGTTTAAAATGAAAGCTGAAATTGACGAAATCAATGAGCAGTTAACCATTCGTACCGATTACGAAAGTGATGAGTATATGAAGTTGATTGAACGCGTTTCTGAACTGAGTGAGAAATATTATTCCATTGAAGAAGTCAATTACGAAGCCGAAGTAGAGAAGGTGTTGAAAGGCTTAGGTTTCGAAAGAGACGATTTTCAACGTCCTACTTCTGAGTTTTCCGGTGGTTGGCGCATGCGTATCGAGTTGGCTAAAATTTTATTAAAGCAACCCGATTTGATTTTGCTGGACGAGCCGACGAATCACTTGGACATGGACAGTATTCAGTGGTTGGAAGATTTCTTAATCAATCAGGCGAAAGCGGTAATGGTCATTTCCCACGACCGTGCGTTTGTAGATAACATTACCAATCGTACCATAGAAGTAACGATGGGTCGCATTTACGATTACAAAGCCAAGTATTCGCATTATTTGGAATTGCGCAAAGACCGTCGCATTCACCAACAAAAAGCCTACGAAGAGCAACAAAAGTTCATAGCCGAAAACCAAGCGTTTATCGAGCGTTTCCGCGGTACTTTTTCGAAAACAGAGCAAGTGCAATCGCGTGTTCGCATGTTGGAAAAATTAGTCTTGGTTGAGGTAGACGAAATAGATAATTCTGCGTTGAAGTTGAAATTTCCACCTTCGGTGCGTTCGGGGCAATATCCGGTTATTGTACGCGATTTGGAGAAATCGTATGGCGATAAAGTCATTTTTAAAGATGCCAATTTGGTTATTGAGCGTGGTCAGAAAGTAGCTTTTGTCGGGAAAAACGGTGAAGGAAAATCGACCATGATCAAGGCGATTATGAAAGAGATCGAAATCAACGGCGGTTCGGTAGAAATCGGACACAATTGTCAAATTGGGTATTTTGCCCAAAATCAAGCAGCCTTGTTAGACGAAAATGCTACGATTTTTGAAACCATCGATGCAATTGCGGTAGGCGATATTCGTACGCAAATTAAAAACATCTTAGGTGCTTTTATGTTCCAAGGCGATGACATTCAGAAGAAAGTTAAAGTGCTTTCCGGTGGTGAAAAAACGCGTTTGGCGATGATCAAATTATTGTTGGAACCGGTGAATTTGTTGATTCTCGATGAGCCTTCGAACCACTTAGACATGAAGACCAAAGACATCATCAAAGAAGCTTTGAAAGAATTCGATGGTACCTTAATCTTGGTGTCGCACGACCGTGATTTCTTAGACGGTTTGGCAGAGAAAGTATTCGAATTCGGCAACAAACGCGTGAAAGAACATTTTGAAGATATTAAAGGTTTCTTGGCGCACAAGAAAATGGAGAGTTTGAAGGAAATAGAGAAGTAGTTTTAGTTACACAGAGATAAAACAACAAAACCCGTCTGGTTCGATGAACCAGGCGGGTTTTTGCATGAACAAATAACCACAATTTGTTATTCTAAGGCAAAGCGCGTGATAACTTCACTTGTAACAGTAATTTTTTCGAATTCGATTTCAGTATTGTATTTGTCACTTTGAGCGTCATATTTTCTTTCAGAGGCATATCCTCGAATTCTGATTTGATTGACATTTCCACGGTAGGCAACGTTTTTATGCTGACTAACAAACAATGCTTTTCCGATATTTTGTCCCAATGGCTTGGTAAAACTGACAGCATTCGCTTTGGCATTTTCCATCGCTTTGGTATTCATGAGTAATTGGAGTTTGGCTTCTTCCGAATGTTCCAATTTGTCGATTCTTACATTAGAAATGCCCACTTCTTCCAAGCCGATAAATACTTTGGCAGTCGCTTTAGCGTCATACACTAAAATCGAATACGACTTGGCTTTTTGGATGTCGGTTTGTTTGAGGAAGAACTTTTTGTAGTTGCTCATCATGTCTTGCATCGTCACATTTTTCTCAGTATCGATGCCTAATGATTGGAGTTTGTTGAGCATTTCGTTTTCCAATTCTTCCACCGATTTTTTGCCTTTGGTGTCTTTTTCGGAAATCAGTACATCAATGTAAATGCGATTGGGTGTAACCAAAGTATCGGCTTTGCCATGTACTTCCAAATAAGGTTTGTCGATAAAGTTTTTCTCTTGACTGTGTAGTAAAACGCTACTAAAGACAACCAGTAATAAAATGATTTTTTTCATGTTTGAAGGAGAGATTGATTTAAAAGGAAAACGATTTTTTTTCGGAAATAGTATGTTCGGGTTTCAAAACCCTGCCGCTGTGCATTCGACCGGGTTTTGAAACCCAAAAAAACACCCAACTTTTTTATTGTACGGCTTCAACTAAACGAATGAACTCCGCTTTGTAGCCATCTTGGTCGTAAGCCAAGCCTTCGCGTGCTAATTGTGCAATGGCTGCCGAAGATTTATCGGTAACCAACTGCGAGTCTCTCAATTTCAATCCGAACCAAGCCACCGCTGTGCTGAATTTGAATCCGCTGGAAGCATTTTTCAAGTCAGTAGCTTTGTTGGCAATGACTTCCACCATTTCAATGCTTTTGGCGCCATCGGGTTTTTTGTAGCGAAATTTGATAGTTGCCAGTTCCTCCTGAAATTGGGTTTTGCTTGGTTCCACTTTGGCGTATTTCAATTCGTCAACTTCGGTAAAAAAGGCGCTTTTGGCATCAGTCGGGATGATTTCGTACAAAGCCGTAACCGTATGGCCACTGCCCAATTCTCCGGCATCAATGGCATCGTTTTTAAAATCTTCTGCGCGCAATTTTCGGTTTTCATAGCCAATTAATCGGTACGCTTTCACATGTGCCGGATTGAACTCGATTTGGATTTTTACATCTTTGGCAATGGCAAACATTGAGCCTTTGAATTCTTTCCCTAAAAAGCGATTGGCTTCCTGAATGTTGTCGATATAAGCGTAATTCCCGTTGCCTTTGTCGGCTAAAGTTTCTAATTTGCTGTCTTTGTAATTGCCCATGCCGTAGCCCAAGCAAGTTAAGAGTACACCCGATTTTCTTTTTTCTTCAATCAAAGTCTGCATGTCTTTGTCGGAAGAAGCGCCTACGTTAAAATCGCCGTCGGTAGCCAAAATCACACGGTTATTACCGTCTTTGATAAAGTTTTCTTCGGCGGTTTTATAGGCCAATTCAATACCCGCGCCACCGGCAGTACTGCCACCGGATTGTAGTTTGTCTAAAGCGTCAATAATAGTTTTTTTATCGCTTCCGGAAGTTGACGGTAAAACCAATCCGGCAGCTCCGGCGTAAACGACCATGGCAATTTTGTCTTCGTCTCTCAGTTGGTTTACCAAAACTTTCATCGATTCTTTCAGCAACGGCAATTTGTTGGCATCGCTCATAGAACCGGACACATCAATCAGGAACACCAAGTTTGATTTCGGCAAATTATCGGTTGGAATGTCTTTGCCTTGCAAGCCGATGCGTACTAATTTGTTAGTCTTATTCCACGGACAATCGCTGTATTCGGTATGGATAGAAAACGGATGTTGACCGGTTGGTTGCGGGTATTGGTATTTGAAAAAATTCACCATCTCTTCCACACGAACGGCATCTATCGGAACAGTTCGGCCGATATTGATGAAACGACGTACATTGGTGTAAGAAGCATTGTCCACATCGATTGAAAAAGTCGATAGTGGTGCGGCTTTCGGACTCTCAAAAGCGTTTTCTACAAAGCTACCGTAATCTTCATCATCGGGTTCAATCGCGGTAGGCGTATGGGTATTGTTGATTTCTTTAAGTCTCTTTTCCAACTCTTCTTTTGATAATTTTTGTGGTATCCCGTTTTTCGTTTCTACTACGATGACACCGGTTGCTGCCCGATTGCCGTAAAGAGCGGTTGCGGCAGCATCTCTAAGGACATTAACTTTACTGACGTCCTCTTGCTTAAGTTTTCTATACTCTTCTGCTTTTGCCGGAACGCCGTCAATGATGATGATAGGATTGCTAGCGCTTATTGAGGAAGAGCCTCGAATAAAAAACTTTGAAGAGCCCGGATTTCCTGAACTATGGCTGATTTGTAAACCGGGCGTATTTCCTTGTAATGATTTAGAGTAGCTTTTGGTTGTTTGGGAAGTAGTCGTTGATTTTTTTCTCGAATATCCCTGACTCACCATTACCACTTCATTCAAGGTAACCGCTTCTTCTAAAACCACATTAATAACATTGGATTTGGCGACTTTAATTTGTTTAGTATTGTAGCCTACATAGCTGAACTCTAAAACTTGTCCTTCTGTAGCTTTGATGGTGTATTTGCCTTCAAAATCGGTTTGGGTTCCGGTTGAAGTACCTTTTACCACTACATTGGCGCCCGGTAGCGGGCCTGCTTTATCGGACACAGTTCCGGTAATAGTTTTTTGCTGTCCGAAACTTAGGAAACTTATAAGCATAGCGATGCCTAATGAAAACTTTTTGAAATTTTTCATGACGTTGAATTTTAAAAGATTAGACTATTTTATTTGTGTTTCTTGGCGGCCGGTTTTCCGTTTTTGGTGGAGATGATGACTACGCCTTTTTTGCCTTTTTCCCCGTAAGCGGCCATCGCTTTTTCCTGCTGCAGTACAGTAATAGAGTCGATTTCTTGTTCGTTAAGCGGTGTGTAAGGACTGGTTGGGTTGGGCCCGAATAATTCTTGTTCAGTGTATTCTACACCATTAATGATGTATAGCGGATCGGGGAGTTCTACTATGGATTCAATTTCGTCCATTTCGACTTCTTTCACCGTTTGTTTGTTTTCTGCTACGTTGTTGTACACCAATAAAGGTTTTTCCTTTTTAGCATTGGACACTTTGTTGTCTTTATTGATGAAAACTTCCATTGTTTTGGTCTCATCGTGTATAGCTGCACTTTGAGAAACATGACTTCTCGCTGCGACAGTAGGAACTGTGATACCATTGGAAATGCTGTCATTATTTAAGTGGTTTGGCGTTGATACGGTTTCTGCGGTGGCGACTTTCGGTGTCGAAACGATTTGTTTTTCTAAGATTCTTTCGGCTTCCGGTTTTATAGCCGGATGGGCTGTCTCTTCAGAAGTTATCGCGTCTTCAACCTCTGAATTGGTTTGCGGAACTGAATCTTTTTGTACGATGATTTCATTGGTATTTACAACTTGCGCATCCTTTTTCAGGAATTGATACCCTAAAGTTCCGATCAGTAAGAGCGAAGCCGCGATGGCCCATTTTTTCCAAAGAGCTGTTTCTTGCTTTAACTCTTTTTGGTCGAGTTTGGCTTCCACTCGGGACCAAACTTGCTCCATCGAAGCAAATTCGGGCGACTCTGCCTTGTCGGCGGCTTTTTTGAATTGGTTAAAAATATCTTGATGTTCCATGACTACTTTGCTTTTTGATAATACAGATTGTTGACTAAATGTTTCAACTTTGTTTTGGCAGCATTCAATTGCGACTTAGAGGTGCCTTCCGAAATGTTGAGCATAACGGCAATTTCTTTGTGACCGTACCCTTCAATGACAAACAAATTGAAAATGGTTTTACAACCTTCCGGAATTAAATTGAGTAAATTGAGCAAGTCTTCTTCTTCCAAAGGCGTTTCCTGTGCACTTTGCGGTTGGATGCTGAAAGCCGTTTCCTCTAAATACAAATTAAAATTCACGTTGCGTTTTAATTGCAGCAAACATTGGTTGACTGTAATTTTTCGAGCCCAGGCTTCGAAGGCGCCGGTTTCCTTTAATTGGTCGAGTTTGGTAAAGATGGTGTAAAAGGCATCGGCCAATACTTCTTCAATCTCCTCTTCCTTTTTTAAATACCGTTTGCAAGTACGATAAAGCTTGGGCGACATATAACTATATACTTCCCGCTGTGCATCGCGTTGCATTTTTTTACAGGCTGCTATGAGTGTTTCGTTTATCACTATGGGTGTCTTTATGAGTAAAGAGCATGGATTTTAGAAAAAGGTTGGGACGAGGAGTAAAAAAAGTTTTCAGTCGCAGTCTCAGTAATCAGTTTATTCTGTTTTATTAAGAACTAATTTATAAATATCAGATTCCAAAACTTCCGAATCTGTGTCTTCGCAAAGTAAAAATTCAATTTCTTTTTCGGTTTGTTTGTAGGGTGTTAAGCCCTCGAACTTATTTGTATCGCTGATTTGAACCGAACCGGTCAGTGTCATGGTTTTTAAGTCGATGGTACCGATGATACTGCCCAAGACTTCACCATCCAAATACGTTGAGGTCGTATCTTCGGCAGAAGCCAAGAAGTAAATAGTGTCGTTGACTAAAACTGCATCGGTAAAAGTGGCTGGAACGTTTTTGATTTTGGGTAAGTCGAATGTTATATATTCAAATTTTTGTTCGGTTGGCGTGTCTTTAGCAAAAATGATAGCGTTCTTTCCGGCAGCGCCATTACCTCTTTGAAAAAAGTAAATCATATTACCGTCCATAATCAAACCTTCAATGTTCAATTCGTCATCAGTGATGGAAAACTTTTGCTTTATTTTTTGATAAATACTGCCGATATTATTCTTTTGGATTTTTCCGGTTGGAATGGAGTAATTGCAAATCATGTTTCGGTTTTGGGTTGAACCCGAACCCAACAGCACCAAGTCGTTTCCTTTTAAAGCGATGGCTTCAAAATCGGGTTTGTCTTTTTTGGCGATGTTGTCCTGCGCGTTTTCGACGAGAGCGATTTTGTTCAGTTTGTCAGTCGGAATCGAATATTCGTACAGAAAAGTGCTGTTGTCGGAAATGAGGTAAAGTTTTTCCTCGTGGTACACCAATCCGGAAGCCGAACCAATGCCGATGATTTTAAAGAGTAGTGAAAGTTGAAATTTTTCCATATTTGAAGTTAAAAGGAGGACAGCCAGTGGCTGTCAGGTATTTTTAGTAAGCCAAAACTAATCACTAGCCCGGATTGTAGTGGAAATCCTTTTTATTGTTTAATAAAAAACCTTCGACTGCGCTCAGGGTGACAAAACAATAAAAAGATTGGAGCGTAAAGCCGGAAACAGCTCCCAAAAATATTATTTTTACAAATATAAACATTGAAGGTATGAAAAACATCACTCCCGAAGATTTTAGAGTAAAAGGCAATATCGATTTGTCGAAAATCCCCACCCGATTAGACATTGATACCGACAAAGACGAAGAAGTGTTGGCGTTGGATAAAGTTCAAATGAAGTTGAGCAAGAAGCAAGATGCGATGTATGCGCACAATCGGCATGCCTTTTTGATTTGTTTACAAGGCATGGATACAAGCGGAAAAGACAGTTTGATTCGCGAAGTGTTTAAGGAGTTCAATCCGCGTGGCGTGGTGATTCACAGTTTTAAAACGCCCAATTCGACCGAGTTGGAGCACGATTATTTATGGCGTCATTATTTGGCGTTGCCCGAGAAAGGAAAGTTTGCCGTGTTCAATCGTACGCATTATGAAAATGTATTGGTAACGCGCGTGCATCCGGAATATATTTTATTCGAAAATTTGCCCGGTATTGAAACGGTGGAAGATATTACGCCTGATTTTTGGACGAATCGCATGGAGCAAATCAACAATTTTGAAAAGCACATTGCGCAAAACGGCACGACGATTTTGAAGTTTTATTTTCACATGAGTAAAGAGGAGCAACGACTTCGTTTGTTGAAACGCTTGGAGAATCCGGAAGACAATTGGAAGTTTTCGACCGGCGATTTGAAAGAGCGCGAACGTTGGGACGATTATATGCGTTATTACGAAGAAGCCATCAATAACACCAATACCGATTATGCACCTTGGTACGTGGTTCCGGCGGATGACAAAGGCGTGGCGAGATATATTGTAGCGCAAACCATTTGGGAAAAATTAGAATCGCTTACCGATATTACGGAACCTGAATTGGATCCGAAAGTAAAAGCGAATATTGATGTCTATCGCGCGCAATTGAAAGGGTAAAACGTGTTATCTTTGCAGGCTTAAAAAAGGCAAAGTGAATTTAACCCAATATACCAAAGAATTTCGTTACAACTTACAGTTGTCTTATCCCGTTATTTTAGGGATGATTGGTCATACTTTGGTAGGTATTGTTGATAATATCATGGTGGGCAAGATTGGCCCGACAGAGTTAGCGGCAGTTTCTTTGGGCAATAGTTTTGTTTTTATTGCGATGTCGCTGGGTATAGGTTTTTCCACTGCGATAACACCATTAGTAGCCGAAGCGCATGGAAAAGAAAACAAGGAAGAAGGTCGTTTGGCGTTTCATCACGGATTGTATTTGTGTACCATTTTGGGCTTGTTCTTGTTTGGTGTTATCTTTTTTTCCAAACCTCTTTTGTCTTATATGGGCCAACCGGAAGCAGTAGTTAAACTGGCGAAACCTTATTTAGATATTGTAGGTTTTTCGTTGGTACCATTAATTATGTTTCAAGCATACAAGCAGTTTGCCGACGGTATGAGCCAAACAAAGTACTCCATGTGGGCAACGATTATTGGCAATGTGGCTAACGTAATTATCAATTATTTTTTTATTTACGGGATTTGGATTTTTCCGGAGTTAGGCATCATTGGCGCGGCTATCGGAACCATTGCGTCTCGTATTATTATGTTGGTTTTTATGCATTACATTATGCAAAGCAAAAACAAGTTTCACTACTATTTTGAAGGCTTTACGATTAAAGAGATTCAAAAAGAAATCAATCTTAAAATCATCCGTTTGGGGTTTCCGTCTTCGATGCAAATGTTTTTTGAAGTCGCTTTGTTCACCGGTGCGATATGGTTGTGCGGGATGATTGGTACCACTAGTCAGGCTGCGAATCAAATTGCGTTAAGTTTGGCTTCATTGACGTTTATGTTTGCTATGGGCTTGAGTGTTACCGGAATGATTAGGGTTGGTAACCAAAAAGGGAAACAAGATTATGTGATGTTGCGAACAGTAGGGCTGTCTATATTTTTATTAACGGTTATTTTGGAAATCGTTTTTGCTTTGTTGTTTATAGCGTTGCATAATGTTTTGCCTTATATCTTTGTCAATATGGAGCAAACCACCACCTTATTGGAAAACCAAGAAGTGATTGCTATATCGGCTCAATTGTTAATAGTGGCGGCTTTTTTTCAAATATCTGATGGCATTCAAGTTGTAGTTCTCGGTGCGTTGCGCGGTTTACAAGATGTAAAGATTCCAATGTACATTACATTTGTAGCCTATTGGCTTATTGGTTTTCCGGTATCTATTTATTTAGGATTGCAAACCGATTTAAAAGCCGTTGGTGTTTGGATAGGATTGTTAGCCGGATTGACAACAGCCGCAATATTTTTGTACCTTCGTTTTCATTATTTAACCAAGAAGTTGTTGTGGCAAAACGCATTATTTACAACTCATAATTCATAATTCAACATGGAATTACCAAAATTCGTACTCGCAGACAACTCAGATTTTCCGGATGATATTTTTGTCATTCACCTTGATTTTCCTCGTTTTATCATCAATTTAAAAGACGATGAAGTAGAGTTTTTGGAAGATGTGGAAGACGAAGACCAAACCGAATTGGAAAGTGAAATGGAGCACCTGATTACCTTGGCCGGAGAATTCTACGACAAAGAAATGGAAGCCTACGAGGAGTAAATTTTACTGATCGTATCCGTTTTTAATCGCATAGACTGCTAAACCTACTCGGGTTTTCAGATTCAATTTTTCAAAAAGATTATCTCGGTAACTTTCAACTGTTCTCGGGCTACAAAACATCAGTTCGGCAATTTCTTTATAGCTTTTCTCGGTGATGGTGTATTTGAGGAATTCCTTTTCTCTTTCGGTCAGTTTGGATAAAGCTTCGTTCGAGGTTTTGTTGATGCTTGAAAAAATGATTTTCGAGGCCCATTCAGGATAATAAAACCCGTTTTCTACCATTTTCAGTAAGGCCGATTCCAATTCGCGCGGATGTGAGTTTTTCAATAAATAACTTTTGGCGCCATTTCTCACCATCTTAATGACGCTTTGTTCATCGTTTTGCATGCTCAATACCATTACTAAAACTTCGGGATGGTTTTTTTGCAGCCAATCAGCCGTTTGAAAGCCATCCATTACCGGCATACTGATATCGAGTAATACAATGTCGGGTAAAGCATTGTGAGTCGTTATTTTATCGATTAATTCCTGACCGTTTTCGCATTCGCAAATGGTTTCGAAATTTTCAAAATTAGCTATGATTCCTTTGATAGCTTGTGCTATCAAGATGTGGTCATCTACTATGGCTATGGTTTTTTTAGTGCCCATATGGTAATCTAATTAAGAGTTGGGTTCCATTATTTTCTGCACTTTGGAATTCCATTTTGGCTTCAATAATGGCGGCTCGTTTTTTCATGTTAGCGATACCTTGTCCGGCTGAAATGGATTTGGGATTAAATCCGATTCCATCATCTTCCAAAGATAAAACGATAGTGTTTTGTTCGTGCATCAACGAGACAAAAATATTGTGACAATTGGAATGCTTGATGCTGTTATTGATGAATTCTTGCACAATGCGAATCAGAATTGATTTTTCCTGATATTTTAAATCTGCTGTTAGTGCATTGGTTTTATAGGATATGAAACATTTGTTGAGCAACTTTATTTTTTCGCATTCTTTTTCAATAAGTTCACTCAAGGTGTTGGTGTCGATGGCATTGTCAATAAGCGATTTCGATAACTCACGCAATTCTGCAATCGATTCGTTAATGATATTACTGATATTTTCTATAGTAGGATTGATTTGCGGTGCTTTGTTTTCAAATTCCAATTGTTGCGTGTAAAGACTAGCCAAAGTGAGTTTTTGTCCTATGTTGTCGTGAATTTCCCGACCAATGTGTTCAATAGTTTCTTTTTGAATTTCTTTTTGCGTTGACAGTAATTCTTGTTTGTGCACCAAAGTTGCTATTTCTTTTTCTTTTTCAATACTGAAATATTTGTAAATCATAGCACCAACAAAGCAAAGACTCTCCAAAAAATAACCGTAACACAAATAGTCAAAACCGGTATATTTACTGTAACCGTTGCTGCTCACACTATCCCACAAAGCCAACAAGCCACTCAAAAAAACAAAACTTACGGCAGCAAACAGAAAGCGGAAAAAGATTTTATCTAAGTTCTTGAAGAGATGGTAATAAAAAACGAGTGAAAGGATAAAAATAATGATACGAGTCAAAAGAAAATAAATGAAATCTTTACTTACAAAATCCGGAAAAAGAATTAAAGATGCAACATAGGCAATTGTGAAGTAAAGAAAAGCAGCATAAATATTTTTTAACTTTTTAAAGCGGACATCTTCCATAATCATGGCGTAATAGACAAAGCCACAAAAGAAAAAATGACTTAATATTTGCAGTAAATCTGCTATTAAATTCAGGGTTAGTCGCATCTCCGACTTTTTGGTATACTCGGTGTTTTTTACATACACAACTCCTACAAAAGCTATGATTACCAAAAGATATGCCCCGTAAAATTTGTAGATGCGCGAGGAAAAATAGCTGTTTAGAAAAGTAGTAATCACAACGGCCAAGCTCAAAAAGCCTATGGTGTAAAAGCAAAGCTGAATAAAAAAGATGTCATCTTTGAGCATAGATTACCGTCATTAACTAGGAGTTACTGTAACAAATCAAGTTGGATTGACCTGAAAGTTATGCAAACATAAAGAAACAATTACTTTTTTAGATTTAATCCTCTGTGAAGTCCTTTTTTTATCCGTTAAACAACGGAATTTTTTAGGTTAAATAAACAGGGTAAATAGGGTTTTTTACCTAGGTTGATTTTGTCAAAATTCATTCATCTTTGTCTTGTTAGTCAAGATAATTGTAATACCCGCTAATTTTTATCGTTGTCCAAAAGGTAATTTTTAATTCGAGTATTGCTAAAGACATTGCAACTAGATATTGTGGTTATTTGAGTTGTCATTTAAAGCCATGGAGTTTTCTCCGTGGCTTTTAATTTTTACAACAAATGGTTTTTGAATTACTTAAAGTATTTTTCTAATAATTGCATAGCCGCAGCAAAAGGAGATAATTGATTTTCTTCCACGGCTTTCTTATTTTGCTCCAGAAGCATTGCAATTTCCGGATGTTGGTAGAAATGATTTTTCAATTGTTCATTAATGGTTTCCATCATCCAATACTGGTTTTGGCTTTGGCGTTTTTCTTCGAAATAATGATTGGTTTTGACCAACTCAAAATAGGTGGAAATCAATTGCCAAACCTCGTCAATCCCCGTTTTTTCATAGGCGCTGCAAGTGGTTACTTTCGGAATCCAGCCTGAACGTTTGGCAGGAAACAAATGCAAGGCTCTGTTGAATTCGGTTTTAGCCAATTTAGCCTTAGCTACATTGTCACCATCGGCTTTATTAATTACGATAGCATCCGCCATTTCCATAATACCACGTTTGATCCCTTGCAATTCATCACCGGCACCGGCAATTTTAAGCAGTAAAAAGAAATCAACCATGCTGTGTACAGCCGTTTCACTTTGCCCAACACCAACCGTTTCGATGATAATGGTATCAAAACCGGCGGCTTCGCAAAGTATGATAGTTTCTCGCGTTTTTCGCGCTACACCGCCTAAAGTTTCCCCCGATGCACTTGGTCGAATAAAGGCATTCGGATCTTTAACCAATTCCTCCATTCGGGTTTTATCGCCCAAAATACTGCCGTGTGAAATAGAACTGCTCGGGTCAACAGCCAAAACAGCCACTTTCTTTCCTAAACCGGTAAGGTATTTACCAAACGCTTCAATAAAAGTACTTTTTCCAACACCCGGAACGCCGGTTATTCCAATCCGAACTGATTGATTAGCGTGTGGCAAACAAGCCGAAATGATGTCGTTGGCTTTGGCTAAATGCGATGGATTAGTACTTTCCACCAAGGTGATGGCTCGACTCAAAGCGGAGATATCTCCGGCCAAAATACCGTTCACCAATTCGGCTGCACTGGGCTGTACTTTGCGACGCGTCAATACCTTAGCCATAGCCGAAGCACTGAAGCTCTCCGGTTGCGGAATGCCGTCTTTTTCGTGTAAAGCACTTTTAGGGTTCGCTGAGTTTTTCAAAGGAAAATCATTTGGGTAAAATTAGTAAAATAAAAAATGTGCGATAAGTTTACCACATCATTTTTTAAGAAACCTTTAGGGTTTGATTAGAATGGTTTTCCTTTTTTTGGCGTTCCTTTGCAAAATAATTTCCCGCATCGAATGGATAACATTCTTTTAGTTTTTTTGAGTTTGATTATGGGTTTAGCCCTTCAAAGCGTTGCGTCTTTTCCCAAAAATGGACATCTGGCCCTAAACCAATTTGTTATTTATGTAGCTTTGCCGGCTTTGGCGTTGTATTACATCCCTAAAATTGCAGTCACAACTGATTTGCTCTATCCGCTTGGAATTGCTTGGATTGGATTTGTACTGTCATTCCTGTTTTTTTATACATTGGGCAAAAAAATAGGTTGGTCAAATCGCTTAATTGGTTGCCTTATCATTACTGCCGGTTTAGGGAATACTTCTTTTGTAGGCTTTCCTATTATTCAAGCCTTGTATGGAGAAGAGGGATTGAAAACAGCCATCATTGTCGACCAACCGGGTTCTTTTGTGGTTATGGCTACATTAGGGGTTGTCACTGCCGGGATTTTTGCCAAAGGCGCTTCCAAAGGAAGTGATATTTTCAAAAAAATTATTTTGTTTCCGCCTTTTATTGCCTTTGCCTTGGCTTGCGTGATGAACGTCTTGCATTTCGATTTCCATAATAACATCCAAAGTGTTTTCATGAAGTTGGGTGCCACGGTAA
>NZ_JANJUQ010000011.1 GCF_024710485.1 Flavobacterium sp.
TTGATTCCCCATCGCTGACCTACTCCGACACCATTGTCAAAAACAGCCCAGTTTCCGGTTCCTAAAGTCCAGTTAGTGGAAGGAAGTGCATCCGGACCGGTAGTTGATTCGAATCCTTCCACTGCCATTTGAGCATAACCACAAATGGATAGTAGGAAAGGCAATAATAAGATGGTAATTTTTTTCATAATGGTTGGTATTTGGTCAAGGGTAATAGGAGTTGTTTACATCAGACTTTAAAAATACCGCCTATCGTAACAATTCTTTGCAGGAAAAAGAAATTCTGAGAGGCTCTGTCAGCTGTATTGTGAGTTATTCTGATATCATTCATATCAATGTAACCTCCTTTAAATTCAGTTTGGAGGAAGAAGTGCTTAAAGAAAGTAAAGTTCAAACCCACTTTTGCTGAAACACCGTAACCCGCTATGTGAAACTCATCATAACGCTCTTTTCCCATAACCATAGCATTGGTTTTAGGGTATAAAAAGCCGGCGCCAAGTCCTTCGGTCAGGTTAATTTGAAAAATGTCGGTGTTGTTTATGTTGAAGATTTTAGAAATATCATCTACACGACTAATTTCGGTATTGATGTAATTCAACCCATCGGTATGCTCGAAAGTCAAAAAGTCCTCAGTTAAAATAATCGGATCGTTGTTGTAAGTTCCGTCGAATATGCCTCCTTCGTTGATTGTACCGTTTATAGTTGTGATTTGATTTTGATTCATCACATACTTCATGTGGTCAACTCCAATAGATATGTTGTAATGGTCTGAAATAAAATAACCGATTCTGAGATTAGTTTGAGGGATAGTCATTCTCGCCGGGTTAAAGTAGTCGATGTGCCAACCTTTAGGTTTGTCGTTAGCTGTAATATTGTTTAGGGTAAAGTTGTAATTTTCTCCTTTTAAATGTAAATCTGATTTTGAGTAACTTTCACGATTTCCGCCCCAGAATATGTACATTTTTCCTTTGTTGTGAGCGGTGTATTTACTTGGATTTGCGGGTTGTTCTTGGGCTGATATGGTTTGCGATAAGGCACAAAAAGATACTAATGAAAATAAAAAAAAATTTTTCAAGGCTTTGGGGTAATTAAATTAAAATGAGTTAATGGTTTTTCGGATGGCTACCAAGCGAGTCATTAAGTTTTCAAAATAGTCTAAATGAAGCATGTTAGCACCATCACTTTTGGCATTAGCGGGATCAAAATGTGTTTCAATAAAGATACCGTCAACCCCAACCGCAATTCCGGCTTTGGCTATGGTTTCTATCATGTCCGGTCGACCTCCGGTTACTCCGGTAGTTTGATTAGGTTGTTGTAAGGAATGGGTAACATCCAAAACCGTTGTTGCATACTGTTGCATGGTCGGGATTCCTCTAAAATCAACAATCATATCTTGATAGCCAAACATTGTACCTCTGTCGGTTACCATTACATTTTGGTTGTGACAGTCTAATACTTTTTGCACTGCATGTTTCATGCTTTCCGGACTCATGAATTGTCCTTTCTTCAAGTTGACAGCTCTACCGGTTTTGGCAGCAGCCACTACTAAATCGGTTTGACGAACTAAAAAGGCAGGTATTTGTAGTACATCAACATATTGTGCTGCTTTATCGGCATCTTCGTTGGTATGAATGTCTGTAACTGTTGGGATGTGAAATGTTTCGGAAACTTTTCGAAGTATTTTTAAAGCTTTTTCATCTCCAATACCCGAAAAACTGTCAATTCGGGAGCGATTGGCTTTTTTGAACGAGCCTTTAAAGACATAGGGAATGGCTAACTTATCAGTGATTGTGACTAATTTTTCGGCGATTTGTAACGCCATTTCTTCGCCTTCTATAGCACATGGTCCGGCAAGTACAAAGAAATTTCCACTATCGGTATTTTTGATTTGTGGAATGGTATTAATATTCATAATAATTTAGGTTTTTAAAAACCGCTAAGTTATGAATATTTTGCTTATGCTGAGCAGATAAATTTCGAACTTATTTTTTGATACTCAGGCCAACAGGAACCAATAAATAGCCACGTTCGTAAATATTTACATATAATTTTACTGGACTTGTTTGCCCTTCCCACTGCAATTCGTATACGTCTAAAAATCCGGCACCCATTTCACTTCTTTTGGTAGGAAATGGACAACAGCTTTCGATTTTGGTGAACGTAATTTTTTCACCGTTTGGGCCAGCTAAGGCATTCAAAAAACGCTCAGCATTCAAATTTTCATCTTTGGTATTTTTGTAAAAAACATTAATCGGATAATCCGGATCGTAACCGTATTTTTTATCTTTACTGTATTCCGTCAGCAGAAAAGTATTGTTTTTGGTAAGCACCGGAATGGGAGCGTTATCGTCTACATTTTTTAAAGTGGATTTGGTACTGATGCAAGAAGCTAACAAAACCACAACAACCAACAGCAATGAAATTTTATACAATCGTTTCATAATAAAAATGTTTTTTTAAATCGTTCGCAAGAACCGTGCAATTATTTTTTTGTTCGCAAAAAGAAAGCGGCAATTGCACCCGAAATGGTTCCCATTGACAAAGCACTGAAGACACTCTGAATCATAAAACTTTTCAAATTGAAATAGGCTTGGGCGTCTTCAATAGCAATATGACGTTTGAGTAACGGACTTTTAGTTTTGTACTCGATTATGGTTTCAAAAAAATGCGGTGTGATGCTTTTGTATATCACGAGTTGCGCTATCGGCATCAATATCGCTATGAAAAAAGACAACACTACACCACTTACAAATCCTTGTGTCCAAGTCATTTGATTATTGAAGAAATATTTTTTCTTTTCGGCTATGGCTAAAAAATAAAACAGCAAAGCCGGAATTCCGAAAAGATTGGTGTAAAGCGCATATCTATCAATCAGTTGGTCGTGTAAACCAGCAAATTTTTCGCCTATCGCCCAGGCTAAAACCAGTAAAATAAATCGTAAAGTCCACTTTATTTCTATATTGAAATTTTTCATAGGCATACTTAATTTGATTTCAAAAGTACTTCATTTCAACAAAATTTCATCTTTCCCTGATTTATATTTCTATTTTTGCGATAAAAAGAGCAACTATGGAATTTATTAGTCAAACTTGGCATTGGGCCATTTCCGGTTTTTTGATTGGAATGGTGATGCTGACACTCAACTATTTCGGTAAAGTTTTCGGTATGTCATCCAATCTCAGGTCGTTGTGTGCTATGACCGGCATTGGTAAAAAAGTCCCGTTTTTTGATTGGGATTGGAAATCACAACGATGGAATTTAGCGGTAGTTGTAGGAGCAATGTTTGGTGGTTTTGTAGCCGTTCACTTTTTGAGCGATACGTCTAATGTTGCTTTAAATCCGCAAACGGTTATACAATTGAATGAAATGGGGATTGAAGCACCAAACGGAAAGTTACTGCCCGATTCAATTTTCGGAACCACTACTTTGCAATCTCCTAAAATGATTATTATTTTATTTGTAGGTGGCGTATTGATTGGTTTTGGCTCCCGTTATGCCGGTGGCTGTACCTCCGGACATGCCATTTCGGGCTTGAGTAACTTGCAATTACCTTCATTAAAGGCCGTTGTCGGTTTCTTTATTGGTGGTTTATTGATGGCGCATTTTATTTTACCTTTAATATTTTAAGCTATGAATTTGTTACGATATATTATTGTTGGTTTTGTTTTCGGTATTATTTTAACCAAAGCTGAAGCGGTCTCTTGGTACCGGATCTATGAAATGTTTCATTTTCAGTCGATTCATATGTTTGGAATCATAACAGTGGCAATTATGACCGGTTTGATTGGTATTCAAATCATTAAAAGAAAACAATTGAAAGACATAGATGGGAATCCTATTATCATACAAGATAAAGAAAAAGGAAATATGCGTTATTGGATAGGCGGTATTATTTTCGGCTTAGGCTGGGCTATGGTCGGTGCTTGTCCCGGACCAATATTTATCCTTTTAGGTGCCGGATTTATGAGTGCAGGCATAATATTAATAGGAGCGGTTTTCGGTACTTTTTTATACGGACTGATAAAAGATAAATTACCTCATTAATAAACTAAACGCTTCAAATTTGAAGCGTTTTTTTAATATATTTTCACAATCTCAAAGCTTAGTTTTTGAGTCTTCTTGTGAGAAACGGATAAGCGAAAACGATTGCGTGATATTTTTGAATTATTCGTAATTTACAATCAGATATAACGGTTTTAAATAGACATTATGTCGATTAAATGTCAAAATCCTCTTTAAAATTCAATTAAAGTGTTGTTCGTAGAGTTTTTAGGTTAAACATCGAGTAAACTAGATGTTTTGATTCACCGATGGTAGTTTTATAGTGTTTTAAATACCAAATCTAAATTAAAACCTAGACTATGAAGAAAATTTTATCGCTACTTATTGTTTTATTGAACTTTTCTAATCAAAGTTTTGCTCAATGTACGGTAACCGGTTCTCCAAATGTTAATTCCAATACAATTACTTGCAGTTCTTTTTCGGGTTGTTCTACTATCTATATTGGTAATGGAATCAATCCGACTAATCTGGTAATGAATAACAATTTAGATTTAAGCTGCTACGGTGCCATTCAATTTGTTGTCAGAAACAATACTACCATAGATTTTTCAAGCGGTAATTATAATTTAACTCTTGCAGCAGGTTCGTCAATTGTAGTTGAAGAAGGCGGAAATATCAGTTCTGTGAGTAATTGTAGTGCTTCGGATTTAATTAAGATTGGTACTATAAAAGTAGCTTCATGTAATGGTAGTGGAGGGGCAATTATGGATTTTCCTACATTGGTTTCCGGAGGAGGTTATAATGTTGTAATAGCATCGGCAACTGCTGTATGTAGTTCAGGTACTTCAGTAATTACCGCATCACAAAATCCGGCCCCGACTTCCTCAACAACTTTCAGATTTTACACAGTCGCATCAGGTGGAACTCCGGTACATACCACAACAGTTTCTGCAAGTCCGTATACAGTGACTTATACTACACCGACTATTTCTGCAACTACTACCTATTATGTAGAGGCCGTTTCGGGTGGTTCAACTACCCCAAGAAAAGCTGTAACTGTAACCGTTAATCCATTACCGGCAACTCCTGCTGTGACTGCAACGCATCCAACATGTACTGTAACTACCGGCAGTGTTACTGTAAATAGTCCTTCAGGTACAGGGATGACCTACAGTATAAATGGTTCCGCTTATTCTAATACATCCGGTATTTTTACTAATCTTGTTCCGGGTACTTACACCATTACCGCTAAAAGTGTTGCGGGTTGTATTTCTCCAGTCAGAACGGTTACCATCAATGCTCAACCTTTAACACCTGTACAACCTACATTAGGTAATGTAACGCAACCTACTTGTACCTTAGCTTCAGGCACTTTTACCATCACTAATTACAATGCTTCTTACACCTATACAATCACTCCTTCAGCCGGGGTGTCTCGTTCAGGAGCAACTGTATCGGCTCCATCAGGGTCGTATACCGTTACCGCCACATCGGGAGCTTGTACTTCTATTGCCTCTTCTCCAATTGTTATATCTAGTCAGCCAACCAATACTTGGAATGGTTCAGTATGGTCTAACGGAACACCAACTCAAGCTCAGAAATTAGTTTTCTCGGGTGATTTCTCATCTAGTGCAAATATTACAGGTTGTACTTGTACGGTGACTTCGGGAGCTGTAGTGATTAATTCAGGTCACACTCTTACAATTTCTAATGAAATTGATGTTCATCCCGGAGGATCGCTAACTTTTGAAAATACCGCAAGTTTGGTCCAACTTGATGATGCTGCTGTAAATACAGGTAATATCACTTATAAAAGGGTTACACGTTCTGTAACAAGATGGGCTTATGTATATTGGGGTTCACCTGTAGAACAGAATGTTTATGGTCAAATTCCAAGTCAGTTTGATTTGGCATATAAATGGTTATCAGGTAGTATGGATGGTTTGTGGAGTTCTTTTAACAGTACATCAGTAGGTGAAGGGTTTATAACAAGAGTAAGAAACATAGCTCCGTTTAACACCGGTAACGGTACCGTTAATTTTTCCTTTGTTGGAAAGCCTAATAATGGCGTCATCAATGTAAATGTTAATAGTTATGACAGTGCATCGCTGGTTTCCGGCAATACTGCATTGTTGGCAAATCCCTATCCAAGTGCTATTGATGCCGCTAAATTTTTACAACACCCAAATAATACCGAATTAGGAGGTACCTTATTCTTCTGGACAGCCGTTACTCATTACGCAGGCAGTGGTCCTTATAATATACAAGATTACGGGAGTTGGAATTTAACCGGAGGAACAGCACCGGTATCTAATGCGGCTTTGGTTCCTAGTGGTAAAATTGCTGCCGGTCAAGGATTCTTTTCACAAATATTTGCTGACGGAACCATTAGCTTTAATAATGCTATGAGAGAAACTGGGAATAACACTCAGTTTTTCAGAACAGCCAATGTAACTGAAACTTCTGAAGAAATTGAGAGACACAGAATTTGGTTAAACTTATCCGGTACCAATACGCTGAGACAAACTCTTTTAGGCTATATATCAGGTGCAACTGACAGTTTTGACAGGATGTACGACGGAGATTCTTTTACCAGTAATGAAATCGATGTGTATTCATTACTAGATAACAGAAAATTAGTTATCCAAGGAAGAGCTCTACCATTCAATACTAATGATGTCGTTCCGATAGGATACCGAGTAACAACTGCCGGTAATTACAGTTTGAATATGGCCATTACTGATGGAATTTTTGCCGGTGAGCAAGATGTATATTTATTAGATAAATCTACCGGAGTTTATCATGATTTAAAAGCAAGTGCTTATTCATTTACTTCAGCCGTTGGGACTTTTAATGACCGATTTGAAATCCGATTCACAAATCAAGCTTTGGGAGTTAATAATCCTACAGTAGCCGATGCTGAGGTAAAGGTGGTATCTAACACTGCCGGAGTTGCAGTTTATTGCAGTGCAGTAACCATTGCTAAAGTTGAAATATTTGATGTTTTAGGGAAATTATTATACCAAAATAATGCTGTTGACAGCAATGCCTTAGAAGGAATTAATTTGCAAAATACCAAAGTATTATTGGTTAAAGTAACCTTAGATAACGGAATGACTTACACTAAGAAAACGTTGGTACCATAACTAACCCTGTTTATCTTATCAGCTTAGCCACCTTTTTCTCCGGAATCAGGTGGTTTTTTTTAATCTGCCAAGCGACGAAGTTTGTTTCTGTCCAGAAGTTTGATGCGTTTGCCGTCGAGTTCAATTAATCCAGCTTTGTTGAGTTCCGATAATAATCGGATACAACTTTCGGTGGCGGTTCCGATCATTCCGGCTAATTCTTCACGAGACAATTGTAATTTCAACGTGCCATCGTCATTTTTTCCGAAATTCTCTTCCAAATAGATTAAAGTTTCCGCCAATCTTTCTTTAACACTTTTTTGCGCCATAGAAACCATATGGTCATCGGCTTCTTTTAAATCGCCACAAATGGTTTTCATAACATTCATGGAGAAATTATTGTTATTGTTGAAAAACTGCATGATTTCTGTCTTTGGAATGAAGCAAACTTCCATATCTTCCAAAGCAATTGCTGTTAAGTTAGCCGGCTCTTCACTAATCATGGAGCGTTGACCTAATAATTCGCCGGGTTTGACCAATTTCACAATTTGATCCTTACCGTTTGCACTGAGTTTGGTCATTTTACAAACACCGTCTTTAACACAATAAATACCGTGAGTAGTTTCTCCTTCTTCAAAAATAGTTTCCCCTTTTTTGATGGTATAAGAGGTTTTGCAATCGGCCATTCGCAGCAATTCGTCCTTGTTCAAGGCTTTCAAAGAACTGAATTGTCTAACGATACATTGTTCACATTTACTCATGGTATTCTAATTGGTCAGCACAAAGATATTTAAAGTATGACAAATATCATATTTTAATTTGTATACTTACAAGACCTTTGCTACAGGTAAAAAATGAGCAAATCAAAAGAGTATGAATCCATCACAGTGTTTCCATTGTGGTAATGATATTGTAAAAAAAGACGAAATCTTATTTGACGACAAGAGTTTTTGTTGCAACGGTTGTAAAACAGTTTACGAAATATTCAGTCAAAACGATTTATCGTGTTATTACGATTTTCAAGCAGCGCCAGGCGCTACGCCACCGGATATTAAAGGCAAATATGATTTTTTAGCCAATGAAGAGATTGTTACTAAACTCCTCGATTTCCAAGAAAGTGCAACTGCCATTGTTTCACTGTACATTCCTCATATACACTGTAGCTCGTGTATTTGGATTTTGGAAAATCTACAAAGGCTTCAACCGGGAATAATTGCTTCTCAGGTAAATTTTCCCAATAAAAAAGTCCGCATTACTTACCATCCCGAAAAAACCAACCTCAAAGAAATTGTTGAGCTACTTTGCGCTATTGGTTACGAACCCTATATCAGTTTAGAAAACTATTCCGAAGCCAAAAAGAAAGTCGATCGTACTTTAATCTATAAGTTAGGGGTGGCTTTTTTCTCTTTCGGCAACATTATGTTGTTATCGTTTCCGGAGTATTTTGAGGTAGGCGAATTTTGGATAGAACAATACAAAGGTTTTTTCCGTTGGTTGATTTTTGTCTTGTCTTTACCGGCATTTGTTTATTCGGCTTCCGGTTATTACGTTGCTGCTTGGAAAAGCATGAAACAAGGATTACTCAATATAGAGATTCCTATAGCCTTGGGCATCATCGTGATGTTCATCCGCAGTACGGTTGATATCGTATTCGATTTCGGTCAGGGTTTTTTCGACAGTATGTGTGGTTTGATTTTCTTTATGTTGTTAGGGAAATTATTCCAGCAAAAAACCTACGATTTTTTATCTTTTGAACGCGATTATAAGTCTTATTTTCCTATTGCTATTACTAAAGTATTACCTGATGGTTCAGAAGAGGCCGTGCAGGTTTACGACATTAAAAAAGGAGACCGATTACTTATCAGAAACCAAGAGTTAATTCCGGTTGACGGGATTTTGATTTCCGAAAAAGCTTCAGTAGATTACAGTTTTGTGACCGGTGAAGCGGTGCCGATTGAAAAAAAATCGGGAGATAAAATTTTTGCCGGCGGAAAGCAACTGGGTAAAGTCATAGAAATGGAAGTCTTGTTCTCCGTTTCTCAAAGTTATCTGACCCAATTGTGGAGTAACGATGTGTTTCAAAAAAAAGTAGAACAAAATCACAAATCCATAACCGATAAAATCAGCCACTATTTTACACCGGCTTTGTTATTACTTTCTGTAGTAGCCTTTATTTATTGGGTTTTTATAGATGTTTCCACCGCTTTTAATGTTTTTACGGCCATATTAATTGTAGCTTGTCCGTGTGCCTTAGCCTTGACGGCACCTTTTACTTTGGGGAATGTATTGCGCATTATGGGGAACCGAAAATTATACCTCAAAAACGCCATCGTTATTGAACAATTGGCCAAAGTAGATACCATTGTTTTTGATAAGACAGGTACCATCACAACCAACAAAAAAACTGCTATTACTTACGAAGGTCAAGCCTTAAGTGATAAGGAATTGCGACTCTTGAAAAATGCATTACGAGGTTCAAATCACCCGTTAAGTCGCCGCTTGTATGATTTTATCCCGCCTCAGGAAAAATTAGAAGTCAAACATTTTGAGGAAATCATAGGGAAAGGTGTTTTTGCCGAATTGGAAGCCGGTACAGTCAAATTAGGTTCTTCTCAATTTTTGCAACACATGAGTGAGAACACCCATAAAAAAACCAAAGTACACGTAGAAATTAACGGTGTTTACAAAGGTAGTTATGTCTTCAATAATCAATACCGACAAGGCTTGGAGCAGTTGTTTGAAACCCTGTCTAAAAAGTATCAATTGGTGGTGTTGTCCGGTGATAACGATGGAGAACGTAAAATTTTAGAAAAAATGTTGCCTTCCAGCACTCAGTTAGTTTTTAACCAAAAACCTGAGCAAAAGTTGGCTTATATCGATTCGTTACAGCAACAAGGTAAAAATGTTATGATGATAGGTGATGGGTTAAATGATGCCGGTGCTTTGGCTCAGAGCAACGTTGGAATTTCGATTTCTGAAAATGTCAATGTATTCTCGCCGGCTTGTGATGGTATTTTAGATGCGAGTCAGTTTGACAAGATTGCCTTCTTTTTAAATTACTCAAAAAACTCAATGTTAACCATTTATATGAGTTTTGTGTTATCTTTACTATACAATGTAGTAGGTTTGAGTTATGCCGTTACGGGAAATTTATTACCTATAGTGGCAGCTATTATTATGCCGCTTAGCACCATAACCATAGTGAGTTTTGTAACGATAATGAGCAATCTTTTTGCTGCAAGGAAATAAAAGTTGAAGTATGACAAATGTCATATTTTAAGCAATAGGGTAAAAGTAACTTTGTCTAACACAAATTAGAGGTATGAGTGTCATTTATATGTTAATCTCGATAAGTATTGTAGTTGCTGTATTCTTTCTTTATGCGTTTATCAAAGCGGTAAGGAGCGGACAATATGACGACGACTATACACCATCAGTCAGAATGCTTTTTGACGACGAGCTAGTAAAAGAAACTAACGAAAATCAAATTAATATAACCGAAGAAAAACAATTATAATTATGGAAATGCAACAATTTCAGTATGACAACAAAATTGTAAGGAACTTCATTTACGCCAGTATCGTTTTTGGTGTAGTAGGTATGTTAGTTGGGTTAATATTAGCATTTATGTTTTTATTTCCCAATGTTACCAGCGGAATTTCCTTTTTAAGTTTTGGACGACTCAGACCGCTTCACACCAATGCGGTAATTTTCGCGTTTGTGGGTAATGCAATGTTTGCCGGAGTATACTACTCTATGCAACGCTTGCTCAAAGCCAGAATGTTTAGTGACTTTTTAAGTAAACTGCATTTTTGGGGATGGCAATTAATTATCGTGGCCGCTGCAGTAACACTGCCGTTAGGTTACACAACTTCTAAAGAATACGCCGAATTAGAATGGCCGATTGACATCGCTATTGCTTTGATTTGGGTAGTATTCGGTATCAATATGATCGGAACCATCATCAAAAGAAGAGAACGTCATATTTATGTTGCAATTTGGTTCTACATAGCCACTTTTGTTACGGTGGCTGTTCTGCATATTTTTAACAGTTTAGCGCTGCCGGTATCTTTAACCGGTATGAAATCTTACTCAGTTTACGCCGGTGTACAAGATGCTTTGGTACAATGGTGGTACGGACACAATGCGGTGGCTTTCTTCTTGACTACGCCATTTTTAGGGATGATGTATTACTTTGTACCGAAAGCGGCTAACAGACCGGTATATTCTTATAGATTGTCTATCATCCACTTCTGGTCTTTGATCTTCATTTATATTTGGGCCGGTCCACACCACTTGTTGTATTCTGCCTTGCCGGATTGGGCTCAAAACTTAGGAGTTGTTTTCTCTGTGATGTTGATTGCACCATCTTGGGGTGGTATGATTAACGGTTTGTTAACCCTTCGTGGTGTTTGGGATAAAGTACGTACCGATGCCGTATTGAAATTTTACGTAGTAGCGATTACCGGTTATGGTATGGCTACGTTTGAAGGACCAATGTTATCTTTGAAAAACGTAAATGCTATTGCGCACTTTACGGATTGGATTATTGCTCACGTTCACGTTGGAGCCTTGGCTTGGAACGGATTCTTATCATTCGGTATGATTTACTGGTTGATCCCAAGAATGACTAAATCTAAATTATATTCTGAAAAATTAGCCAACTTCCACTTCTGGATTGGTACTTTAGGGATTATTTTATATGCACTTCCAATGTATGTGGCCGGATTTACTCAGGCTTCTATGTGGAAACAATTCAAACCGGACGGTACTTTACAATACGGTAACTTCTTAGAAACTGTTACGCAAATCATACCAATGTATTGGATGCGTGCTATTGGTGGTACCTTATATTTAGTTGGGGTTTTAGTGTTGGTTTACAACATCGTTAAAACCATTAAACAAGGTGCAGCTATTGAAGACGATGCGGCCGAAGCACCTGCTTTAGCGGCTATCAGTCCAAACCGTTTGAAAGGTGAAAAATGGCACTCTTGGTTGGAAAGAAAACCGGTTCAATTTATGTTGTATACAACTGTGGCCATCTTGATTGGTGGTGCGGTTCAAATTTTACCTACGATTTTGGTTAAATCCAATATTCCTACTATCGCGGCGGTTAAACCTTATACACCGTTAGAATTACAAGGTAGAGATTTGTACATCCGTGAAGGTTGTGTGAGCTGTCACTCTCAATTGGTAAGACCTTTCCGCTCTGAGGTTGAGCGTTATGGCGAATATTCTAAATCAGGTGAATTTGTTTACGATCATCCATTCCTTTGGGGTTCTAAGCGTACCGGTCCGGATTTAGCCCGCGAAGGTGTTCCAGGAAAACCATTTAACGGAGGTAGAGATGACATTTGGCACTTTAACCACATGTATGATCCGCAAAGTATTTCTCCGGGTTCTATCATGCCTAGCTACCAATGGTTAATTAAAAACACTATAGATAATTCGACCATCCAAGACAAGATGAGAACGATGGTTACTTTAGGAGTGCCTTACACTGATCAGGAAATAGCCGATGCTATGAAATCAATTGATGCACAGTCTTCTAAAATTGAAGCCAAATTGTTAACTAATCCTGAGATCAAAAAAGCTTTCGGTAATGATACTGCTGCTCCGTTGAAAAACAGAGAGATTGTAGCGCTCATAGCTTATTTACAAAGATTAGGAACCGATACTCAAGTTAAATCTAAACAATAACAGTCATGTTGAAGTTTGTTAAACACAATTTGGAAACCATTACCGGCGTAGAAATCTACCCGATAATATCACTGACTATTTTCTTTACTGCCTTTGTGTTGTTTACCATTTGGGCGATGACTTACAGTAAGGAAACCATTAAAAGAGTAAGTGATCTTCCTTTAGAAGACTAAAATAATGACCTTTAAATAGTAAAAAAATGAAAAAAATATTTCCATCATACGTAAGAGTTCCACTGATTTTTGCCATAGTTATGGTAGCCTTGGAATATTTTATCGACTCAGGCGACCGTCCGGCATTCATTCAGTATCCAATGGTTGGTCTGTTTCTAGTGGTTTTCCTCTTTTTGTTGGTTGCCATAGAAGTGGTGATTAACGCTGTGGACAGAGTTACTTACCATATGCTGACTGAGGAACAAAGAAAGCAATTGGAAGAAGCACAATCTGTTTCTTTCACTGAAAGCAAATGGGTTCAGGGTATTATCAAGAATTTGACCCGATCAAAATCTATCGAGCAAGAAGCTGATGTAATGTTGGAACACGACTACGACGGAATCAAAGAGTTGGATAACGTGTTACCACCGTGGTGGGTAAATTTATTTTACGCTACAATCATATTCTCGTTGATTTATTTAGTGAGATTCCATATTATCGGTGACTACAACCAAGCGCAAGAGTTTGACCAAGAAGTAGCCGCGGCTCAATTGGAAATTGAAAAAAACAAAGCTGCTTCCCCTAAAGAAGAAATTACTTTAGACAAAGTTGTAGCCCTTACAGATGAGGCTAGTTTAGCCAAAGGAAAAGAAATTTTCACCAATGCTTGTGCTGCTTGTCACAAAGCTGATGGAGGTGGTATAGTTGGTCCGAACTTAACCGATGAATTTTGGATAAACGGTGGCGGAATTAAAAATATCTTCAAAATTATTAACGAAGGAAGTAAAAACAATCCTTCGATGGTAGCTTGGGGTAAAACTTTAGAATCTACCGATATTCAAAAAGTAGCCAGTTATGTTTTAAGTTTACAAGGTACTAAACCGGCAGGAGCTAAAGCTGCTGAAGGTGAAAAATGGGTAGAGGAAGCCGCTCCGGCCGAAAGTGCTCCGGCTGCAACCGATAGCACTACTGTAGCTGCAAAATAAACAATACAAGAAAGGTTTTGGGTAGTTACTCAAAACCTTTCTAAATTCATACGAATTAGCAATTTAAGGCAATCAAAATGGCAACAAATCTTCCGGATGAGAGTTTCAGAGATAGTATTTCCACTATCGATGACAAAGGGAAAAGAGTGTTTATTCACCCTAAAAAACCTTCTGGTCCATTGTATGACAAACGGAAATTAGTCAGTTATGCTCTATTGGCATTCTTGTTCGCCGCACCGTTCGTCAAAATCAACGGCAATCAATTTTTAATGTTTAATGTCTTAGAAAGGCGTTTTAATATTTTCAGTTTTCCGTTTTGGCCGCAGGATTTCCACTTGTTTGTAATCTCAATGATTATCGGTGTTGTAGGTTTAGCCTTGTTTACGGTTGCTTTCGGACGTATTTTTTGTGGTTGGTTTTGTCCGCAAACCATCTTTATGGAAATGGTGTTTCGCCGAATTGAATTTTGGATTGACGGCGACAGAGCGCAACAAATCCGTTTGAGCAATCAGGCTTGGGATGGTGAAAAAATCAGAAAAAGAGTAACCAAATGGTTTGTGTTTTTTGTCATCTCTTTTATCATTGCGAATGTGTTTTTGGCCTATTTAATCGGAAGTGATGAGTTAATTCGATTTATCAAAGAAGGTCCGGCTAAAAATGCCAGTACTCTTATTGCATTATTGATTTTTACCGCGGTTTTCTATTTTATATATGCCTGGTTCCGAGAGCAAGTTTGTATCATTGCTTGTCCTTACGGCAGAATGCAAGGCGTATTGTTGGACAACAAAACCATCAATGTAGCTTATGATCATGTACGTGGAGAAGGCGAGAAGGGAAGAGGCAAGTTCAATAAAAACGAAGATAGAGCGGCAGTAGGCAAAGGTGATTGTATTGACTGTAAAGTTTGTGTACATGTTTGTCCTACCGGAATTGACATTCGAAACGGAACGCAATTAGAATGCATTAACTGTACAGCTTGTATAGACGAATGCGATTCCATTATGGAAAAAGTAGGTTTACCTAAAGGTTTGATTCGCTATGCCAGTGAAGATGAGATTGTGAAAAAAGAACCTTTCAAGTTAACCGCCAGAATGAAAGGTTACATAGCGGTTTTGGCAATTTTGATTGGTGTCTTTATCGGAATGTTGTTTTTAAGAAACGATGTGGAAGCCACCATATTGCACATGCCGGGGCAATTGTTTCAGCGTGAAGAAAACGGAGTAATCAGCAACATCTATAATTACGATATTATCAACAAAACAGAACGTGAATTTGACAACGTGACGTTTAGATTAGTGGAACCTAAAGGGGAAATTAAGCTAGTAGGAAGTCCGTTTGCCAAAGTACCGAAACAAGGGACAACCAAAGGTACTTTCTTTGTGAAAATCAAAGAAAGTGATTTAAAGGAAGAAAAAGTAGTGTTGAAAATTGAGGTTTACAACAACGATAAAGTTATTGAAACTGCTACTACTAACTTCTTAGGTCCGAGAAACTTTAACTAAAAAGAAATTAAGATGAAACTCAATTGGGGAAAGGGAATTGTTATAGCTTTTGTATTATTCATGAGCTTTATATTGTATTTTGTTATCAAAGTACAATCAGACGATAAGTATGATAACGAATTGGTTACTCAAGAATATTATAAAAAAGAGAAACTGGTTCAGGGAACTATCGAAAGTATAGAAAATGCGAATAATTTAACTGCAAAAGTGGCCATAGCTAAAACAGAACAAGGCCTTTTAATTACCTTCCCGGATTCACTCGACCCAAAAAAAATTAAAGGAAAAGTATCCCTATACAGACCGTCCAACCAAAAACTGGATTTTGAGACCCTCATCTCATTGTCCGGTTCCGATTTGCTCATACCTAAAAACAATCTGGTTGGCGGTCTATGGGGTATTACTATTGCTTGGGAATACGAAGGTAAAACGTATTTGAACAAAGAAGAAATTTATTTTTAGAAATGTCAATTACAATTTAAGATCTAACATTTAATATCCAAAATGCTTTACACGGCTCTCATATTTGGTTTAATTTCCAGTCTGCACTGCATCGGTATGTGCGGACCGATTGCCATGATGTTGCCTGTAGATCATGCCAATCCGACTAAAAAAGCGATACAAATTATTTTGTATCATTTGGGGCGATTGACTTCTTACGGGATTTTGGGTTTATTATTTGGATTGTTAGGCAGAGGTTTCTATATTGCCGGAATCCAACAACAACTTTCCATAGCCGTTGGAGTAGGGATGATTCTTTTGGCTATTGTTCCGGAAAGAGTATTGGCTCGGTACAATTTTTCAAAACCCGTTTACAGATTGATTTCTCAGATTAAAAGCAGTTTGGGACAACAATTTAAACGCAAAACTCCTGATGCCTTATTTACCATTGGTTTATTTAATGGTTTATTGCCATGCGGATTGGTATATGCAGCCTTATTCGGTGCCATTGCCATGCAAAATGTAACTTTTGGAGTAGCTTATATGATTCTGTACGGATTGGGTACTGTACCTATGATGAGTGCGGTGGTTTACGCCAGTTCGCTTTTGTCAATGCCATTCAGGAATAAACTTCAAAAAGCAGTACCTATCATTACGGTTATTATTGGAGTCTTGTTTGTTCTTAGAGGGATGGGATTGGACATTGCCTATATTTCTCCAAGCAATATGAACCTATTCGTGCAAGCTAATGCTAATTGTAATTAATATTTATCCTTACAAACCCTTAAACTAAAAACCCATGGAAAAACACGATTTATTACACGAGTTTCCTGAACATCAGGAAAAAATTCACGAACTAAAAGTTTCAGATTCTCATTTCAGAAAGTTGTTTGATGAGTATCATGAAATTGAGCATCAGATTCACAGAATTAACATGGGTTCTGAAATTGCCAATGATAATTTTGTTCATGAACTGAAGGCTAAATTATTATTCATCAAAGACGAATTATTCGCCTATTTGAATAAGTAGTAATTGAGTTAATTATTTGAAAAAACCACGCTAAGCGTGGTTTTTTTTATGTTGTATACTATATTGAAAATCACTTAGTGTTTTTTTTTGAATATAGCCATACTTAAACGAAAAACCGCCCGGTTAAAGGCGGTTTATCTACCAAAAAACATGAACACTATTCTCCGTTGCCCAAAAATTGGAGAATAGTATGGGATATAATAATTCGGTTATTATGCTAATTCCATTGTAAGTTTACTGTTAATATAGCTTATGATATCTGTTTTATTCAATTCTGTGTTGATGTGGTAAACATCTTTTAAATTTAATTCATTAATATTTGTCGCTAATTTTTTTTTGGTTACACCTAAGAATAATCTTATGCCTTTGTAGCTTGAATTTATTTTTGAAAACAATAATAATTCTTCCAATTCATTAATGATAAAGATGATAGAGTCGTAATAAAATGCATCTATATTTCTAAAATCATTGTAATGACAAACCAATGAGACTTCATACTTTTTTTTATATACTCTTTCAAAGTATCTTGCATAGCCTATTGAAGTGTCAAAGACTAAAATTTTTTCTTGCATGGGGTTTCTATTCACTATTAACTTTACGCTTCTCAGAATTAAAGTATAAATATTTAAAAGAATTACTTTTTTCTGAGGAGTAGATTATTGAAAATATAACTTTTTAAATTGCTTTTAGAATTGTTTCTTTGGGTTTGGTATTTTGCTTAATTCTTCTAATTAATTCTAATGCTTCGGTTTTATATTCCGGTTGTATGTAAGTTTTAATAACATTTTGATCTTTGGTTGTTATGATTATTTTATAATCATAATGTTTGATTAGTAAAGCAGAAATGACAACAGCAGAGGTTAAAAAGTATCCGGCAATTTTAAACTCAAACGGGATATGTTTACTAAATATTATCATTAAGGTTAATAACATCAAACCGGTAATCAGGAGTATGATATTGTTAGAGATTGCTTTTTCTTTTTTTAAAAAAATCTTTCTAACCTGATTGCATTCCAATCGGATCAAGGCATCTTTTTTGTTTAAGTATATGTGTCCGTCAAAAATTAATCCTAACGGGTTGTAATAATCTTTGTGCATAATTAAATTTTATTAATGAATTTATTCATTGATGAAATTGAAGTATCAGGGTTCGTTATTTATTGCTTGTAACGCCAGGTCATTCATCGGATAGTTTGCAAAGTTAATACTACCTGACAGCTAAGAATTTTTTTGTTATCGTAGTTCCGTCTACGGTGATGGCTTTGATAAACAATGCTTGGTAGTTAGTATTCAATCCTGATATTCTCAATCTGACATCCATAACATTGTTGTTTTCATAAATCATTTGCCCGTTCAAATTGAATATGGATAATGATTTTAATTGCGCAGAATTTGATTGAATGGCAACATCATTATAGTCTTGATATATCGTAAGGTTGTTGGAAGTAAATTGATGATTGGTGTTACCCAAACTTGAAACTTGAGTCGGATTGTAGAAAACCAATTTAAAACGTTCGTTGTGCATTCCTACAGAACAACTGAAAGAGTAACTTGTTGTTTTTAAATCGGTATACAAATTGGTTTCAGTGTCCAGGATGTAAATAGGTTGGTTTGTGTTTAAGAAAAATCCGACTGCATGATCTAATGCAAAAGTAAAGGTTCCGTTATAGGTGCTCATGAAACTCAACGGAATTACATCGTACGGGCTGTAATCTAATCCTCTGAATTGAATAGCATATCGATCATTTCCAATCAACGAAGCTAATGCAATCGAACCGTCATTAAAAAAGGCTCCGTCTAATCCTTGGTCGACACCGTTTGTCGCACCGGTTCTATAACCAAATAAAGTTTGAGAAAAAGCTCCGGTCATGTTGTCGGTTGCGTTAATCCAAACCCTATGTCTTTCTATGGTTGACATAGTCTCACTAGACGAGTTGTTGTTTGTTGCTTCAGCGTGGAAGTTTAAAAATAATAGCATTAGCAGCAAAAACCATTTAAGGTTCGCTGCACAATAGTGTCTTTGGGCAATTGTTTTCATGATTCAGCGTGATTTTTGGTTAAAGATTTGGGGGTATCTTCACTACAAAGTTTGTTATAATATCAAAGGAAATGTTAAAAATTAGATGATTCAACTCGATTTTTAGACGAAGGGTTTTTTATGGCAGATAATCGGTAATTGTTCCTTTGTAATGCATTTTTTATCGATAAAATACATTTTTATGATTGCTTTAAAACCGTTTATCTAACGTGAAAATTATGTAATCAGATTTTTAGGTAAAACAAAAAACCCATCCGAAACTTTTGGGATGGGTTGGTTTATGAATTAGGTGTTTTTACATTAAAGTAAATGTACTCGTTTCATTAATTCTGATTTATTCCGTCGGCTAATTGGGATAATATCTTTGCCAATTAAAACGCTGTTGTCTTCTATATCTACAATTTTCTTGGTATTGATGATAAAGGAACGGTGAACTTTAAAAAAGGAGTCTTTGGGTAATTTATTCTCAATTTTTTTCAAAGTATTGTGTATGGTGTAACTATTGTTTTCAGTTTTAATAAAAACATAATCACCATTAGCCCTGAAATATAAAATGGTATTTACATCGATTTTAATAAGTCGTTTGCTATTGTTGATGTAAAACTCTGAAGTCCCGGAATTATCTTCTTCATCCTCTTCTTTAATAGTGCTTTTTTTCTGTTTTTGTTGCTTTCCTTCAAACTCTTTGAGTCTGAGTATGGATTTGTCGAAGCGTTCTTGAGTTATCGGTTTTACCAAATAATCAACAATGCAGTTATACTCAAAAGCCTCGATAGCAAAATTTTTATCAGAGGTTATTAAAATTACATTTACAGTTTGATTGATAGTATTTATAAAGTCAAAACCGTTAAAATTGGGCAGATGAATATCCAAAAAAATCAAATCAACCTCGTTGTGATTCAGGTATTTCAAAGCCTGAATGGCATCAGGAAAGTCTCCTACTAAATGAAGTTCGGGTTTGGTGTTGATGAGCTCAGTCATTACTGTTCTCGACATCAATTCGTCGTCAATAATTATACACTTTTTCATCTTTGTAGTTATAATTGGTCAATAAATCTTTTAATTTGGTCTATAACGGCTTCAAATTCAACTTGTAAGTCTTTGTTGCCCTCTCTTAATTCGTATTCGTATTCTTGAGCAATAACGTAACTCTTTTCCATCCCGAAAGCTCCAATTTTATTTTTCAGTTTATGAACCGCCTCCGAGGCGTTTTTCAATTGGTTTTCTTGTATAAAGTTATGGTATTCTTTCAAGTCTGATGGAAATTCAAACTTTACAACATCGATTAACTTTTGCATGAAATTCAAATTGTTACTCGATAATTTTTCGAAATAGTCTAAATTAGGTTGTTCCATGTTCTTTAGGCAATTTAATAAAAAATGTAGTACCAATTCCTTTTTCGCTTTCAATCCAAATTTCTCCGTTGTACTTCTCAACAATCTTTTTTACGATAGACAAGCCAATTCCGGTGGATTTGTTATCGGATGAATAAGATTCGAATAAATGAAAAATTTTGTTTCTGAATTTTTTTGAAATTCCGGGGCCGTTATCTTTTACAGAGAACGTATAGGAATTATTGTCTTCAGTAAAGTCAATAATTACAGAACCTTTTGCTTTATCGTTGTGAATTATGGCATTACTGATTAAATTTTGAAACAACTGCTGCATTCTGAAACGATTGGTGTTTTTTACCGGAAGTTTCTTGGCAATAGTGATTTTCATATTTTGAGGAACGTCTATAATTCTGATGGCGTTCTCTACAATTTCATTCAAATCCACAAGCTCGTCAGTGTTTTCGTAGGAATCGATTTTAGAAAAAGTTAGGATTCCTTCGATGAGATAATCCATTTTTTCAACTTTTTCTTCTATTAAACTAATGTATTCTTGGGTTTGCTCGCTCAATACATTTTCCTTTTCACCTTTAATCCAAGTCACTAAAGTGTGAATACTTCTGAGAGGCGATTTTAAATCGTGTGATACAATTTGAGCATATTCGTTCAAACTTTCGTTTTGTCTCTCCAAATTCTTGAGCAATTCTTCTTTTTGAATCTCTAATTTTTTGAGTTCGGTAATGTCGAGATGAATCCCAATACTTCCAACCAATTCACCATTCAAGTTGTAATTAGGAGCGCCACTCACAAGCCAATATTTTTCTTCTTTAGATTTCATTTTGGCTTTGATTTGATACGAATCGGAAATTCCTTTTTTTCTAACGTTGATTTTGGAGTGAAGTATGGCTTTATTTTCAGGGTCTAAAAATAGTTCAGAGGCTTTTTTGCCGATTAATTCATCCTGAGTATAACCACTTAATTCACAAAATGACTGATTGACGAATTGAATTCTGTCATTCAAATCTACTTCCAGTAATCCCATGTTCATGTTGGCAATGATATTACTGTATTTTTCTCTTTCGGCCTCTAAACTTTGTTCATATTTCTTTTTAATGGTAATGTCATCGTAACTCCATAAGTGACCATTGTATTTATTGCCCTGATAAATAGGAATGAAGCTGCGCTGAAAAATTCTGCCATCAGCCAATTCTATATTTTCCGCAATAACGGTAGTTTTTTTAGCTAGTATTTCATCTATACGCTTTAAAAATTGCTCCGGGTCTTTGAATAAAAGTTTGGTTTGGTCTGCCGTTTCGGCACAATCTAATCCTTTCAAGAGTTCGGGATCAATAGGTATTCCGAATACTTCACAGAATTTCTTGTTGACTACTACTATTTTACGATTGACATCTTCCAATAATATCCCCGATTGGAGGTTGATGATTAGCGAATACAGTCGGTTTTCGGAATCGATGAGTTGTTGGTTGAATTCTTTTTCTTTTGAAATGTCTTGTTGGATGGTAAAGTATTTCAATACTTTACCGTTTTCGTCATTCAAGGATCTGCCTTGAACATTAGACCAGTATTTTTCTTTTGATTTTTTATAATTGATAATATCGCAATTAAACGGCTGTCCGGTTTTCATTTGCTGGCCTAGGTAAGCCATTGTTTTTTTATCTGTTTCCGGACCTTTCAGCACGTCTTTGATTTGTTTGCCAATGACTTCTACTAAGGAGTATTCGGTGATGTCGGTGAAACTTTGGTTGACCCATTCAATTCTTCCTTTGTTATCGCAAATGATAACGGCGGCAGTGTTCTTTTCTGCTATAGAGGAAAGTAATCTCAGCTTTTCTTCTTGTTCTCTTTCCAAAGTAACGTCCTCTATAACCGCAAAGTAGTAGATGATTTTATGGGCTTCATCTCTTACCGGTTGCTTGGTGGTTTTATACCAGTGGGTTTTGTTATTTATGGTAATTTTGGCTTTTTCGCCTTCAAAAATTTGCCCTTCTCGGAAGCCTTGTAATACCTCTTTAATTTTATTTTTATCGGTAATTTTACATGGACCGAAATCAAGGATGAATTTTCCAATAACTTCATCAATGCTTAACGAAACAATATCTAAATAAGCTTTGTTACACCACAAAATAGTTCCGTCAGGAGAGAAGAGCACTACTCCGTTTTTGTTGGCACTGGCTACTAATGAAAGTTTGTTTAGTTCTTCTTTGTCTTTTTTGAGTGTAATTCTTTGTTGGTTGACCGTTTCAAGTAGTTCCTTTAATTCTTTATAATTGATTTCTTGGTTTTTAGAAATGTGTAAAATATCGAGTAAAGGATCGTGAAAGGCGAAATCATTGAGGGTTAGGTTGTTTTCTACCACGTCGTTGATGGATACAAACCAAGGTGACCCCAAGAATAAATAACCTTCTTTAATTTTTTCAAATTGGCCTCTGAAAGTAACATCCATTGAATCTTTCAATGAGATAATTACTAATTGATCCAAATTATTATCAAATTTTTCAACTGTAATTTCTTCAGTATAAGGGCGAATAATTTTAAAAGAGTCGCTGAATAAGTTGTTTTTTTTCAAATCAGGAACTAGTTTCAGGATACTTCTTCCAAAACTTTTAACGTGCAACTGTTCATCTAACAAAATATAAAAGGGGAATATTTTGTTAAAAAATGACTCGCTGAATGTGAACTGATTTTTATTCATTCTTTTAAATTATTTCCATTGAATTTTAAAGATCTCATTTTTATCTCCCTGGTTTCTTGAAGCAATCAACTCAATCGTAGTTTCTGTTTCAAACATTTCTCCTAATCCCATTATCAATCCTCTGACAAATTCTTGTAAGCCTTCTCGTTTAGAAATGTAGTGCAAGTGCAGACTGTTTTCTTCGAGATGGCTTATTTTAAATTCAGGCGGCGTAAGTTTCGGGTACAGTAGCATTACTCTATTGTGCAGGATTGGTAAATTGATTAAAAATTCTCTCAAGTTGTTTCCTCCGGCTTCTATTAAGCCCGAGTATTTGTCTTTAGTGGTTTTTAATACCCACCATTTTCCGAAAGAGATCAAAACCGATTCCAAGCTGATATTCATTTCTGTTGCTATAGTTTGAGCCAGCTTGAAGGTAATTTCATCATCATATGGTTCGTTACTGATGAAAAAACTTTCTTCAATGCCGCTTTTTTTTAATATTAAAGCCCATTTTTCAGCACCATAGTCAGCAATAACTAAATCTTCGATGGCTTTGTTTACAATCCCGTACATTGGCCTACATTTTAATTAATTCATTATTACTCCAATAATTCAGAATATTTTCTACACTAACCACATAGTCTTCATATTTAAGAGGTTTAATGATGTAGCCGGCAATTCCAATCTTGTAGCATTCAAAAATATCTTTAGGATTATTTGATGTTGTTAAAATAATAGCCGGGATATGTTTTAGTTTCTTACTCTTTTTTAAAGTGCTTAAAAACTCAATTCCGTTTATTTTCGGCATGTTTAAATCCAATACAATAATATCCGGCAATTGCTTAGTGTTGTTCAAAAATTTTAAGGCTTCTTCACCATTTCGAGTCTCAATAATTTCATGTTTTACCCCAATATTATCTGTGACTTTTACAAATTTCATCACCTCTATAGTGTCATCTTCTATCAGTAGTATTTGAAGTATTTTTTTCATGCAAATTTGGGTTTAAGTACTACTCAAAAATAGATTTTTATACTCTCATCAGCTTATAATTTAGACTAACGGAGTTAATTGTTAGCTTAAAAGTATGATTAAATATTTAAACGGTATATATATTAAGATAAATAGATTTTAAAAAAACTTAGTTTTGAGCCTTTATTCTATGAAGTTAAATCAGTATGAAAGCCTTAATAGCTATATGATTACTGCAACATACTTCGTATTGATGGGAATGTTTTTGTTTTTATGTTTCTTTATGACAGATTCAAATTATACTGTCATAGAAAATAATTGATTTTGTGGTGTGCGGCGTTTTAATCTCAGGTCGAAAGCCATGCAAATATTGCGTACAAACGGCTTTCCTTTTTCGGTCACCACTATACTGTTGGGTTTAATGATTAACAATCCGTCGTTAGTCATTTCTTGCAAGCTTTCCAAGACTTCGTGTAATTCTTTAAAGTTACCTTCGTTGTAATGCCAAGTCGTTTTGAATTGGCACATTAGATTGAGAATGTGTTGGCGGATAATTAAATCTTCTTCGGTTAAAATATGTCCTCTGAATACCGGCAATTCGTCACGGTTGATTCGCTCGTAGTATGCTTCAAGTTCTTTTTCGTTTTGGGCAAAGCCGTACCAACTGTCACTTATAGACGAAGTGCCTAAACCTATCATCAACTGCGTTTTCGAAGCAGTATATCCCATAAAATTGCGGTGTAGTTTGCCTTCTTGAAACGATTGGTACATGCTGTCGTCAGCCAAAGCAAAGTGATCCATCCCGATTTCATGATATCCGCGCTCTGCCAAAAGTGCTTTTCCTACTTCGTAGAGTTTTCGTTTTTCATCGTCTTTAGGAACGTCTTCGTCTTTAAATCCGCGTTGACCATTGCCTTTAATCCACGGAACATGTGCATAGCTGTAAAAGGCTAAACGATCCGGTGCCAAGGAATTGGTTTTTTCAATGGTATCAATCACATTGTCTAAAGTTTGGAAAGGCAAGCCAAATACCAAGTCGTGGGAAATGGAAGTATAGCCGATTTCTCGAGCCCAAAAAGTCACTTTGGCTACATTGTGAAACGGTTGCATGCGATGAATGGCCGTTTGTACTTTTTCTGAATAATCCTGAACACCGAAACTTACCCTACGAAACCCCAAATCGTATAATTTTTGTAAATGTGCTCGGGTAGTATTGTTCGGATGTCCTTCGAAACTGAATTCGTGTTCTTTTGCTCGTTCAGCTCTCAAAAAGATACCGCTAATCAATCGTTCCAGATTCTCGGGAGAAAAAAAGGTTGGTGTACCGCCGCCTAAGTGAATCTCTTTAATAATCGCTTTTTCCGGGAATAAATTACAGTACATATTCCATTCTTTCAACACCGCTTCGATGTACGGATTTTCTACTTCGTGACGTTTGGTAATACGTTTATGGCAACCACAAAACGTACACAAACTTTCGCAAAAAGGCAGGTGAATGTACAAACTGATGCCTTCCGAAGCGTTACTTTCTCTAAAACTTTGCAATAAAGTTTGATTCCATTGTGCTGAAGAAAATGAACTTTCATCCCAATACGGAACGGTTGGATAACTGGTGTATCTCGGACCGGGAACGTTATATTTTTGGACTAATGAAACAGACATATTACAAATTTTCAGAAACAAATGTAGGGCGACTCCATGCTAATTAAAATGACAATTGTCATATCGGCCTAAAAAAAACCTCTTCGGGTTAGGGAAGAGGTTCTTTCAAAATAGATATTTGTGGTTTAGCTTTTGGTTAGCATGATGACAATTTTATTGAAATCGGCGGCAGCATTGATTACGTTTTTGTAATCGTTGAATTTCTCCAACGGATAGTTCACCGCATTGTAAAATTCGGTATTGGTTACCGTAATTACGCCGTCTTTTTCGGTGTAGTTGCTTACAAATCCTGCTTCGGTTTTTTGGTTGAGATCGGTTTTAAAGTTCATGTTAAACTTTTCCAGGTTTTTAGCCGTAACGCCTTTGGGCAAGATGATTTTGAGGGTTCTTTGGTAAGCATGCGGATGATCAATTTCTACCGGTAACGTTCTTTTGTCTTCTTGGTACAATTCCATTTGGCTACCGATTAGTTTCCCTACCGAGAATAAATAATTTCCGCCGGCATTCTGAATCAAATCTTTGCCCTCAAAAGTCAGTTGCATCACAAATGGTTTTTTACCGATGTTTTCTACGCCGTCGTTTTCGGTTTTGAGCGAAGTATATTCGGTATTAATGGTATAATTTTCGGCTATACTTTTCAAAATGGTTTGGTATTGCTCGGCGGAAGTAAAGTCTTTTATCGGTTGGAAGTTTAACGCCGTATAACCACCAAAATCAATTGAAGTCGTGATTTTAGGGTTTTCCAAATCCTCTGTAAAATCGACTGTAATCACCATATGGTCGGTAGTGATTTCTACACCAGGTAATTCGATAAAGTTGATTTCACTGATGCCCATTCCAACGCCGCCAAATATTTTTTCGCTGATGAACAAACCATTGTTATTCCCTAAACTGTCCGGAAATAACGGAATTCGATATTCAATTTCGGTAGGCGTGAGGTATTTTTTGATGGCCGGGAAATAAAACAAGGCTTCGTCTAAATTCTCGTAGCTTTCAAAATCTTTTTCAAACGGAATTTGGAAACGGTCTGAGGTTAGCACTACTTTGTTTTCAATTTTAAAATGACGGAAAACCGCTGAATACAATTTGAGCAAATCCACTTTATTAGATTGTTTGGTCTTGATGATGGCTGCTATACTCTCAGCATTGTCGGCATATAAATTGTAAGCAATGGTTTTCTTGATTTTGTTTTCGATGTTCCAAATTTGCTCTTGTAAATCGTTCGATTTCGGAATCTGACTGCAAAAATCTTCTACGGTTTTCAGCTCTTTTTTGTCGAGTACGGGATTGATTCGGTCATAGAAATTCGATGAAAATTTAGCGTAGCTGTTGATGTTTTTAGCACCGGTATAAAAATTCTCATCTAATTTGTAGCGGAACAATTTCAAGTACACATCACGGTTTGAATACTTTTCGTCGTCTTCCAAAGGCGCAATGTTTTTATCGAGTACCGTGAGTGTTTTTTTCAAAGTATCGGTTGCGGTGGCTTCTACGGCTTCGGGTAAACCGTTGGACGATTTGGTTTTAAACTTCAAATGACGTGGATAAATCAATTGGAATTCGTTGCTTACAATAGGAATGCTCGATTGCATGCGCATGGTTTTTCCGTCCAATTCCGGGAATTCTTCCAGCATGAATATTTTTTCGATTACGCTGCCTTTTTCCAAACCGGTAATGGCGAAATAGTTGTATTTGATTTGCTTTTCTTCGTCTATTTCTTCTTTGATGTCTTTTTTGTCAAACAAAGTCACTTTGCCGTTTTGTTGGATGACACGTACTTTGGTTTCCAATACGCTTTCATTCATTTTGAACGGAATGTATACCTTATTGTTGCGTTCTACTGCGTCGTTAGAGTTGATGTAGATGCGTTCGTGTATCATGTAGTATTGAGCGGCACCTTTTCCTTTAGAAGCCAACTCGATTTTGGTCACGCGCGACAAAACCACTTCCTTTTCGTCTTTATATTGCGCCGGAACATCAATGGTTTTATTGTTGTCGTCCCAATGGTAATTTTGGAAACTGAAATCTTGTGCGTGCAGCGATACCGAAAACAATACGGTCGCTATCATTGAAAGCCCAGCGGCAAAGTTGCATTTCATGGAATTGTATTTAGGAAGGTTATTTTTCTTTTAAAATGACGGTTTCGGAGTAACCCGATTTGAGTTTTTTAACGGTTTCGTTCCAAAGGGCGAAATCTTTCTTCTCCAACATGATTTTTTTGGTTTCCAATGTCAACTTCATCGAAACAGTGTTGCCTTGTAATTGGTAGGCCAGTTGTACTTTAATCAGCTCATTATCTAACTCAAAGTTCTTAGGCACATACTTTACTTCATAACCTTGCGGAATGATACAGGTTACGGTAGAAATGAATTGGTTTAAGAAATCGAAGTCGTAGTTCATCTCGCGGTCTTTTTCCAAATTGGATTTTTCGTAGTATTTATCGAAGGCCAAGTTGAGGTAAAGTTCTTTATCTACTTTTACAATGTAGTTTTCAATATTGAAATCGTAACCTACTTCATACGGCAGGTCTCGGTCTTTCAGATTGGCTTCGCAATAATCGTTCAGCGTAAACTTGTTGTTGCCTTTTAGGACCAAACTTTTAATCATTTCAAAGCGGGTTTTATTCGAGGCATCGCCCAATTGTCCGAGTGTATTGGTTCGGTTGTAGCCCGAAATTTGCAACCATCCGGAACCCGATATTTTTTCGTTTTGGAATGATAGGACTACCGAATCGTAAATTAGGTTTTTGGCTGGTGGCGTAATCGGAACTTTGACAATTTGGTATTTGTCGCCGTTGTACAACAAAGCTTCTTTGTCTTGTATAAAAGCCGAAGGCAAACCGTAGGCTGTTTCCTGGTCGGTGGCGTCGAGGAAAATGTAGTCAGCACCTTTTTTGTACACAGCGATCATGTGATCGGTTGTAGAAGGCGTGGCCACTTCGCTGAATGAATACGGAATGTTGCGCGTACCAATCCAAGCCAAGTAAACATTAGAAACTCCGGCGTATTTGGCCATGGCCGAAATGATGCTCGCCATGTCTTTACAATCACCGAATTTACGCTCGTTCACCAACGCGGCTTCGCGCGGAATAAATCCTTCGTAGCCGTTCTCGAAAGCAATGTATTTGATGTTGTCTTTTACCCAATAAAATATAGCTTTAACCTTTTCTTCTTCGGTGGCTTTGTTGGCGGTAATGGTTTGAGAAATTTCTTTCAAGGCCGCGTCTTCCTTGGTGTTCAGGTTTTCTACAAAACTACTGTAGTAGGTATACATTCGTTGGATATCACCAAGAAGCGTTACTTTATTTTTATCGGCGGTGTAATCTTCAATGTAAAAAATAATGTGCGGCACACTGTAGAGAACGCTTGGCGCATTGCCTTCAAATTTAAGCGGTTTGCTGTCTTTTAACGTCCATTGGTAGAGGTTGTAATCTTTCTTTTCAATTTTATTGAAAACAATCTGATGGTTCGGATCATTAAAGAGTTTGAAACCGATAGTAACGTTTTTATCGACTTTGATTTCCAGGCTGGTATTTTTCGTCGGTAGTACTTCGCCGAAGATGAATTTGTGCAGCAAGTTCGGATCGGTAAATTCGGTAGTATATTCAAATACTTTTTTGGCTCCGGCTTCTAAATTCGGGAATGACATTTGTTTGATTTTCACATCGTCGTGAAAAATACTTCCGCTGCGCGATTGCTTTTCCAAGGCTTGAGTCACTTTGATTTTCTTTTCTTTTCCGCCGTTGGACACTATGGTGTACGCATCGAAAGAAATCAGTTTGACAAAATCGGAATAGGAAAAACTCTCTTTGTTGTTTTGAATGCCGTTATCCGACAATATCATCGATTCGTATTGGTTGTCTTGGATTACCTTTAACTTCTTATCGATTACACTAATGGTGTAAGAAGTAGCATTGTTGACAATTAATTCGTTAAAATCGGGATATTGTTTTTTGTATGTTTCGAAATTATTTTGTGCAAAAGTGGCCATAGCACTTAGTCCTACAGCCACGGTTAGCATCGTTTTACTTGATAATTTCCACCAAATAGTCTGAGTCATATTTCTTAGTTACTGTTAGTACGCCATTGGTAAAGATTTGTGTTTTACCATGCAATTCATCGTTTTTGTACTCGGCTTTGATCCAAGGTTTTCCGTCTTCTTTATAGTATTCCTGAACGCCTTCATAATCGTTGCTCACGAAGTGCTCTTTGAGGTAGATATTTCCGTTCGCGTAGTATTCAATGCGGTCGTTGTGCACTACATCGTCTTTGTAAAACGCTTTGTATTCAGGTTTGCCTTGTTCGTTGTTGATGATGAAATCACCTTCCTTATTACCTTTGTTGAACGTAATTTGCAACGCAATTTTACCGTTCGGATAGTGAGATGTTAAGGTTCCGGTTTCGTTTTCGATGATCACTTTTTCGGACAACTCGCCGGATTTTGATTTTTTGATGTAGTACTGTGGCTTATCGTCTAAGAAGAAAATGGTCATCAACGGTTCGCCTTTCAGGTTGTAGTAAGTGAAGTCGCCTTCCTTAGCATCGTTTTGTTGGGTATACTCATACATTTTCGATTTGTTGTGGTAGTATCGAATGGTTTTGCCGTTTTCCACGCCATAGTTGTATTCGGAACTAATTTTCAAATGTCCGGTTAAGTCGTAGTTTTTAGACAAACCATTTACCATGCCGTTGTAATAGTTTTGCTCCAACAAAACGGTGTCATTCGGACCGTATTCTTTATATGTATTGATGGGTGAACCACATTTGTAATCGCCTTCCAACATTGGGTTGTTGAATTTGTCTTTGCGAATGTATTTACCGTCTAAGAAACCGTTTTTGAGTTCGAATACCGAAGTATAAGTGCCGTTGTTCATGCTTTGGTTAACAGGACCCGATTTGTGGTCGTACACAAGTGTTGAAACAATTTTGCCTTTGTTGTAGTAATCGGTAGATAAGGTAATGTTTCTGTACATGTGATCTACCATTAACACTTCTCCCGACTGTGAAAATGTTTTGCGTTCGCCTTCCAATTCGTCTTCGTCGTAGAAGCCTTCGGTTAAGAGATTGCCGTCGGCGTAAAATACTTTGTATGGTCCGTTTAAATTGCCGTTGCGGTAGTTGTAAGTTCTTCTTAAATTACGGTCGGTAAACACATCGTTTTTGCCTTGCAAAGTATCTTTACTGTAATAGCTGATGGAATTGATTAAACCGTTTTTAGAGTAGGTTTTAGTCAATCCTTCTCTTTCGCCTTTTACGAAAGCGGTTTCAGTTTCCGGTTTGCCCGAAGCCGATTGGAATTTCCATTGGCCGTTTCTTCTGCCTTTTTCGAAAGCACCGGTAGCGACTACCTTGCCGTCTAAGGTTTTGATTTCGAATGATTTTCTGGCCAAGTTGATTTCGGTTGGCTTGGCGTTGTCTCGGCTGTATTGGCGGATGAGTTTGATTTCTTTAGAATTGAAAACCTCGTCGTAATATTTCTCTCCTGAGGCATTGAAGTAGGAAGTGGCCATTAATTCGCCTTTTTCATTGTACTGCGATTCGCCCGATTTTACTCCGGTAGCATGATACTCTGTTGAGGCACTGATTTTGCCGTTTAGGTATACTATTTCTTCTTCCAGTTTGCCGTTGGTATAGTATTTTTTGAACGAACCTACTACTTTTCCGGCTTTGTATTCCGCTTCTTCCTGTAGGTTTTTGCCGCCGTAGTATTTCATATATTTTCCTTCTAATTCGCCGTTTTTGTAACTTTCGGTCGAAGTTAGGTCGCCCACTTTATTATACGTATTGTAAACACCTTCCAATTTTCCGTTTACGTAATTGCTTTCGTTTTTCTTGGTTCCGGTTGGATAGTAACAGGTTAAGGTACCGTTGATTTCACCATTGATAAAGGTACCGTCGCAGTTGATGCCGCCTGCTACATGGTAAGAAGTTGATTTGCCGTCAAGTTCACCGTCTTTATAAACTTCTTCCAAACTTATGCTGCCATTAGGGTAATACACGGTGCGTTTACCGTTCAGTTTCCCGTTAGCGAAGGTTTTCTCTTCGTATACTTTTCCTTCTTCGTTGTAGTATTTTTGCAATCCGTGCAATTCATTGTTGACAAATTGGAGTTCTCCTTCAAGGTTTTCAAATTCGTTTAAGAGTTTGAATTTACCTTCTTTTTTATCGTTAATTACACTTCCTATCAGGTTTGGTAATCCTTCATCTACATAGATGATTACCTCTTTGTCTTCCCCGAACAGATTCATCTTTCTGCGGGCAAAAGTGGTCCAAAAGCCTTTGCCGATATATTCTTCACTGAATTGCAGGATTTTCTTTTTCTGTGTCAATAGCGTTTTGCCTAATTCTTCTTCTAAACTCATCAAAATATAGTAGCTGAAGCCTTCAATTTGTTTTTTATCGGCTACTGATTTTAACCAAGGCAAATAGATGGTTTCAAAAAAACCATCACCCATTTTGTGGGTTTGGGTATATTCTAAAATGGCTTGTACTTGTCGGGTCACCGCATCGTCTATTTTAGATTCTATTTTGTAGGCGCTGCGCAAAGGCAATTGGTTGCGAAGAATGGTTTCCAGTTCTTCAAAATTGTCTCCGGTTTTAGAGAAAACGAATTTGTTTTTTTCCAAATAGTTTTCGCCCATTTTGGCATTAAGTTTGAACACTGCATTTTTAGAGAACTTTCCGGTTGGTGCAATCATTAAATAGGATAGGAGTGCCATGCTTCCTTCAACAATTTTGCCATTCTCGAGCGCCACAGAACCTAATAAATAATGTGAAGAGGCACTGTTAGGATTGTTGGCAATAATTTTCTTTAACGTATCGATGCAGTCCTGTACTTTCTTGGCTCGGTAATATAAAATAGCCAGGTTGTATTGGTGGTTGGTATTGTTTGGGATGAACTGTAGTCCTTCTTTGAATATTTTTTCTGATTCGGCGTATTTCTCCTCATCACTCAAAAAACTGCCGTACAAGGTGTAGAGTGTAGGGAGTTTTTTCATCCATTTGGAAGAATATAGCTTATCAAAATGGGCTTTTAAAGCCTCTTTTTTCTCTTGGGCCGCTAGGGTGAGCGCTATTTCGTATTGTGCTGCTCCGTATTCCGGATCGAGTTCATGTACTTTTTGAAACTCTGCCATGGCGGCATCGTATTTTTCTTCTTCGTAAAGTTTGACACCGTTTTGGACAAAAGCGGCGCCATTGTATACGGCTGAATAATCGGTTTGAGCGCTTAGGAAAGCTGTGGCCATGAAAGCCAACGAGATAAAGAGACGTTTCATTTTTGAAGTATGGGTTGAAAGAATCAAATATAGAATAAAAACTTGTCAGAAAAAACCAAAAGAGACGCCACTTTGATTTTTGCGAAATTCTGAAAAACACAGTGTAATTTGCTGTTTTTGGTGTGGTATTCTTATTGTTTTAGGTTGGGCATTGGTTATATCTTTATTATTTTACCAAAATTGCCATAATTTTTATTTCAAACTTTTTCCTCCGGTTTGCCAAACGGATTCGTCGTATTTTTGATTTATCCAAAAAAAGAGCGGTTGTTTTTTGCAAAGAAATCAGAAAAGAAAGTACTTTATTGTTTTTAATCTTACCTTTGAATTTTATCAGCAATATGCCAAAAACAATCTGAAAATGTATCCGACTACCTTAAAGGAAAAGCTGAAGGAACGTATTAAAGAATTGGAGTGTTTGTATGAGGTTTCCAATTTGTTGTACCAACAGGAAGGTACTGTAGCCGATGTTTTGAAAGCAGTAGGATTAAGTGTTAAAAAAGCACTGTTACATCCTGATGCCGCTACAGTTGAACTTCGTTTGGATGATTTTCACAGCCTTACAGGAGTTTTGCCTAAGGACACCGTTTTTATTGAGTCCCGACTTGATGCTTTGGACGGAAGTTATTTTGGTTTTATTAAAGTGCATTATCCCAAACCGATTTTCAGTAAGCGACATTTTTTAAAAGAAGAAAAGGTGTTGTTGTCTGAAATAGCTAATAGTATTGGGGCTTTTTATGAAAGGCATTTGAACAAGGAACGAGAGGCTGTGGTTCGCAATACTGCAAAATTGGTTGATCGATTGTCGATTTTGGCTGAAATTACTGCCGGAATAGCGCATGAGATTAACACGCCTTTGGGTAATATTTTGGGTTATGCCGAATTGTTGGCTCAGAAAAAGCTGGATGCCCAAAGCGCTCAAGATGTTAACAAAATAAGAAGTGCCGCCATTTACTCTCGCGAAATAGTGAAGAAACTGATGTTTTTTTCTTGCGAGATGCCTTATAGTTCGGACTGGGTGGAAATCAAGTCGACTGTATCTCAGGTTTTGTCTATTTTAGAACACAAGTTTGCCAAGCAAGCTGTTTTTTATCGTTTGGAGTTTGATGATGACCAACTCAAGGCGCGCCTCGATTCAGTACAGTTTTCTCAGATCTTATTCAATTTACTGCTTAACGCGCTCTATGTATCACCCGAAGGCAGTACGATAAAAGTTAAGGTAACCCATGACAAAAATTTCTTTTATATTGCCATCGCCGATGAAGGTCCGGGTATACCCGATAGCATCAAGGCCAAGGTTTTTGAGCCGTTTTTTACCACCAAACCTTTGGGTGAAGGTACAGGCTTAGGATTGAGTGTTGTACATGGTATAGTAAAAAGTCACCATGGCGATATTTTGATTCGCGACAATCAACCCAAAGGAACCGTTTTTACCATAGTTCTCCCATTTTAGAGCTAGTTTATGAAATTAAAAAAAGAAAATGTACTCATAGTAGATGACAATTACGATATGTTGGAGTTGTTGCGACGCCATTTGCATTCGTTAGATTATCACACTTATAAAGCCTCTTCTGTAACTGAAGCCATCAGTGTTTTGGAGGAGACTACTATTGATTTGCTGATTACCGATTTACAGATGCCGGGCATGAATGGTATTGAATTGCTGAAATATGCTGAGGAGCATTTTCCTTCGATTCCCAAATTGGTGATTACTGGATTTCCCTCGGTAGAGAGTGCTTTGAATGCTGTAAAAGCCGGAGCCGAAGATTATTTGGTTAAACCGTTTACTTATGATGAGTTTCAGAAAGCCCTCAAGCAAACGTTAGAAAAATCATCGGTCAGTGTCAAGACAACGCCTGTCGGTGTGGCGGAGAAACACACTGCGAAAGCACATCATTATGCCGGGATGGTAGGTACTTCTGAGTCGTTTTTGAAAATGACCGATGTGATAGAAAGGGTAAAAGACCTGACCGCTACTGTTTTGATTCAAGGTGAAAGCGGCACCGGAAAAGAGTTAATAGCCCGAGCAATTCATTATCAAGGTAACAGAGCCAACCAACCGTTTATACCGGTTAACTGTGGTGCTATTCCCGAGCATTTGATGGAATCTGAACTTTTTGGATACGTCAAGGGTGCTTTTACCGGTGCTAATGAAAATCGTATGGGGTTATTTCAGGCAGCGCAAGGCGGTACTTTGTTTTTGGATGAAATAGGCACTGCTTCACCGGCTGTTCAAACCCGATTATTACGCGTTTTGCAAGAGAAAGAAGTTACGATGATTGGTTCTCAGAAGCCTCAAAAAACGGATGTGCGTATTATCTCGGCTACCAATGTTGATTTGGCTGCTTTGTGTCAGAAAGGAACTTTTAGGGAAGATTTGTATTATCGATTGAATGTGGTGCAAATTGAAACTACTCCGTTGCGTGAGCGCAAAGCCGACCTACTTCCGATAACCCAACAGTTGCTACAAAAATACGGGGCAGAATACAACAAACTTGGTGTAACGTTGTCTGATAAAGCTACGGAGGTTTTAATGCGGTACAGTTGGCCGGGTAATGTGCGTGAGTTGGAAAACGTGATACAGCGAATGATTATTTTAGGCGGTACCCATTTGGATTTACAAGATGTACCGGGTTATTTAAAATATGAGTTGCCTGAATCGGAGATTGGATTATTGCCTTTGAAAGCCGTTGAAAAAGCTTATATATTGAAAGTCTTGGAAGCCGTAGAAGGTAACAAGAGCAGGGCCGCCGCCATACTTCAAATTGATCGCAAAACTTTACGACAAAAGCTTTTGTGAGATGAGGAATTTCTACTCAGTTGGTCTAAAATTCCCCGGTTATTTTTTACCATGTTATAGTCTTTTGTTTTTTAATCTATTGAAAATCAATATCTTGGTTTTTATGATATTCTTATGGCATGCCCTTTGCTTAGTGAGGAGCAGTAAAAAAGTGTGTTATGATGAAATCGGAAGACCTGTCTGTTGAGAGAAGACACAAAACTACTACACTCCTTCAGCACCATGGTGTGAAAGGAGCCACCGATGACGTTTTAATTAAAACTGCTGTGAACAAGCAAACTGCTTTAAAAAACAATTCGATATCAGGATTGTGCAGTAATTGTGAACAGTTGGCTAATTGTCATTGGAAAGAGAACCACAAAATATTTTGCGAACATTATTATTAATTTATATGGATACAAAAGTTGTAAAAAGCAGCATGTATGAAACCGTTATGCAACAATTTAACAAGATAGCGGACAACATCAATTTAGATCAAAATATCAGAAAAATTTTAGAAGCTACAACCAATGAGATTGTAGTGCATTTTCCGGTAAAGTTAGACAATGGAGAGGTTAAGGTTTTTACCGGATACCGAGTACAGCACAATAACGTTTTAGGACCTTACAAAGGTGGTTTGCGTTACCATCCGTCATTAGACATCAATGATGCTAAGGCTTTAGCGATGTGGATGACTTGGAAAACTTCACTTGCAGGGTTGCCTTACGGAGGTGCTAAAGGAGGAATTCAACTAAACCCACGCGAATATTCGGCGGGAGAGTTGGAGCGTATCAGTCGTCGTTTTACGTTTGCTTTGGGCGATAATATCGGTCCTGAGTATGACATTCCGGCTCCTGATGTGAATACCAATGAGCAAACTATGGCTTGGATAGCCGATACTTATATGTCGACTAAGCCAGCTGCGGAAAGATCTTGCAACAAGCATGTGGTTACCGGAAAACCGGTAGGAACAGGCGGTCTTGAAGGAAGAGATCGTTCGACCGGTTTTGGGGTTTATTTGACTATTAAGTTGTGGTTCCAAAACAAGAACGAAAGTTTAAAAGGAAAAACCTTTATTGTACAAGGTTACGGAAACGTAGGATACTGGGTATCTCACTTCTTAACGCTTGACGGTGCCACTTTATTAGCTGTTCAAGATGCTCATGCTACCCTTTATAACGAGAAAGGAATTGATGCGGAAAGCTTACACGAACATTCTAAACCGGTACAAGGTTCTATCAAAGGATTTACCGGTGCAACTGAAATTCCGGCTGAAGATTTCATGAGTTTACCTTGTGACATCTTGATTCCTGCCGCTTTAGGAAATCAAATTACCGGCAGCAATGCCCATTTGATTAAAGCTTCATTGGTTGCTGAGGGCGCTAATGGTCCGACAGATGTTGAAGGAGAGCGTATTTTATTAGAAAGAAACATCGGTCTTATTCCGGATATTCTATGTAATTCGGGTGGTGTTATCGGTAGTTACTTTGAGTGGCTTCAAAACCGAAACGGAGAGATTTGGACCATGGATGAAGTGATGCAAAAATTAGAGCGCAAACTTGGTGAGGCTTACAAGAAGGTGTCTTCTATTGCCAATGAGAAAAATATAGATTGGCGTTCTGCGGCTTATATTTTGGCTATCAGTCGCATTGAGACGGCTTACAAACAAAGAGGGATATTCCCATAATTCAGCATAATATTTAAACCCTAAGGCTATGAAATACGGAAGATTAGTAGTAGAAAGACGTGAATATGATAAAGTAAAACAAATATTGGCCAGTGCCGAATATTTGAATGATGAAGAGCAAAAAACGGCTATCAGAAAATTGCAAAATGAATTGAAAGCGGCCGAGTTAAAACCGGAGCTTGAGATGCCGAGCGATGTAGTACGATTGAATTCGACTGTAATTTTTCGCATGCCTGAGATGAGTTTGAAACGCTTTAAGATAGTAGCTCCTGAGGAAAGCGATGTTTCCCAAAAGCGACTTTCCCTTTTATCACCTATGGGCTTGGCCTTATTTGGCTATGCCCAAGGCGATGAAGTAGAATGGCAATTTCCGTCCGGTATGAGAACCATATCGATAATAGAAGTTGAGCAACCCAAAAGTGAGGTGCTATGATGCAGTTTGATGACACGACCCAAAGACCGGCCATAGTGAATTTAGAAAACATTTTTGTAGCGCGTGATTTGCGCCATTGGAAAGAAGAATTGTCTACTGCTCGCGTAGAGATGGTTTTTTGTTATAAGTTGTTTTCTTCGATTATTGAAGGTTCAAAAGTAAACTCGGCTACTAAGTATCATAACATTTTGGAAAAGCTGGCTGCGCTGAAAGCGGCCACTCTACTGTTTGAAGATCGTTTGCAGCAATTAGCATTACAGTTCGAAGGGTATGCTGAATGCGATGATATGCAGTGTGATCAATATTATATGAGTAATCATCTTGATTTTAGAGAAAAAATAGAAAAGCATTTGTTGGAATACCGTCAGTTTAAGCAGAAATTATTAAACGGTATCCAAACTTAAGAGTTTTGTTTTTTGGTTAATTAAAAGGACATGTAACCTATTATGTGTCAAAATACAACCTGTTTCCGGTCCTCTTGTAAAATTATACTTTGTGACAAAAGAAATCTACATGCTATTGTGATGGTAAGGGTCAAGGCCTTACTTATCCGTAGGAGGAAACCGGAACAGGTTTATTTTTTTCTGCATTTTGTTTAAAACGCAACGCTAGTCGTTGCGTTTTTTATGGGGTAAATATAAGAAGAGTATGGGGAAGTTTTTCTATGGTTCTCGGTACATTTTTGTTCCGTTACTCTGTTACCGCACGAAATGCAATTCGACGGAGTCAATCCTTTTATGTGGTTCTTGATTAGTCAGAATCTAAAAACAACTATAGCGTCAATGAATTCTTTTTAAGATACTATTTTATTGAATGTGATCCTTCGCGAAAGAATTGACTTCGTCGAGTTTCATTTCGCGAGGTAGCAAGGCTATTTTTTTATAAACTTGGTGGTTATTTTTTCATTTTCGGCATAGGCTTCCAAAATGTATATTCCATTGGCCAGCATGGCAATGTTCAGTGTGTTGGTATTGTTGTATTGTTCCAGCACGATTTTACCGTTAGAGTCGATTATTTTGATTTTTGTAATCGTAATATCTCCTGAGGTTTGCCATTGGAGTACTTCGTTTGCCGGATTTTGACTGATGGTAATCGCTTGATTTTTAAAGGAAGCGTTGTTTAAAGCGTCACGGGATAATTTTACGACCCAACAATCGGCACCTCCTTGGTTGGTGGTTACATCACCATTAGCGGCACTGTTGTAGCCCACTACAATATAGCCGTTATCGTTGGCATTGAGTAGGGCTGCCATACCGTCGGCAGCGGCGCTTCCTATTGATTTTTGCCATTGTAAAATACCGTTGGCATTGAGTTTTGCCACCCAGCCATCATACCCTCCGTGATTACCCGTAACTTGGCCATTATTAGAGCCACTGTTTCCTGCTATTATATAGCCTCCGTCCGGTGTGGGTTGTATGCCGTAAGCAATTTCCATACTTGAGCCGCCCAGTGCAGTTTGCCACTGTAAGTTGCCATTGCTGTTTAACTTTACGACCCAATAATCATAGAGTCCGTTATTGCCGGTCACGTTACCATTATTAGAGGCGGTGATTCCGCCCACTATATAGCCACCATCAGCGGTAGTTTGGATACAGGTTGGTTCGTCGCCACCGGATCCTCCGTAGGATTGTTGCCATTGTATATTGCCCGTTGCATCGAGTTTTACAATCCAATAATCAAAGCTACCTTGGTTACCTGTAACGTCGCCGTTATTCGAATTGCTTAAGGCTGCCATGATAAAGCCACCATCGGCAGTAGCCACAAGAGCTTCAGCCTCGTCGGTACCTGTGCCTCCAAATGATTTCTGCCATAGCAGGTTACCGGTCCCATCTATTTTTATTATCCAAGAGTCGTAGTTTCCGTGGTTACCGGATACGTCACCATTATTGGAATTGCTGGCACCGGCTATGATGTAACCGCCGGCTGCAGTAGCTTGGATGACTTGGGCTTCTTCATTGCTTGAACCACCGAATGTTTTTTGCCATAGTATGTTACCCGCTGCATTGAGTTTTACCACCCAATAGTCGTTGAGACCACCGTGGTTTCCGGTTACATCGCCGTTGTTTGAGCCGGTGCTTCCGGCTATAATGAAACCGCCATCTGCTGTGTTAGCTACGCTGCGAGCTATATCGTTGGCACTGCCGCCCAGAGATTTTTGCCACTGTAGGTTTCCGGTTGCATTGAGTTTTACTACCCAGCAATCGGCATTGCCTTGATTGACAGTAAGGTTGCCGTTGTTGGAGGTGCTGCTGCCCACTAAGATGTAGCCGCCGTCCGGTGTGGGTTGGATGTCGTTAGCATAGTCATTACCGCTTCCTCCATAGGACTGTTGCCATTGGATTACAGGGGCTTGCGCCATGCTAAAGTGGGTTAATAGCAAGGTTATGAAAAGTATAAGTAGGGATTGTTTTTTTATCACGGGTGTTTGTCAGTTACCTATTTATTGAGCGGTATTATTAATTTATCAAGTGTTGCTTACAAAAATAGCAAAATAAATAGGTTTAGCATTGTTGTTTTTTTGGGACTGACGCTTTATGAAATTGTTTCGACTTGTATGCAGCGAACTGACTGTAAGCTAAAAGTCTTTTCATGAACAAAGGTTCTCGATTTCCTTCGGCAGTCGGCTTCGCCTCGAGTGCTTCGCTCAATTCGGCTACGCCTCGTGTCAATTTTCCCTCCACTGCGTTACGTGAAAGCCACTCGAATTGACGGGATGGTGTAATAGGACTAAATATGATCAGTCTTCCTTATAGCAGTGGTACTAACATTTGGTTAACGAGTGCTACTTTTTGATGCAAGCGGAACACAGGTAAATCTATTTCGGTATGCTGACCGAGAAATAGGCTATTGTCCCAATTGCGTTTCCTGATTTCGAGTTGGAGAAGGTTGAGGTAACGGAAGCGTGATGCTGTCCAGGCTTTGAGAGCTACTACTCTGTTTACTCTTTCTAATAATTCCGAGTCTGTGGCGGAGGCTAGGGCAGCTTGCATTGGCTTTCTTGGTCTGCCGGGAATAAAAATGTATTAATAACACAACAAATTAAATTACGGTTTAGCTACGTCGTGAAATGCCATAAAGTATGAGGTTACTCCACACATTTGAACGACTATTCCGCATACTAAGCCACCGTGTCGTGGGTTGATTGGTAGCAAGGACTTTTGAAATAACAACAGATTTTTAGTATGGCTCTGTTAGGTTGACGTCTCGAGTTATTTTCAATCTTTGAAAACTAATTGTACCAATCAGATTCGCTGAAGTTATCCTATTTGATGCAGAAAAAAAAATGATTACCAATTTTTCAATTGATAATCATTTTATTGTGGTTATTTCCGTTTTGTTTTATTGCTTTACAAACTGTACTTCTGCGTTAAGTTTGATGTCTTCACCTACTAAAACGCCTCCTGTTTCCAAAGCGGCATTCCAGGTAAGTCCGAAGTCTTTGCGGTTGATAGTACCGGTTAGTGATAATCCGATTTTGGTATTTCCCCAAGGGTCATTCATTAAGCCGCTGTATTCCGCATTAAGTGTGATGTTTTTGGTTACGTCTTTCACCGTTAAATCACCTTTAATTTCGTATTGTCCTTCGTTTACTTTCTGGATTGCGGTGCTTTTAAAGGTTAAGGTACCGAAAGTATCGGTGTCGAAGAAGTCGGCACTGCGCAGGTGATTGTCGCGATCGGTATTTCCGGTATTGATTGATTTTACCTCGGCTGTGAAACGAATATCGGAAGTTTCAAAATGCGCTTCTTCGTTTACTATATCGGCTGTAAAGGCGTCGAATTTACCTGATACATTGGTAAACATCATGTGTTTTACTTTGAAACCGATTTCTGAATGGGTTGGGTCTATGGCCCAGTTTACTTTTGACATAATTTTATTTTTAGGTTAAACAATGACTATTTAATAGTATGATACAAAGGTATTATGGATAAAGGTATTAGTCACTTAACCTAGATTAAGAAATGATTTTTTATAGTGAAATACAACACAGTTGCTATTTTACATAATGCATGTTTTGATATACTACTCATATACTAAGTAGGGCTTTAGTAGGGAGGAGATATGGGAGAAGTACGAAGTGCAAAGTACAAAGTACGAAGTATGACCCGTCCTGAAATAACTATACAGATTATTAAATAAATCCTATTTACAGCTATACAAGTACGGTTCTTAATCCTAAAGATACTATACCATTGCTTATTGAAGTTGTTTATTTTTTAAACAGGTTTGATTTGGTTTAACGCTAGAGTAACTCGTAGGTTGAGTTTGTGGTTACCCGACGATTAAAGGCATTACGTGTTCCAGTTTCAGTCCGGTGAATTGGCAAAATTCTTCTACAGCTACCAAATGGTGTGGCTGTTTGTTATAATGCTTTCTGACTTCTACCAGTAACAGGCGAGAATAGCGGTATCCTCTTCCGGTAATTCTTTGAACGTCTTTGGGGTAAATACAAATTCTTTTAGGTTCAGGTTTGGCCATAGAATTTCTTTGTTTACTCCTGTACCCTTTTTGGGTAACTCAAAAATATAAATAAAATATTACATTTTATAATTTTCGATGGGATTAAAAGGTATTCGATAGGCCTTATTGGTCCTTATTGGTTCGTGCTATTTTGTTGGTTACGTGTTGTTTATAAGCTTTGTGGTGTAATTCGGATTACAGATGCATCAAAAAAACGGATTCCGAGGTTTGGTGAAATGTACCTTACAACATTTCGATTTATTCATTTTTAAATTTTAGAAATCATGGCCAGACAGAAAGGCATATTTAAAGTAAAGGGTACTATCGGCGATATTACCTTTTATAAAACCAAGGACGGATACCTTGTAAAAGAGAAAAGTGTTATCGAGGCTAACAGGATTGCCAGTGATCCCGCTTTTCAACGTACTCGCGAAAACAACAGCGAGTTTGGCAGAGCCGGTAAAGCCGGTAAAGTATTGCGCACCGCTTTGCGACCATTGTTGTTAAACACTGCTGATAGCCGTATGGTTGGGCGTTTGACCCAAGCGATGATGAAAGTTATCAAAGCTGATACGGTTAGTGACAGAGGGCAGCGCAACGTTATTGACGGGGAGACCGAATTACTGATTGGATTTGAGTTCAACAGTAACGGTAAATTGAGCAACAGTTTGTATGCTCCAACGACTCCGAATATTGATCGTGTTACAGGGGAAATCACTTTAGAGATTCCTTCTTTTGTGCCGATCAATATGATTGCCGCTCCGGCAGGAACCACCCATTTTAAGATTATTTCGGGTGGGGCTGAATTGGACTTTGAGGCTGAATCGCATGTGGTTGCTACCTCAGAGACGGCGATTTTGCCTTGGGACAGTACCCCGACAACTTTAATTACGCACACCAATACGGTTACTCCCAACAGTACCAAACCATTGTTTTTAGCTGTTGGTGTGGAGTTTTATCAAGAAGTCAACGGTACCAACTATCCTTTGAAAAACGGTGCTTACAATCCGCTTTCCATTTTGTCCGTTGACAGTGGTGTATAATGGACTTCGGTAACTTCAGTTTGATAAACGCAATAGCGCAATGAAGTTAGTATTGACCCGAACTTATTCCCCCGATGGTACTAATGGGAGACTGGAATGTGATGGTGAATTGATTTGTTATACGATTGAATTGCCATGGAGGGATAACTCCAAAAGGGTTTCCTGTATACCGGAAGGGGACTATTTTATTGTTAAGCGGTATAGCGCGAAATATCGATGGCATATGGAGGTTAGGGATGTACCTAACAGGCAATTTATCCTGTTTCATCCTGCCAACTATGCGTTGAAAGAATTGCAAGGCTGTATTGCTCCTGTTACACAACTTACCGGGTTTGGCACCGGACTTGGATCGAGAAAGGCTTTTGAGTTGCTTAAGACTAAAGTTTACGGGGCTATTGACCGAGGTGAGAGTGTGGTTTTAAAAATTCATTAATACTTTTAATTATGAATGTAGTAAAAAGAGCGAAAGCTCCCACTCCCAAGTTTTTTAAAGTGCTTCGAACTGTAGGATTGGCTTTGGTTGCTGTTGGCGGTGCCATCTTAACAGCGCCCGTTGCTTTGCCTGCTATAGTAACTACCCTTGGTGGATATGTTGCCGTAGCCGGTGGTGTAGTTACCGCTGTGAGTCAGCTAACTACCGAATCTGAGAATGCAGATCCCGCTAAAAAGAATGACTAACAATCATTCGGTTTTGTTTGGTACTGCAGGAGGAACCTTTTTAAGTGTAGTGTCGAATATTACGACTGAGGACTTGACCCGAACCGCTGTGTTAGCGGCTATAGGAGCGATAGTCAGTTTTACGATTTCGACGATACTGAAGTGTATCCTTAAGAAGCACGAAAAATAGTTGCGACTGTTTTTGACCCAGGCTGAGAGGCTTGGGTTTTTTTTTGAGTTGCTGAGTTGCTGAGGTTCTGAGGTTCTGAGGTTCTGAGGTGGGTTCCCGCCTGCGAGGGAAAGATAGGAGAGGGTTGCGAGTTACGGGTTGCGGGTTTCGGGTTGGCTCTTCGACTGCGCACAGGGCAGGCTTAGTTCAGGGTGACAGGGTTACACAGAGATTCACGGAGATTTTCAGAGATGCACAGAGGGTGGGTTCCCGCCTACGCGGGAATGACAAGTTGGATTTGGCTGCTTTTGAAGGGGTTGAAGGAAGGGGAATAGTTTAGGTATTGTTTGTTGTGGAGGTCTTTTAGGCATTTGTGGTAGGTGGCTCGGGAGTTGATTTTGCTGAGTTTCATGATTTCGGTGCTGGAGATGCTGATTGGGTTGGTTTTGTTGTTTTGTTGCCAGCAATGGTAGATGGCTAGGTAAAGGCTGATGTGGGAAGGATTGAGATTGTCTGATTGGCCTTTGGTCAGAAATAAGGTTAGGAAGTCCATAAGCGTTTGTTTTTGGTTGGGACAAAAATGGGCTTATTGGTTGGGGTGGTTTCAGAAGGGGGACAGAAGGGGGTTCCCGCCTTCGCGGGAATGACAGGTGAGGGTTGCAGGTTTCGAGTTTCGGGTTTCGGGTTACACAGAGATTCGCGGAGGTTCACGGAGATACACAGAGGTGGGTTCCTGATTTTGCGGGAATGACAGGTGAGGGTTACGGGTTTCGGGTTGCGAGTTTCGGGTTTCGGGTTACACAGAGATTCGCGGAGGTTCACGGAGATTCACAGAGGGTTGGGTTCCTGATTTTGCGGGAATGACAGGTGAGGGTTACGGGTTGCGGGTTACGGGTTTTGGGTTTGGGTTCCCGCCTTCGCGGGAATGACAGGCTGGGAATGACAGTTATGGGTTAGGATTTTTTTAGTTGTTGGATGAAGAAGGTTGGGGACATTTCTGTTTTTTGTTTGAAGGCTTTGGTGAATTTTTGGGTGGAGTTGAAGCCTACTTCTTCTGCGAGGGCTTTGTTGGTGTAGTTGCGGTATTTGTTTTCTGTTTTGAGTAGGTTTATGATGTAGTCGATTTTGAGGTCGGTTATGTAATCGATGGATTTTTTGCCCCGGTATTTTAGGATGACTTTGGCGGCGTATTTGGCATTAGTTTTTAGTGCCGGAGCCAGTTTGACCATGGTCATGTCTTTTTCGAGGTATTTGTGTTTTTCTTCGAATTTTTCGAGGTTTTTGAGGATGCTCTCGACTAATTCGGGATTGATGTCAAGTGTGATGTTTTCGTAATTAATTGGTGTTGGGGCTATTTTAGTATTGCTGTTGCGCATGAATTCGTCGAACTTTTGTTTCATGCGTTTTTTACTTTTTACATGTTGGTTGAATAGTAATACTATTGTTAGTGACATGACTGTTATCACTGAAACCCCCACTTTTTTGTTGGTTATTAATGATTGTTCCAAATCGTTTTTGGCTTCTAAGAGCTTTTTAGTGTCGTAGTCTTTGTGGATTTTTTGAGATAAGTATTTGTAGTTGTGGCTCAGGGTGCTGTCGATTTTGAGCAAGTTGTTGATGTATTTGAGTTGGGCTTGGGTGTTTTGTTGTTTGCTGAAGTGATTAATTAATATTTCATGGTTCTCTCTTAGGTCGGGACGGGTGTAATGGTGTACTGCAAAAGCTTTATCCACTTTGATGAAGTAGTTAATGGCTTTGTTGGTATTGTTTAATTTCAGATAACTTTTACCGATATAAAAGTCGGCCACAGTTTCGTTGGCAAAATCCTTTTTTTGTTTTAAAAACGGAATGGTCTCATTGAGGTGGCTGATGGCTTTATTGTAGTTTTTTTTGAAGTAAAGATTGATCCCTTCCGAGTGCTTGAAATAAGGTTCCATTTCCGTGATTTGGTATTCTTTTCCGGTTTTTAATCCTAATTTATTGTAATACGTTGTTTTGTTGTACTCTCCCATTTTGTTGTAACACAAACCCAGAGCATATATAGTGTTTAAATAGGCCAAGTCGTTTTCTTCTTCAAAATAGTCGAGGCATTCTTTTAACAATGCTTTGGCTTCATGGTAGAACCCTAAGTAATATTTGGTGTTGGCAATGGCGTATTTGGTTTTGTGTATGTTATATTGGTCTTTGGTTTTTATGATGTATTGGTCTGCCAGAAGGTAGTTGTCCAGTGCCTTGTTTAACTCTTTTTGATTGTAATGCATGACGCCTTTGGTAAGGTAAGCTTCCCCAATGCATTTGTTGTCTTTTGTTTTTTGCGCTGCCCAAAGCATGCTGTCGGCATATTTCAATACTTCATTCTTATTGGCTTTATACATTTTTGCTCGGTAAGTGTCTGCTATTTTTTTCCAACTGTTTGATGATTTTTGATTGTTTAGTGTACTTTCTTCTCCGGGACTGTAGATCAATTTGTCTTTTTTAAGACTATACATTACTCCATTACTGTTTAAGCGTAAAACCCTTGATGCTTTGCTTATTTCACCAAAGGTAATCCCCGGTTGTAAACACAATACCAGTAAAATAAAATAGACTAGCTTTTTGGCGATTTTTTGTTGTAAAGTTTGCATGATACCTGAGATTAAACAATTCCTAAAATGTAGCTAAATTACTAAAAAGGATGTGATGATTGGGTTTAAAAATTACAAGTGTCGCTTAAGCATGCTTTGCTTTTTAAAGGGTTGATAGTATGTGACTTGTTTAGAAACTGTAGGTGTTTCATTCGGGAATACAAGATTTTCAATTCGGGAATGGAATGGAAGTTGGCTTGTTTGCCTTGGATTAGCCCGATAGCTTTGCTTTGAATTCAGAAGGGTTTGCGCATATACCCAAGAGTTGTTCAGAGTACCCCGGGCGAAATGAACTGAGAAAATCAGTTTCATTTTAAAACATTACATCATGAAGTTTTTTAGCTTATGTTTTTTTCTTTTTTCTTTATTTATTTCTTGCAGTTCTTCCGAATTGACTGCAGAAGCACCCATTGACAATCATTCTTTTTATCGATTGGTTGATTTGGGATATGATTTGGATGCCCGTAATGCGGCTAATCCCTACGATGATGTGGGACAAGTGCACAACGAATTGTTGCTCACGTATTATTATGCCGATAGTTTGCCGTCTACTTTTAACGGTATCGTTACTACATTGACTTCTATTGCTAATAATAACTCCTCGTTTACTGATTTGCATAAGAATGTTCCTTATGAATTTAGTAATGCTGCTGAAAACCGAGTTTTGGCTATAATGACAGAGCAGGATAGTTGTTTGACTGCAGTTATCGACAGCAGTGTGGTAGGACAAGTTGCTCGAGACAGTTTGGATGACTTTGTACATGACTTTTTGGATTTGTGTGATACGGAAGAGGATTACAGTGTTATTTATGATTATGTAGTAGCTTATGAGGACGCTGTTTTGAAATTGACCTGGTCGGCAGAAGATAAGCGAGTGGTTTTGATTACTACGACAGTTGCCCGACATTCGGCTTACGCCAAAAAGAAGCGACCAAAAAAGAACAAAGATCCGGATTGGAGTTATTTGGTTTGGAATATCATTGCCACTATTGATGGTGCCGATGAGGGGGAGGCTGAGGCGGTGATGAGGGGATTGGTTGCGGGGGTGGTGGAGAATTAGGATTTGGGATTTAGGATTTAGGATTTGGGATTTAGGATTTGGGATTTGGGAATTAGGAATTAGGAATTAGGAATTAGGATTTGGGAATTAGGAATTAGGAATTAGGAATTAGGATTTGGGAATTAGGATTTGGGAATTAGGAATTAGGAATTAGGAATTAGGATTTGGGAATTAGGAATTAGGAATTAGGATTTGGGAATTAGGATTTGGGATTTGGGAATTAGGATTTGGGTTTAGATTGCTTTTATTTAATGATCCCTCTTTTTGTGAGAGGGATTTTTTTATTTGGCGTCGGTTTCGAAGATGCGGATGGTTAGTTTTTCTTTTAGGGTGTTGAGGAAGTGGGTGGGTTCGATGGTTTTGCGGGCGCAGATTTCGTAATAGGAGCGGTGGTATTGGCCCAGTTTGGTGTTGAAAACCGTTTCTAAGGTTTGGGCTATTTGGTTTAAGGAGGCGTCACCATTGTTGAAGGCTTGGGCTGAGTGAAGGGCATAGAGCAGTTCGATGAGGGCAACTTTGGGGGCTGTCCAAGTGAGGCAGTTTGCGGAAGATTGCCAGTGTTGTTTTGTATTATTCAATTTACTTTCCAGGTATTTTTTTAGGGCTTTGTTGGCTTTGTAAAGTGCTACGGTTTGGTCGTGGGCTGTAGTGAAAAAGGCTTCCTGCAGGAGGTTGTTGTTGGCTGAGAGTTGGCACTCGAAGTTGTTGCGTAAAAAATAGAGGTTGTCTGCAAAGGTGTTTTTGGCTTTGAGGTATTGGCAGATATGGTTATTTTTTTTGTGCCACTTGTTTAACTTCTTGAGGTGGTGTTTGTAGTGTTTGTTTTTGTTGCCCGTTTTGCCGGTTTCTATTTGGTAGATTTGGGTATAATAGCTGAGTTTGGCTGTGAATTTGGGTTTGATTTTTTTAAAGAATTCAATTTCTTCTTTTTGGGATTTGAAGTTGTACTCTGATATAGCTACTTTGAGTTTTTCGATTGCCTCGACCACTACTCTTATGGCTTGTTTGCTGTACTTGACCGGCTTGATTGTTTGGTCGTGGATGACAGCTAATTGTTGGTTGAGGTCGGCTAAAAGGGTGGAAGCTACTGTTTTCATGACCGATAGTTTTACAGCGTTGTGGTGTAAAGCTATTAGGTATGATTATGATTTACAAATGGTTTGGTGTTGGATTCGGGAATTGATAAAGACAAGTACTTAAAATACTGAAAACGTTATTATGCTATTTTACGGGTACTCCTTAACAATTCAGGGGGAGATATTACCGGTAAGATGACTTGTTGTAATACAGTGTCTTTCCAAAGCATAAAAAGCATTCCTCTCATTGTAGAAAAACTTATTGCCAATAGTGTGGATACAAAAACACCGCTGAAGACAGGTTTTCCCTCAATGATGTTGTAATGGTCTTTTAAATCATCGATTTTGAATAAAAAATCTAACTCGTAATTCCCTCCCTGATTTATGGTTTTACCCTCTATTTCACCACTCATATCCAGAAAAAGTCGAATTTTAACCACTTCACTTTGAAGATTATGCATCATATTGTGCGCCATCTGAAAGTTGTATGACGGGTTTTTAGCCAATTTATTTTTTAAAATAACATTATGCTCTTTAACCCAGTTTATCTGCAAGAGATGAATTTTTTCGGGGATGACTACATTTGCCATTGTATCAGATTGCTTTTTTTTCACCGTCTGTAGTTGTCTCTACGTGGGATTGTTCAAAATCTAATGCTTCCGGAAGCACATTATCATTTACCATTACTTTGAAGTAAATGTATTCCTTTTGCGGTTCAATATGGATGATATCAACACCTAGAGCTATTTCGATTTTTACAATAGTTTTAGTGGTAAAGGTATGTGTGCCAGTAAGCCATTTACTTATTTCAGAAGGTTTTTTGTCTAACAATCGGGCTAAGTCGGCCGGCTTTAATCCTCTTTCCTCAAGCAATTGGTGGATTTTGTTGGCAATTGCCAGATTTTTTTCCACTAATTTATCTATTTGAGGATTTTGGTTTTCTTGCAACCAATCAGAAATAATATTGTTTTTTGTGTTTTTCATAGTTAAAATTGAATCATCAAGTCGGAGTGGAACACAATATCAGTTAGTGTTTCATTCCAAAGAATATCTTTTTCAATAAATGCTTGATCGATGGCTTTTGAAATTTGATTTGCCATATTAAAATGTTTACTGACATTTGGGCAATCTTGTGCTTTTTGAGTGGTTTTTATATCTCCATTGAAAAGGAATACTACATTATTGTTGGCTCGTAAACAATACAATCGTAATGAATTGGCTTTTTTCTTTCCGTTTTCAATGTAAGAAGGACTCCTGTTTTCGACAGGGGGTAAAGCTGAAGCATCTGCATTTTTTCCTTCGGGTCTAAATAAATAGGTTTGTGCGCCATATTTGTTTCCTATAACCTCTAACCACTTTACTATATGGTAAAGTTTTTCTTTGTTAGCATTATTGTGTTGGGCTATGAAATTCTCAAATAATGAGTGTTCTTCATTTTCTAATACAACGGAGTAATATGATACCTTATCATAACTTCCTATGTGTTTTATGTGTGCAAAAGTATTCACTTATAAGTTAACTACCAAACTTTTTGTTTACTTTTAAGTTAACTTTAATAGATTAACCCATAATTAGTAGTCATTACAATATTAGTTTAATTTATCTTTATTTACTTACAGTAGTAGTAAATGTTATTAACTAAGTTGTCAGTAATTTATTTAAAAAGTGGGTTTGTCAAAGATTAAATGCAACTTCTTACTTTATGTCCCAAACAGTAATTTTAGTTTAAACTACTTTCATATTGATTTTATAAATGGTCTAATTTGTTTGTTTTTTAATCTTGGGGAAGCTAAGGAGTGTAGGTGTGCAAATCCGTAAGTTTAGTTTTGCCACAGGGTTTGAAATCATTATGCATTTCTTATTCATTTTATGTGTACTTTTCTATATTAGGGTTATTACAGTTGTTATTGTAATTTTATTGTATTAGTACATTTGGGGTAGTTGGTGCAGCCTAAAAAGATGCCGAATTTGCCTTGGCGCATTACTAAAATACCACCGCATTTTGAACACTTTTCTTTTCTCTTGAGCGCTTCATTTTGTTCGATTCTTTGCTGGATTGATTTGATGTGCTTGCGTTTGTCAAAAGTGGCAATGCTATTGGCCGCTTTGATTTTTTCAACAATTGCTTCTTTTTCAGTAGCTGGTAGGTTATTAACGGAATATCGTTTAATAGTTCTTGTCAAACGAGCGGTATATACAACCTTGGTAGTTGTATGTACCTTTAAAGTAGCTCTGGATGAAAATGCAATAATTGATGTATAGATAAGATTGGGAAACTCAGGCAAACATTTTTTTAAGGCTTTGATATGTCCTTGGTTTTGTTTTATGGGATTATAGAGTTTTTCTCGGTGGTTAAAGATGACCTGCGTCCAATATTGCGCCTCTTCATTTCCGAATATCCAACCTTTATAATTTTTAGTTTCAATTACAAAAATCCCGTAATCAGAAATAACTATATGGTCTATTTGTGTGGTGTAGCCATCCGATTCTAAAACAATATTGTGCAGTACTTTGTATTTCTTTTTATCTAAGGAATGTAAGTATAGGGCAACGGTTTGTTCACCAATAGTGCCTTTGATTTTGGCTTTGTAGAAGTTGACTACAAATAGTAAGGCAATGAAGATTAGTAATAGAAATAATGGCATAAAAATTACTCCTTCTTTTTATGGTTTATTAGCTTTCCAAACCTAATTTCATCAAAGTGTCCCATTAAATAAAAGGTGTCAATCTTAAATCGATTCCAATTTTTTTTGGTGTATTTAAACCCATAAACGGCTCTGGTGAAATAATCATGATTATTCATAACAATTTCTAAAACATCTCCGGTTTTAAAATCCAATTGCAGGTCAAACGCATCCGATTCTTGTAACCTGTTTTCAAGAATGGAATAGTTTGATTTATAATTTGGCTTAAACAATTCATATGGCAACAGTATTTCTCCAACCACCATCATATTCTTGTCTTTGTTTCTTCTGTACAATACCCAATAGTTTTTCAGTCTATTCGTTGAAGTAGCTTTACAGGAACAAAGTTTTATTTTGTTGGAGAGGGTGCACATTCGTCAGATTGTTACACCTAAAGCTCTAAACAAATCTATCGTTTTAATACATGTAATGCCTTGAGGACTTGCGGCATCAGGAAGCATAACTCTTTTTCGACTATTAGGACTGCTGGTTTCATGAGTTACAATTTGATTTTCATTTGCCATTGCATATGCAATTAGCCAAGCATCAGCTTCATCAACATCTAAAAACTCACTAATTGCAGCTTGTGAGTATTGGTCTGATTTAGAGTAAACCCATCCTGTAAGTAATGCATAATTTAAAACACTAGAAGTAGTGTCTTTAAAAAAATCATCAGCTAAATTATCAATACACCATTGTGATAGTTCATCATTGTTTTTTAATAACTCTTTTTGAACCTTATCGATAGATATGATTTTTCCGTCTGCGATCAATTCTTTAACTTTTAGCCAAAAACTTGGTACAACATCAAATGGATAGGTTGTTCTGTGAGCTTCAATAAAGAAGTTACTATCAATTAGGAAAGGCGCCGTCATACTATTAATGCAAATGTTGTGTTACAAACTTTTGATAAGTATCTCCTTTCAGCCCTGTAATTTTATATGCATCTCGATAAAGTAATTTGTTTTGATTTACAGCTTGATTCACATAAGTTGCAAAACTAACACTAACACGTTTACGAGCCGTTGCATAAAAATCACCACCGCTACCTTGATTTTCTTTTTTTTGTTTAAAGCTATCCATATAGCCATTATAGAAAGTGAAGAATTCGCCTCTTGTAATGAGCCCTAAGTCCATTGCTCGTCTAGCAATAACTATTGGGCTTACTTTAAAATAACGTCTTGCATACTCGATACTTGGCTTGTCTTTCCAAATATCAATTAAAGAACTTGCAGGCACTAAAAACTCTGCCGCTATAGCATCACATAATTTTTCAACTGGGTCGTTGGCTGGTAATAAGTTTTGATTGTCAAAACCGGCACTTTCGCCTAACCAAATATGAGCTAATTCATGAATAATTGTAAAAAGTTGGGCGGCTTTAGCATCTGCTGCATTGATAAACATAAATGGCGCATGCTGATTTACTAACACAAACCCTCTGCATTCATCAACACTTATTGGTCTATGAGTATTGTTTTCAACCACACCATTAAAGTTTATAAATATTCCAATTTCTTCAATTTTGTGTGTTATGAAAGCTAATGTATCTTCAAAAGTAGCGAAATTACAAGCCCAATTAGCTTGTAAACTCAACGTGTTTCTGATATCTACTACTATAGTATTCGCATTAGTGTTCTCATTAAACTTCCCTACGAAGGTTAATGGTTCATGGTCGTTATCTATTAAATAATCTGTTATCCAATCTTGTCGTCTTTGTAGTATTTGAATGGTGTCAAATACATTTAGACTTACTTTGTCTGTATTGTTGTTTCCGGTTCTAAAAAATGGAAATGGAATGCTTTCATTTGGCGGTTCTGGCATAAATAAATAGCCAAATGGAATATGAACTCTAGTAGCAAAAGCCTCTAGTTGCTTTACTGTTGGTTTCTTTACTTCTTCAATCCAATTTTGAATACTAGGGTTGTTTTCGAGAAACTTTTCCACGTCAAATCCTGCCCGAGCTATTGCCCAAGTGATAAGATTAGGATTTATTTTAACTTCTGTTCTCATTTTAAGCAAAAGTATGAAATAATTGTATTTTATTTAGCTGTAAACTTTTCAATAATATTAGATGGCATAGTAGGGGAAGAGTCCTCTTTTAACAATCCAGTATCAGCTCTACTAAATAGTGATTGTAATATTAATTGTCGCTCCTCTGGTTCAATTGTAGTGTCTTTTTTAAGTGCCAAATAAAAATGAGTTAGTTGTTCTCGCTCTTCAGCATCTCTTGACAAGTGAAAAGAACTAAAAGTCATTTTTGATAATATCTTTATGGTAAATGCTAAAAGAGAAACAATTGTAATTAATATTATAGACCATTTAATCCCTTTAACATTATCGTTAAATGCAGTTTCAAAATAATCTGTGCCTAAAAGCATCAACAATGTAAATAATAAAATTGCCGCTATTACAGAAACCCCAATCAACCAGTTTAGATGCTTGTTTCCTTCACCTTTTAGTTTTAATGCTCTATCTTTCCAATATTGAGCGGGAGCTTCTAAACGTAATTTTTCTCTATATAAATCTTCATTGCTTTTTATGGAATCACTCGACTCTTTGAAAAAAGTATCAAAACCCTCTTGGATACCGATAAACCAATCTTCAAAATTTTTATTTTTTTCAGTTTTTAATTTATCGACTGTTTCAAAGTGCTCTGTCAAATTATCTTTCGCATCAGATAAATAGCCATTTAGTTGTTGTTCAGCTTCTACAATGTATTCATTATACTTGTCTCTTATTCTACTTAAGCTTAGCTTTTCATTATTTCTACGATGAAGAATTTCTGAATCATCTTGATTTTTAAATTCATAACCATAAAGAAAGCCAATGAAATAATCTTTGCCGTTATTAAAATTAATATTTTTCCCTATTGTAAAGTCAATTAAACCCTGTGTGTAATTAGGATTAGTAGTATTTATTTTTAATATAAAATCTGTTTCAGGACAATCATATACAAAATTGTAAGTATTGGAAGTATTCTTTTCTTTATTAAAGTGGGATAAAAAATCATTCCAATAGTGGTCAAATTGACTTTGATTACTTTCACTAAAATAATCAGATAACTGAATTAATTTTGCTTTTAAATATTCAAAATGAGATTTAGATTGGATAAAAATGTTTGGAAGATTTTCTATTTCATTCCAATGGATTACTTGATCTAATACAAATTTATAAACCGATTGAATGCCTTTAAACTCTTTAGTGTAATTTAAAACAGGATAATTCAAAGTAACTTCCAAACTATTCAATTTATCTTTGATAGTGCTATCGAGTACCAGCTTTCTATAACTTTTAATATCCATACTTTATATTTTAATTAAACCTCCTCTTTCCCCTGCAACGCCTCCCTCAAAACCTGCTGCAACAAAAGTTCATTATACCTTTGACTTTCCTTAATACTCTTCTCTAAACCATCACAAAACGTCATTAACTCCTCTAACTTAGCCACAATTTGCTCTTGCTCGTTAAGTGGTGGAAGTGGAATGATAGCATTCTTTATTTTCTCTAAAGTAACTCTAGTTATAGCTACTCCATACATTTCATTTCTTGTTGCTTGATAATAAAATGGGCTTCTCATAGAATACATTAAATATTTATTAAATAAACTATTTGACAATTTTAGCAATGCTACACTTGACAACATACTATATTCTTCATCTAAGTTATTAATAGTTACAATACCTGTAGTAGCTCCATCTTTAATGTAAAGTATGTCTCCTTTTTCGGGATTACATCTAGAAAAAATTTCTTTATGCACTTTTTCATTCACATAAGTAATATTTGATAAATCAATTCCTTCATCTTTAATATTCTTGGCTGTTACATATTTATATTCACCGCTTTGAGTGTTTGTCGGAGAATGATGTGTTCCATCAGTAATTTTCAAACAAATCTCCCCCAATCTACACCAAGCCCAATGCTCAGGAATTTCAAAAGGAATTTCCTCATTAGTAATAGGCGGTAATTCTTTTTCTTTCTTGAGTTTCTTTTCTGCAATGAGTTGTGCTTTCTCAGCTTTTATTTTAGCTAACAAGTCGTGACCGGTTTCACTGCTAACCTCTAAAGTTTCACTGCTGACTAACTTACCCTGCATCGCTTCACGCAAAAAAGCCTGACGTAGTTGTATGATTAGGTCGAGTTGGTGGGTGAGTTCGGAATTTAAATCTATTTTAGAAGATTGCATTTTAACAAATTGATTTTTAGTTTCAACTTGTTTATCTATTTGAAAATAAGGTAATTTATAATTACCGAAAGATTTTAATCCAATTGCTTCTTTAGAAGTTCCTGCTTTTGTGTTTTTTACAATATCATCTTTAAATTCATTAAAGATCATATGATAAAATTTTAAATCAATTGGAAAATTTATTGGATCTTTAGGGGTAATTACAAAACACAAATCACTTGCTATGAATTTCCCATTTAAATAGTGAGTTCTTCCTAGTGAACCTGATGCAGCAGCTGCAAACACTAAAGCCTCACAATTATGTGTATATTCATTATGTGTTTTCCATTCTGATGAAGCAGTAATAAAGTCAAACTCACCTTCAGTACATTTTGAACTTTGTAAACTACCTTTTTCAAAGTGAAACAAATCATTTATTCGCATTAAACTCATTTCACTGCTTCTTTTAGTTGGTTCAACAAATTATTGCTTTTTTCAAAAGAGGTATGCAGCAGTTCCATTAATTCCACACTACTATATTCGTGAACTTCTTCCTGCTTGGTAGGGTTTTTAATGTCTAAATCGTAATTGCGGTCGATAATGGTTTGTATAGGTACTTTCCAAGCAATGTCATTTTCCTTGCGGTCGTTCCACCATTTTTTTATGGGTTCAAACTCCTTAGCTTGTATTGGCTTGGTTTTGTTATAGGCTTTTTGTCCCTCGGGCAAACGGTGTTCGTAATACCAAATTTCTTTGGTTGGCGAACCTTTGGTAAAAAACAACAAATTGGTCGCTACCGTCGCATACGGTTGAAACACCGAGTTAGGCAAACGTATAATGGTGTGCAAATTACATTCTTCCAATAGTTTTTGGCGTACGCGTTGTTTTACGCCATCACCTGTTAACGAACCATCAGGCAATACAATACCCGCTCTTCCGCCTTGTTTTAATAAGTGTATCATCAATATCAGGAACAAGTCGGCACTTTCTTTGGTTCTAAAGTTTTGAGGAAAGTTGTTTTCGTTATTGTTGGCTACAATACCGCCAAAGGGTGGGTTGGCCAAGATGGCATTTACTCGGTGCTTTTCGGTAAAGTTAGATAACGGTTGGTCTAAAGCATCCCCAAAACGAATGTTGGGGACTTCCATATCGTGTAATATCAAGTTGGTCGTAGCCAACAAATAGGGCAGTGGCTTGTATTCCCAACCCATTACGTTTTCGGCTATGCTCTTACGGTCTTCTATACTATTGGCTTGCGCTTTTAAATGCTCAATGGCACAGGTTAAATAACCTCCCGTTCCACACGCAGGGTCTAATATCTTTTCACCCAATTGAGGGTTAATCATTTCGGTAATAAAACTCGTAATGGCTCTTGGTGTATAAAACTCCCCACTTTTTCCGGCACTTTGCAGGCCTTTTAAGATGGTTTCATACAATTCGCCAAACGCATGACGGTCTTTGGCAATGTTAAAGTCAATTTCGTTGAGCTTGTTCAACACTTTTCTAATGTTGATGCCGCTTTTCATATAGTTGTTATTCCCTTCAAATACTTCACGTACAATCAAAGCACGGCGGTTTCCAGTACTCACATCAATATTGCGCAGCGCAGGGAATAGTTTTCTATCAACAAATTCTAATAGTTCATCACCGGTCATGCCTTCGTCGTCGCCCGCCCAGTTGCCTTTGGCTTTTACCCAATGGAATTCATCGGGTATCGGAGAAACATAGTTGTCGTCTAATAATTCGAGTTCTTTGTCTTTATCGGAGTATATTTTTAAAAACAACATCCAACCGAGTTGTTCAATGCGTTGGGCATCACCGTTTAGTCCGGTGTCTTGCCACATGATGGTTTGTATGGATTTTAAGATGGAGGAGATGTTGGACATTATGATCTAGGTATTTGCAATTGATTTAAATTTAAAGGCTGAACTAATACTTTAACTCCTTGTGGTGAAGAACCAGTTGTAAAGATAGTGTGCCAAAATTGATAGTTTTGTTTACCACCAAAAACAGTATTGGATAATTCATTATTAGTCCACAATGGTAACGCTGAAAGATTATTGATGTAGTTTCTTATATTGTTCCAAAGTGTTTCAGAAAACTCATATTGAAACAATTTTTTTTCATCAACAGGGTGTCCAAGTGAAATAAAATGAGATTGTACAATTTGACTTAAATATTTAAGCCAATTATACATAATTTCTTCTTTTCCCATTCTGTAAGCTCTCATATGTTCCATTGGAATTTCTCCGTCGTTTTGAATTTTACTTTCCAAACGCGATGTTCCAATTTCTAAATCAAATTTTCCAATATAAATTTCTTCTGCAATAATGTTCATTAATTGAACTATTTGCTCTTTTTCTAAACTTCGAGGGTTATTTCCTTCTTCTAGCTTATGAGAAATTGGTGTTTCTAATAAATCTTGATAAATAAAGAACGAATAAAATGTTTTTTCAATTGAACTATAAGAAATAGGCTTTTCTTTTGCTCTTCCTCCCATATCTACAAATTCCATTAATTTGTTTTCAGGGTTTCTGGTAACTCCATCTCTAACAGAATCTAAAATATATCTTTTCAATTCTCTTGACTCCCCTTTGAAGTAATTCACTAATTCACGTTCCGAAAAATTTAAATTATCATCTCCCAAATTTAATTCATCTTGATAACGTTTTACTCTATCATAATACAAAGTATTACCCAAGTGTCTTTGAACAGATTTGTCAAATGCAACCTGTCGTAAAACTGTACCTGCTCTAAAATTGGTTAGAATAATCAAATCCTCATTAGGATTAATAAAAATTCGAACTGGAATTTCTTTAACATCTAACATAACTTGTGCAGCAGCCTTATGTTGTCCATCAAATATTTTAACTTTAGATTCTGAATTATCCTTTATATCAATCCATCCCAAAGAAATATGTAATTGGGGATTACCTTGATAAAATTCATCAATCAATTTAGAAATGTTATTGCCTATTGATCTAGGATTTATTTTATCATCATGGAATACAAATTCAATTGGCAAAACTGCAAAGAAGTATTCTAAGCCACTTAATTTATCTTTATGAATAGGAGCCTTGATAATTTCAGTATTACTTATTTGTGCTAAAGAATAAAGAATATTATTATCTTCTCTTCTAAATTTAAGACTAAATTTTGAACCATTTTTAGTTTTTAAAATATCGTCAAGATTAGGACTTCTATCCTCTTTTTCTTTAAACTCATTCTGAATTTTAGTAAATCTATGAAGAATTCTTGCAAGCTTTAAATCTGATGCTTGTTTTGAACGATTGGCTGAAGCAAAAGTTAAGGCAAAATTACTTGGGTCGTCTTTTCCTCCAAGTTTTGATGGTATTACATGGTCTATATCCAATATAGATTTATGTAATTCTAAATCGATATTTTCTTCAGTTATAAAACATTTCCCATTCTGAATTTCCCAAAGGTCTCGGATTAATTTTTCTCTTTCTCCTGGACTTAATCTTGATAAATAATTTGATGCCATCTATGCTTTTCTATATAATTCGTTTTCTAATTCTTTTACTGCTTCTAAATACTTTTGCTTACTACCAAATTCACTAATAATTTCAATAGGGGAACCATATTCGTCAAAAGGTTTGACACGTAATACTTCAATACTTTCAATATTCTCTACCCCTTCGTCAGCATATTTATCCAAAAGGGTTTCCAGTACTTTTCGGGCTTGGTCGCCATACTTAGTAAAGTAATTGCGTTTTTTGACATTGTTGGCGCGTTCCTTTCTGGTCAATGGTGGTTGGTCATACGCCACATGGCATATTAAATCAAACAAATCCACTTGCTTATCCACTGCTTCATACAAGGCTTCTACCATAACGCCTTGTTCTTGCAACTCTTTGATAATGGCTTCTTTCTTGACGGCATTATTCCACGTCAACAGGAAGTCATCCAGTGAAGCAAAATTTTGTTGGATAATGCTTTTGGTATAGTCTTTTAAACTGGTTGTTATGGGTTTACCGTTATGGTCAAAATACAACTCACGACTCACCAATACTGATACGTCAACCCCATTGACATATTGTTTAGGTCTTTTTTGATACTCTTCATGGCCGGATGGTTCTCTTACTTTTGGCGGTGCTATAATTATTTCATCGCCGGTGATATCGTCAATTATAGGTTGTTCTTCTTGTTCTTCCTCTGCTGTAACTGTTGTCAAATCAACATCCTCTGTAATAGGTTTTACACGTAATGGATCACCATCAAAATCAGGGTCGGCAAAATTATCAGTGGCGTTTCTAAAGTCAAGAATCGTAAAGTATAGTTTATTGAACTCTTCATTGATACGCGTACCACGACCTACAATTTGCTTGAACTTGGTCATCGAGTTAATGTTGGCATCCAACACGATTACTTTACAAGTCTGGGCATCAACTCCTGTAGTCATCAATTCAGATGTTGTGGCAATCACCGGGTATTTTTCTTCTGGGTTGATAAAGTTGTCTAACTCACGTTTACCTTCATCGTTATCGCCGGTAATCTGCATCACGTATTTGTAATTTTCGGCAACCAAGTCGGCATTGTGACGGGCAATAGCATTGCGCATGCGTTCGGCATGGTCAATATCCACACAAAAGATGATGGTTTTGGCAAAACGGTCAAAACCTTTGAGGTATTCCGTTACTTTTTTGGCTACTGTGTCGGTACGTTCGTCTATAACCAAACTGCGGTCAAAGTCTTTCCGGTTGTATATACGGTCTTCAATTGCGTTACCGTCTTTATCGGTTTTGCCTTGTTCCGGTCGATACCCTTCGGCATCTACGTTTAGTGCAATTCTAACTACTTTATAGGGAGCCAGGAATCCGTCATCAATACCTTGTTTTAGGGAATAGGTATAAACCGGTTCTCCAAAGTATTCTGTATTACTGGTTTCTTTAGTTTCTTTAGGAGTAGCAGTTAAACCAACATGCGTGGCTTTTCCGAAATAAGTTAATATTTCACGCCAAGCACTGTCTTCTTTGGCACTACCACGGTGACACTCATCAATAATAATTAAATCAAAAAAGTCCGGGGAGAATTGTTTGTAAGCATTGGCTTCTTCATCAGCACCCGATAAGCCTTGGTAAAGAGCTAAATAAATTTCATAACTCTTGTCAATCATTCTGTTTTTAACAACAGTCATTTTATCTTTAAAATGTTTGAAGTCGCCCCGTTTGGTTTGGTCAATCAAAGCATTTCGATCGGCCAGAAACAAGATTCTTTTCTTGGCGCCGCTTTTCCAAAGTCGGTGAATGATTTGAAAAGCTGTATACGTTTTACCAGTTCCCGTTGCCATAACCAACAAAATTCTGTTCTGTCCGTTAGCAATGGCTTCAACAGTCCTATTGATGGCAATTTGTTGGTAGTATCTGGGTTTTCTGCCTGAGCCGTCAGAAAAGTATTTTTGCATAGCAATCTTTTCGCCCTCAGGGGTAACAATTCCTTTGTAGTGTTTGTATTTTAACCACAAAACTTCCGGAGAGGGAAAGGCGTCTAAAGGTAATTCGGTTTCAATTGATTCATCAGTAACCGTTCGGTCATGAAAAATAAAGCCATCACCATTACTACTGAATACACTGGGAATATCTAATATTCTGGCATAATTTAACGCTTGCTGTATTCCGGCACGAACTGAATGTTTGTTGTCTTTAGCCTCAATAATAGCTATTGGATTGTCTTGATAATAAAGCAAATAGTCTGCTCTTTTGCGTTCGCCACGAGCGGTTAGCTTTCCGCGAACATATATTTTACCATCGGTAAAAGAAACTTCTTCCAATACTTGTGTTTGGATATTCCAACCGGCTTTTTGAATAGCAGGCGTAATAAACTTAGAGCAAATATCCCTTTCCGATAAACTTTTTTTGTCTACCATTTTAATTGTTACAATGAATTTTACCAAACATAATGAAAATCTCACACACTTGCAATCCCCACCAATAGGGATTATCAACAAGCTTTCCAATAGAAAAATCTTATGAAACTTGTATTTGGTTATATTTTGAAGTAAATGTAAAAAGCCAATTGTAATAACTTTTACGGTTTTTCGCAATGCAGCTCGAATCATTATGATTCGAGCTGCAAAAATGAGAGTTCTGCAATTCGATTAAAAAATAAAAGCACCGCCTATGATTAAGTTGCGGTTTTCCAATGACTCTTCGGAGCTAAAGGTTTTAAACATGGCGGATAGGTTGAACTTATTTTTAATCACCACACCGGTGGTCAGTCTGCCAAAGTTAAAATTGGCATTGTCCAGTCCTAAGTTTTCTTTAAAGACTTCGGTGCCGTAAATACGGCTGAGGTTAAAGTTGGCATACAATCGGATATCGCCGTTAGAGGTGGAGGCATCCACATACACATCAACAGCGGCTACCAAGCTACCGGCAAAGTCACTGGTTTGGGTACCAAAGGCCGGGAAATCGGCTGTGGCCTTGCCCATAAATCGGGAAATAAGATTGTACTGATTGTCTTTGGTGCTCCAATACAACAAAGGGTATTCAACGGTTAATACGGTGTTCCCGCCACTGGTAGAGAGGCGTTGGAAGGCTTCTTCCTCTTTGGCCTCGGCTTGGTCTTCCTGAGCGCTGTTGGATACCATGGTGCCTAAGCTTAGTCGTACCGTACTCATATTACCCGAAGCCAATTCGGTATATACTGAACCCGATTTACTACCTAAGTTAAAGCCCGAGTTGTTCAAAAAGTTGATTACACTGCGTTCTTCCGAATACATCACATTAAAAAACGCATCCGATTCCGGCGACCCAAAAAAGGCATGAAAGGTTTTCTTTTTAAAATCTTCGGTGTTGTTTAAAGTCTTTAAGCTGGTGGTGAGTTCACGAATCTCGGTTTCGAGCTTTTTGATTTCCTTTTCACCGTCGGTTACTTTAGAAATGGCAGTGCCTTCTTGGTTAATTTCGGTTAGTATGGCATTGCGCTTTGCTACTAAGTCGGCAATCGATTTTTCATAGGCTTTTTTGTAAGCCGTATAAATGGATTGTCCGCGCTCGGAGTTAGAGTCGTAGGCAAAAGCCTTGTTGAATTTAAAGTCTTGTGCATTGGCTACGGTGCCCCAGCAGCACAGTAGTCCTAATAGTAATCTTGTTCTCATACCTATATAGTTTTAAAAGTTACACTATAAACTATAGCCAATATGCTCATACAAGAGCCACAAACTATAGCTTTCCTCTCAAGGTGGTATTTGAACAGCGGAAAGAATAGTATAAATTTAAAGTAAAAGTTTGTAAATCAGGTGTTTTGGTTGTGGAATTTTACTATTTGTCGATTTTTGAGGTTATTAATTGATTAAGTAGAGTGGAACAAATAGTTTAAAAAGAAGATAAAATTACCTGTTATTTATTCAGTTTAGTTAGCTCGGGTGCAAAACCGCTTATACAAGATTATTGGATTAACTCACTACTCGAAAGGATTGACTTCGTCGAATTTCATTTCGCGCGGGAGCGAGGGAGTACCAGATTTTTAGAATCGTGGAACTGCTCCTAATCACGTTCGTTTCGGAATTTAATGAGAACTTCGATTATTTGTCGGTATTTTTCCATCAGAAGGATTTACTTTCAAACTTAGTGAAAAAGGATTAATGAAACAATTTTTCTTTTGTGCTAAATAAAGGACGTTCTAGCATAAGTATAAAAATATTTGGCATTTTATTTTGTTGTACGGAAAAAACACGTACATTTGTAAAGCTAATACGGATAGATATCCATTTAAAAAAACGTAACAAAAAATTACATCAAGCAAATTACATCAAGCAAATTACATTAAGCAAATTACATTAAGCAAATTACATTAAGCAAATTACATTAAGCAAATTACATTAAGCAAATTACATCAAGCAAATTACATTAAGCAAATTACATCAAGCAAATTACATCAAGCAAATTACATCAAGCAAATTACATCAAGCAAATTACATCAAGCAA
>NZ_JANJUQ010000014.1 GCF_024710485.1 Flavobacterium sp.
CTATGAAGAGGGAAAGCCGGGTGTGTCGGCGGTGGATTGTGTTACCGCTGCCGTAAATGAGGTATTGGCTCATGAATTGGTAGATAAAAAGCGAATAGGCCTTGTGGGGCATTCGTTTGGGGGATATGAAACTAATTTTATTGTGACTCAGACCAATATTTTTGCAGCGGCGATTTCGGGTTCCGGTTTTGCCGATAGTATCAGTTGTTATCTTTCCGTAGGTGATAACAATTTGAAACAAGAGACTTGGCGTTATGAATTCAATCAATTACGGATGGGTGTGCCGCTTTTTGAAGATTTTGACCGCTATTTGCAAAATTCTCCGGTTACTTTTGCACCCGGGGTAAATACTCCACTTTTACTGTGGGCAGGGACAAAGGATAACTCAGTAAACTATCGCCAAAGCCTTGAATTCCATTTGGCTTTGCGCAGGCTTGGAAAACCTAATATATTATTGCTTTATGAAGGAGGAGGGCACGGCCTAACAAAGGCGGAACATCAAATGGATTTGACTCGACGTATAACTCAGTGGTGGGACTATTACTTGAAAGGAACTCCTAAGCCGGATTGGTTTATTCCAGATACTTTTTAAATAACAAAGCAGTTCTCAAGGGAACTGCTTTGCTTTTTTGGCTACTGATGGTTGCGTCTCAGTTCAACCACACAGTTTCCACTCGCGTCTTTGCCCCAGACTTGTGTAGTACCAACAGTACAAAGTGGTCCGGGATCATCAGAACACATGATGGAGGTGTTACACACCGTTCCGAAAGGGTTTGCTTTAAGATACCCTTGGATGTTGATGGCTTCTTTGGCCTCAGTGCTCGTAGTGAACGAGCTAAGAGCGCCAACCAATCCTAAAGCTAGTGCAGCCATAGGAATGAATTTACTGAATCTTTTCATAAAATAAAAAATTACAAGTTATTGATCTACTCTGTTCACAGGTTTTCGATCTTCTCCCTGATAATTAGCTAATTATATTTTTGGTGTCTTTTTTTACACTTATCCAAAATCTAAAGTGAAAGCCGTTTGTGTATCAGATAACTCATTTTGTAGCTTACTAGGTGATTACCTATGATCCCGTAAAACGTATGGCCTTCCACTGCAAAGTGACTTAGTCGTTTGCCCTCAATGTTGTAAACATAGAAGCTTACGATGTAAGAGCGATTTTTTATATCATAAACATCTATCAGGCTAGCCTGTCTCCACATTTTTTCATCTTCAAATTTCCCCATCAGTGCAGCGTTAACGAATAGTAGTCCGCCATGGAGGTAGGCGTTTTTATTTACGGTCAAAGGCGGTGCAGCGAGTTTCTTTTCATTGCGGTCTTTGTTGAATGCCACCTTGATTTGCGCCTTACTAATAGTATCAATGGTGTTGCCGCGATGGATTATGTTAAGTTTGGAGTCGCAAACGATATATTGATTGCGGTAGTAATAGAGGTATACCAGTAAATTGGTTTTTGGGTCGTAGTTTAGTATGCCATCGGTATCGAAAATACCGTCAAATTGTTTTTGAAGTATGGTCGGATTTGTGGTTGTTTTACTTTGCTCTTCATCAAAGCGTGCTAAAACATTCTCTGCATTAGCCTTGTGTGTACGAAATACAAACGTGGTGGTATCGATAAAAGCCGGATTTGAAAATTTACTTTTTACTTGCGGCATTTGGGTGGCATACCATTGCCCTGTTATACCGCGAAATACCGCTGGGACTGTGCCATCGGAGGCGAAAAAATACTTGGAGTAGACTTGGAGTTGGAGAGAACGGAACGGCAGGTTTAGATTGTTTAATTTCACTACCAATTCCTTTTTGTTTTTTAGAGAGGTATCTATTTCAGTCAGTAATAATGGGGCTGTTGTGTTTCCTAGGTATACTTTTCCGTTGGCAACTCCCGCGAAATAGTATGAATTGAATCCGAGGTCGAATTCGTGTTGTTTTGAAAATTGTGCCGGCAGTCTTCGGACAAAGTTGTTTCGATGTTGTATGATATCTTCTGACAGTAGAAAGAGTGCCACTACAATACCAATAGCAGAGGTGGCTAGAATAGTCAAATAGCCAAACACAAACCTATTGAAGGTGTTAGACATGATTGCTATTCCCGATAAGGCCACGAAAACTATATTGAAAATAAGATGCTGTCTCCAAGTCATTTCTTCTAAGATACCGCCACAAGAACATGGCGTGAAGGAGCTAAAGTTTAGAATAATCACAATGTATGCCGTAAACATTGTCATTAAAGCAAAGCTGCCGTATAGTCCTAACAAGCGAGATTTGTTGCTCAGTAACAGCAAGACAATAATAAACTCTACCAAAGGAACTGTAATAGCAACCCAATCTGCAAAAGCACTTAAAAGGGGTGACTGACCCAGTTGAATTTGAAAATTATGGAAGTCTAATACTTTACTTACGGCCGCATAAGTGAAGAGTAGAATGTAAAGTGCGACTACTGTTTGTATGATGTTCGATTTAGTAATTTGAAGTTTCATTTTACATGTATTTTTATGTAAAATTCTTAAAAACAATTACTTAGAGATATTCAAAAATGTAGTAATACTATTCCATTCTTGATGGTCTGTTGAGTTCACTAGGAGAGTAATGATACTTTTTTTTGAAAGCTTTGTAGAAGTTGAGGTAAGAATTGAAGCCGCACATAAATGAGATTTCTTTTAAAGATAAATCGGTTTTTAAGATTAGGTTATGTGCTTTTTTGAGTCGCTCATCATTGTAAAGTTGGTAAATACTTGTATTAAAGAAGTGACGAAAACCTGCTTTTAACTTAAACTCATTAGAACCAAACATTTTTGTTAGTGTTTTTAATGAAGGTAGTGGTTCTTCAAGATTATTCAGTATGTATTCATAAACATTTTGGATTATGTCTGAGTCTTTTTGGCGAGGACTAATTTTATTTAAGGATACAAAAGTATCATCGAGCGAGTGATAAAGGACTGTTGCTATTGAGCATATCAAAATCTTATCACTCTTATAAAACTTTGATATTGTGAAATGTAATGGAATCAGTTTTTTATTTATGGTAATTAAGACTAATTGTATTGTGTTTTGATATTGTATATCATTTGCAATATCGTTTTTTATGCTACGCCAAATATCTGTTGATTGAGGTGCTATTATTTCATCAAAAGGCATATTCTTTAGTATTTCAGGGTTGTAACCCAGAATAGAATTGGCTGATGTATTAAAGCTTTCAATATTGTATTCCTTGTTAAGGACAAATGTATTTTGGATAACACTCTGATAATTGTAGTAAGGGATAACATAGCCTGATTTTGTAATTGTATTTTGGAGTGTGAGCCCAAGGATATTAATTACATTACTAAGTTCATCTATTTCATCATTAACTCCAGTAGGCTCTATTCTATAGGCGAAGTTACCAGTTGCTAATTCGAATAGCATCTGGTAAATGTTCTTCATCCGTTGATAATAGGATTGGCCTTGCATGCATTGAAAAATAAGCAGCAAAGCTATAGAAGTAGCATTCCCGAATCAAACGTTATGGTGTGTGATTCGGGAATTTAAAAGTGTTCTTGTGGATTTTTAAATCAGATTTTATGAGCTTTGAGCCATTGTTTGAAATGCTAATTTTTGTTTTAGAATAGCCATGTCGTCACTAACTCTTTTGTCAACTATTTTTGCATAGTGCTGAGTTGTTCTGAGACTTTTATGTCCTAACATCTTGCTCACACTTTCAATAGGTACTCCGTTAGTTAAAGTAACAGATGTTGCAAAGGTGTGACGAGCCATGTGAAAAGTTATCTCTTTGTTTATTCCACAAACATCTCCTATTTCTTTTAAGTAGCTATTCATTTTTTGATTACTCAATACAGGTAGTAGTCGGTCCTCATTTATACACTTTGGATGTGTTTCATATTTCATAATCAATTCTTCTGCAATTGGAAGTAAAGGTATTTTGGACCTGGTATCAGTTTTTTGACGGTTTTTAAAAATCCATTTATTGCCATCAATACCAATACCCAAATGGTCTTTTCTTAATTGCTGAACATCAATGTATGCTAATCCGGTAAAACAGCAAAAGATAAAGATGTCTCTAACTTGCTCCAAGCGTGTATTCATAAACTTTTTAGAGTAGATTTTCCGGATTTCTTCCTCGGATAAAAATTCTTTATCAACTTCATAAACTTTGCCTTCGTATTTGCTAAATGGATTTTTCTCTATCCAGTCATTGTTTAAGCATATATTGATTATTTTCCGGAAGTTTCGAACATATTTTACAGCAGTATTGTTGCTGCAGTTTTTAACGCTACGTAAATAGAATTCTAGCTCAGTTATAAAGGCGAAATCTATTTTGTCAATTGATATATCAGTTGAATTGTATTTCCAGTGTAGAAACTTCTTTATATGGTTTAGAGTTACTTCAAATCTTTGGAGAGTACCATGAGCATATTGTTTACCCAATAGCTCCCTCATTTTATTATTGTGGTCTTGAAAAATTGAAATAAGCATTCTGCTTTTTTTATTTTTATCTAACAGAATTGATTGGAAATTTTCAATGGTAAGATCTTCATTTTTATGTAGTAGCTCTAGTTCAGCACCTAATACCTTTGATTTTATCATATCAAGATAGCTATTGATTGAACGGGCTTCTTCTGTACTACCTTTCATTTTGCATAATTCAGGCAGCCATTTTGATTTTTCAATAAACTTTTTTGAACTAAATTCTAATCTTTGACCATTAACCGTCAATCTAACATAGATTGGTAATTTACCATCAGCATTCATTTTGGTGCTTTTGGTGTAAAAGTGCAAGGTGATTTTTGTTTTCATGTTGGTGACCTTTTAATTATTATTCAATTTAAATTCCTGACTAATAACAAACAAGATGTACAACTTTTGAACGAGTTGTTGAACTGGCTTGAAGTACAATGTTTGTAAGGCTTAAGAAGATTTAGCGAGACCCTAGATTTAGAAAATTTTAGGGTCTCGATTTTGCCCCTTCAGCTTTAAGATTGAATGAATAATTTGGAGGTAACAGAAAAACAAAAACCCTGAAAATCTTAAGATTTGCAGGGTTTTGAGACTTTTTGTTTTTTTATTTGTGGGGAGAGCAGGATTCGAACCTGCGAAGACTTAGTCAGCGGATTTACAGTCCGCCCTCGTTGGCCGCTTGAGTATCTCCCCAATGCTTATAGCGATTGCAAATATAAAAACTGTTTCGGGCTTCGCAAACAAAAAAGAAGATATTTCACCACACTTTTTTTAAGCCGTTGGTAGTAAATGAAATAAAAAATCTCCCGAAGGAGATTTTTTGAGAATATCAGATGTAAATCGTTATTTTTTATTCAACAGTTCCTGAATTTTGCGCTTCATTTCGTCTTGTGGTAAATCAATTCCGATTACTTTTCCCGTTGCGTCCAGCAAAAAGGTTGTTGGTATTAAAGTAACACCGTATCTTTTTACTATTGGGTCATCCATTTCTTTTAAGTTGGAAACTTGAGGCCAAGTCAATCCGTCTTTAGCAATAGCTTCTTTCCAATCTCCGGCATCACTGTCTAATGAAACACTGATGATGTTAAATCCTTTACTGTGAAATTCGTTGTACAAAGCCACAACTTTGGGGTTTTCTTTACGACAAGGCATACACCATGAAGCCCAAAAATCAATCAGTGTAACTTTACCCATACTTTGTTTTAGAGACACCATTTTTCCTTCCGGAGTTGGTGCTTTGAAGTCGGGTGCTATTTGGTTGAGTTTGACGCTTGATTGGCTATCGGCTTTTTTTTTAAAGCATCAAGATTTTCTTTAATCGATTTTGCGGGTTTGGTTTTCTTAAGACTTTCGTCAAAAGAATTGTAAATCGTTTCAATTTCTTTAGTTGTAAACTTAGGGTTGTTCACCATCATTTGTAAAATCAAGACACTGATAAATGATTTCGGGTGCGTTTTAGGATAACCGAAAGTATAATCGGTCATGTCTTTTTGAATCAAATCATATTCTGCTCTCAATTTATTCATCGCTACAGTATCATTACTTTTTTGAGCATTTTCGATAGCTACTTTGTTGCGTTGTTGGAAATCAAGAATTTTTCCTTTTAATTTCTTTTGTATTTTATCAGATTCTTCATTGAATTTTGTGAACTCATCGTTGTTGTAAGTTCCTGTGATTTTCGATTTTACCAAACTGTCTTTGTCAAATTCGATATCAATTTCTCCGCCTTCTAAAACCAAAGGCAATTTACCGTTTACTTTATCTACTTGAATAAAGTGAATTTCCGGCTCTGAGGCTTTTCCTTTGATTTCAAATTTTCCGTCTTTAATTTTTACCGTATCGATTGCTAAGAATCCCATACCCATCGGACCTTGTTTTTCCAGATAAACTAAACCGTTTTTCATACCTTTTACGTTACCACTGATGATATATTCACCTTCCGCTAACTTATTACAAGAAAACAATACTACGGCCGAGGCTACAAGAAGAATTACTTTTTTCATTTTGTTGTTTTAAATTTAATGATTGCAAATGTATTTAAATTGCAATACTATGACTTACTTTTTTTGTTTTTTTAAAGAATTATTTTTTGGTCGATGGACATACAAATTGAGTACAAGGTACAGAAGTTTGTTTGATACCGTTGAGTCCTTTTTCGACATTGATTAAGTTGTGAATGCCTCTGGATTTCAATATCGATGCCATAATTACAGAACGATAACCTCCGGCGCAATGCAGAAAGAATTCTTTTTCTTTCGGAATACTTTGAAAATTTTCATTTACAGTATCTAAAGGAATATTTACAGCATTTTCCACATGTTCTGCTTCGTATTCACTCGGTTTTCGAGCATCCACAACTAGGCTTTCGTCGTTGAATTGTTGCGCAAATGTTTCCGGACTGATGGAAGTAATACTATCTGTTTCAAATCCTGCCTCCTTCCAAGAATTTATACCGCCATGTAGATAACCTAAAACATGATCAAAGCCGACACGTGACAATCGGGTAATGGTCTCTTCTTCTTTACCTTCGGGTGTTACTAATACCAATTTTTGATGTACATCTCTGAGTAAGGAACCAACCCATGGTGCAAAATTACCTTGTATGCCTATGAAAATGGAATTAGGAATATGACTTTTTACAAAATCATTTTCATGACGTACATCTAATATTACTACATCACCTTGGTTTGCCACAGCTTCAAATTCTTGAGGCGAAAGAGCAACTTTACTGTTTTTAATCACAGTATCCAAACTTTCATACCCTTTAATGTTCATCAATACGTTTTGAGGAAAATAGGCCGGAGGTGTTCCTAAACCCTCCAAAAGTTCTTTCGTAAACTCTTCCTTGGTCATATCCGCTCTTAAAGCGTAGTTGGTTCTTTTTTGGTTGCCTAGAGTATCTGTTGTTTCTTTACTCATGTTCTTTCCGCAAGCACTTCCGGCCCCATGACTCGGATATACAATTAAATCATCGCTTAAAGGCATGATTTTGTTTCGGAGAGAATCGAATAAATACGAAGCTAACTTTTCCTGAGTGAGATCTGAGGTTAAAGCTTGCGCCAAATCCGGTCGGCCTACATCGCCTATGAATAAAGTATCTCCGGTGATGATGCCGTGCTGTTTTCCGTTTTCATCTGTCAACAAATAGCAGGTGCTTTCCAAAGTATGCCCCGGAGTGTGAATGGCAGTAATGGTATAGTTACCCACTTTAAATTCCTGATTGTCTTCTGCAATAATGGCTTCAAATTCAGGGTTAGCGGTTGGACCGTAAACGATTTTTCCACCACTTTTCTGAGCCAAGTCTAAATGTCCCGAGACAAAATCGGCATGAAAATGTGTTTCAAAAATATATTTAATGGTAGCGTTATCTTTGGCTGCTTTATCTAAATACGGTTGTACTTCTCGCAATGGGTCAAAAATAGCAGCTTCTCCATTGCTTTCTAAATAATAGGCAGCTTGCGCGATACATCCGGTGTAAATTTGTTCAATTTTCATAACACTGTAATTTTATACAAAGGTAAGGGTAAATCATTAAAAGGCTCGACCATTTAGAATTCTTTAGGAAAACAATTCTTTACAGAAGATAATGATAGCCATTAGTAAGATGAATATACCGAAGATTTTTTTAAGTAGTTTTTCGTTGATGAATTTTTGGAGATAAAGTCCGATGAATATGCCCACAGCCGACAAAGCGGTAAAGGATAACAGAAAAAGCCAATCTATTTCATTGTTTTGGATATCGCCTGAAAAACCTATCAATGAATTAATGGTAATGACCAATAATGAAGTAGCAATAGCTTTTTTGATGGTTAAACGGGCCAGTTTAATAAGTGCCGGAACAATCAAAAAACCACCTCCGGCACCAATTAATCCGATTAAAACACCTACGAAAAACAACTGAATCAGACTTCCGTAAGGATTGGTGATTTCGGGTACTGGATTTTCTTTTTTGTTCTTCAGCATGGAAACAGCAGCCAAAACCATGACAACGGCAAAAATTACCATTAAAAACGTAGCCTTTGTCAATTGAAAAGAAGCAAAATAAAACACAGGATCAGGGATTTCGGGCACTAAGTATTTTCGGGTCAGATAAACACCAAGAACCGAAGGCAAAGCAAAACGAACAGCACTTCTAACATCCACTAAGCCTTTTCGGAAGTTATGAATGCTGCCCAATGCCGAACTAGTGCCTACAATAAACAAAGAATAGGCTGTGGCAATTACCGGATTTAATTGAAGTACGTATACTAAAATAGGAACGGTAAGTATGGAGCCGCCACCACCGGTAATACCGAGGATTATTCCAATACAAAGAGCTCCAAAATAACCTAAAACTTCTGTCATACAACAAATGATGTGAGAAAGTAAAAATAGTGTATTTTAATGAAAAGAGAGATGAATTTTTACGTATTAAAATTCTGAAAAAAAATTATAAAAAATAAAGTTTTTTCTTTAATTATTTAATCAAGACTATTAAACTAGTCATAAAATAATGGATTTCACAATTTTAAATTTTTCATATCGATAAATTTGGGCAAAATTTTAGTTAATGCTTAAAAAAATATTGTGCTATCTATTGGTGCTGTCCACATCAATGATAGAAGCCCAGGTGATTATCAATGAATTTGATTCGGATAATCCCAGTTCTGATGATAAAGAGTTTATCGAGTTGAAATCGGTTACCCCAAATTTTCCCCTCAACGGCTATGTTTTGGTGTTTTTTAATGGTACCGGTTCCTTAGCCGATAAAAGTTATTTTACCCTTAGTTTAAACGGATTAACTACCGACGCTAATGGACTTGTTCTTGTGGGTAATAACTTGGTTTCCCCGGTACCTGAACGTATTTTTACCAATAGTACCATTCAAAACGGTCCCGACGGCGTAGGCCTGTATTTAGGCTCTACTTCCGATTTTCCTAACAATACTACTGCCACTACACTGAATTTAATAGATGCTTTGGTGCATTCTAACAATACCACTCAAGTACCTTCTTTGCAAGCTTTGTTGGGTGTAACTACTCAAGTAAACGAAAATGCCAACGGTTCGGGTACGACACAATCCATCCAACGTAAATCTGACGGTTCTTGGGAAGTCAAGGCACCAACTCCCGGGATGAATAACGATGGCAGCGGATTTGTTTACAACGGAATCACCATTACAACGAATACCAACCATAAAAACGAAGGGGATAGTTTTAGCATCACCTTCACTTCAGACAGTGTGGTGACGAGTGATTTGAATTTTTCGTTTTCTCTCAACAACGGAGGTTTCGGTACAGCCGATTTTACAGGAAATACAAACGTATTCATACCAACAGGCTCTAATACCTTTACGACTACCATTACTTTAGTTGATGATACCTTAGATGAAGGTGATGAAGTGCTCAAAATAAAGTTTGGAAGCCTACCTTCCGGATACAATCGACGCAATGACAACATCGAGATTAGAGTGGTGGATAATGATTTTACAACTTTACCTTTCGGTACACCGTTGAATCCTACTTACGGCAATGTTACCAGCACAGCGCCCGCCGGATATTATGATGCTTTAGAGGGATTGTCCGGAGCCGCTTTAAAACAAGCTTTGCAAAATATCATTGCTAATCCGGCCGTTGTAAGAGCACACAGCTACGGAGATGTGACCGATATTTTAAAAGTAGCGGATCAAAATCCGTTGAACAGTAATCAGGTTTGGTTGATGTATGTTGAAACACCGCGCGCAAAATTAGATTTTCAAACCACCTCAAGCAATGTAGGCTTTTGGAACAGAGAGCATATCTACCCGCAATCTCGTGGTGGATTTGCCAATGCTACCGGTGATATTCCTGACGGTATTAATGTTTGGTCACCAACCAGTGCCGATGACATTGCTGCCGGTCACGGAGACGCGCACCACATTCGTGCCGAAGATGGTCCGGAAAATACCTCCAGAAGTAATAGAGATTATGGATTGACCGGTTACAACGGTCCTCCCGGAAATCTCGGTTCATGGAAAGGAGATGTAGCGCGTTCTGTATTTTATATGGCCGTTCGTTACAATGCTTTAAGTGTGGTTAATGGTGATATTCCGGATACCACTGTCGGTCAGTTGGGTGATTTGGCTTCGTTATTGACGTGGAATCAAACCGATCCGCGGGATGATTTCGAGATGAATCGCAATAATTATATTTACACTTGGCAATACAACCGAAATCCGTTTATTGATTATCCTTCTTTGGCGGATTACATTTGGGGTGATAATGTCGGACAAGCTTGGTATGCTTCGTTATCAACAAACGATAATGTAGCTTTGGCATTCCGTATTTATCCAAACCCAACTGCAGAGCGTTTTACGGTTTACGGTATAGACTCAGAAGCCAGAATGGAAATGTTTAACAGTATTGGAATGAAAGTTTTTGAACAAAAATTTGAGGGAGAAACTACTTTTGAACCCAATGTGTCATCCGGTATTTATTTGGTTAAAATTACGCGCAACAACCAAACTTTTGCTAAGAAATTAATTGTAAAATAATCGATTCCGATGACCTATGAATAATGAAAACCTGATCAATTCAGCAGGTTTTTTATTTGAAGTAAATTGTGAAAGTAGTACCCACATTTAGTTCACTGTCAATTTCGATTCGGCCACCCATTGCATCAATCTGGTTTTTGGAAATGAATAATCCGATTCCTTTGGCATCAGGATTATTATTAAAGGTTTTATACATTCCGAATAGGTTTTCGCCGTTTCGCTTCAAATCAATCCCAATACCGTTATCTGCTATGATTAAAGCCTTTTTATCTTGGTCGAAGCGCAATACCACTAATGGCTTTCTGTCGGGATGGCTGTATCGAATGGCATTGGAGATGAAATTGTATAATATGCTTTCTAAATAAGCTGGATTGTAAGTGATTTGAATTTCCTTGGGAACTAAGTTTTCAACTACAGCCTTTTTGTCCTGAATTTGCTTTTCTAGAACAGCTAAAGTTTTTTCAATAAACAAATTCAAGTTAAGCTGTTCAATGGTTAAATTAAGATTGGTTCTGATGTTAACTACTTCATTTAAATTTCTCATAGTCTCGTCTAGTGATTTGGAGACTCTTTTAAGCAAGTTAACCATTTCTTCTTGTTCCTCTTGGGTCTTAACACTCTCCATTAAACTGGAGATGAGTTCAATATTACTGGTATGAGAGCGAAGATTGTGAGATACAATATACGAGAAGTTTAACAATCTTTTATTCTGTTCAGAGACCAATTCAAAAGACTGTTTCAATTCTTCTTCAGCTCTTTTTTTATCGGTAATGTCTTCAACAATAGCGATATGATTAAGGACTCTATTGGCTTCTTTCCATAAAACGGCTACAATTAAATTTACCCAAACAATTTTTCCCGATTTGTGAATGTATCGTTTTTCCATACTAAATTCATCAATCAGTCTGTTTTGCAATTTTTGCATATTTTCCAAATCCTCTTTTAGGTCTTCAGGATAAGTAATGGATTGGAAATTAGTGGTTAATAATTCTTCTCTGGGATATCCGACAATGTTGGCGTATTCTTTATTAATGGTAATGAAGTTTCCGGTTATTGTGTCGATTTTAGCAATGCCTACCGGAGCTTGATCAAAGATAGCCCCGAACTCTGCTTCTCTTTTGATGATTTTTTGGGTTTGTAGCTCAATTAATTGTTGAAGTTCAGCCGGTTTTCTCAACAATGAAGTAACCCATAAACCAATAATAACGGATAGCAACAAGCCTAAAGAAGCTGAAGTGTAGAGTTGGTTGATAATATTGTTTTGTTTTCTTGAGATAAGATATAGATTCCATTCCCCGTCGGGTATGGTCACTTTTAAAAGTGGATTCTTCTTGAAATCCTTTTGTATAGGAAGAAAAAATTCCTCTTTTTTTGAAATGGGATTGGTTTTTGAGAATTGAAAATAGTATTTAGTATCGTCTATAGTATTAACACCGGATTCTTTTATAAGGGTTTCAAAGCGAATTACCACGGCTGAAAATCCCCAAAATCGATTGTTCTTATAGATGGGCAGTCGTCCTACCACACCAACCCCTCCTTGTTTTAATCGCATAGGACCGGCAAAAAACATTAATTTTGATTTTATTGACTTCCTTGCTTCAAACCTATTTTGGGGACTATTTAATATGTTATAATTGATAACTGCCTTATTTTCCTCAAAAGGATAAACATATTTGATGACACCATCCGGTACAAGTTGTACTGCATCAATTGATTCGTTATTGTCTACTAATTGTTTGGCTATTTTTTCAAAGTTTTCCGGTTCCCCTTCATCATTGATTGTCATCGCCATGGTTAGGGCAGAAGAGTAACTGCTTTTTAAAACATGCTCAAAGTTTTGTTTAACGACATTCAGGATATTATTCATCTCCCGTCTTTCGTTTTCTTTGATGATTTCATACCTCAGTTTCACCACAAAACTTAACAAAGCGAGCATGATCAGAAAGCTGACTAAGCCTGTTGTCTTTGGTCTTGATATAACCCAATGCGAAACTTTTTTCAATATTTCTTTGAAGTTCATATAAAGGGTTTGGTTAAATAGTTAGAGATAGCTAAATATAAGTTAAAAAAAAATACTAAAAAATAATTAATGTGCTAAAATGTAAATTATTTCCCGATACAGAAATTAGCAAATATATTTCCTAACAATTCGTCATTCGTTACTTCTCCTGTTATTTCACCAAAATAGTATAAAGCTTGTTTGATATCTATGGCCATTAAATCGGAGGAAAGCCCGCTGTTTAAACCAAAAGTGACTTTCTGAATTTCTTCCAAAGCTTTGAGTAATGAATCGTAATGACGGGTGTTGGTAACTATGGTTTCATTGTTGCGCAACGCTCCGGTATTGACAAACGATAAAAGCAAATTTTTAAGTTCGTCAATGCCCTGTTTTTCCTTGGCACTCATTAAAATGGGTTTCAAGTTTAATGTTTCCAATTTTTGATTCATGCTGGAAACTTCATCTTGAGAAATCAAATCCACTTTATTTATAACGATGACAATTGATTTTAAAGGATATTTGTTCTTTACTTTTTCTATTTCGGCAATGTATTCCGAACCCGAAACCTGAAACTTTAAACTATCAAACAAATAAATCACCACCTGCGCTTGCTCGATTTTCTCAAAGGTTTTTTTAATCCCGATGCTTTCCACCACGTCTTTCGTATCGCGAATCCCGGCGGTATCTATGAATCGAAAACCGATGCCATTGATGACCAATTCGTCTTCTATCGTATCGCGAGTTGTTCCGGCAATATCGGATACAATGGCGCGTTCTTCGTTCAATAAGGCATTGAGTAAAGTTGATTTTCCCACATTAGGTTCGCCTACAATCGCTACCGGAATCCCATTTTTAATCACATTACCCACGGCAAAGGAATCGATTAAGCGTTTCAGTACAAATTCGATGCGATTGAGTAATTCCTTGAATTGCGTACGATCGGCAAACTCTACATCTTCTTCTGCAAAATCCAATTCGAGTTCAATCAATGAGGCAAAATTCAAAAGTTCGGCTCTAAGCTTGGCTATTTCGTTGCTAAATCCACCGCGCATCTGCTGCATGGCAATTTGGTGGCTGGCTTCGTTATCAGAAGCTATCAAATCGGCTACCGCTTCGGCTTGCGACAAATCAAGTTTCCCGTTTAAAAAAGCTCTTAAGGTAAATTCACCGGCTTGCGCCATTTTACAACCTTTACGCAATAATAATTGGATAATTTGTTGTTGGATGAAAGTTGAACCGTGACAGGAAATTTCAATCACATCTTCGCCGGTATAGGAATGAGGATTTTTAAAGATTGACAGCAACACTTGGTCGTACACTTTTCCTTCATCGACGATGTGTCCCAAATGAATGGTATGCGTTTTTTGTTGGCTGATGCTTTTTCCGGAAACCGATTGGAAAACTTGCTCTGCAATAGAAATGGCGTCTTTACCGGATATTCTTATGACAGCTATGGCACCGGCGCCCGATGGTGAAGCTAAAGCTACTATAGTTTCCTGAGAAATCATCTTTGTATATTTTCGGCAAAGTTAATAAAACTTATCAAGTATATTTTTAAAGGTTAAATTGATAATCGACTGATATTTGTCATTTTAAGTAACTGTTTTAAATCGTAACTTTGAGTCAATTAAAACGTTAGGTATGAAAAAAATAGTAGTTCCAGTAGATTTTTCCGAAACTTCGGATAATGCTTTTATTTATGCTTTGGAAATGGCCAAGCGATTGAAAGCCGAGTTAGTTTTGTTGCATACTTTTGAACTTCCGATTGTTGACAGTCAGGCTATGCCAATCAATTATGCCACCATCTATAATACGATGGAGTTGGCCAATTTTGAGCATTTCAAGCAAAAAATGCCCAAATTGCATGCTATAGCTGAAGCGCGAAATTTAAGTCAAATTCCCATGAGTCACATTATGATGGATGGCGATTTGTTATTGAGTATCAAAAAAGTGATTGCCCAGGAAAACATTGATATGGTGGTGATGGGAACTAATGGCGCCGAAGGTTGGTGGGACAATTTAATCGGAACCAATACTGGTTCGGTTATTGCCGGAGTCGATGTGCCGGTGTTAAGTGTTCCTGCCGGAGCACAATTTCAAAAAATTGATACCATAGCGTTTACCACACGATTCCGTAAAAAAGACATCGAAGCGTTGATTAAAGTCTTATTTTTTGCCAAAAGATTCCATGCGAAAGTCAAATGTTTGTATGTGAAAACGCCGAATTCCGATGTGACTGAAGACACTATACGTCGTTGGCAATCGCATTTTGAGGACGAAACCAATCTGCAGTTCTTTATTATCCCGAATGAAGACGTGAAAGAAACCATAGAAGATTTTTTAGTCAGCCAGGAAGCAGATATGTTAGCGATGCTGACTTACAAGCGAAACTTCTTTGTAGAGTTGTTTACTACAACCACTACGCAGCACTTGTCCTACCATTTTAAAACGCCGATTTTAGCTTTACACGAATAAAAAAAGCGCCTCTTTTTTGAAAGAGGCGCTTTTCGGTATAAAGGTTAGTGTAATAACTAGTTGTTCAGCATCACCGGCATAACCAACATGGTTACCGTTTCGCCTTCATCTAAACCGTCAATAGGTGTTAAGATACCGGCGCGGTTTGGCATCGACATCTCCAACATGATTTCGTCGGATTGTAAGTTGGTCAACATTTCCGATAAGAAACGAGAGTTGAATCCAATTTGCATGTCATCACCTTGGTAATCACAAGTCAAACGCTCTTCCGCTTTGTTTGAGTAATCGATGTCTTCTGCAGAAATGTTTAACTCTGCACCGGCAATTTTCAAGCGAATTTGGTGTGTTGTTTTGTTAGAGAAAATCGCCACACGACGCACAGAGTTCAATAAAAGCACTCGGTTGATCATTAATTTGTTCGGATTTTCTTTTGGAATTACCGCTTCGTAATTCGGGTATTTTCCGTCGATTAAACGACAAGTCAACACGTAGCTGTCGAACGAAAACGTAGCGTTAGAATCGTTATATTCAATAGTCACCTCCGATTCGGAAGCCCCTAAAATATTTTTCAGAATGTTCAAAGGCTTCTTCGGCATGATAAAATCAGCCACTTGAGAAGCTTTAACATCGGTACGCGCGTATTTTACCAATTTGTGCGCATCGGTAGCAACGAAAATTAAGCCTTCCGGAGAAAATTGGAAAAACACACCGCTCATCACCGGACGCAAATCGTCGTTTCCGGCAGCAAATATCGTTTTACTGATGGCGGTTGCCAATACATCGGCAGGAACCAAAGTAGAAGACGGATTGTCTAAACTAACGGCTTTAGGAAATTCTTCTCCCGGAGCGTAAGCAATGGCATATTTACCGGAATTAGAACTGATTTCGATAGTACTGTTTTCTTCAACAGTAAAAGTTAACGGTTGTTCAGGGAAAGTTTTTAGAATATCTAACAACAATTTCGCCGGAACTGCAACACTGCCTTTGCTGGTAGAATCGATTTCTAAAGTAGCCGACATAGTAGTCTCTAAATCAGAAGCCGAAACCGTTAGCGTTTTATTGTCTAATTCGAATAGGAAATTATCTAAAATAGGCAAGGTGTTGCTGCTGTTGATAACACTTCCCAACACTTGCAATTGTTTCAATAAATATGAACTCGATACAATGAATTTCATTTTGTTTTATTTTTTACAAATATATCTTAAACTAACAGATTTCAAAAAGTTTTTTATTAACATTAGCGGCTGTATTTTCGCTTGCGCAAAAGGGTAAAGGCGATGCCGAATAACAGTAAGATTACTATTGGCATTGCTACAGTTACGATTTGCGAATTGGTGTAATTGTCGTAAACTTTTTGTTTGTCCAGCATCGGTAAATTGACTTCTTTACTGCGAATGTTAATAAGTCCGTTATCGTCCAGTAAATAATTCACACAGTTCATCATGAACTCTTTGTTGGCGTATAAATTATTCGTCCATTTGTCATAACCCAATTCGAGCGGTAATCCGTTTTTATCCAATTGATTTTTAATGACATCACCATCGGAAACGACTATCATTTTGTTGGAATTCCCCGAGTTTTTAAAAGTAGCATCCTTAAAAGGCAAGATGCGGTTTTCGTACATGGAGTGGAATTGTCCTTCCAATAAAACAGCTACAGGATAATTGCCTTTGCCAACGAATTCTTTTTGTTCCGGACGCAGTGAAACGATGTTTAAGTTCACCTCGGAAGGCGTACCAACCAAGCGTGATACTTGAGAAGATTGCAATAAAACAGTCTTTTTGATATCGTTGCCCAAAAGCTCAATCGGACCGGCAAAATCAAATTTAATGCCATCCAAATTAGTCACTATCGGGTTTTTGCTGGTTGGGTAAATCAGCGGCGCGTAAAACCACGGATATTGGGTGTATTGTGTGGCACTTCCTTGTTCTCCTGTGGCTAGTGCTATAGGCGTGTTTTGCAAATCGAAAATCAAGTCCGGCTTCATGCGAATCCCGTATTTGAAGAACATATCGTTCAATCCTAAATCTCTAGGAAAGGCTAAATTGGCACCCGATTCGTTGTACAGACTGTCCATTTCCATCGCAACCTGATCGACCAGCCAAAGGGTTTTTCCGCCATTGATAATGAATTGATCGAGGACTTGTTTTTCTGCATCGGTAAAGGATTCTGTGGGTTTGGCAATGACAGCCAAATCATATTTCTTTAAGTATTTTAAAGTCTCATTCGGACTTTTAGCGACCGAGTCTAAAGTAAACGGACCAATGTAGTAATTGTCTCTGACTGATTTGATGAAATCAGCGATATAACGGTCTTCGATTTGTCCGTTACCGTTCAGTACCACTACTTTTTTCTGTTTTTCTTTGGCCACAGTATTGATAGCATTGGCAAAAGCGTATTCCAAATGTTGCACCGAACTCACCACTTTTTCGGCGGTTGAGGCGCCCATCATATTTTTCAGCAAAGGCACTTTTACCGATCGATCTCCGCAAGTAGCCACAGCCCAAGGGAAAACCACTTCCTGGGTTTGCTGACCTTTGTCGTTTACGGTCACATTAACCGGAGTCAAGCCGCGTTCTAAGAAAGACTGGATGGTGGCATCACGCTGTTCTTCCTCTTCTAAAGGGTTTACAAATTGGAAAATTACATTCGAGTTTTGCGCTTTGAATTCTTCCAATAATTGTTGGGTTTCTGTTTGAAGTTTCTGGAATTCACCCGGAAATTCGCCTTCCAAAAATACGTCAATGTAAAGCGGCTCTTGCACTTCACTTACAATGATCAAAGACGTTTCGGAAAGTGTATATCTTTTATCTGCTGTCAAGTCAAATCGGTGGAACGCGAAATGACCGGCAAAGTTGAGCACGATTACAAAAAGTACGGTGAGTGCTAATTTCTTGAAGTTGTTTTTCGGCTTACTCATTACGATTTCAAGGATTTTAATTGATATACGGTGAACGACAAGAAAACGAAAGCAACGCTAACAAAATAGAGAATATCACGAGTGTCCAAAACGCCTCTGGCCATACTTTTAAAGTGGTAATCCATACCGAATTTGGCGACTAAATCTTCAAAACCGCTCACGTAATTCGACACGCCTTCAAAACCGTAATAGAACAAAAAGCACAGCATTACCGCTATTAAAAAAGCGACAATTTGATTTTCCGAAAGGGTAGAAGTGAAGACACCGATAGCGGTATACGAAGCCACTAAAAACAGCAATCCGAAGTACGAACCCAAAGTGCTGCCCATGTCGATATTGCCTTCGGGTGAACCTAAGGAAGCAATCACATAAACGTAAACTAAGGTTGGCAATAAGGCGATGACAATCAATAAAAATGACCCTAAAAACTTGCCGTTTACGATTTGCCAAATAGATAAGGGTTTGGTGAGCAACAACTCGATGGTGCCTTGTTTTTTCTCATCCGAAAAGCTGCGCATCGTTACAGCCGGAATGAGGAAAATTAAAATCCATGGGGCTAAAGTGAAAAACGGACTCAAATCGGCAAATCCGCTTTGCAGGATATTGTATTCTCCATCGAAAACCCAAAGGAAAAGGCCGTTGAGCAGCAAAAAGATGGCAATCACCAAATAGCCGATTGGTGAGCCGAAAAAGGATTTTATTTCTCGTAATGCGATTGATTTCATATTCTTTGTTATGGGTTGTATGTTGTAGGTTTTATGTTGGGCAAAAGTAATCACTTACAACATAGAACTTACAACCTGCAACTATTTTAAACTTACTATTTTATCTACACTCCACGCTTCCGGTTTGCCGTTGAATAATTGTTTGGTAAATGTCCAAACTTCATCGAACAGAGCCGATTGACGGTAGTTTTCCAAATCTGCTTCGGTTTCCCAATAACTGTAAGTGAAGAAGATTTCAGGATTGTTTTTATCTTGATACAATTCTAAGAAACGGTTTCCGGGCGCATTTCGTATTTTTTCTTTGATTAAATTGAAATTTTCCAAAAACTTCGGAATATTTTCAGCATGAAAACTCATTTTAACTATTCTGACAAACATTTTTCGTTTTAATTTTTAAATTCAATAGTAATCAAATCTCGGTATTGTAATCCTAAAAGCGAACTGGCGGAACCAACAGTATCCGGATTGCTTCTGAATATTGCGATTTCCAGAAAACCGGCTTCGTTAAAAAGGGCTAGTTTCTCGCCTTCATAATCTTTCCAAGTATATTTATCAGACACTACGATATCGGAATATTTCGGCAATATGGTTTTAATACTTTGTCCTTTGAACTTGATTTCATAAGGTCGGCCTTTACCCATTTCTAAAAATAGTTTTTTCGAAATATTGGTAACAGCATTGCCCAAATGATCGATATAGATAATGTAACCTTTAATCAAGTTGTCTTGCGTCACGGCTTGTAATTCGGTGACTTCTTTGATCGCTTTGATTTCTTTCCCGATAACATTCAGCAAACCACCTTTAGACAAATGGCAAGCTACTTTAACAAATACATCCAAATCGGTAGCTTCAACAGGTAATCGATCGTGAATGTTGATGGTCACAATTTTTTGAGGAACAATCTTCTGAACCAACATACTCAAGATACCGTTATCGGCACAAATGAAGTAATGGTCATTCCATTGCATGGCGATGTGTTGGTTGTTTTCGTTTAATTCGATGTCAACACCTATCAAATGCACTGTGCCTTTGGGAAAACTACTGTAAGCAGCGCCAATGATATAAGCGGCTTCGGCTATATTGAAAGGATCGATGTGATGTGAAATATCAATCACAGTTCCTTCGGGATATTCCGATAACAATTTACCTTTCAAAGCACCGACAAAGTGGTCTTTTAATCCATAATCGGTAGTTAAGGTAATTATTGACATAGATTGTTTATAACTTGATTGAAATTGGGCTCAAAAATAATAAAACCTAACCTTTTATTTGATTAAATTTGGATACAAAGCTAACAATTCTCCAAAGATTTTTTTAATTTAATACTACTGCATTTGAACGAACGTATCATAGAATTACACGACATAGCTCCAAAAGAATTTTGGGGTGCGCAAGACACTCATCTTGAAACCATAAAAAAATATTATCCGAAGCTCAAAATTGTAGCTCGCGGCACTACTTTGAAAGCGTTTGGGGAAAAGGAAGAATTGGATGAGTTTGAAAACCGTTTTAACAGATTGATGTTGCACTTTACACGTTACAATAATATTGATGCCAATGTTATTGACAGAGTCATTCAAAGCAATTCAAGCGAAGAGCAACGCATGCCTGATCACGATAAGATTTTGGTACACGGTTTAGGTGGAAAGCTCATCAAGGCCATGACGCCGAATCAGCAAAAATTAGTTGATTTTGTCAATAAGAATGATATGGTGTTTGCGGTTGGTCCCGCGGGAACCGGAAAGACATACACCGGAGTGGCTTTGGCAGTCAAAGCTTTAAAAGAAAAACAAGTAAAGCGAATCATTTTAACACGTCCTGCCGTAGAAGCCGGTGAAAATTTAGGTTTCTTACCCGGCGATATGAAAGAAAAACTCGATCCGTACATGCAGCCGTTGTACGATGCGTTACGCGATATGATTCCGCCACAAACTTTGGAAGATTACATCTTAAAAGGCATTATTCAAATTGCACCATTGGCTTTTATGCGAGGCAGAACTTTAGATAATGCCTTTGTAATACTAGACGAAGCTCAAAACACGACGCATTCCCAAATGAAAATGTTTTTAACGCGTATGGGGAAAAATGCCAAGTTTATTATTACGGGAGATCCGGGTCAGGTGGATTTACCGCGTCGTACCATTTCCGGATTGAAAGAAGCCATTTTGGTTTTAAAAGATATTGAAGGAATCGGTATAATTTATTTGGATGATAAAGATATCGTGAGACACCGATTGGTGAAAAAAGTTATCGACGCTTACAAGAGTATTGAGAATAACGATTACTAACAATAAAGCCCTGTCAAATGATTGGGCTTTGTTTATTCAATAAAATTTTGTCGACACCAATCTTTGAAATCAAGATAATTCAACAGTACAGGTGCTTTATAATTAAATACCTTTTCCTCTTGTTGTAATTGATTACCATCATAAACGCTATAATAGCGATGGTCAATTTTCTGTATGTCCAAGTGATGCATACCGGCATTAAACTCCTTGATATTTTGTTGGGATTGCAACAAGAGGTGTTTTTCTTTTTTAACAGTGTAGCTGTTGTTTTTGAATTGCAATCGATAAATAGATAGTCCCGAGCCATATCCTTTATGGAAACTCTGAACCGGTAATATCAATCCGCTTTTATCTGCCAAAATTCTTCCGCCCGGACGCGACTCAGAGCCTTCCATCACTATCGGTCGTTTATGCAATGTCCATTTGCCGTTTAATTGATTAGACTGATACATATGCATTTTGAAATTTTTGTCGCTTCCTACCAAAATATTTAAGCTGTCTGAGAGATAGATGGTAGGGTCTTTTAGTCGGGTGTCTGCAATCAGTGTATCGCAAACTTTCCATCCATATGGGAAATTATGTGATTTATACAATAAAACATGATTGGCTCCCTGACTTTCCGGCAGCATGTAAAATTCGTTTCTGTATTTAAAAACTTGTGGATAAGAAAGATGAAAAGGTGCTTTCAAAACAGTACCTCGATATTGATATTCATGACCGTCTTTTGAAGTTAGTAATCCAATGACAGCGTGGTAATTCTTGACTTTCTTGTGTTCGAAAAAAATAAAAAAGGAATCTTTTTCTTTGATAAAAAAAGGATCTGCAATGAATTGAGTACTGTCAATGTGTTTCTTTACTTGCTCAAAACTATACACTTTGTTTTTCTTGAAATCAATTTTTTCAGGATAATTTGAAGTAAAACCAAAACCAATAGACCAAGGGCCGCCAGCAGGTTTGAAAAAGGGAATTCTGTGATTCAAAATTCCGATAAGGACAATAGCGATGATGGATAGGATTAGGATTTGTTTCTTAATCACAATTGATTTAATTATTGATTTCCATTGCAATAATATAATTTTTTTACAAAATTTGGTCATCTGTTGTCTATCACTTCAAAACAAATTACTTTTGCAGACACAACAACACAACACTATGAACACAATTACTGCTACCAATTTCCGGTTTCCCGGTCAAAAATCTGTTTATCGCGGGAAAGTCCGCGAAGTCTACAATATCAATGATGAATTGTTGGTTATGATAGCCACCGACAGGCTCTCGGCATTCGATGTAGTCATGCCCAAAGGAATTCCTTATAAAGGCCAGATTTTAAATCAAATCGCTACCAAGTTTATGCAACTCACGGCCGATATTGTTCCAAATTGGTTAATTGCAACACCGGATCCAAACGTAGCGGTTGGTCTTTTATGTGAGCCTTTTAAAGTTGAAATGGTCATCAGAGGTTATTTGTCTGGTCATGCTGCACGAGAATATGCAGCCGGAAAAAGATTACTTTGCGGAGTAACTATGCCGGAAGGGTTAAAAGAGAACGATAAGTTTCCAACACCAATTATAACACCGACCACCAAAGCTGATAATGGTTCGCACGACGAAGATATTTCAAGAGAAGCTATTTTGGCGAAAGGAATTGTTTCTGAAGAAGATTATCTGGTCTTGGAAAAATATACCCGAGCTTTATACCAACGCGGAACAGAAATCGCCGCAGCCAGAGGGTTAATTTTAGTGGATACTAAATATGAATTCGGAAAAACCAAAGACGGTAAAATTGTGTTGATTGATGAGATTCACACGCCGGATTCTTCACGGTACTTTTATGCAGAAGGGTATCAAGAACGTCAAAATAAAGGTGAAGAGCAAAAGCAATTGTCCAAAGAGTTCGTAAGAAGATGGTTAATCGAAAACGGATTCCAAGGAAAAGAAGGTCAACAGATTCCGGATATGTCCGAAGCATACATTGAGTCTGTTTCTGAGCGATACATTGAATTGTACGAGAATATTATTGGTGAAGCTTTTGTTAAAGCTGATATTTCCAATATTGACCAACGCATAGAACAAAATGTATTGTCATTTTTGAATTCTTAAAAGACATCGTATTCAAATTTAATAAACCACGCTTGGCCGTGGTTTTTTTATGCCTGCTGTTAAATTTTTGTTATAGTTAACTATTGAATGCAACGAAAATTAGGTTTTGGTCGTCATATAGGCAATCAATAACTTTTAAATCAAATCATCATGAAGAAATCAATCATTTATGCAGGCATGGCTTTCTTAGCTTTTACAAACATTGCTTTGGCAAAACAAATCACAACGGCGCCAATTTCTTTTTCCTCTGAAATGGTTGCTTACGAAGTAACACCATTGTGCAATGCAATCGTTAAAGGTGACATCGTAACCGTAAAAAAATTCATAGAATACGGTGCTGATGTTAATGAGTCAGCCAACGGGACGACACCTTTGATGTTGGCCGCAAGGTATAATAAGGTAGAAATCCTTAAATTATTACTGGAAAAAGGCGCAAATACAAATGCTAAAGACGAAAGAGGATACACCGCATTACAATATGCACAGCTCTCTAATGCAACCGATGCTATTGCTATTTTAAAACAGGCATAGTTACAAAACAAGTGTCGGGGTCTCGTCAAACGGCACTTGTTTCTTCAAAAACAGATAGTTAAGATTTTTTAAAAGTTAAAAATATGTTAAAATTTAGTACTATGCAATACAAGATACTGGTTTTTAGATATATATTTGCATAGGATATTAATAACAAAAAAATAAATCAATAAATCATCAATCATTATGAAATCAACAATCACATTTTTAGGACTTGCTTTGCTAACTGTAAGTAGTGTTAAAGCAAATGAATTGCTCGTTCAACAAGAAATGCAACAAGAGACAGCTACTATTGTAGTAACAAACCAACAAAGCGATAGCACTGGTGCGAGTACTATTTCGTTACAAACTATGGAAGATGCTAACTCAGGTGACTCCGCTTTTTTTAATCCGGAATCAGTACTGAAAGTTTCTTACAGCAAACCAATCGATCAAGTAGTCAAAGAGGACATGTTGGTAACTGAAGCCCAAGAAGAAGTTTACCAACCGTTGTGTATTGAAATGTCTGTTCAAGACAAAATTCAGGAAGACAATCAAATCATTGAAAGCAACATCTCGGAAGAAGTTTTTCCGTTAGATTTCGAAAAAATCAATCGCAAAGCAGCCTACATCAAAGTTGATTTGAACAATACGGCTATACCGGTTGATATTAAATTGTAGTTTTTTTGGGTTAATTAGTCTACAAATGAAAAAAGCATCCTAAATCAGGATGCTTTTTTTATGTTGGTTTATTTGAAATACGAAAAGGAATCGTTGTTTTCAATTTTCAGTAAACTCTCGTAAATCAGTTTAATCACATTTTCCACATCTTCGCGGTGGACCATCTCTACCGTAGTGTGCATGTATCGTAACGGCAATGAAATTAACGCCGACGGGACGCCGCCATTGCTGTACGCAAAAGCATCAGTATCGGTGCCGGTTACTCTCGATGTGGCATGTCTTTGAAACGGAATCTTTTTGTCTTCGGCTGTTTGTACAATCAAATCTCTCAAAGTATTGTGTACCGCAGGCGCATAAGCAATTACCGGACCTTTGCCCATTTCCAAGTCGCCTTCAATTTTCTTTTCGATCATCGGAGTAGAAGTGTCGTGGCAAACATCAGTAACAATGGCAACATTAGGTTTGATGGTTTTGGTTATCATTTCGGCACCACGCAAACCAACTTCTTCCTGAACCGAATTGGTAATGTAAAGTCCAAACGGTAATTTCTTTTTGTTTTCTTTAAGCAATCGAGCCACTTCCGCAATCATAAATCCGCCCATTCGATTATCAATGGCACGACAAACAAATTTGTTGCCGTTCAATACCATAAATTCATCGGGGTAAGTGATTACACAGCCTACATGAACACCCAAAGCTTCTACTTCTTTTTTTGAAGCACAACCACAATCGATAAAAATGTTATGTAACGTAGCCGATTCTTCTTTACCACGATTGCGAGTATGAATCGCCGGCCATCCGAATACACCTTTTACAATGCCGTTTTTAGTATGAATGTTAACGCGTTTGGAAGGCGCTATTTGATGATCGGAGCCACCATTTCTAATTACATAAATCAAACCGTTGTCGGTAATGTAATTCACATACCACGAAATCTCGTCCGAATGTCCTTCAATCACTACTTTGTAGGGAGCATCGGGATTAATTACCCCAACAGCCGTTCCGTAGGTATCCGTTATAAAGGTATCTACATAGGGTTTTAAGTAATTCATCCAAAGCTTTTGCCCGCTCGATTCATAACCGGTTGGTGATGCGTTGTTCAAATAACTTTCTAAAAAGGTCAACGATGCCTTGTTTAATATACTTTTTGTTGCCATATCTTTTTTTTGCTAAAATATAAATTTGGCATTACAGTTGTAAAGGATATTCTATATTTTTACCCTAATATTTTTGTTCCATGAGAAAGTTGTTTTTTTTCGCATTCATTTTACTTTTAACCGTCAAGGTTACAGCGCAAGTCTCAACCGATTCTATTGCTAAGAAAGAAGTAATGGAAGAGGAGAACGATACTGTTGTCAAAGATCCTATATTGTTGGAAGAGGTAGTCGTCTATCGAAGCAAATTAAGTCCTGAAGAAAAAAAACAATTCCTTTTACTCCAAAACAGAGTCTATAAAGTTTATCCATACGCCAAGACGGCCGCCGACCGCTTAACAGCACTCAATAAAAACATGGATAAAATGAAAACCAACAAAGAGAAAAAGAAATACTTCAAGTTGGTCGAAAACTATATGGAAGGTGAATTCACCGACCAGCTCAAAAAATTATCCCGCAAACAAGGCCAAATCCTAGTCAAATTAATCCACCGCCAAACCGGATTTACCACTTTCGAATTAATTAAAGACTACAAAAGCGGCTGGAAAGCTTTCTGGTCCAACAATACGGCGAAACTTTTCGATATTAACCTCAAAGCAAAATACCAACCCTATGAGGTAAATGAAGATTTTCTCATAGAGTCTATACTTGACCGCGCTTTCAACCGAGGCAGATTGGCGCGCCAAAAACCGGCAACCCCTATAGATATAGATGAGCTTACCGAATTTTGGGAGCAAAAAGCCCTAAAAAAATAAAAAGGGAGCGAATCGGCTGTGTGTGTTGGTAAACCTTGTTCCCGCTTTCCGTTACAATCTTTTTGGATTTCCTCTGCAATCGGGGCTAAAATGGGAATGGTCTTCTCTTTTGGTCAACTTTCTGTAAAAAATCTTTCACTGCAAAAATCATTAAACCAACGACTTGCAAAAAACTTTCAAAAAAGGAGTCGAAAATATTTGCGAAAGCCGAAAACTGTAGTACTTTTGCACCCGCAATCAAGCCACACAGGCTGTTTACTGAAAAAGTTATTGTAACAGTTAAAGTAAGCAAAAGCATCGTTCTTAAGTTTTGTTGATAAAAAGAAACAAGATTTTTTATCAAAAATTTGTGGAAACTAATAAAAGCAATTATCTTAGCTCCCCTTAATTTTTGAAAATCAAGTGATAAGAAAATAAATTCAAAAATATTTTAAAAATTACTTGTTAGTTTAAAAAAGATGCTTACTTTTGCACCCGCTAACTGAAAGTCACCGAACACGGCTTACTAAAAAAAGTAATGTGAGGTAAACGAAAGAATAGCGATAGAAATA
>NZ_JANJUQ010000007.1 GCF_024710485.1 Flavobacterium sp.
TTGATTCCCCATCGCTGACCTACTCCGACACCATTGTCAAAAACAGCCCAGTTTCCGGTTCCTAAAGTCCAGTTAGTGGAAGGAAGTGCATCCGGACCGGTAGTTGATTCGAATCCTTCCACTGCCATTTGAGCATAACCAATAACAGAAAAGAACATCAACAAAATTAGTAATGTAGTTTTTTTCATGAAATGAAAATTTTAGTTGTTTAATTGAGTTTTTTTTAGAATTTTGAGTTCCAAATTTAGTAAAAATTATCAAAAAAATGCCAAATATATTTTTTTTGAAATAATATTAAACATATCGTTATTTTTTCGTAAAATAAATATGCCTAAAGTTTAGATTGATATCATTACTTTTGCTTCTCAATCCTAGACAATGTTAGAAAAAGAAATTATAAATTTTGAACGCACTGTTTTGGTAGGAATAGTTACCCAAAACCAAAACGAAGAGAAGCTAAAAGAATATCTTGATGAACTGGAATTCTTAACCTTCACTGCGGGTGGAGAAGTTATCAAGCGATTTTCTCAAAAACTTGAAAAACCTAATCCTAAAACATTTCTCGGAACAGGTAAAATTGAGGAAATCAATGTTTTTATCAAAGAAAACAATATTTCTACCGTCATTTTTGATGACGAATTATCTCCTTCTCAACAAAAAAACCTTTCCAAAATTTTAGATTGTAAAATTCTGGACAGAACCAATCTGATTTTGGACATTTTTGCGCAAAGAGCCGAAACTTCATACGCCAGAACCCAAGTGGAGTTAGCACAATGCCAATATTTACTACCAAGGTTGTCAGGTATGTGGACACACTTAGAACGCCAAAAAGGAGGAATTGGTTTGAGAGGTCCGGGTGAAACCGAGATTGAAACTGACCGTCGTATTGTTCGGGATAGAATTGCTTTACTCAAAGAAAAAATCAGAACTATCGACAAACAAATGGCAGTACAAAGAAGTAATCGCGGTGCCATGGTTAGAGTGGCCTTAGTTGGTTACACCAATGTGGGCAAATCTACTTTAATGAATGTCATCAGTAAAAGTGAAGTTTTTGTAGAAAACAAATTATTTGCAACACTCGACACAACAGTTCGCAAAGTAGTAATCAAAAATTTACCCTTTCTTTTATCGGATACTGTTGGATTCATTCGAAAACTACCGACACAACTAATCGAATCTTTCAAAAGTACTTTGGATGAAGTTCGAGAAGCCGACTTATTATTGCACGTTGTAGACATTTCGCATCCTGATTTTGAAGAACATATTACTTCAGTAAATCAGATATTACAAGACATTAAAAGCAACGATAAACCAACCATCATGGTTTTCAATAAAATTGACGCTTACAAGCATTTGCAAATTGAAGCCGATGATTTGATTACAGAAAAAACCACCAAGCACTATACTTTAGAAGAATGGAAAACCACTTGGATGCACAACGTAGGAGAAAAAAATGCGCTTTTCATTTCAGCAACTAATAAAGAAAATTTCGAGGAATTCAGGGAAAAAGTATACGAAGCTGTAAGAGAAATTCACATCACAAGATTTCCCTACAACAAGTTTTTATATCCTGACTACAAAGAAGCGGCAGAGGATTAATAAAGACCTACTGCAAATAATAGATGTAACCCACATTAAACCAAACATTCCAATCGTTTGCCCTGTTTTCAAGGTAAACCTTAGGATCGGGATTCAAACCGTCAACCCAATTGGAAAAATAGTATTGAAATCGCAAATCAACCATTAAGTCAGAGAGCTCGGTTAACTTATATCTTGTTCCAACACTTCCTACAATGGACCATACCGTACCACCTTGATTTGTAGTGCCTCCGAAATATTTAATCGGTGTTGTTAAAAAATCATCCAAGGTTCCGTCTCCAAGCAAAGAATAAGCTTCCGGGTCATAAAAACTAAATTGGCCTCCCAAACTGATGAATGGTGCCCAAGCCCCGATAGTTGAGGAAAAATCTCTGATACTCAAAGGAAAATATTCTAATTGCATTCCAACGTTAGTTACCGAAGTACTCCCTCTCATTGCTCTTAATTGATTAGCAAACAACGAAGTTTTGTCTGGATCAACCCAACGACCAAAATGCTGTAGTTCCGTTTTATTATACGATAGCTCACTTCTCAATTTAAAATGGTCATTAAAATATGTCTCGGGTGTATAACAATTACACTCAGCGCGATAAGAAAAATTCAAGTAATGTATCAATCCTATACCGTAACCAGTATTTCCGGCATTGGTAGCAAAATTACGCCGCTCACCGTAATCTGACTGAAAAGCAACAGGACCAACTATAACCCCAACCTCGTGTGAAAACCCAAATTGGGCTACCGCGTTTTTTGAAAATGCAAACAGTAAGAGAACAGTTACAATGATTTTTTTGGGCATTTGCATACTAATAAGTTCAATTCTCGACAAATATATAAAAACATCATTCACTTATAAAATAAAATAAAAATTTGTTGGTTTATATAAGAAAAAAGCAAAAAAATTAACATCAGTATTTAATAGTAATTCGATTCAGACACATCAAAAACAAGTCCGAGAGCCTTGAGAATTTTCAAATAATCACCCCCTTTTTTTCAATAAAACGTATATTTGTCGGAGTTTTCAAAAAACTCTTTTTTAAAATTAAACAGTATATTTTATGTCACAAAGTATCAACGAGTTTATTCAATTAGTAACCCAAAGAAATGGGCACGAACCTGAATTCATGCAAGCAGTCAAGGAAGTTGCGGAAACCGTAATTCCTTTTATTGAACAAAACAAAAAATACCAAAACAAAATGCTTTTGGAAAGAATGGTCGAGCCTGAAAGGGTAATCATGTTCCGCGTTTGTTGGATTGATGATGCCGGAAATACCCAGGTAAATCGCGGCTACAGAATCCAAATGAATTCTGCCATCGGACCTTACAAAGGAGGAATTCGATTCCACCCCTCTGTAAACTTAAGTATTTTAAAGTTTTTAGCTTTCGAACAAACCTTCAAAAACAGTTTAACCACATTGCCAATGGGTGGTGGAAAAGGAGGTTCGGATTTTGATCCGAAAGGAAAGTCAGACAACGAAATCATGAAATTCTGTCAAGCCTTCATGACCGAATTAGCCAAACATATCGGCGCTGACACCGACGTTCCCGCTGGTGATATTGGCGTAGGCGGAAGAGAAGTTGGCTACATGTTTGGTCAATACAAAAAATTGAGAAATGAATTTACCGGAGTACTTACCGGAAAAGGAATCACTTTCGGAGGTTCATTAATCCGTCCGGAAGCAACAGGATACGGCGATGTTTACTTCGCTCAAAACATGTTAGCCACCAAAGGTGACAGTTTCTCAGGAAAAACAGTAGTTGTCTCAGGTTCCGGAAATGTAGCTCAGTATGCCATCGAAAAAGCAACTCAATTGGGAGGCAAAGTAGTTACGGCTTCGGATTCTTCGGGATACATTTACGATGCTGACGGTATCAACGCTGAGAAATTGGCCTACATCATGGAAATCAAAAATGTAAACTACGGAAGAATCTCTGACTATTTGAAAAAATATCCAAATGCAACATTTGTAGCCGGAAAACGTCCTTGGGAAGTAAAATGCGACATCGCTTTACCTTGCGCTACCCAAAACGAGTTAAATGGTGAAGAAGCCAAAACTTTAGTAGCCAACGGATGCATCTGTGTAGCCGAGGGCGCCAACATGCCTTCTACTCCGGAAGCGATTGAAGTATTCTTGAATGCCAAAATTTTGTTTGCTCCCGGGAAAGCTTCTAATGCCGGTGGTGTTGCCACTTCAGGTTTGGAGATGTCTCAAAACTCATTGCGTCTGAGTTGGACCGCCGAGGAAGTAGACCAACGATTAAAAGAAATCATGGCAAACATTCACACCGCTTGTGTTAAATACGGTAAAGACGAAACAGGATATGTGGATTACGTTAAAGGCGCTAACATTGCCGGTTTCGTAAAAGTAGCCGATGCCATGCTAGCCCAAGGCGTTGTATAGACCAAATAAAACCAACCAAAAAACAAAAAGTGCCTCCGGAAACGGAGGCTTTTTTATTGAATTGAAATACCAAAGCAATATTTTTTACGTTTATACTATATTTGTGTCAAATTGCTATCCCATGAAGAAATGCCTTTTTTACTTTTTGCTCTTCGCATTCCAATGGAATTGGTCACAACAAAACCAAAATTGGAAAGGCTATTTTTCATATAACCAAATCAAAGACCTATCCGAATCAGCAACCAAAGTTTATGTGGCTTCTGAAAACGCTCTTTTTACAAAGAACATAGTATCTAACGACATCCAAACCATCAACACTATAGATGGATTATCCGGACAAACAATCTCTGCACTATATCATAGCGACGCATTCCAAAAAACAATAGTAGGTTACGAAAATGGGTTGCTGATTGTCATCAACGACATCGACGGAAGCATGCTAAACGTAGTAGACATCATCAACAAAAATATTCCGGCCAACATCAAAAAAGTCAATCATTTTACCGAACATGAGGGTGTTTTATACATTTCCTGTGACTTTGGCGTAGTACAATATAAATTAGCAACGCTCGAATTTGGCGACACTTATTTCATCGGTCCCAACGGTCAGGAAATCAAAATTTATCAAACTACTGTTTTTAACGGTGAAATATACGCCGTATCACAACTGTATGGTATTCGCAAAGCTAATCTGTCAAACCCTAATTTAGTTGATTTTGCGCAATGGAGCCTTTATGATGGTGGTTTTTGGTATGGCCTTGTCAATTTCAACAACCAGCTAATAGGCTATAATGCCAACAATAAAATTTATAAATACAATGGTTTTTACTTTGAAGAATTGGCTTCACCCAATCAGGCTTCCAGAGATTTCAGAGCCACAAACCAATATACTATTGCGACCTCATCGGACCATGTTTATATTTTTAATACAGCTCTCAATACAGTTGCCCATATACAAAGCAATCAAATAACCACAACACCTGTAACATTTACCGCTGCTACAGTTATCAATGATATCATATACATAGGCACAGACGAAAACGGAATTTTAACTGCTCCTTTAAGCGCTCCCGCCAACCTCGAATTCATCATGCCAGACGGCCCTGCAAAAAATAACATTATAGCCATTAAAAGTGCATCTGCCAATTTATGGGCGGTTTATGGTGAATACGACATCTTTTACAATCCGTTTCCTTTAAATGAAGAAGGCATCAGTAAAAAAGGCGAAACCGGCTGGTCTTTCATTCCCTTTTCTGAGGTGTTCGGGGCCAATGATTTATCTAAAATCACTGTAAATCCTAATAACGAGTCCCAAGTATTCATTAGTTCTTTTCACAAAGGATTACTGAAATTGGAAAATGATATTCCCACCGTTTTGTGGGACCACAACAATAGCGGTTTAGAATCATTAGGAACCGGCGCAGATACCAGTGTAAGGATTAACGGCACTGCTTTTGACCGAAACGGAAATCTTTGGGTAACCAACAGCCGAATCAAAAACGGCTTGAAAGTACTCCGATCAAGCGGACAATGGCAGTCGTATAATATGGAAAACATCTTAGACAACTTCGGCGAAGCCAATTTCAACAAAATTGTTATCGATAGATCTGGAACCAAATGGATAGCTTCTTATCTCGACGGTGTGATTGCCTTTAATGAGTCTGTAAACGAATTCAAAAAAATCACAGAAGGTCCTGACAACGGAAACCTACCTTCCAAAGACGTTAGAGCCATTGCAATCGACAATCGAAACCAAGTTTGGATTGGCACCAACAAAGGACTTAGGGTATTATCCAGCACCGGAAGTTATAATGGCACAGAGCAAATGCGAGCCAACGCTATTATCATTTTAGAAGACGGTTTGGCCCAAGAACTTTTATTCGAGCAATTCATCACCGACATTGAAGTCAACGGCTCCAACGAAAAATGGATTGGTACCGCCGATTCCGGGGCTTTTCTTTTTTCTCCAAACGGACAAGAAACTATTTATCATTTTACTAAAGACAATTCGCCTTTACCCAGCAACGTGATTAACGACATTGACATCAATGCCGAAACCGGAGAAATTTTCTTTGCAACGGATAAAGGTATGGTGTCGTTTCAAGGCACCGCAACCAAACCGGCCGATAGTTTAAAAGACGTTTATGTCTATCCTAATCCGGTACGCCCGGAATTTGTTGGAACCGTTAAAGTGGCCGGATTAACTTCCGGAGCTAATATCAAAATCACCGATATCGAGGGCAATTTGGTTTACGAAACCACTTCAACCGGTGGTACCATCGAATGGGATACAACTGCTTTCGGCAAATACAAAGTGGCTTCCGGCGTTTACATGATTTTCATCGCCGCCGAAGATGCAGCGGAAACCACTGTAAAAAAAGTAATGATAATCAGATAAATTATTTTGAAGAAAGCATTAATTATTGGTGGCGGACCCGCCGGCCTAACGGCAGCTTACGAGTTGTTAAAACACACAGACATTCAACCTGTTGTAGTAGAAGCGACCGATTTATGGGGCGGAATTTCCAGAACAGAAAATCACAACGGAAACCGTATTGATATAGGCGGCCATAGGTTTTTTTCAAAATCAGATGTCGTAATGCAATGGTGGCAAGAGATCCTTCCTATTCATTCCGCTGATAACACCATACAAATCTCCTATCAAAATCAACATTCCACAATTAAGATCAATCAAAACAAAGATGATTTAGAGGATGTTTTCCTGGTAAGAAAGAGAATCTCTAGGATTTTCTACCAAAAATGTTTTTATGACTATCCCATTAGATTGAGTTTTCAAACAATCCGACAATTGGGATTTAAAAATGTTACTTTAATAATTCTGAGTTATCTTAAAAGTGTATTATTTCCTATCAAGAATGAAAAATCACTCGAGGATTTTTTTATAAACAGATTTGGAAATCGCTTGTATAAAACGTTTTTTAAAGACTACACCGAAAAAGTTTGGGGCATCTCGTGTAAAGAAATCAGTTCTGAATGGGGAGCACAAAGAATCAAAGGCCTTTCTATCACAAAGACAATCGTTGACATTATAAAAAAACCTTTCAGAAAAAAGGATATAAACCAAAAAAATACAGAAACTTCATTAATTGAATATTTTTTATATCCTAAATACGGGCCGGGTCAACTATGGACAAAGGTAGCGGGGCTGATAGAACAAAAAGGCGGTGTTCTTTACAAAAACAGTAGGGTTATTCAACTTAATGGCAATGGAAATTTAACTTCTGCGGTAATAACAACCAAAAATGAAAAGGCAGAAACCATCGAATTTGACTACTGCATTTCAACTATGCCTGTAAAAGATTTGTTTAATGCTTTTTCATTCGAAATCCTATCTGAAACTAAATATATCGCTGATAACCTGATTTACAGGGATTTTATAACCATCGGGATTTTGTTAAACGAGACAAAAATTAAACTCGACGACAATTGGATTTATATTCAGGAAAACTATGTGAAAGTCGGAAGAATACAAGTATTCAACAATTGGAGTCCATACTTGGTTAAAGAGGCCAATACCACTTGGCTGGGATTAGAATACTTTTGTAATGAAAGTGATGGCATTTGGGAACTCGAAGACAAACAACTAATAGACTTGGCTACTCAGGAATTAGTCAAATTGGGTTTTATAGAATCTCAGAAAAACGTTTTAGATGCCGTTGCCATAAAAGTACCCAAAACATACCCCGCTTATTTTGGCGCTTACTCTGAATTTTTCAAGGTTAAAGCATTTACAGACACCATCCCTAATTTATTTTTGGTTGGCCGAAACGGAATGCATAAATACAACAATCAAGACCATTCTATGCTAACAGCAATGCAAGCTGTTCAAAACATCAAAAAAGGCATTACCTCCAAAGAAAACATTTGGGCCATCAATACAGAAGAAGAATATCATGAAGAGAAGAAAAGATAATTCTTTATGGGCAGATAAAACAGTAGTATCATTACTTTTTTTCTACTTAGTTATACTTGTATTCAGGGTAATGAGTGGCAATTTCTATCTGAGCGATTCTCATGAGTACGTTGAAGTTGCCAAGTACCTGTTAGAAGGCAATTACTTCTCTGTAAATGATCCGGTAATCAGCAAAAGACCTTTGATTTATCCTCTTTTTTTATCATTAACAATTACACTGAGTCCTTACATTATCATTTTTTTCCAATCTATACTGCTGTGTTTTACCTTTCACTTATTCTTTAAAATCCTTGATTTTTACAAGATTAAAAAACAATCTGCTTTAATTTTAATCGTTTTAACGCCTTCAGTTTTTATTTATTCACAACTGATAATGTCTGAATTGGTTGTGCTGTTTTTGGTAACCTTACTGTTTTACCTGTACACCGTACATTTCAGCTGGAAAACCATCAAATATGCGCAACTCATAATCCTACTATTAGCATTTACAAAACCTGTTTTCTATCCCTTTGTATTTGTAAACTTCGTTGTAATGTTGTTTTACTATTTTAAGGTAAAACGATTTAACTTTTGGGTTTTATTACCAATTATTACAGTGTTGCTTTATTCCAATTATAACCTAAACAGATTTGGTTATAGACACTTTTCATCAATGGAAAACACTAACCTTATTCATTATAATTTGTACTACTTTAAAGCCTACAACCAATCTAAAAAAGAGGCAGACGATTGGCTTTCACAAGTTACTCAATCAATAAAAACAGAAAATCCACTACAAAAAGACCATGCCCTCCGAAAAATAGCTTTAGAAGAAATTTCTACCCATTTTTTTCCATACACCTTATACCATTTAGGAACCGGTGTTAGAGGTATATTCGACCCCGGAAGGTTTGATTTAATGACTTTCGTTGGCCAAGAAGATGGAAATCAAGGCTTTTTGGAAGTTGTAAACGGCAACAAATCCATTTTTTCGCTGTTTAAAGATAAGTCGTTGCTTTTTATCTATTTACTACTGATTCCAATCCTGCTGGTATTAATTTTTAAATGGATGTACTTTTTCAAGTTTTACTCCAAAAAAGGAAGAAGTTTCTCAGAGTACTTTTTTCTGGTTTTTATTATTTACTATGTTTTGGCAACAGGCCCGGTTAATTGTTCGCGCTACATGATGCCGCTACAATTAATCCTGATTACTTTTGCATTAGTTTCTGTCAGGGAAAATAGAATTAAAAATGCTAGTCAAAACTAAAGCCATTGTCATTTCTTCGCTAAAATATCAGGAAAAAAGCCTGATTGTTAAATGCTTAACGCAAAGTGATGGTTTAAAAAGCTATTTTGTGCCGAATGCTTTCTCAGCCAAAAAATCGAACCAAAAAATCGCCTACTTTCAGCCGTTAACGCTACTCGAAATCGAAGCCAATCACAAAAACAAAGGCACTTTAGAGCATTTCAAAGAAATCAAACTGGCGCACGCTTTCCAAACTATCAACACCGACATCATTAAAAGCACTATAGTTATTTTTCTCTCCGAAATGCTCCACCACAGCATACACGAAGAAGAAAAAAACGACCGCTTGTTCACCTTTTTGGAAACGGCCTTACTTTGGCTCGATACGCATGAAGAAACGTCTAATTTCCACCTAATATTGTTGCTGGAAATCACCAAATTCATGGGCTTTTATCCTGATACTTCCGAAATAGATTATCCCTTTTTTGAAGTGAAAGAAGGCTATTTTTCTCCATTTTTAACTTTGGGCTGCTTATCGGAAAACGAAACCCGTTTGTTCAAAAAACTAATCGACTTAAAATTCGACAGCTCGCAAAAAGTCTTCAACGGTAGCGAACGACAACTTTTGCTCAAAATACTATTGGATTACTATACTTTTCATCTGGTTGGCTTCAAAAAACCCAAATCGCTGGAAGTTTTAAAAGAGGTTTTCGCTTAAAATTTTATGGGCGTTTCCCTCCGGGCCGCGCTTTCCACTGCAATCTTTTTTAAAGACCATCCACTTATTCAATGGAAAATCACCAAAAAAAGGATTTCCGTTGCAATCGCTAACGCAAAAACTCCTGTCTCATAACCCATAACTCACAACTATTTATTACTTTCGCAAACTGATTTAAGAAAACGATAAAAATGAGTACTAAGTTTACTGAATACAAAGGACTTGACCTGCCAACGGTAGCCTCAGAAGTTCTTGCATTTTGGAAAAAAAATAACATCTTTGAACAGAGTGTCACATCCCGTGAAGGTGCTACTCCTTATGTGTTTTTTGAAGGTCCGCCGTCGGCCAATGGCTTACCGGGAATTCACCACGTAATGGCGCGCGCCATCAAGGATATTTTTTGTCGTTACAAAACTCAGAAAGGTTTCCAAGTCAAACGCAAAGCCGGCTGGGATACGCACGGTTTGCCGGTTGAATTAGGTACCGAAAAGGAATTAGGCATCACCAAAGAAGACATCGGCAAAACCATCTCGGTGACCGAATACAACGAAGCATGTAAAAGAACCGTGATGCGCTACACCGATGTTTGGAACGACCTAACCGAAAAAATGGGCTATTGGGTAGATATGGAAGATCCGTATGTGACCTACAAATCCAAATACATGGAAACGGTTTGGTGGTTGCTCAAACAAATTTACAACAAAGACTTACTCTACAAAGGCTACACCATTCAACCGTACTCGCCCAAAGCGGGAACCGGGTTGTCTTCGCACGAAGTAAATCAGCCGGGTTCTTATCGCGATGTAACCGATACGACGATAGTAGCGCAATTCAAAACAAAATTAGAAACCTTACCGAACTTTTTACAAGGCTTCGGTGATATTCATATTTTGGCTTGGACAACCACGCCATGGACTTTACCAAGCAACACCGCATTAACCGTTGGACCAAAAATTGACTACGTTTTGGTCAAAACGTTCAACCAATACACTTTTGAACCGGTAAATGTGATTCTGGCTAAAAATTTAGTCGGAAAACAATTCGGCGGTAAATATTTTGTTGCGGAAACAGAAGCTGATTTTGCGAATTACAAATCAGAAGATAAAAAGATTCCATACCAAATTTTAGCCGAAGCCAAAGGCGCTGATTTAGTAGGCATCCGCTACGAACAATTACTGCCGTACACTTTGCCGTATCAAAATCCGGAAAATGCTTTCCGCGTAATTTCGGGCGATTTCGTCACTACCGAAGACGGAACCGGAATTGTACACACCGCGCCGACTTTCGGTGCAGATGATGCCAAAGTGGCCAAAGAAGCCACGCCGGAAGTACCGCCTATGTTGGTGTTAGACGAAAACGGCAATCCTGTTCCTTTAGTAGATTTGCAAGGGAAATTTGTAGCCCAAATGGGTGAGTTCGCCGGAAAATATGTCAAAAATGAATACTATAACGAAGGCGAAGCACCTGAAAAATCAGTAGATGTAGAAATTGCCATCTTGCTGAAAGAGCAAAACAAAGCCTTTAAGGTTGAAAAATACGTACACAGTTATCCGCATTGTTGGAGAACGGACAAACCTATTTTATACTATCCGTTGGATTCTTGGTTCATCAAAGTAACCGAAATCAAAGACCGCATGTTTGACCTTAACGATACCATCAATTGGAAGCCTAAAGCTACCGGAGAAGGTCGTTTCGGAAACTGGTTGAAGAATGCCAACGATTGGAACTTATCGCGTTCCAGATATTGGGGTATTCCATTGCCTATTTGGAGAAGCGAAGACGGCACCGAAGAAATGCTGATCGGTTCAGTAGAAGAATTGTATACTGAAATCGAAAAATCCATCGCCGTCGGTTTCCAAACCGAAAATCCATATAAAGGATTCACCATCGGCGATATGAGCGAAGCCAATTACGACTTAGTCGATTTGCATAAAAATGTGGTTGATAATATCATCTTGGTATCGCCATCGGGCCAACCGATGAAACGCGAAGCCGATTTGATTGACGTATGGTTCGACTCGGGCGCTATGCCTTATGCCCAATGGCATTATCCATTTGAAAACCGTGACCTAATCGACGATAACAAAGCCTTTCCTGCCGATTTTATCGCAGAAGGTGTCGACCAAACCCGCGGTTGGTTCTATACGCTTCACGCCATTGGAACTTTGGTTTTTGATAAAATTGCTTATAAAAATGTGGTGTCAAACGGCTTGGTATTGGACAAAAACGGACAAAAAATGTCGAAACGTTTGGGCAATGCCGTAGATCCGTTTGAAACTTTAAAAGAATACGGTCCCGATGCTACGCGTTGGTACATGATATCGAATGCCAATCCGTGGGACAACTTAAAATTTGACATCGAAGGCGTGGCAGAAGTACGCCGTAAATTCTTCGGAACACTTTACAATACCTACTCTTTCTTCAGTTTATATGCCAATATCGACGGATTTAAATATGCCGAAGCTGAAGTACCGTTGAACGAAAGACCGGAAATTGACCGTTGGATTTTATCGGAATTACACACCTTAATCCAAACCGTTGACGAAGCATACGCCGATTACGAACCAACCAAAGCTGCTCGTGCGATATCCGATTTTGTACAAGAAAACCTGAGTAACTGGTACGTGCGTTTGTGCCGCCGCAGATTCTGGAAAGGCGAATACGGTACAGATAAAATTGCCGCCTATCAAACCTTATACACTTGTTTGGTAACTGTGGCTAAATTATCGGCTCCAATTGCACCATTTTTCATGGACCAACTTTACAGAGACTTAACGCAGGCAACACATACAGAGGAATTTGAATCGGTACATTTGGCAAAATTCCCGGTGATGGTTGAAAACTTTGTTGATAAATCGTTAGAGAGCAAAATGCTGAAAGCCCAAACGGTTTCGTCCTTGGTTTTATCGCTCCGCAAAAAGGAAATGATTAAAGTGCGTCAACCGTTGCAAAAGGTAATGATTCCAATACTTGACGAGACTCAGCGTGCTGAAATTGAAGCGGTTTCCGACCTGATAAAAGCCGAAGTAAACGTCAAAGAAATCGAACTTTTAGACGATGCTTCAGGCGTATTAGTGAAGCAAATTAAACCGAATTTCAAGGCTTTAGGTCCCCGTTTCGGAAAAGACATGGGCTTGATTTCCAAAGAGATACAAAGTTTTACTCAGGAACAAATTAACGAATTGGATACTAAAGGCGAGCTAACACTTGTAATTTCAGGAAAAAGTATAACTTTATCATTAGAAGATGTTGAGATTTCGTCTCAAGATATTCCGGGTTGGTTGGTGGCCAATGCAAACGGTATCACTGTGGCCTTAGACATTACCCTAACCGATGCGTTGAAAAACGAAGGTATTGCGAGAGAATTGGTCAACCGCATCCAAAACATCAGAAAGGACAGCGGCTTTGAAGTAACTGATAAAATTAAAGTACAATTGCAAGACCATCCGATTTTAGCGCAAGCGATTAAAGAAAATGAAAACTATATCAAATCGGAGACACTAACCGAGAGTTTAGTTTTAGAGAATGAGATTACCGAAGGTTCTGAAATAGAATTTGATGAGATAAAAACAAGAATATTAATTTCTAAATAATTACGTAACGATTATGGTAGAAGAAAAATTAAGATACTCAGACGCTGATTTGGCAGAGTTCAAAGAAATTATTTTAGCAAAGATTGAAAAAGCAAAAGCCGATTTAGACTTGATAAAAAGTGCTTATATGAACGATTTGAATAACGGTACCGATGATACATCGCCAACGTTCAAAGCGTTTGAAGAAGGCAGTGAAACCATGTCGAAAGAAGCGAACTCACAATTGGCCATTCGTCAGGAAAAATTCATCCGCGATTTGAAAAATGCTTTATTCCGTGTAGAAAATAAAACCTACGGTGTTTGTAAAGTAACCGGAAAATTGATTTCCAAAGAGCGCTTGAAAATTGTACCTCATGCTACCATGAGTATCGAAGCCAAAAATTTACAACGATAAATCAAACCATCGTATTATAAAAAAGCCCCGAGATTCGGGGCTTTTTTTATAGGGTTATCTGACTGAGTAAGGTTAATGTAAAATTCGGTCCGTAGCTGTATTGCGTTATAGTATTATCACCCACGGTAATCAAATGGCTGTCGAGCGGAATCACATCTTTTACATTATTGGCATAACTGTTAGCCAGAACCAAACCGGCACTGTTGGCCGCGTTAAAAATCTTCAAACCATTAGTACCGCAACCTACATACAACACGCCGTTTTTAATCCCTAAACCGTAAGGTTCATTCAATAAATACGTCGATAACAAAGTCGGATTGGCAATGTTGGTCACATCGATTACATTAATTTGATCTTGAATAGCGCCGCAACTTGAACCCCCGCGAACCGTGATGTAAGCGGTATTCCCAAAAACCACTACCGGATCGCAAGCCGTAGCATGGGAAAACCCGGAGACAAAATACGGATTGAACTCGTCTTCAGCATCTACCGTGTACATTCCGGTCGTTGAACCCACAAACAAAATGTCTTTCTGAATAAACAGCGTTTCGAATTCACCGCCACCAAACCATTGCGTCATGTAGACTTCTTTGTCGAAAAAAGCAGCTGCGGGATTGGCTATATTAAACACATTCAATTTATACGAATCAATGGTATACAAAGCATTGTTATTAATTTGAAAACGCGCATAAGAACCCCCAACACCAATGTTTCCACTATTAGAGCTTTCAAAACCGGCTAAGGCATCATTGGCGAATACCACTTCTTGCCCTTGCGGTCTCGGTTTCATTTCAATGGTAAATCCCGTGATAATTTCATCCTGATTCGGATTTACGGTATAATCATAAAACTCCGCATCTTCGGGGTACTGCGGAAAAAAAACAATCGAATTCGGCACCGTTCGCACCAAAGATATGTTTTGAATGTTGCTAATGTCAAACACCAACAAATCGACAAAATTGTCGGCAAACAGATAATTTCCCTTAACTGCAATATCGTGTACACCCGCCAGATTGATAAAAGCGATGTTTTGCGGAGAAGCCGGATTAGAGTTATCAAAAACATGCACTCCGGATTCCAGAGCGATGTAAAACAAATACTGTTCGGCTACATAAATTTTCCCGTTTGATTGCGTTGGTTGGGCTGAAGTTACCGAAACGCTGCTTCTGATATCGGCTAATGATTTTAACGTAGGCACAGCAAATCTAACCAAATCTGTATCATCTTCTTTGTCACATGACACCATTGAAAGGGCTGCAAAGAGGAATAAAAAAGAATAAATTTTTTTCATATCGTTTATTGTATTGGTCTTAATTATTTTCAGGATGAAAAAAAAGCATTTGGGTTGCTTTTCAAGGTAAAATTAAACAATCTTGAGCGGACTGCGCTAAAATGTATTGGATGAGTTGACTAAGAAAAAAATTATTCTGCTTTTTATGTAATAATATTGCTATTTTTGCGCCATTAAAACCCTAAGAATGTCGTTAAGAAACTCTATTTTAATCATTGCCATTATCTTATTGGTTGACCAATTTGTTAAGATTTACATTAAAACCAATTTCTTTTACGGAGAAGCCAGCCAAATAGATGTTACCAGTTGGTTTAAAATATTGCTCATTGAAAACGAAGGAATGGCTTGGGGAACTAAAATTCCGGGCGAATATGGAAAATTAATGCTCACTACTTTCCGAATTTTAGCCATCTGCGGTATAGGTTACTGGTTGTATGACTCCAGCACCAAACACAGTTCCAGATATTTGATGGTGGCCATTGCACTCATCTTTGCCGGAGCGGCCGGAAACATTATCGATTCAGTATTCTATGGTGTTATATTTGACGAAAGCACTCGTTATCACATCGCTACTTTCTCACCGGAACAACCTTACGGTACCTTATTTCACGGAAAAGTAGTCGACATGTTGTATTTCCCGATTTATGAAGGTACTTTCCCGGAATGGTTGCCTATTTGGGGCGGCGAACCATTTAAATTTTTCAACGCCATTTTCAATATAGCTGATATGGCTATTTCCACGGGTGTCGGGATATTGATTGTCTTTAACAAAAAAGCCTTTGCTAAGAAAACGTCGTTGGGAACTTATGAATAGTTTCGGGCGTTACGCAATAATCTAATCGGATATCGTTAGGCGATACATCGGTTATAGTTTCTTCAGGCTCAAAAAACGACAATCCTATTTTGACGACATCTTCTTTGCATTGCGACAAAAATTTATCGTAAAAACCTTTGCCGTAACCTACTCGATTTCCGTTACTGTCATAAGCCAATAAAGGTACAAACACCACATCCAGTTTGCTTGGCGGCACTTCTATGCCGTCTACTGGCTCGTAAATATTGTAGTCGTTTTTCTTAAATTTGGTATTGTCCGTCAGCAAAAAATGGGTCATTGCCAAAGTATCAAAATCGCTTTTAGCCACTACAATCTCTTTGTCTTTTCCGGCTAAAATTTGCAAAACAAACTCGGTGTCTACTTCCTTTTGCTCTTCGATAGTCAGAAACAAATGAAAATAAGTGTTGTCCCAAACGTCTAATTGCAATAACCGATTGGCAATCGCTAAACTTTGATCTTCAATTTGTGCTTCGGAAAGTGTTTGTCTTAGTGCTTTGTACTTTTTGCGTAAGTCTTTTTTAAACATAGTTAGTAGCCATCAAATCTTCTATAAAAGTAGTCAAATGTTCTACTTCTACGTGATCCATGAGCACAATTTTGTACCATTGGTTATTTTCATCGTGTTGTTGTGGCACCAAATCGTATTTCTCGGCTATGACCAACGGAATATACTCCGCTTTAATCGTTACTATATTCATGAACGGTTCGCGGAAATACTGTATGTTCATAGCATCCAATTGGTTGCACAAAAACTGGGTTCGCATTTGTAACACGCTCACTTTTTCAAACCAACCGTTGGGTCCGTAAGTAAACAAAATCATCCAAACCGCTACGGCATTGGCGCCGCTTCGACTACCGCAAAGGGTTAAATCCATGCCTTCCACGTATTCGGCTTCTTTGGTCAATACGTTTTCGATGTAGCCTTTTCGGCAAATAAAAACACCCGTTCCGTAAGGCGCTTGCAACATTTTGTGTGCGTCTATGGTGATGGAACTGATTTTTGGGTTACTAAAATTAATCACTGATTGCTGATTACTGAACGGATAAACAAATCCGCCGTATGCTCCGTCTATGTGGAGTTTATAATGCAAGTTGTGCTTTTCAAAAACAGTAATATAGTCTTCCGGATTGTCTACCGAACCAAACATGGTAGTTCCCATGTTGGAAACCGTAATGAAATATTTCTTCCCGTTGCTTTGGGCCTTTAGGATGATTTGTTCCAATTGGATGACATCAATGGTGCGTGTATCAAAATCAACCGGAATTTTCAACCAATCCAACTGCAGCAAATTCGAGGCTTTCGGAATCGAATAATGCGTATCTTCTGAAGCTACTATCGCAATTTCATCGGCTTTGGCATCATAATTATTCTTGTAATAATTGCGAAACATCCAAATCGCTTGGATATTGGCTTCGGTGCCGCCGGGCGAAATATAACCATCAAACGTATTCGGTTCGGCTTTAAAAATATCCACTGCAATTACATTCAGCACTTCCCGCTCGATTTCCTGAGTACCATTAAAAGCTTTTTCGGAAGTACCGAAAGTATGACAACCAATATTGTTAGGATTGGCTACATAGGTTTGCAAAATGGGCGCGTCTTTCAAAAAAGGCGCATCATCGTTAAACACTCTGCTGTCTAATTTAGACGCCGGATATCCCAAAGAAGTGTCTTTGGAAAAATTGACGTTATCTTGCAAAGCCTTTTCAATTCTATCTTTTCTCTCGTTGTTGGTGAGTTTTTTCCAGTATTTCATCCCTAAAAATTTTGTCAAAACTAAGTCTTTGCATGCGGAAAAAACATGATAAATGTTAGGCTTAACAGTTCTTGCTTTTCAGGCAATTTCCGTTAACTTTGTTGTTATGGAAACGCCTTCTATTGAATTGCAATTGCAAACCTTGCCCGATAGCCCGGGCGTTTATCAGTATTACGATGCGGCCGGTAAAATTTTATACGTCGGCAAGGCCAAAAACCTCAAAAAAAGGGTTTCCTCCTATTTTCATAAAATACACGACAATGCCAAGACCAATGTGTTGGTTCGGAAAATTGTGGAAATCAAGCACATCGTTGTCGCTTCCGAAGCCGATGCACTGTTGTTAGAAAACAACCTCATCAAAAAACTGCAACCGCGCTATAATGTGTTGCTTAAAGACGACAAAACCTATCCTTGGATTTGCATCAAAAAAGAACCTTTCTCCCGAATATTTCCAACGCGAAGAATGGTCAAAGACGGTTCGGAATATTTTGGTCCGTATACCAATTTTAAGACGGTCAATACAATTTTGGATATGATCAAAGAATTATATCCGTTGCGGACTTGCAATTACGATTTATCCAAAGCCAACATACAATCTGGGAAATACAAGGTTTGCTTGGAATATCATATCGGCAACTGCAAAGGCCCGTGTGAAGGCTACGAATCGTTGGAACATTACCAAAAACAAGTAGATGCTATACGCGAAATTCTGAAAGGCAATTTTAAAGACAGTTTGCGCGATTTTAAAAAATTGATGCTGGAATTGGCGGCCGATATGAAGTTTGAAGCCGCTCAAAAAATCAAAGAAAAGATTGAAGTGCTCGAAAACTACCAATCGCGTTCGACCATTTTAAATCCGAAAATTTCCAATGTGGATGTTTTTTCTATCGTTTCGGATGAATCGATGGCATATGTGAACTTCCTTCAAATTGCACACGGCGCCATTATCCGTTCACACACGATGGAAATTAAAAAGAAACTCGACGAAAGCGATGAAGAGTTATTAGAATTGGCTGTGGTTGAATTGCGAGAGCGTTTTCACTTAACTTCTAAAGAAATTATCCTGCCATTCGAACTCGATTTCGGCGATAAAATAAAAGTCACCGTACCGCAACTCGGCGACAAAAAACAAATCCTCGAACTCTCGCAACGCAACGCCAAATACCAACGTTTGGAGCAATTAAAGCAGCTGCAAATTGTAGATCCCGAACGCCATACCAACCGCATTATGGCGCAAATGCAAAATGACCTGCGATTACCCACAGAACCGCGTCATATTGAATGTTTTGACAACTCGAATATTCAGGGAACCAATCCGGTCTCAGCTTGTGTGGTGTTTAAAGACGGGAAGCCAAGCAAGAAAGACTACCGTCATTTCAACATCAAAACCGTGGAAGGTCCGAACGATTTTGCCTCTATGGAAGAAGTGGTGTATCGCCGATACAAACGCTTACTAGACGAAAACCAACCGTTGCCGCAACTCATCATCATTGACGGTGGCAAAGGCCAATTGTCATCGGCATTGAAAAGCTTAGACGAATTGGGTTTACGCGGAAAAATTGCCATTATCGGCATTGCCAAACGACTGGAAGAGCTGTTTTATCCCGGCGATTCGGTACCGTTATACTTAGATAAAAAATCGGAAACCTTGAAAATTATCCAACATTTGCGCAACGAAGCTCACCGTTTTGGGATTACGCACCATCGCGACAAGCGCAGCAAATCGGCCTTACAAACTTCTATGGAAACCATTCCGGGTATAGGCGAAAAAACCATGTTGGCTTTACTAAAACATTTCAAAAGTGTTAAAAGATTGCAATCGGCTACAGAAAAAGAAATTTCTGAGGTTATTGGTGCCTCAAAAGCCAAAAAAATTTCCGAATTTTACAACATCGGGAAATCCTAACCTCTGTTTATGAAAAAAATTACACTGCTGCTTCTTGGACTCTTTTTTCTTCAAGTCGGTGTGGCACAAGATTCAACACAAACCAAAAGACCTAAAATTGGTTTGGTTTTGAGTGGCGGCGGTGCTAAGGGATTTGCCCATATAGGTGTATTGAAAGTATTGGAAGAAGCCGGCGTTAAAATCGATTACATAGGCGGAACCAGTATGGGCGCAGTGGTTGGTGGATTGTATGCTTCCGGTTACAGTGCTACGCAAATCGATTCCATTTTTTACCATACAGATTTCGACGAATTACTACAAGATTACATTCCGCGTTCTTCCAAAAGCTTTTACGAAAAGCGAAATGACGAAATGTATGCATTGACTTTGCCTTTTCACAAATTCAAAATCGGAATTCCCATCGCGCTTTCCAAAGGCATGTATAACTACAATTTGTTGTCAAAATTAACGCATAAAGTCCGCCACATTCGTGAATTCGACAGATTACCCATTCCGTTTTTATGTGTAGCCACCGACATAGAAACCGGCGAAGGGATTATTTTAAAAGAAGGCTATTTGGCACAAGCGTTATTGGCCAGCTCGGCTTTTCCCTCTTTATTTTCACCGGTTGAAATAGACGGAAGAGTGTTGATTGACGGTGGTGTAGTGAATAATTATCCGGCTGAAGAAGTCCGAAAAATGGGCGCCGACATTATAATTGGTGTTGACGTTCAGGATGATTTGAAAGACCGAGACGCTTTAAAAGACGCTACCCGAATTTTGGTACAAATTACCAACTTGGACATGATTAAAAGCATGAACGAGAAAAAGAAGATTACGGATATTTACATCAAACCCGACATTTCTAATTACGGTGTAATCTCTTTCAACGAAGGGAAAGAAATTATCCAAAAAGGGGAAATAGCTGCGATGTTAGAAATTGATAAAATTAAAAAGCTGGCCAATCCGGAGGAAAAATATGCATTGAACCAACATCCGGTTAAAAGCGACTCACTATTCATCAAAAGTATTAGCCTTAATCGCTTGGAAAATTATACCCGCGCTTTTATTTTAGGAAAGCTGCGATTCAAGAATGGCAAAAAAATCAGTTATGACGATTTAAAAACAGGCATTAACAACATTAATGCTACGCAAAACTTCAGTCGGATTAGTTACACCATCGAACCTTACCAAGGTGCAGATGAGTTGAAATTAAACCTGAGCGAAAACAACACCAAAACATTTTTAAAATTCGGTTTGCACTACGACGGTTTGTACAAAAGTGCCTTGTTAACCAACATCACGCAGAAAAAATCGCTCTTCAAAAACGATGTGGTTTCTTTGGATTTGGGATTAGGCGATAACATTCGCTATAACTTAGATTATTACATAGATAACGGCTTTTACTGGAGCTTTGGGATAAAATCGAGATATAATAAATTTAACCGAAATGTAGTAACCGATTTTCGCGACGGTGCTATTTTGGACCAATTGGGCTTGAACAGCATTAATATCGACTTTTCGGATTTTACCAATCAGGCTTATATGCAAACGGTATTTATTCAAAAATTCCTCATCGGAGCCGGAGTGGAATTGAAACGTCTCAAAATTAAATCTGACAATCTGGGAACCGTAAACCCCGTTTTTGAAAAAAGTTGGTACACCAGTTTATTTGGTTATATGAAGTATGACTCTTTCGACAATAAATTGTTCCCTAAGAAAGGGTGGTTTCTGTCGGGAGACATTCAGTCTTTCATTTATTCGACGGATTACACCCGAGAGTTCAATCGCTTCTCCATAGCTAAAGGAGAAATCGGCGTAGTGAAATCTTTTTATAAAAAAGTAACTCTTAAAGTACAGTCAGAGCTTGGATTCACCATTGGCGATGAAAGCGTTCACTTTTTTGATTTTGTTTTAGGAGGTTATGGTTTTAATACTATCAACAACTTCAAACACTTTTACGGTTATGATTTTTTGAGTTTGTCTGCCGACAGTTACATCAAGTCTTGTTTCACCATTGATTACGAATTCTACAAAAAAAACCACTTCAATTTTGCTGCCAATTATGCTAATGTAGCCGACGATTTGTTTCGAACCGGCAATTGGCTGTCAAGACCAACCTATAACGGTTACGCGGTTGGCTATGCTTTAGAGTCGGTTATCGGGCCGGTTGAAGTTAAGTATACCTGGTCGCCCGAATTGAGTCGGGGCTACACTTTTATCAGTATTGGATTTTGGTTCTAAAACCTAATTGCGATGAAAAATATATTTTTGTGTTTTTTAAAACAGAAAAACTATATTTGAAATCTATTAACTAAACCAACAATTTATGTCAATTTGGAGAGTAAAACCGGTATCTGCTTTTGAAGCAGATATGAAAAAAAATGATTTAAAAAGAATATTGACAAAGTGGGGATTAACCTCATTAGGTATCGGAGCCATCATCGGTGGTGGAATTTTCACTTTAACCGGTATTGCCGCTCATGATTATGCCGGGCCAGCCTTGGCTTTGTCTTTTGTAATTGCAGGTATTGGCTGTTTATTTGCTTCCCTTTGTTATGCTGAATTTGCCTCAGTACTTCCCGTTGAAGGCTCTGCTTATGCTTATGCTTATGGCACTGTAGGTGAACTTTTTGCCTGGTTCATCGGATGGAACTTGATCCTGGAATACATGATGGGCGCAACTACCGTAGCCGTGGCATGGAGTGGTTATTTTGTTAAACTGTTGCATCTTTTTGGGATAGATTTCCCAATTTGGCTCTGCAACGATTTAACAACCGCAACCGAAAAATACGCCGAATTAGGCCAAGCTGCACCAAGTTTTGCCTTCAATTTACCGGCTTTTTTAATCACTTGGATTGTAACTTACATCTTAGTAAAAGGAATTAAAGAAGCGGCAAAAACCAATAATATCATTGTAATCATTAAGGTAGCCGTTGTTTTATTTGTAATTATAGCAGGTGCTTTTTACATCGATACTGCTAACTGGCAACCCTTTATCCCAGCTGAAAAAACCATTTTGATTGATGGCGTAGAAAAAGTAAGCTTCGGTTTCGGGGGTGTTTTAACCGCCGCTACTATTGTCTTTTTTGCTTACATTGGTTTTGATGCGGTTTCTACCCAAGCCGGTGAAGCCATTAACCCTAAGAAAGACGTGCCGTTTGCTATTGTAGCTTCACTAGTCATCTGTACTGTATTGTACATCTTGGTTTCATTAGTGTTAACAGGTATGGTGCCTTATGACCAATTGGACAAATCAGCTCCTGTGGCTTCTGCTTTCAGTGAAAACGGAATCACTTGGGCGGTGTTCATCATTACACTTGCTGCTACTGCAGGATTGACCAGCGTAATGTTGGTAATGATGTTGGGACAAACCAGAATCTTCTTAGGAATGGCCAAAGACGGTTTGTTGCCTAACTTCTTCAAAACTTTACACCCAACTTTTAAAACTCCGCACAAAAGCACAATATTAGTAGGTGGTATCATTTCAATTGTGGCGGCTTTAACACCAATCAACAAGGTAAGCGAAATGTGTTCTATGGGAACTTTATTAGCCTTTGCCATGGTTTGTGTAGCGGTAATGATTTTAAGAGTGAAAAAACCGGAATTGGAAAGACCTTATAAAACTCCGGCCGTATACTTAGTAGGAACTCTGGGAGTAGGTTTCAATTTGTTCTTGATGTACTTTGTGCGAAAAGAAACTTGGATTGCGTTCATCGTTTGGGGAATCATCGGAATAAGTGTTTACTTCCTTTACAGTAAGAAAAAGTCCAACCTTAATCAACTTTGATAAAAGAAATCCAAATTCAAAAAAGAATTTGGATTTTTTTTTTAGATATTTGTATAGTAAAAAATCATTTTATGATCATACTTTTAGCCATAATAGCTGCCTTTGGCATGGGAATCATTGTCGGTAAAAATTTAAAAAACAATTAGTTTTTGAACTATGACTGTCACGTGGCAAGGTTTATTAGCGTATTTAAAATTCCTCATCAAGAGAAATCCTGAGTGATTTGAAGCAATGTATCAATTACACAATGTAACAATAAACCCATTGTTACATTTTAACATTGTTTAATTAAAACATTACAGTTATGCCGTTATATCATAAATTGGGAAATATCCCTCACAAAAGACACATCATTTTTCGCAAACCTAATGGCGATTTGTATTACGAGCAGTTGTTCGGGACAGTAGGTTTTGACGGAATGTCGACCAACTCCTATCACGAACACCGTCCGACGCAAGTTAAAGAAATCAGAAACCAATACAGCGTGGCACCCAAAATTGCCAAAGCGAATAACATTCAATCTTATCGCCTGCGAGGCTTTCAAGTAAATCCTGAAAACGATTTTTTGGAAAGCCGTAAAATCGTCTTAACCAATTCGGATTGTCACATCGTTTTGGCTGCACCGAAACAATCGACTACCGATTATTTTTATAAAAACACCGATTCCGACGAGATGATTTTCATCCACAAAGGTTCCGGGAAATTGAGAACCATGTTAGGGAATATCGATTTCAAATACGGTGATTATTTGATTATTCCCCGTGGCATCATTTACAAAATGGATTTTGACACCGAAGACAATCGCTTATTCATTGTAGAATCACATCGCCCTATTTATACTCCGAAACGTTATAGAAACTGGTTCGGACAATTGTTAGAGCATTCTCCTTTCTGTGAGCGTGATATTCGTCGCCCATACGAACTGGAAACTTATGACGAAAAAGGCGAATTTGTCATCAAAGTGAAGAAAAAAGACGAGATTTTCGATATGGTTTATGCTACACATCCGTTTGATGTCATCGGATATGACGGCTACAACTATCCGTACGCTTTTTCCATTCACGATTTTGAACCGTTAACTGGAAGAATACACCAACCGCCTCCGGTGCATCAAACTTTCGAAACCGATGCTTTCGTGGTTTGCTCCTTTGTACCGCGTTTGTACGATTACCATCCCGAAGCTATCCCGGCACCTTATAACCACAGCAACATCGACTCTGACGAAGTATTATACTATGTTGACGGTGATTTTATGAGCCGAAACGATATCGAAGCCGGACACATTTCACTTCACCCGGCCGGTATTCCGCACGGTCCGCATCCCGGAGCTGCTGAGAGAAGTATCGGTAAAAAAGATACTCAGGAATTGGCCGTAATGGTAGATACTTTCAAACCCTTAATGGTAACGGAAGAAGCCATGAAAATAGCCGATGATAAATACTATCAATCTTGGTTGGAATAAATGTCATCCTAAGCGCAGTCGAAGGAAGGAGCTATTTCCCGCTATCCGTTGCAATCTCTTCGAGGATTTCCACTACTATCGGGGCTAAAAATAAAATTTAAACACAACTTTGGGTACTTCACTTTACCTCTTTTAAATACAAGAATTATGTCACAAGAAATCAAATCCGTAGAATACGGTTTAGAAAAAATATTTGAAGGAGCACAAGATTTCCTTCCGTTATTAGGTACAGATTACGTAGAATTTTATGTCGGAAATGCCAAGCAAGCCGCCCATTTCTATAAAACGGCTTTCGGTTTCCAATCGTTGGCTTATGCCGGATTAGAAACCGGTATGCGAGACAGAGCTTCCTATGTTTTGAAGCAAGATAAAATTCGTTTGGTTTTAACCACTGCTTTGAACAGCGATTCTCCTATTGGTGAACATGTAAAAAAACACGGCGACGGTGTAAAGATTATTGCCCTTTGGGTAGAAGATGCCCGAGCTGCCTTTGCAGAAACTACCAAAAGAGGTGCTAAAGTATACATGGAACCAACCGTTGAAAAAGACGAACACGGTGAAGTAGTACGCGCCGGAATTTACACTTACGGCGAAACCGTACACATGTTTGTAGAGCGTAAAAATTACAATGGTATCTTTTTACCGGGCTACCAAGAATGGAAATCCGACTACAATCCGACACCGGTTGGTTTGAAATATGTAGACCATATGGTTGGCAACGTAGGCTGGAACGAAATGAATACATGGGTAAAATGGTACGAAGACGTTATGGGATTTGTAAACTTCCTTTCGTTCGACGACAAACAAATCACTACAGAATATTCCGCTTTGATGTCGAAAGTAATGAGCAACGGTAACGGAAGAATCAAATTTCCTATCAACGAACCGGCGGAAGGCAAGAAAAAATCGCAAATTGAAGAATACTTAGACTTTTACGAAGGTGCCGGAGTACAACACATTGCAGTAGCGACCGACGACATTATCAAAACCGTAGCCGAAATGAGAGCGCGTGGAATCGAATTCCTTACTACTCCGCCACAAGCCTATTACGATGCTATCCCGGAGAGATTAAAAGACCACATGAACAAGTTCAAAGAAGACATCAACGAACTGCAAAAATTAGGCATCATGATTGATGCGGACGATGAAGGTTACTTATTGCAAATCTTTACCCGTCCGGTAGAAGACCGTCCAACTTTGTTCTTTGAAATCATTCAAAGAATGGGCGCAAGAGGTTTTGGTGCCGGAAACTTCAAAGCGTTATTTGAATCTATTGAAAGAGAGCAAATGTTACGAGGAACGTTGTAAAACTTTCAATTTGTTAAATATAATTTAAAAATCAGACCTAAAAAAGACCGTATTTTATTAAATTACTGTTAAAGTTGACTTTTTACTTGTAATTTCGCAACATCTTAGGCTATCTTTGCAGAACAAAAATAGAGGGGTGGTTCCCTCGCATTTTGGATAAATTTTCATAATTTATAGTTTTTTGGTTGGTTAATAGCATAAAAACTCAGTCATTAATTTGATTGGGTTTTTTTGTTTTAATACTTTTGGAACAGATATTGTAATCGCAGTATAAAAATCAATTCGAAATGAAAAAATACTTATTCTTATTATTGCTTTTTATCACTGTAAGTTTCAATACTCAAAAACCGGAAGCTTATGATACCGGGGAGTGGTTTAAATTTCGAATCCACTATGGCTTTATCAACGCCGGTTATGCCACACTCGAACTTAAAGAAGCCGTTCGTGAAAACAAAAAGGTATACCATGCTGTAGGAAAAGGATATACCGTAGGCATGTCGCGTTTTTTCTTTAAAGTAGATGACAATTATGAAAGCTACTTCGATAAAGTAACTAACAAACCCTATCAATTTGTTCGAAAAATTGACGAAGGCGGTTACACCAAAAACCAAGAAGGATTCTTCAATCAAGCCACGAACAAAGTTTTAGTCAAAAATTATAAAAACAATACTGAAAAAACTTTTTCGGTAACAGAGAACGTACAAGATATCGTTTCTACCTTCTATTTCCTTAGAAATCATCCGAATATAGACAAATTAAAACCCGGAGAATCTGTGGTTGTAGACATGTTTTTCGATGATGAAGTCTATAAATTCAAACTAAAGTTTTTGGGCAGAGAAGAATTAAAAACTAAATTTGGAACCGCTTCAACTATGATATTTAGACCACTGGTACAATCCGGTAGGGTTTTTAAAGAAGAAGAAAGTCTCACCGTTTGGATCTCCGACGATGAAAATAAAATACCATTGCGAATCAAAGCCAGCTTGGCCGTAGGTTCTTTAAAAGCAGATTTAGACGGCTTTAAAGGACTTAAAAATCCGTTTATGGTGAAATTGAAAAAATAATGAACAACAAAACAACAAACTACGACCAAGTTCTCTCCGATTTAGAAAATAAATTTGAGGCCATAAATCAAAAAACCGAAACGCATTTAGAAGGATTGCTTTGGGCCAAACCGATAACCTATTGGGATTATATCCAAACCGATGCCTTGCTGAATTTGCAAACCCAAAGAACGGTTTTACCGGACGAAATGGTATTTATCATGTACCATCAAGTCAACGAATTGTTGTTCAAAATGATTCTGTGGGAAATCAACCAATTGTGTCATACTGAAAAGCCCGAAACGGCATTTTTTACTGAAAAACTACGAAGAATCAGTCGCTATTTCGACATGCTGACCACTTCTTTCGACATCATGGGTGACGGAATGGAAGTAGCACAATACATGAAATTCCGCAACACGCTTACACCGGCCAGTGGTTTTCAAAGTGCACAATATCGCTTAATAGAGTTCTCTTCCACCGATTTAATCAACTTAATCGATTATCGATTCCGAGCTACCATCGACAGAAACACGCCTTATTCGCATGCGTTCGAACACTTGTATTGGCAAGCCGCCGGAAAAGATTACCAAACCGGCGAAAAGTCATATCTGATTTTAGAATTCGAAAGAAAATACCGCGAGGAATTCCTTCGTTATATGGAAGAATACAATACCATCAACATTTGGCAAAAATTCAAACAACTTCCGGCAGAAGACCAACAAAACCCTGAACTGGTAAAAGCCATGCGCCATTACGATTACACTGTGAATATCACTTGGGTTATGGGACATTTGAATGCGGCTAAAAAATACATCGAAAGCGGTCAAGGTTCCGGAGAAGCTACCGGCGGAAGCGATTGGAAAAAATACATGCATCCTAAATACCAACGCCGCATCTTTTTCCCGGAATTATGGTCTGAAGAAGAATTAAAAAACTGGGGAGAAGGATTGTAATATGAAGTTAAAAATCTTTCGAATCATCATCGCAATTCTTGCGCTCACTTCTTTTGCTGTATCTTGTGATCAATCAAAAGAGGAAGCGCTTGTTATGGAAAAACCAAAACCGAAACTAATCGATTTTGGCTTCAACCTACATGATTTTAATGTGGAAAATGACACGGTGAAATCAGGTGATACTTTCGGAAGTTTAATTCAAAAACAAAACCTCAACGGCAAACAAGTATATGATATTGTTGCCCAAGTGAAAGATACTTTTGATGTAAGATCCATCAGAATAGGAAACCCTTACACCATCTTGAGAAGCAAAAACAAAACCCATAAAATCCAGTATTTCATCTACCAACCGGATAAGATAAATTACTATGTGATTGATTTAAGAGATTCGGTTACGGCCTATAAAAAAACGCGACCGTTAACCTTTAAAACCCGAACCATAGCGGGTGCTTTGAACGGTTCCTTGTCCGAAACCTTGGCCAACGAAAAAGTAGATCCGGCTTTGGCTGCTAAAATTGCTAAAATCTATGCTTGGTCAATCGACTTCTTCAAACTTCAAAAAGGCGATAAATTCGGCTTAACCTTTACCGAACGTTACATCAACGACACAGTTTATGATGGCGTCGACAGTTTAAAAGCTTCATTCTTTGAGTACAAAGGCAAAAAAATCTATGCTTTCCCGTTCTCTCCCGATGGTAGTTCTAAAAAGCAACAATACTATGACGAAGAAGGAAAAACGCTCAAAAACTTTTTCCTGAAAGCACCGCTGAAGTTCGTTAACATCACCTCGCGCTACTCTAAAAGCCGATTCCATCCGGTTCAAAAAAGATGGAAAGCCCATAACGGAACCGATTATGCGGCACCAACCGGAACGCCTATCATGTCTACCGCTGCCGGTGTTGTAGAACAAGCCGGTTATACTACCGGAAACGGAAATTTTGTTAAAGTAAAACACGACCGAACCTATTCGACGCAATACTTACACATGTCCAAAATTTTGGTAAAACGCGGACAAAGAGTCACCCAAGGCCAAATTATCGGGAAAGTGGGCAGCACCGGTTTGGCTACCGGACCACACGTGTGTTATCGCTTCTGGAAAAACGGTGTACAAGTGGATGCTTTGCGTTTGAGTTTACCAACCTCAACACCGATGGATGCCAAATACAAAAAGCAATTCCTCGAGCAAATCAAACCGCTCAAAAAAGTATTGGACAGCACCGCCGAATTGAAATTCAGAAGATAATTTCATTTTTTTTTACTCACTACAACGTTAGCGTAAAAAGTGTTGTCTTTTTTTACCAATCTATATTTGTAAATTTGTGCTTCAAATGTAAAAAAATGGCATTAGCACAAATCAATCCAACGGTTACGCAAGCTTGGGAAAAACTCACCCAACATCATGCGCAAATCAAACATGTTTCTCTAAAAGAAATGTTTGCCAACGATAGTCAAAGAGCTGCAAAATTTCATATACAATGGCAGGATTTTTTAGTCGATTATTCTAAAAACATACTCAACCAAGATACCATCAACTTATTACTGGATTTGGCTAAAGAAGTGCAACTTCAAGAAGCCATCAATCAATATTTTAAGGGCGACGCCATCAATCAAACCGAAGACAGAGCGGTTTTGCATACAGCTTTACGTGCGCCTGAAAATCAAGTGGTGTTGGTTGACGGACAAAACGTAATGCCGGAAGTTTTTGCTGTAAAAAATAAAATTAAAGCGTTCTCCAATGAAGTGATTTCGGGACAAAGAAAAGGATTTACAGGAAAACCCTTCACCGATGTAGTGAACATTGGAATCGGTGGTTCCGATCTGGGTCCGGCTATGGTAGTGGAAGCCTTGCAATTCTACAAAAACCATTTGAACGTTCATTTTGTATCCAATGTTGATGGCGATCACGTGAACGAAATCATCAAAAAAATCAATCCGGAAACAACGCTTTTTGTTATTGCTTCCAAAACGTTTACTACGCAAGAAACCTTATCGAATGCGGAGACCATTCGAGCTTGGTTCTTGCAGTGGGCTTCACAAGAAGACGTGGCCAAACATTTCGTAGCGGTTTCCACTAACATTCAAAAAGTAACCGAATTCGGTATTAATCCCGACAATATTTTCCCTATGTGGGATTGGGTTGGCGGACGTTTTTCGCTTTGGAGTGCCGTTGGATTATCCATTAGTTTAGCCGTTGGATTTGAACATTTTGACGAACTGTTAGCTGGTGCTCACGACATGGACAATCATTTCAAAAATGAGTCTTTCGACCAAAACATACCGGTTATTTTAGCACTATTAACCATTTGGTACAACAACTTTTTCGGCGCCGAAAGCGAGGCCTTGATTCCGTACACCCAATACCTGCAAAAATTAGCGCCATACTTGCAACAAGGCATCATGGAAAGCAATGGAAAAAGTGTAGGTCGAGACGGTAAATCGGTCAATTACCAAACCGGAACTATTATTTGGGGCGAACCCGGAACCAACTCACAACACGCCTTTTTCCAATTAATTCATCAAGGCACGAAATTAATTCCGACCGATTTTATCGGCTTTGTCAAACCGTTGTATGGCAATGAAGACCATCACGATAAATTGATGTCGAACTTCTTCGCTCAAACGGAAGCTTTGCTTAACGGGAAAACCGAAAGTCAGGTTAAAGCTGAATTTGAAAAGCAAAACATCACCGGAGCTAAAGCAGCTTATCTTCTGCCATTCAAAATCTTCACCGGAAACAAACCAACAAATACCATTTTAATAGACAAACTAACGCCAAAATCATTAGGTTCATTAATCGCATTATACGAACACAAAATTTTTGTGCAAGGCGTAATTTGGAACATTTTCAGTTATGACCAATGGGGCGTTGAATTGGGGAAACAGTTGGCCAACTCCATCTTAGACGAAATCCATTCGGGAACGGTGAAAAACCACGACAACTCAACCGAATTCTTACTGAAGCACTTTTTGAAAAACAAATAGGGTAAACAGAACCTAAAACCTCGCTAATTAGTGAGGTTTTTTTATGTCTTTTGTCTATATTTGTTTTTCTAAAACAAAAAACTATGTACGATTTCATTCAAAAATTCCACTCAGGCTGGGCTTATTTAGCTTTATTATTGTTGGTTTTCGCTGTTGTTAACTCTTTTATGGGGATGTCTTCTAAAAAAGAATTTACTGCCAAAGACCGAAAAATTGCTATGTTTGGATTAATCGGAGCTCACATACAATTGTTAGTTGGCTTAATTCTTTATTTCTTGTCTCCGCTTGGTCACGCTTTATTGGGCGAAATGAAAGATGCCGATGCCAGATTAACCTCCTTGGAACATCCATTAATTAACATCATTGCCATAGTTTTGATTACTATCGGTTGGTCAAAACACAAAAAAGCGGAAACCGGAACAGCCAAATTCAAATCAATTGCTGTGTTTTTCGGTATTGGTTTGTTACTTATTTTGAGTCGAATCCCATGGAAATTGTGGTTCTAAAAATAACTAAAGTCCTGAAAAGGACTTTTTTTATCAGGTACGGTTTTTGCAAAAACCGATTTATCAACTAAACGATGCTTTATGAATACCAAAATAACCTCATTTTTATTAGTCTTGGTTAGCTCTTTTACTTTGTTGGCGTTTTCGTCCGGAAATCCGCAGCAAAAAGAAAAACCGCAGGAAAAAAACAAGGAGAAAACCACTCCTGCCAAAGACAGTAAAGAAGCTAAGGAAACAAAAGAAATCAAAGACAATAAAGACAAAACAAAATCAGCTACTACGCCAAAAACTGATACTGTTGCAGTAAAAGAAATTCCGGTTGTGAAAGAGACCGACACGCTGCAAATTGATCCTAACTCAAAACTTAAAGTCTACAAAAAAAACGCTCACGCTTCTTATTATCACCATAAATTCAACGGCAGAAGAACAGCGAGCGGTAAACGCTTTGACAACAATAAATATACCGCTGCTCACAAAAAATTACCTTTTGGCACTTTGGTTAAAGTCACTAACGAAGCCAACGGAAAATCAGTTATCGTTGAGATTACAGATCGCGGACCGTTTTCCAAAGTCCGTGATATTGATTTGACCAAAAGAGCTTTTATGGATATTGCCAGTAATAAAAACTCAGGTGTTGTTATTGTTAAAATCGAAGTGGTTGAAGCACCTAAATAACTACCAACGTGAAAACGGATTTTTACTCAAATAAGCGTTGTAGTAGCGTTCATCGTTAGTCACTTCCTTTCCTAACCAAGTCGGTTTTTCAAAAGATTCAAATTCGGATTCAAGTTCAATCTCGGCCATGACCAATCCGTGGTTTTCGCCCGAAAAAATATCGACTTCATACACGTGACGTCCGACTGTAACTTCGTAACGAACTTTATCAATAATTCCGCTTTCGCAAATGGTTAGCAAGGTTTCGGCATCCATTAGGCTGATTTCCCTTTCCCATTCCAAACGCGTTGTACCGTTAGCGCTGCTTTTGCCTTTTATGGTCAGATAACCTTTATCGCCTTTAATTCTAACGCGAACCGTTCTCTCGGGTGTGGAACTCAAATAGCCTTGTACAATGCGCTTTTGTGAAAAGGATTCATTAATAAAATCGTTTGAAAGGACTAAAAATTTGCGTTCTATTTCAATCATTTTTTGAGTCATATTTAGGAGCAAGTTAAGAAATATATACCTTGAAAATTGTATTTTTACGAGAATCTTAATCGCCAAAATTTTTGGGAATGAAATTGTACCGCCATAAAACACCCATTACAAGCTTAGCCGATTTATTTCGACGCTACTTTGACTCAAATGGTTACCAATCCAACGATCGTTTGTTGTTTTTAGTGGATTTGGTACAGTTTTTCCGTCCCAATGATCCTAAAAAAGAAAGTGTTGTTTCGATAAAATCACTCTTGGATTATTTGGAGGCTAATCCGGATATGATCGCACAGTTGCAACTGTATTTGGCCGAAGCACTTTCGAAAAGAAAATTCGGCCGAATGCTTTCGGATACCGGAATTTTAAGGGATTCCGATTTCAGTTACGAAGTCAAAAAACGCCTTTTTGCTAAAATTTTGCCTTTCCAACCTGAAAAAGACACTTTGGAATTTGTGTTGAACCAAGTATTCTTTAAAAGTTCTGATCCGATTTGGATTGCCCGAATTCCTTTTGAAGAATTACAGCAACTGTTTGATATTATCGCTGTAGAAACTATTTACGAATCGGTGGCCGAACAATCCGTTTTATCAGAAGTGATGAATGCGATGGGTTTGATTTCACAACGAATGAGCGGCCGAGCCATGGAAACCGATGTGATTAAAATGGTACCCGAGTACGACGATTTGGAAAGTCCTTTTGTAGCTTTCGAAAACGAATTGAACAGTATTTTGGCCAAAATCAGAAATACTGAACCACATTATATCGTTTCAGAAGATTTAAACTACAAGCAACTGATAATACTGCACAAACAATGCGAGGAATATGTAGATAAAGCTTTCGGCAACAGCTCTAAATTCGGCATTTCATTGAAAGTGAATCAGAGTTTGCTCCGCATCCGACAGCAGTTGCACCGGATGAAAGTGCTGATTTCTACTTTAGTCGTTAACAAACCATCCGACAAAAAAAACAATTCTATTTTGTTGTTGCTCCGACTGATTAAATACAACTGTCAAAAGAACAATGTACGCCAGTTAATCAACGAAAGTACCCAATTAATCTCCTATGAAATCACGCAACATACGGCCAAAACCGGAGAACATTACATAACCGAAAGTCGCTCTGAATATTTTTCGATGTTCAAAGCAGCTGTTGGCGGCGGATTCATCGTTGGGATTTTGTGTATCATTAAAATATTGTTTTCCAAAATAGAAACCAGTGCTTTTGGTCACGCTTTTTATTACAGTTTGAATTATTCGCTGGGTTTTATCGCCATTTATTTGATGGGTTACACTTTGGCTACGAAACAACCGGCTATGACTGCTGCTACCTTAACCAAAGCACTGGAAAGCGGTATGAAAAAGCAAAATAATTCGGAAAACAAACACGGATCGTTTGCCCAACTTTTTGCCCGTTTGTTTCGTTCGCAATTTATTGCCTTTGTGGGCAATGTTTTTATGGCTTTTCCTGTGGCGATGTTAGGCATTTGGCTGATTGATTATTTATTGGACTACAATATCGCCTTTGAAAAATCGTCGAAACTATTATATGATTTGTCTCCGGTGCATTCGGCAGCTTTGTTCCATGCAGCCATAGCCGGCGTGTTTTTGTTTCTCTCCGGCATTATTTCGGGGAATGTGTCTAATAGAAACAAACACAATCAAGTTTACTATCGCATCAAAGAACATCCGGTTTTAAAACAAAATTTAGGGATTGTCAAGACCAATGCGATTGCCAAATGGTTTGAAAATCACTGGCCCGGTGTGGTTTCTAACGGTTGGTTTGGCGTGTTTTTGGGCAGTACGGCTTCGTTGGGGATTTTTCTCGGACTGAATCTCGACATACGCCACATTACTTTTGCCGCCGGAAACTTTGCTTTAGGTTTGTACGGCGCCGATTTCTTTGTGGATTGGCCTACGATAGTTTGGGGCATAATCGGGATTGGCTTGATTGGTTTTGTGAACTTTATTGTTAGTTTTTCGTTGTCGCTGGGATTGGCGTTCCGTTCCCGCAATATTCCGCTTTCGGAGTTAAAACTGTTATTCAGCGCTACTTGGGCTTATTTCAAAAAACGTCCGACCGCTTTTTTCTTTCCGGTAAAAGACAAGTAAAATGGAAGCCGAGGTAACTTATCGAAAAATCATACACATCGATATGGATGCTTTTTACGCTTCGGTGGAACAAATGGACAATCCCGAGCTCAAAGGCAAACCTTTAGCCGTTGGCGGCAGCGAAGTACGTGGTGTGGTTTCCGCGGCAAGTTATGAAGCGCGTAAATTTGGTGTTCGTTCGGCCATGAGCGGCATTCAAGCCAAGCGCAATTGTCCGGATTTGATTTTTGTTCGCCCTCGATTTGACCGTTACAAAGAAATCTCCAAAAAGATTCGCAAAATCTTTCACGAATACACCGACTTGGTCGAGCCGCTATCGTTAGATGAAGCTTATTTGGATGTAACTCAGAATAAAAAAGGCAATCCGAGCGCGACTTTAATTGCGCAGGAAATCAGGCAACGTATTTTTGAAGAAGTCGGTTTGACAGCTTCTGCCGGAATATCAGTCAATAAATTTGTGGCCAAAATTGCCAGCGATTACAACAAACCCAACGGACAAAAAACTGTGAATCCGGAAGAAGTAGAAGCTTTTTTGGAAAACCTCGACATCAAAAAATTTTACGGCATAGGCAAAGTTACCACCGAGAGAATGTACCATTTGGGCATTTTTACCGGGAAAGATTTAAAATTGAAGTCGAAGGAATTTTTGGAAGAACATTTCAGCAAAAGCGGTTTGCATTTTTATAATATTGTTCGCGGCATTCACAACAGTGCCGTAAAACCCAATCGCATTGCCAAATCGGTGGCTGCGGAACATACCTTTAACGAGAACCTGACATCAGAGATTTTTATGGTAGAGAAGTTAGAACGCATAGCGGCCGAACTGGAAAACCGACTCAAAAAGCACAACATTTCCGGAAAAACGGTAACCCTTAAAATCAAATACAGCGATTTTACGACTCAAACGCGGAGCAAAACCTTGCCTTACTTTATTTCCGATAAAGGATTGCTCCTCGAAACAGCCAAAGAGCTTTTATTTCAGGAACGGATGAAAGAATCGGTTCGGTTGTTGGGGATTTCGTTGAATAATCTCAATACGGAAGTTAAGAAAACCGTGGTAGTTCAGTTGAAATTTGAATTTTAATCCTATAAAAAAACCGACCCAAAGGTCAGCTTTCATTTGTTATAACTTTAGAAAATTAATCTCTACTTGACAATTTAGATAACAATCTTAAGAACTCAATATACAACCAAACTAAGGTAATCATTAAGCCCATAGCGCCGTACCATTCCATGTATTTCGGCATTCTTTCTTGAGCGCCTTTTTCAATTTGGTCGAAATCTAAGAACAAATTCAAAGCTGCAATTACAATTACAAACGCACTGATACCAATGCTGATCATGGAATTACCATGGTGAATTGGCGTAAAACTAGTGAATAACGACAACAACCAAGAAATCAAATAGTAAGTAGCGATAGCTAAAGTAGCGGCTACTACAACCGATCTGAATTTGTCATTAACTTTCACTACTCCGTATTTATACAACCCAAAACACACCATGAAAGTAACAAAAGTACAACTCACGGCTTGGATTACAATTCCGGGATACATTACCTCAAAGATTGCCGAAAGACCACCAATAAATAATCCTTCGAAAATGGCGTAACCTGGGGCCAAAAAAGTAGAATATTGCGGTTTAAAAACGGCAATCAATACCAATATTGTCCCAACGATAGCACCACCAATAGTTAAAACTATAGGGTTTTGTCCGCTTAACGTCATCATCCAAGTGATGGAAGCACTGGCAATTAAAAGAATCAACATCAGGAAACTCTTGTTGATGGTTCCTGAAACAGTCATAGTGTTGTTGTAATCAATCACTACGGCTTCGTGCACCGTTTCATTGTTTTCGGTGAATGATTTGGTTTTAAAAAACGGATTGTTTGAATTCATTTTATTTCTTTTTAAAGATGTCTGTGGCTAAAATACTAAATTTATTCTATTTCGGAAACTCTAAGGGTATTTACCATTCCTTTATCGGCCACCGGCATTGCAGCTAAATTGATTAACATATCGCCTTTTTTCACGTAACCTCTGTGTTTAGCCATCTGATTGATATCTTCAACTGTATCATCGGTACTGACAAACTTATCGTAATAGAAGGCATTTACACCCCAAAGCAAATTCAGTTGTGTTAAAATTCGCTTATTGGAAGTGTACACTAAAACATGTGCTTTCGGACGCCATGCTGAAATTTGGAACGCTGTGTAACCGCTATTGGTTAATGTGGAAATGGCTTTAGCTTTGATGTCGTTTGCCATAGTCGCCGCGTGGTAACAAATCGATTTAGTGATGAAACGCTTCGTTCTAACGTGAGGCGGATTTTGTGGCACTACAATTAACGGCGAATCTTCTACCGCTTCGATAATTTGTGTCATTTTTTCAATCACTTCTACCGGATAATTTCCGACTGAAGTTTCTCCCGACAACATTACAGCATCAGCACCGTCCATAACCGAGTTGGCTACGTCGTTTACCTCAGCACGTGTTGGCGTTAAACTGGTAATCATGGTTTCCATCATTTGCGTAGCAACGATTACCGGAATACGAGCAGTTTTAGCTCGGTGAATCAATTTCTTTTGAATCAACGGTACTTCGTGAGCCGGAATTTCTACCCCAAGGTCACCGCGAGCTACCATTAATCCGTCACAAAAAGCTACAATCTTGTCGATGTTTTCTACGGCTTCCGGTTTTTCAATTTTGGCTACAATCGGTATTTTGTGTTCAGAATTTTGGGCAATCAAATCCTGTAATTCTTCCAAATCTTTAGGAGTTCTCACGAAGGAAAGCGCAATCCAATCCACTTTTTCACTGATGGCAAACAACGCATCTTTGATGTCTTTTTTGGTTAAGGCCGGTAATGATACCTTGGTTTGCGGCAAATTGACTCCTTTTTTAGATTTTAACGGTCCGCCTTGAATAACTTTACAAACTACTTCTGTAGTCCCATTCGTTTCGAGGGCTTCAAAGATTAACTTCCCGTCGTCCAACAAAATGCGCTCTCCCGGATTAACATCTTGAGGAAAAGACAAATAGTTCATGTATACGCGCTCTTTGGTACCCGGAACATCTTCGGCAGTTTGAAACGTAATGATATCGCCCGGATTTACTACTACATCTTCCTTCATCACACCTACGCGGAGTTTCGGACCTTGCAAATCGGCTAAAATGGCGGTGGTGTAACCGTATTCATCGTTTAATTCGCGAATGATATCTATTCTTTCTTTTACGTCGGTATAATCGGCATGGGAAAAATTGATACGAAATACGTTCACTCCGGCATCAATCATCTTCTTAATTACTTCTTTCGAACTGCATGCAGGCCCTAAGGTGGCTACAATTTTAGTCTTCTTTCTTGTTGGCATTATACTTAAAAAATTAAATTGTTTTTTGATTTTATATTCTCAATATCAACAGTATAAACGGTGCTGACTTTGTCTATTTTTTTTAGGCAATTGATGATTTTCGGCACATCGATAGGCGCTTCATCGTTTTCGATTTTTAAAAAATAATCTACTTTTTTAAACTCGGGAATCAAATAAATTTTTGGGGCAAAATCGTTACTGCTGTCGGCAAACAATCCGAGATTACTTGGCTCTGCAGTAACCACAGCATCGTTTTGGTTTTGAATCAAACTCCAAGCTATGTCTTGATGGTCTTCAAAAATAAATCGGGTAAACTGAGTTTCGCCTTCTTTATTACTAATCTGTATGTTGTTGTGGCATTTTTTGAGGTTGACAGGTAAATGCTTGTTGATAAAATAAGCCAATCGATAATCCTCTAACGGCGAATGGATAGCAATTAACTGATAATCTATCTTGTCAAACTCTGCAATATGCAATTTGTGAACATACATAAAGATTGCAATTTAAATTGTAAATATAGTGTATCTGCGACAGATTTTCAGCAAGTAAAGTTTGTGTTAACGTTATTTTATGAACGAAAACGTTATAGCTTTTTAAGAATCCGCATTATTTTTTGTTAATTTTTTCCTGAAACGCAAAATAAGCCCTTTGAGACGCTTTTTCCTCTGCTTTCTTTTTAGAAGTTGCTCTGGCTTTGGCAACAACTTTATTATCGATACTCAATTTAACTCCGAAGTATTTCTGGCCGTCGTTACCGTTATCGTCAAAAACATCGTAATGAAAAGACTTTTTCTCTTTCTGACACCATTCGATTAAAAGACTTTTGTAACTAATGACCTTTCCCTCCAATTTCGCAATATCAACGTAAGGTACAATGACACTCTTTTGAATAAATTTTTGACAAAAATCATAGCCTTTATCTAGGAAAATAGCACCAATCAAAGCTTCAAAAATATTGCCGTGTATGTTTTCACCAAAATGTTGTGTCGGCACTTTACTTTCTACAAACCGAATGAGATTCAAATCTCTTCCCAACTCGTTTAAGTGTTCTCGACTCACAATTTTAGAGCGCATTTTGGTTAGATAACCTTCGTCACCGGCGGGCGCTTCGTTGTAGAGATAGGCAGCAATAACAGCACTCAACATCGCATCGCCTAAAAACTCCAAACGCTCATAATTCATGGGGTTGCCTTTTAAATCGGTGCGGTTGGTGGACCGATGGGTAAAGGCTTTTTGATAGTACTGAATGGATTGCGGTTTGAATCCGATAACATTTTCAATTTCAGTAAAAAAAATCCCGTCCTCAGATGATGAACGGGAATTTTTGAATATATTTTTTAGAATTTTCATCCTAAACTTAGTCTTGTATTTTTTTGAATAACACACAAGCATTGTGCCCTCCGAAACCGAAGGTATTGCTCATGGCTACATTAACTTCTCTTTTTTGGGCTTTGTTCAACGTCAAGTTCAAAGACGGATCAATATTCTCATCTACAACCTTGTGGTTGATGGTTGGCGGGACTATACCATGTTTCATAGCTAAAATAGAAGCAATCGCCTCAATAGCACCGGCTGCACCAAGTAAGTGTCCGGTCATCGATTTGGTTGAATTGATGTTGATGTTTTTAGCATGGTTCCCGAAAACAGCACTAATCGCTTTCAATTCAGCCACATCACCCAAAGGCGTTGAAGTTCCGTGAGTATTGATGTGGTCAACTTGTTCCGGTGTCATTCCGGCGTCGCGCAAGGTGTTTTCCATAACGGCAATAACCCCAATACCATCCGGATGCGGAGCAGTCAAATGGTAGGCGTCTGAAGACATTCCGCCGCCACCGATTTCACAATATATTTTAGCACCACGAGCTTTCGCGTGCTCGTATTCTTCTAAAACTAAAGCCCCGGCACCTTCTCCTAAAACAAAACCGTCGCGTGTGGCATCAAAAGGTCTTGAAGCCGTTTCAGGACTGTCGTTTCTGGTAGATAGGGCTTGCATAGAGTTGAATCCGCCCATACCGGCTATGGTAACCGCTGCTTCAGAACCACCTGAGATGATTACATCACACATCCCTAAACGGATGTAGTTGAAAGCATCGATTAAAGCGTTGGCCGAGGATGCACAAGCAGAAACCGTGGTATAATTAGGTCCCATAAAACCATTTCTCATAGAAATGTGAGCTGGAGCAATATCAGCAATCATTTTCGGGATAAAGAAAGGGTTGAATCTTGGCGTTCCGTCTCCGGCCGCATAACTCATTACCTCTTCTTGGAAAGTTTCCAATCCGCCAATTCCGGCACCCCAAATCACGCCAACGCGATGTTTGTTCACGTTGTCTTTAGTAATTCCGGCGTCTTTAATAGCTTCTTCGCTGGCAGCAATGGCATACTGTGCAAATTTATCCATTCTGCGAGCTTCTTTTCTGTCGATATAATTTTCAACATTGAAGTTTTTTACTTCGCAGGCAAACTTTGTTTTGTGTTTTTCGGTATCATAATAGGTGATGGGTGCCGCACCGCTTTTTCCATTTACCAAAGCATCCCAATATTCTTCAATGGAATTCCCTATGGGTGTCAACGCACCTAAACCTGTTACCACAACTCGCTTTAATGCCATAATGTGTTTTTTAGAATTGTATTTAAACAAATAATACCCTTGTTTTCTTCAAATTAATCATTAAAGAGACAGGGGTATTTCAATATTTTTAAGATTGAATATCAATCAAGTTTAATCTTTTTCAGTAAAAATAATAAAAACCCGCGAAAAATGAAGATTCTTCACGGGTGATTTATTTATTATTTTTTAGCTTCTTCGATGTAAGAGATAGCTTGACCTACAGTAGCAATGTTTTCAGCTTGATCGTCCGGGATTTGAATATCAAATTCTTTTTCGAATTCCATGATCAACTCAACAGTGTCTAATGAATCAGCGCCTAAATCATTGGTGAAGCTAGCTTCAGTTACAACTTCGTTTTCGTCAACGCCTAATTTGTCTACAATAATCGCTTTAACTCTTGATGCAATGTCTGACATAATTTCTAGATTTTTAATTTAAATTGTTGGCAAAAATAAAAAACTTTATTTTATAACAACCTTTTTGTTACTAAATATAACTACGAAAGTAAAAAAATAATTTCAAAATCTTACATTCTTATGCCGCAAAATAGCGTATTTATTCTTTTTTTTGTACTCTAATTTTTTTGCTAAACAAATGAAAAAAATTGTGCTGTTCGCCTCGGGAAACGGATCCAATGTTGAGAATATCATTCAGCATTTTAAAAACAGTACGCTGATTGCTGTAGCCGGTGTGTTTACCAATAATCCGCAGGCCAAAGTATTGGAAAAAGCCAAAAACCACAACATTGCCTCTTTTGTTTTCAGCAAAAAAGACTTAGAAAGCAACTTGGTTTTACAAAAACTGCAATCGATACAACCGGATTTAATTGTCTTAGCGGGATTTTTATTGAAATTTCCGGAACACATTATTGCTGAATTTCCTAATAAAATCATCAATGTTCATCCGGCACTTTTGCCTAAATACGGCGGCAAAGGCATGTACGGAATGCACGTCCACAAAGCGGTTTTGGAGAACAAGGAGAAAGAAACCGGCATCACCATTCATTATGTCAACGAGCATTATGACGAAGGTGAATTTATTTTTCAAACATCTGTCAACATTGAAGAATGCCAAACTCCGGAGGAAATTGCTACCAAAATACATGAATTGGAACACGATTATTTTCCTAAAACCATAAAAAGATTGTTAGTTAATTAGACTATCTTAGACTTCTTAGAAAAAACAAGTAGTCTAAAAGTATAATCAATCTAAGCGATTTAATAAAGTCTAACCTATCTAAGAAGCCTAAATGTCACATCAAGTCCACATCTACACCGACGGCGCTGCCAAAGGAAATCCCGGAAACGGTGGTTATGGCGTAGTCATGGAAATGGTTGGCACACCTTATCGCAAAGAATTCTATGAAGGTTTCCGCCATACAACTAATAACCGAATGGAATTATTGGCTGTGATTGTTGGTTTGGAAAAATTAAAACAACCTAACATGAAAGTCCTAGTGGTTTCCGATTCCAAATATGTGGTCGATGCCGTAGAAAAAAAATGGGTTTTCGGATGGGAAAAAATCGGATTTAAAGGCAAAAAAAATCCGGATTTATGGATGCGATTCCTCAAAATTTACCGCAAGCACCAAGTCGATTTTAAATGGATCAAGTGCCACAACAACCATCCGCAAAACGAACGCTGTGACGAGTTGGCAGTGTATGCTTCAGGTTTAGAAAAACTCTCTGTGGATGCTTTTTATGAAAGAGAAGAAGGGAAACTTTTTTAAACTTCAAACCATTTTAAACTTTTAAAGGAAAACCGTATCTTTGCGCCTTTAATTTGAAACCCTAAGAATGAACAAATTACTTATAGTTGGAACAGTAGCTTTTGATGCTATTGAAACCCCTTTCGGGAAAACAGATAAAATCCTTGGCGGCGCCGGTACTTTTATCGGATTGTCTGCTTCGCACTTCAATTTGCAATCAGCTATCGTATCAGTAGTTGGCGGCGATTTTCCTCAAGAATATTTAGATTTACTAACGGCCAGAAACATTGACATTTCAGGTTTAGAAATCGTAAAAGAGGGCAAAACGTTTTTCTGGAGCGGTAAATACCACAACGATATGAATTCGAGAGATACATTAGCCACCGAGTTAAATGTATTGGCCGATTTCAATCCGATTGTTCCCAATCATTTTAAAGATGCCGATGTGGTGATGTTGGGGAACTTACACCCTATTGTTCAAACCGGCGTTTTAAACCAAATGAGCCAAAAACCTAAATTGGTGGTTTTAGATACTATGAACTTCTGGATGGATTGTGCCTTACCGGAATTGTTAGACGTTATTAAACGTGTTGACGTGATTACCATTAATGATGAAGAAGCACGTCAGTTATCAGGAGAATACTCGTTGGTAAAAGCAGCGGCTAAAATCCACACTATGGGACCAAAATACGTAGTGATTAAAAAAGGAGAACACGGTGCGTTAATTTTCCACAACGAACACATTTTCTTTGCTCCAGCTTTACCTTTGGCGGATGTATTTGATCCAACCGGTGCCGGTGATACTTTTGCCGGTGGTTTTGCAGGCTTTATCACGCAACAAGGTGACATCTCTTTCGAAACGATGAAAACCGCTATCATTCAAGGCTCTAACTTAGCGTCTTTCTGTGTGGAGAAATTCGGAACCGAAAGAATGCTCGAACTAACCAAAGAAGAAGTGAACGAGCGCTTGAAACAATTCAGAGCTTTAACACAATTTGAAATAGATTTACAATAACTTTATGCCTCGAAATTTCGAGGCATTTTTGTTTTAAAATACCATAACATACAACTAAACAACAACACAACACACTATGAGCGACGCCATTAAACACGAATGTGGAATTGCCCTTTTACGATTAAAAAAACCGTTAGCCTTTTACAAAGAAAAATACGGTTCTGCTTTTTATGGGATTCAGAAAATGTATTTGCTGATGGAAAAGCAACACAACCGCGGTCAAGACGGTGCCGGTTTTGCCTCTATTAAATTCGATATAGAACCGGGTGAACGTTACATCAGTAGAGTGCGCTCGAACAAAGCACAACCCATACAAGATATCTTTGACCAAATCAATGATCGCATCAACGAAGCATTAGAGCAACATCCGGAATACCAAGACAACGTTGATTTACAGAAAGAAAACTTGCCATACATAGGTGAACTGTTTTTAGGACACGTTCGCTACGGTACTTTTGGTAAAAACAGCATCGAAAGTGTACACCCATTCTTACGTCAAAACAATTGGATGCATCGAAATCTGATAGTTGCCGGAAATTTCAATATGACTAATGTAACCGAATTGTTCAACAGTTTGGTCGAATTGGGGCAGCACCCGAAAGAATTAGCTGATACCGTAACGGTAATGGAAAAAATTGGTCATTTCCTCGACGATGAAGTAACCGATTTGTACCAAGAATGCAAAAACAACGGCTTATCCAAAAGAGAAGCTTCTCCGGTAATTGCCGAAAAACTCGACGTCGCTAAAATCTTAAAACGCGCCTCTAAAGGTTGGGATGGTGGTTATGCCATGGCCGGATTGTTGGGTCACGGCGACAGTTTTGTGTTTCGCGATCCGGCCGGAATTCGCCCGGCTTATTTTTATGAAGATGATGAAATTGTAGTCGTAGCTTCGGAAAGACCGGTGATTCAAACCACCTTCAATGTGCCTTTCGAAAAAGTGCAGGAATTACTTCCGGGCAATGCTTTAATCATCAAAAAAAACGGAACCGTATCGCAACAAGAAATCATCACACCAAGTATCAAAAAAGCGTGTTCTTTTGAGCGTATTTATTTCTCACGCGGTAGTGATGCCGAAATTTATCAGGAAAGAAAAGAATTAGGAAAATTAATTTTGCCGGCCGTTTTAGAAGCCATTGAAAATGATACTGACAATACTGTCTTCTCTTTCATACCAAACACAGCCGAAACTTCCTTTTACGGGATGATTGAAGCGGCTAACGATTTTCTGAACCACAGAAAAAACCAATTTATATTAGACAATCGCAAAACATTAACCAAGGAAAAGTTGGAGGAAATTCTATCGGTTAAAATTCGAACGGAAAAAATCGCCATTAAAGACGCTAAACTACGAACTTTCATCACCGAAGACAGCAGCAGAGACGATTTGGTAGCGCACGTTTACGATGTCACTTACGGCGTAATCAAACCCAACGATAACTTGGTGATTATTGATGATAGTATCGTTCGCGGCACTACTTTGAAAAAAAGTATCCTCCGAATGATGGACCGTTTGAATCCGAAACGAATAGTCGTGGTTTCATCGGCTCCGCAAATTCGCTATCCGGATTGTTACGGAATTGATATGGCCAAACTGGAAGGTTTAATTGCTTTTCAAGCCGCCATTGAATTACTCAAAGAGAGAAATCAATACCATATAGTAGAAGAAGTTTACCAAAAATGCAAAGCACAGGAAAAACTAAAAGATGCCGAAGTCGTGAACTTTGTCACTGAAATCTATAAGCCTTTCACCGACACGGAAATTTCAAACAAGATAGCGGAACTATTACATCCGGAAGATATTAAAGCTGAAATAAAGATTATTTTCCAAACTGTAGCCAACTTACACTTGGCTTGTCCGAAAAATTTAGGCGATTGGTATTTCACCGGCGATTATCCGACTCCAGGCGGTAACCGTGTGGTTAACAGAGCGTTTATGAATTTTTATGAGGGCAAAGATGCTCGTGCTTACTAAAATTTTAACATTTTTTGTCATTAAACGATTTTTGATGCAGTTCGTCTGAATTTTTTGTTCCAAAAATATTAATCCGCTTACATTTGACCTTACCATAGCATTAGTAGGTTAAGTTTATGGTAGATTTGGGGCAAAAAGGGTGAAAAGAAATTTTCACCTTTTTTATTTTCTACTACTCTCAAAATCAGCTGAAAATTTTCAACGATTTTCCTTGCCGTTTAGCGATTATATTTTTTAACACTTATAAACTCTCATACTTTTGAATCACCATAGCATTAGTAGGTTAAGTTTATGGTAGATTTGGGGCAAAAAGGGTGAAGTTTTTCTTCACCTTTTTTATTTTACAACCGTCTGAAAATCATCAAAAAAGCAGTTTTTACTCTCATTTGCCTATCATCCCAATATAATTTTGTAAAAAAAGTACAATATTAATTAGGATGTTATTAGATTTGCGTTACCATAGTATTTAGTGTAGGTTAAGTTTATGGTAGATTTGGGGCAAACAGGTGGAAGCAATTCCGCCTGTTTATTTTTTAACCCGTTTCCAATAAAAAACCGATTTCGCTTTACCAACGAAATCGGCTTCTGAAACATCAAAAAAATTATTTTGATTTTATTTTTCCGTAGCGTACAAACGGGCTACCTCTGTCCAATTGATAACATTAAAAAAAGCTTCAATATAATCCGGACGACGGTTTTGATAATGCAAATAATAAGCATGTTCCCAAACATCCATTCCTAAAATCGGGAAACCGCCACAAGCTGTATCCGGCATTAGCGGATTGTCTTGGTTTGGCGTAGAACACACTTCCAACTTTCCGCCTTTGTGTACACACAACCAAGCCCAGCCGGAACCAAATCGAGTTGCCCCAGCTTTGGCAAACTGCGCTTTAAATTCTTCAAAAGAACCAAAAGCAGCATCAATAGCTTCAGCCAACTCACCGGTTGGTTTTCCGCCACCGTTTGGCGACATGATTCTCCAAAACAAATTGTGATTATAGTGACCGCCTCCATTATTGCGAACCGCCATATTGGTCATGTCTAAATTGATCAATATGTTTTCAATGGTTTTTCCTTCCATATCGGTTCCGGCAATCGCCGCATTCAAGTTGGTCACATACGCATTGTGGTGTTTGGAATGATGGATTTCCATCGTTCTGGCATCAATATGTGGTTCTAATGCATCGTATGCATAGGGTAATTTCGGTAATTCAAAAGCCATGATATTTTTAATTTAAGTTAGTACTAAAATGAATTCAAATTTATACATTTATCTTCGGAAGATAAAATACTATTTACCAATTAACAAATAATTAAAATCGATATTTTATCAGGAGCTGTTTCCCGCTTTCCATTACAATCTTTTTAACTTCCCAAGGGCCAAAACCCTCGGCAAGTCAAAAAGGATTTCCATTGCAATCGGGGCTATAAAACCAACTACTAACCATGACATTAAACTGGCAACCACAACATCTGCAAAACGAACTTATCGCACTTTTCCTGCTAAAAAAAGACGATTTCGAAGATTTGTACGCCGTGGCATCCGATCCGTTGGTTTGGGAACAACATCCTAATAAATTGCGTTACCAACGCGAAGTATTTCAAAACTTTTTTGAAGGCGCATTGTTATCGCGAGGCGCATTTTTAATTCGGGATACAGCCACCGGAGAAATCGTGGGCAGCAGCCGGTTTTACGATTATAACGAAAGTGAAAAATCGGTTTTAATAGGCTATACTTTTATCGGACGGAAATTTTGGGGCAAAGGATACAACAAAGCGCTTAAAAAAATAATGCTCGATTATGCTTTTCAGTTTGTCGACAAAGTGTATTTTCACATTGGCGCTTGCAACATTCGTTCCCAAAAAGCCATAGCTAAAATCGGCGCGGTAAAAGTCGATGAATTTGAGGTGGAATATTACGGTGAAGAGCCGAAGCTGAACTTTGTCTATTTAATCGAAAAAGGCCAATGATAGATTTTGATTTCATCTTAAATTTTATCCGGATCGATTTAATTTTAGGCTTCGGTTGGTATTCTGTTTTATTCTTTACTCTAAAATTATTCAAGTACAAAAAAGACTTGCTCACAGAATTTGACAAAGACGCCTGCAAAACCTTTGTATTCTTGGGGATTTTGTTTGCGGTTATTTGGTTTTTAGCCGTAACGCTTGATTATGCTATGATAATGACTGAAGATGAAAAAACGCAATTCCTTGGGCGGTTAACCGGAGAATATTCTTTTGGAATTTGGTTTCAACCCTTGTTTTGGCTGATTATAACCCAACTGATTAGATTCAATATTATAAAGAAGTTTTTGTTTTTCAGGATACTGATAGTTATCCCTTTTATCTTAACTTTTGAGCGATTTGTCATTATAGTGACTTCTCTTCACAGAGACTATCTCCCAAGTTCTTGGACTATATACAACAACATCGGATTTACTTGGTGGGAATTTTTACTCTCTATTCCGGTTAAAGCGATTGAATTTAGCCTCATAGTATTCGTTTACAAATATGTCAAACAATCCATTTTAAAGTTTAAAACCGTAAACCATAATTAATGCAAAAACCAGCTTTCTCCATATACGACGCTTCTGCCGGATCGGGCAAAACCTATACTTTGGTGAAAGAGTATTTAAAAATTATTCTCTTGTCCCAAAAACCCGATGCCTACCGCAACATACTCGCCATTACGTTTACCAACAAAGCGGTACACGAAATGAAAAGCCGTGTGGTGGAAAGTCTTTCTGAATTTGCCAAAGAAAACCCTTCCAACAAAGCGTTGCTATTGATGCAAGATATTCACAAGGAAACCGGTTTGTCGTTGGCCACGATTACTGAGAAGGCCAAAAGCATCATCAAAAACCTCATCCACAATTATGCGGCTTTTGACATTTCGACCATAGACAAATTCACCCACAAAGTGATTCGTGCTTTTGCCCACGATTTGAATCTGCCCATTACCTTCGAAGTATCGTTAGACACCGAAAATTTGCTGACCGAAGCCGTTGACGCCATCATAGCTGAAGCCGGAAATGACGAAACACTCACCAATTTGTTGGTCGATTTTACGATGGAAAAAACCGACGACGACAAATCGTGGGACATTTCAAGGGAAATTATGGAAACCGGAAAATTAATTCTGAACGAAAACAACCGTCAGGAGATTACCCATTTTCAGAATAAAACCATAGCAGAATTCGTAGCTATCAAAAACAAACTGACGGAACTTTGCGCTGCCATGGAAGCCAAAACCGTCGAATTGGCTACAGAAGCTTTGCTGCTGATTGACAATAAAGGAATTGACCTCAAATCATTTTCCAGGGAATCTTTTCCGAATCATTTAAAAAGTATTGCAGAAAAAAATTTCAATCCTAAAAACAAAACATTCCATCAATTTGAGGATATTGCCATCAACAAAACAGCTGCTGACAGAGCTGTCATCGAAAGCATCATACCCGATTTGCTCGAGATGCTATCGTCGATTTATGCCACATTCGAAAAGAAAAATTTCTACGAAGCCTTTCTGAAAAACATTACGCCGCTTTCGTTGCTAAATACGGTGAGTAATGAATTGGACAAAATCCAGAAAGAACAAAATATCCTTTCGATAGCCGAGTTCAACAAACTCATTTACGAACAAATTCAGAACCAACCCGCGCCTTTTATTTACGAGCGTTTGGGCGAAAAATACCGCCATTTCTTTATCGATGAATTCCAGGACACTTCCGAAATGCAATGGCACAATTTAATTCCGCTGATAGACAATGCCTTGTCGAGCGAAGATTTAAACGGTGAACGCGGTTCGTTAATGATCGTTGGCGATCCGAAGCAATCCATTTACCGTTGGCGCGGCGGAAAAGCGGAACAATTTATCGAACTCAGCAAAAACAACAATCCGTTTGTCAATCCGGATAAAGCGCTGTTTTCTTTGGGCACGAATTACCGTAGTTATTCACAAATCATCGATTTTAACAACCGTTTTTTTCGCTTTTTGGCGGGCGAGTTTACCCACGAAGATTACAAAAACTTATACCTCAACCACAGCCATCAGGAATTCAATGCCAAAACCGGCGGTTATGTAAATATTTCCTTTGTTCCGAAAGTGGACAAAGAAAATTGGGATGACGACGAGAGTTTGGAAAAAAACGAATTGTACTTGACTGCTACATTGGACACCATTGAAAAAGTCACCCAAAAGGGGTTTCGCTACAAAGACATTGCCATCTTAACCCGAAAAAAAGCCCACGGGACCGAAATTGCCAATTACCTGACCGAAAATGGGATACCGATTTTGTCTTCGGAAAGTTTGTTGTTAGGCGCTTCATCCGAAGTACAAGGCGTGATTCACATTTTGCGCTACTTGAAAAACAACAGCGATCTGATGGCCAAAGCCAACTTTTTGTACTATTTGGCTTCGCTACAAGAGCAATTGCCAATTCACGATTTCATTGCGCAAGGTATGGAACAAAAAAGCGAATCGGCTTTCCAACAATGGTTGCACCGTTTTCATCTCGATTTTTCATTTGAAAACATCCGCAAAAAATCGCTTTATGAAGCCACGGAAATCATTATTGCTAAAGTCATTCCAACCCACAAACGCAATGCTTACATACAGTTTTTCCTCGATTTGATATTGGAACACGACTTGAAAAAGCAAGCCGGTATTTCGGATTTTCTCACTTATTGGGATACGAATTCGGAGAAACTCAGCATTCCGTCGCCTGAAGGCAATGATGCGGTTCGGATTATGACCATTCACAAATCGAAAGGACTCGAATTTCCGGTGGTGATTTTTCCGTTTGCCGAAGAAGATTACAGCAAAGGGCCGAGGGAAAAGATGTGGTTGAATGCCGATGCCGAAACCATTGGTTTGCCGAAAGTTTTGGTAGACAAAAGCAGTAAAGTAAGCAGTTACGGCGAAGAAGCAAATACTCTTTACCAACAAAAAAAACAAGAAGAGTTGTTGGACAACATCAATGTATTGTATGTGGCCTTAACACGTGCCGAAGAACAGTTGTACATTATTTCGGGCATGCAAACGCGAAGCAAAACTTCGGGAGAATATCCGAACAACATGGCGACATTCTTCATCAAATTCATAGGGGAATCATTCGATGAAAACCAACTCGACTACGCTTTTGGTCAAGCCGACAAACTGTCTGAAACCGAAACATCGACCTCAGATACAGAAGTGATTCCGCAATTATCGGCTACCTTGAATCCGAAAAATATCAAAATTGCCCAAAAAGAAAGTTTGATGTGGAATACCCAACAACAAAAAGCCATTGAATTCGGGAACATTTTACACGAAATCTTGTCTTTTGTCAACACTTCGGACGACATCGACCTGGCGCTCACCAAAGCCATTGAAAACGGATTAATCATCACTTCGCAAAAGGAAACCATCGCACAAACTTTGGAGCAAGTAGTCACACATCAAGACTTGTTGCCTTATTTTGCGTCCGGCAATACAATTTTGAACGAACAAACTATCATTCAAAAAGAAGGCCATTTGGTTAAACCTGATCGAATGGTTATCAATCCCAACAAAGAAATTTACTTATTAGATTACAAAACCGGTGCGCACCAAACCAAATACACCACACAATTAGAAAATTACCAAAATGCTATAGAAAAAATGGGCTTTAAAGTGACTAAAAAAGCTTTGGTTTACATTGGAGAACGCTTAGAAGTAGTAAATTTGTAACATCAACATCAAACAATATTAAATTTAAATTCCAATCATGTACGGAAAAATTCAACAATACCTACAAAACGAATTAAATACCATAGAACAAAACGGTATTTTTAAAAGAGAAAGAATCATCACTTCACCACAAGGAGCCGAAATTACGGTTAATGGAGAAACGGTCTTGAATTTTTGTGCTAACAATTATTTAGGATTATCATCCCATCCGGAAGTAATACAAGCAGCCAAAGACGCTTTGGATTCCCATGGTTTCGGAATGTCATCGGTTCGTTTCATTTGCGGTACGCAAGACATTCACAAAACTTTAGAGAAAAAGATAGCCGAGTTTTACGGTACCGAAGACACCATTTTATACGCCGCGGCTTTTGATGCCAACGGTGGTGTTTTCGAACCTCTACTAGGCGAAGAAGATTGTATCATCTCCGACAGTTTGAACCACGCTTCCATTATTGACGGTGTGCGTTTGTGTAAAGCGGCTCGTTACCGCTACGAAAATTCCAACATGGAAGATTTGGAAAACCAATTGAAAAAAGCCGCTGAAGCCGGACATCGTTTCAAACTCATTGTTACCGATGGTGTGTTCTCTATGGATGGATTGGTTGCTCCGCTAGACAAAATCTGTGACTTGGCAGACAAATACGATGCTTTGGTAATGGTTGACGAATGTCATGCCGCCGGTTTCATCGGTGCCACCGGTAAAGGAACTATGGAAGCCAAAGGTGTTATGGGCAGAGTAGACATCATTACCGGAACGCTCGGAAAAGCGTTGGGCGGCGCAATGGGCGGCTATACTACAGCCAAGAAAGAAATCATCGAAATTTTACGCCAGCGTTCAAGACCATACCTATTCTCAAATTCATTGGCACCGGCCATTGTTGGTGCTTCAATCAAAGTTTTCGAATTGTTAGAAAAAGACACCACGCTGAGAGATAAATTGGAGTGGAATACAAATTACTTTAAAGAAGGGATGAAAAAAGCCGGCTTTGATATCATCGACGGAGATTCTGCTATAGTTCCCGTAATGCTTTACGATGCCAAATTATCACAGGTAATGGCCGATGAATTGCTCAAAAAAGGCATTTATGTGATTGGCTTCTTTTATCCTGTTGTTCCCAAAGACAAAGCGAGAATCCGAGTACAACTATCAGCAGCACATACCCAAGAACATCTTGATAAGGCAATTGCTGCATTTACTGAGGTTGGTAAATCACTCAATATTATTTAAATGGTCATATTTTAACCATAAGATTTTGATATTAGGGTAATAGGTATTACTTTTGCCCTATTATAATTTTTATAATTTAATCAAATTAAGTATGAAACATCTTAACAAATTATTCGTTGCTATGCTATTGTTAGCTGGTTTTAGCTCACAAGCTCAAGACAGCAACAACCCATGGGCAATTTCCTTTGGTGTTAACGCTGTAGACACTAGAGTAAGTGCTGCATCTAAATTGGAAGATCAATTCTCACAGTTTTTCAATGCTCGTGACAATTGGAATATCTTACCATCTGTATCTTTCGTGAACGTGTCTAAACACGTAGGCGGTAACTTCTCTTTCGGTATTACTGGATCTCTTAACAGAATTTCAAAATTTGTTAATCCAAGAGTTAATAACGGACCATACACGGTAACTAATCCGGGGGATATCAACTACTATGCAGTTGATGGGGTAATTAATTATAGCTTAATGAGCTTACTTAAATCAAAAACTATCGATCCGTCATTACACGTTGGTGGAGGTTATACTTGGTTAGGCGATGAAAGCAGTGCTGGTACTGTTAACGCTGGTTTAGGATTAACTTATTGGTTTACAGAAACTGTAGGTTTATCTTACCGTGCTACTTACAAACACTCTTTTGAAGATTTACGTACTGATATGCCATCTCACATGCAACACTTTGCAGGTCTTACTTTCAAATTTGGTGGATCTGACAAAGATGGTGACGGAATTTATGATAAAGATGACGCTTGTCCTGAAGAGGCTGGTTTACCTCAATTCAAAGGTTGTCCTGATACTGACGGCGACGGAATTGAAAACAGCAAAGACTCTTGTCCTGATATAGCTGGTCCTGCAGAATTTAACGGTTGTCCTGATACAGACGGTGACGGTGTTGCTGACAATGTTGACGCTTGTCCGGAAGTTGCTGGTTTAAAAGCTTTCGGCGGATGTCCTGATACTGACGGTGATGGTGTTCAAGACAAAGAAGATAAATGTAAAGACGTTAAAGGTCCTAAAGAAAACGGTGGATGTCCATGGCCGGATAGAGATGGTGACAAAGTATTAGACAAAGACGACAGATGTCCGGATGTAGCTGGTACTGTAGCCAACAACGGTTGTCCTGAAGTAACCGAGGAAGCTATTAAAAGATTGAATGATTACGCTAAAACTATCTTATTCGATAGCGGTAAAGCTTCATTCCAACAACAAACTTACCCGGTATTACAAGCAATCACTGCAATCTTAAAAGAATACCCAACAGCTAACTTCTCAATCGAAGGACACACTGACAGTGATGGTAAAGATGCTGCTAACCAAACTTTATCTGAAAACAGAGCTGCTGCAGTGAAAAATTATCTAATTGAAAATGGTATCGCTGCTTCTAGATTGACTTCAGCTGGTTTCGGTGAGTCAAAACCAATCGATACTAACAAAACTAAAGCTGGTAAAGCTAACAACAGAAGAGTTGAAGTGAAATTAGTAAAATAATTTCCTCCTAAAATATCTCAGAAAAACGCTCCGAAATTCGGGGCGTTTTTTTATTTTTATACTATGTCAAAACCAACTTTTCTTCATAAACTGGCTCAGGAAATTTTAAAATCCCATTCCAATACACTATTGGACTTAGTGGTGATTTTACCCAACAAAAGAGCCAAAGTCTTTTTGTTAGCCGAATTAAAAAAATCGGTTTCCGATAACATCTTCGCGCCAAACATCATCAGCATAGAAGACTTTATCCAAGACATAGCCGGAATACGTTCCATAGACAGTGTTGAACTGCTTTTCGAGTTTTATAATGTTTACCTTTCGGAGACAGAAAAAGACCAACAAGAATCTTTCGAATCCTTTGCCAACTGGGCCAAAACCTTGTTGCAAGACTTTAATGAAATTGATCGCTACCTTCTCGAACCCGACAAGATTTTAAAATACCTCGAAAACATCAAGGAGATTGAACATTGGGCCGTTTCTGTTGAAAAACGAACTGACCTGATCGACAATTACCTTTTATTCTGGAAAAAACTACCGGAATATTATCATGCATTATATGCCTATTTACTGGATAAAGGCGTGGGTTATCAAGGCTTAATTTACCGTGAAGCGGTTCAAAATTTAAATCACTTTTCAGAAAATAACAACAAGCAGTTCCTCTTTGCGGGTTTCAATGCCCTGAATCAAGCCGAAGAAAAAATCATACAACATCTCTTGGCCTTAGAAACCGCCAAAATATATTGGGACATAGACGAAACCTTGCTGCACGATACTTTTCACGACGCAGGTTTGTTTCAAAGAAAATTCAAATCGGAGTGGATTCACTATAAAACCCATCCGTACGAATGGATTGTCAACGATTTTACCGAAGCCAAAAACATTCAGGTTATTGCGACCTCAAAATCTATTGGTCAAGCTAAAATTACGGGTAGCATTATCGAAAAATATGCTGTCGAAAACAATGCTAATCTTCAAAATGTAGCGGTCGTTCTTGGCGAAGAAAACCTGCTTTTGCCTGTGTTACACGCATTACCGGAGTCGGTGACTGCACTCAACATCACCATGGGTTTTTCAAGCAAAAACAATCCGGCACAACTGTTAATAGCCAAATTGTTCAAACTACATTCCAATGCCCTATCTCGTAACAGCGAGAGTTATGTGATGTATTACAAAGATGTGCTCGATATTTTAACGCATCCGCTCATTGAACCCTATGCGAACGCCAATGCACTGGTGAACAAAATCAACAAAAACAATTACACCTTCATCACGCATAAAAAACTAACAGAATTACAAGCCGAACCCAATGTGCTTTTTGAGATGTTGTTCCGAAAATGGAATACACCTTCTGTAACAGTATTGAAGAATTTATCTCAGATATTAGTCCAAATCAAAGCCCATTTAAGCTACGACAACGAAGAAGAAAAAATCACCAACGCCTTTGTGTACTCGGTGTTCAAAGTCATCAATAAGATGATTACCTATTTCGAAAACCATCCAAACATCGACGACATTAAAACGCTGCAAGCCATTTATAAACAAGTCATCGATGTGGCCGAGGTTTCCTTTGAAGGCGAACCGCTGAGTGGTTTACAAATTATGGGTGTACTGGAAAGCCGTGTGCTCGATTTTGAAACCGTGATTATTACCTCGGTTAATGAAGGAAAATTTCCGGCCGGAAAAAGCACCAATTCGTTTATTCCTTATGATGTTAAAAGAGAATACGGTTTGCCGACTTACAAAGAAAAAGACGCCATTTATACTTACCATTTCTATCATTTGTTGCAACGCGCCAAAAACATCTACTTGTTGTACAACGCCGATAGCGAAGGATTTGACGCCGGTGAAAAAAGTCGATTCATTACGCAATTGGAAGTCGAAAAACAACCGAATCACAACCTGACTTTTCAGTATTTCAATCCTGATGTGCCGACAATCGCTTACCAACCGATGGTGGTGCCGAAAACCGATAATGTCATAACTCGTTTACAAGAAATTGCAACCAATGGCTTTTCACCTTCTTCTTTAACCACATACATCCGTAATCCGATACAGTTCTATCTGCAAAGGGTTTTGCGCATATCCGAAACCGACGAAGTAGAGGAAAATATTGCGGTGAATACTTTAGGAACAATCATTCACGGCACTTTAGAAGCATTGTACAAACCATTTATCGGGCGACTCTTAACCACAGCCGATATTGAAAGTTGTTTTCAAAAAATCGATGCGGAAGTGTTGCGTCAGTTTAAAGAAGTATACAAAGAAGGCGAAATCAAAAAAGGCCGAAACCTCTTGGCGTTTGAAGTGGCCAAACGAAATGTATTCAATTTTTTGAAACTGGAAAAAGAAGCTTTGGAAGTTGGTGATCAAGTGCAAATCATCGCCTTAGAACAAACCTATGAACGCCTTTTAGAAGACTATCGTTTGCCGGTTCCGGTGTTGATTAAAGGAAATGTAGACCGTATTGAACTGCGCAACGGCAAAATCCGAATCATCGATTACAAAACGGGGAAAGTCGAACAAAAAAATGTCACTTTAAAAGACTGGAAAGGCTTAACCGAAGACATCAAAAACGATAAAATCATCCAAATTTTGGCTTATGCCTTCATGTTTGAACAAGAAACCAAAGGCCTGGAAATGGAAGCCGGAATCATTTCCTTCAAAAACCTGAATGCAGGCTTTTTACCGTTTACTTTCAAACCGGAAAAGGAAGCCAATACGGTTATAAATACCGAAATAATGGACGCTTATTTGGAAGAAATAGTAATTATATTGCAAACCATTTTTAATCAAGACATTGCATTTGAGGAAAAAGTGAATTAACTTTTAATGGATAAGATTACTAAGAAAATTTACACTTTCTTTAAAAATCCAAGCATCACTTTCATTAATGCCGCCTCGTTCTCAATGTGGCTCATGTGACCGTCGGGAAAAGTGGTAAGCTCAACTCTTGTCTCTTCAATCTGATCGATGTTGTCTTCGTATAAAAGCACGCCGTCTTTTTTACCCAAAACCAACTGCATCGGATAAGGTGCAAAATGCAGAATCACTTCGCGGTCTTTGCGTATTTTCATGCCTTCTAAAGCCGCGACTATACCTTGCAACGGTGTTTTCAAGGCTTGTTCTTTTACCTTTTCGATAACATCAGCCAAACGTTCGCGGTTTTCTTCTGCAAACAAATTGGCTATCGACATGCGGACAAAAGCCGTGTAATTTTGCTTCACCGCAGCAATCGCCCGATCTCGGTTTGCTTTTCGTTCATCGCTGTCGGCTCTGGATGTCGAGTTCAACAAAAACAATCCTTTCATATAATCTGGATACAATTCGGCGAAAGCCAAAGCCACATAACCGCCCATTGAATGGCCAACCAAAACCACTTTGCGAATTTTTAAATGCAACAACAAAGCATACAGCATATCCGCTTGGTCTTCCATGGCGTGGACATAACCCAAACATTCCGTTTGTCCATGACCGAGTAAATCAACGGTAATCACGCGGTGCTTTTTAGAAAGTTCGGGCACAAAGGCATTCCACATGGTTTGGTTTTCCAAAAAACCGTGCAATAACACTACTGCCGTGCCTTTACCTTGGTCGGTGAAAGAGATTTTGGTGTTTTTGTATGTAATGGTTTTCATCGTTACAAAAATAGTTTTTTAACCATATAAGACATAGAAGTTTCATATGAGAAAACTTAAATAATCTTATATGACTTATATGGTAAACAAAAACGACCCGCAACTGCGAGCCGTCTTTTCCCTTATTTCTTTTCCCTTTCCCCTCAATTAGGCATTCATCAAACTCTCGATTTCTTCCACGGTAATCGGGATATTTCTCATTAAGTTAAAAGGCTCTCCTTTTTCTTGAATCACTACATCGTCTTCTATACGAATTCCGAAACCTTCTGCCGGAATGTAAATGCCGGGTTCAACCGTGAACACCATATTGGCTTGCATTGGTTCGTATAACAAACCGTAATCGTGAGTGTCCAAGCCCATGTGGTGTGACGTTCCGTGCATGAAGTATTTTTTATACGCCGGCCAATCGGGATTTTCGTTTTGTACATCGGCTTTGTCAATTAGGCCTAAACCTAACAATTCGGAAGTCATGATTTTACCAACTTCTACATGGTATTGTTTCCAATAATTGCCGGGAACCAACATTTTGGTGGCTTCGTCTTTCACACGTAAAACCGCGTTGTAAACCGCTTTTTGTCGGTCGGTGAATTTACCCGAAACCGGAATCGTTCTCGTCATATCGCTAGAGTAATTCGCGTATTCGGCACCAACGTCTAACAGCAATAAATCGCCGGCCTTGCATTGTTGGTTGTTTTCGATATAATGCAACACATTGGCATTATTTCCTGATGCGATGATAGGCGTGTAAGCAAAACCTTTAGAGCGATTTCTCAAGAATTCATGAGCAAATTCAGCTTCCACTTCATATTCCATTACATTCGGTTTCACAAAATTCAAAACCCTGCGGAATCCTTTTTCGGTGATGTCACAAGCTTTCTGAATCAAATCCAATTCTTCGCTTTCTTTTACAGAACGCAAACGTTGCAAAATCGGATTCGATTTCTCTACTTTGTGCGCCGGATAATTTTCTTTCCACCATTTCACAAAACGTGCTTCTCGGGTTTCAGTTTCAATAACGGCACGGTAATGCTCGTTAGTATTGATATACATCGTTTCGGCATAGGCCATCACTTCTTTCAGAGTTTTGTGGAAATCCTGTAACCATATCACGGTTTTAATCCCCGAAACTTCGAACGCTCTTTCTTTGGTTAGCTTCTCGCCTTCCCAAATCGCTATGTGTTCGTTGGTTTCGCGCAAAAACAACACTTCTTTCAAGTGCTCGAATGGCGCATCGGGAAAAAGCAATAAAACACTTTCTTCTTGGTCAACGCCCGATAAGTAAAAAATATCGCGGTGTTGTGCAAAAGGCAAAGTACTGTCGGCCGAAACCGGATAAATATCGTTAGAATTAAAAACCGCTACACTGTTGGGTTTCATTTGTGCGGTGAATTTGGCTCTGTTTTTGACAAACAAAGCGCGGTCTATTTGATGGTATTTCATAATCTGATTTGAAAATTAATTGATTTGAAAATTTGAAAATTGATTTTCATCAAAATTACACAATAGTCAAAAGCGATTAGTAGCCAAATGGCGTTATTTTTGGTTAACCGATATTTTTTCTAATGCGGCTCATGTGGCGGGTAGAAATTCCGAGGAAAGAAGCCAAATAGTGAAGTGGCACTTCTTGCAAGAGTTTGGGTTCGGTGGCGAGGAGTTTTTTATAGCGTTCTTCCGGTGTTAGCGTAAGTAAATCAATGCGATAATCATCAATCAACATGATTTGTCTTTCGATTAAATTGTAATAAAATTGATGAAACGCTTTGTTATTCATCAACAAATCCTTGAAGTTTTCCAAATCGATTACCCAAAGTTGGCAATCGACCAAAGCTTTGATGTTTTTTCGTGACGGAATCTTATTAAGAAAACTGTTGAGCGATGAAGTAACCGAATTCCGCAAGGCCAAATAGGTTGTTTTCTCTTCGGCTTCGACTACAATGGCGTGTTGTAAAATCCCGCTTTCCACATAGCAAAAATAGGGACAAACCTGGTTTTCAGCCACTAAAAGTTGGTTCTTTTTTAAAGTTACTACCGAAAATCTATCGACAATTTCATCCAATTCAGGCTCTGATTGCAGGATATTGTCACCTGCAAACTGACGCAAATACGCTAAAAAAGCCGTATGATCTTTTTGAGTTTTCATAAATAAAATGAACTACAAAAATATTCTTTTTAGCTTAGGTTTTTTTATTCTGAGATTAATGAATATTTTTAAACAAAAATCACCCGATGAGAAAATTAGTGTTATTGATAGCTGTCATTTGTGGCCTAACTTCGGTAGCTCAAGACAAAAAAGCTTACCAACTTTTTGATAAAAAAGGGAAAAAAGCAGATTACGGCAAACTAATAAAAGCTGCCGAAAAAGCACAAGTAGTTTTGTTTGGGGAATACCATAACAATTCCGTAGTACATTGGTTGCAATTGGAATTGACCAAAGATTTGGCCAAGAAAAAGCCTTTGGTGTTAGGCGCCGAAATGATAGAAGCCGACAACCAAAAGCAATTAGATCAATATCTGAAAGGTGAAATTAACCAAAAACAATTGGACACCACAGCACGTCTTTGGCCCAACTATAAAACGGATTACAAACCTTTGGTAGATTTTGCCAAAGAAAAAAAGCTATCTTTTATCGCTACGAATATTCCCAGAAGATTCGCATCAATGGTGTCTAAAAAAGGATTTGAAGTCCTGGAAACCTTAACTGATGAAGAGAAATCTTGGATGGCGCCTTTGCCGATGCCCTACGATGAAAACTTACCGGGTTATGTGAACATGATGAAAATGATGGGCGATCATGCGAGTCCGAATATGCCGAAAGCCCAAGCCAGTAAAGACGCTACTATGGCTTATTTTATACAAAAGAATCTAAAAGAAAATTCGATTTTCATCCATTACAATGGCACTTATCATACTGATAACTTTGAAGGCATTTGTTGGTATTTGAAAAAATATGCTCCGGAAGTTCAAATTTTAACCATTGCAACTATCGAACAAAGTGATTTAGAAAAAATTCCGGCAGAAGAACACAATAAAGCCGACTATATTCTCGTTATAGATGAAGATGTAACAAAAACACATTAACATCGTCTTAACATCATCAATCAAAATCGTCCGAGGCTATTCCGACTTGTTTGGAGCGAAGCGGAAAAAAATCAAAAAATCATGAACAAAGTAATTGTTATTTTACTCTTCCTAATCGCCGGACTACCGTTCTCCTCGTGTAGTAGCGATACTACCGAAGAACCGATGTTGATCATCAAATTCAAATTTGACGAAAATCAGGTTCGTTTGAATAATTTAGGGCAGCCATCGGTTGTTGCGCCCGGAAATGCCGCTCAATCTCCGATTTTCAACGCCATTTCATCCCATTACATAGAATTGGCTTCGAATGCCAACACCCAATTAGGCACCGGAACCATCATTTACCATGCACCCGAAACCAATATCGGCGGTGCTTCGGCTATCGATTTCAGTCGCTCTAAAATTGTGGGCGAAGATGAAGTATTTTTAAAAATCCCATTACGAGATGTTGCGGCCGGTAACTATGAATGGCTTAGAGTGTCTTTGTCTTATCAGAATTATCAGATTAACATTCGGCATCAAAATGTAGATTACGCCGGAACTTTGGCCAGTTTTGTTGGGTTCAACACTTACATCACCGAGTTCAATATCGGCAATAATATTTTCCCGGTTAATGCTAATAAATCACAAGGTTATTGGGCTTTTGCTTTGAACAATCAGCCTTATTCGGCTTCCGGACAAGCTCCGGCGGGTTCAACTACTGTTCCGAATCCGATAGAAGCCACGTCACCTATTCCGAGAAATTTAAATACTTGCGTGGTGACCGGAAAATTTGCCAACAACTTAGTAATTAGCGGCAACGAAACCCAAGATGTAATTGTAACCTTGTCGCTTTCTGTAAACAATAGTTTTGAATGGCACGAAATTAACGCCGACGGCAAATTTGAGCCTTCCATTGGGGAAAATGTGGTAGATATGGGCTTACGAGGCCTAATTCCGAGCTATGTACGCTAGTTTTGTTTAAGTTTTCGAACCTTAAAAAGCCTTTTAAACGGTTGAAAATCAACAACTGTTAAACTCACTTTAAATTCATTATAAATTACAGCGAAAAGGTTGTAGTTATATGCAAATAGCCTTATTTTTGTGTGAATTTTTTAAACAATTATACACAACATTATGGCAAAATCTGCACTTTTAAAGTCGTCCATTGCAAAAAAATACTGGATGGCTCTTACAGGTTTATTTTTATGCTTGTTTTTAGCGGGTCACCTAGCAGGAAATCTTCAATTAATTTTTAGCGATGCATCAGCATTTAACAAGTATGCGTTGTTCATGACCACTAATCCGGCAGTAAAAATTCTTTCTTACCTAACTTACATTTCTATTCTTTTCCATGCGGTAGACGGTTTTTTATTAACCTATCAAAACGCTAAAGCCCGTCCGATAGGCTATGCCAAAAACAACCCTTCTAAAAACAGTAGTTTCTCATCCAGAAACATGGCAGTTTTAGGAACTTTGATTTTGGTATTTATCGTAACACACATGGTGAACTTTTGGGCGAAGATGCATTTCGATGAGAAAATGCCTTTACAAACCATCACTGTAGAGCAAATGGGACAAAAAATGGACTATTATGTAACTACTGACACTGGTAAATTCTTCCCGGCGGATTCAGCTCAATTAGCGCAAACCGGATTAGAAATCAGAAACAGAACGGAGTTCTACAACAAACAAGCCAATGTTAAAATGGGTGAAGGATACAAAGATTTACACAAAATCACAGTAGCCTTTTTCAAAGACCCGAAATTCGGCTTAATCGCTACCATTGCTTATGTTTTAGCGATGTTTGTGTTGGCATTCCACCTATTGCACGGCTTTCAAAGTGCATTTCAATCACTTGGCTTGAACAATCCTAAATACATGCCTGCCATCAAAGGCTTTGGAAAAGCATTTGCCATCGTAGTACCACTATTGTTTGCGGCTATTCCGGTTTACATTCACTTTTTTCTAAAATAATCAACATCAGTATACATCATGAAGTTAGATTCTAAAATACCAGAAGGTCCAATAGCTGAAAAATGGACCAACCATAAAAATCACTTAAAATTAGTCGCCCCGAATAACCGCCCTAAAATTGATGTTATTGTAGTAGGAACCGGATTAGCCGGTGCTTCTGCTGCCGCTTCTTTAGGAGAAATGGGATACAACGTAAAGGCATTTTGTTTCCAGGATTCTCCAAGAAGAGCACACTCGATTGCTGCTCAAGGAGGAATTAACGCTGCGAAAAACTATCAAAATGACGGCGACAGTACTTACCGTTTATTCTACGATACCATCAAAGGTGGAGATTACAGGGCTCGTGAAGCAAACGTTCACCGCTTGGCAGAAGTTTCAGCCAATATCATCGACCAATGTGTAGCACAAGGTGTTCCTTTTGCTCGTGAATACGGCGGAATGTTAGATAACCGTTCTTTTGGCGGAACACAAGTACAACGTACGTTTTATGCGGCAGGTCAAACCGGACAACAATTGTTGCTAGGTGCTTATTCTGCTTTATCTCGTCAAATCGGATTAGGACGCGTTCAAATGTTCAACCGTCACGAAATGTTAGACTTGGTAAAAGTGGACGGAAAAGCCCGCGGTATCATCGCTCGTAATTTAATCACCGGAGAATTAGAAAGACATTCGGCTCATGCCGTAATCATAGCTTCCGGAGGATACGGAAACGTATACTTCTTATCCACTAACGCTATGGGAAGTAACGTAACCGCTGCTTGGAAAGTACACAAAAGAGGTGCTTTATTTTCCAACCCTTGTTTTGTACAGATTCACCCAACTTGTATTCCGGTTCACGGCGTAAACCAATCGAAACTGACTTTGATGTCGGAATCGTTGCGTAACTCAGGTAGAATTTGGGTACCGAAGAAAAAAGAAGATGCCGAAGCCATCCGAGCAGGCAAATTAAAGCCAACCCAATTAAAAGAAGAAGACAGAGATTATTTCTTAGAAAGAAGATATCCTGCCTTTGGTAACTTAGTGCCGCGTGACGTAGCCTCAAGAGCGGCTAAAGAGCGTTGTGACGAAGGTTTCGGAATTGAAGCCAACGACACCAACGAAGGGGTTTACTTAGATTTCTCTACCGAGATCCAAAACAAAGGTAGACAAGCGGCCTATGCCCAAGGAAACCACAATCCTTCTGCTGAGGAAGTGACCCAATTGGGTAAAAAATGGTTGGAAGAAAAATACGGAAACCTTTTCGCGATGTATGAAAAAATCACCGATGAGAATCCATATGAAACCCCGATGAAAATTTACCCTGCCGTTCACTACACCATGGGTGGTGTTTGGGTAGATTATAACTTACAATCTACTATTCCGGGTTGTTTCGTGGCCGGTGAAGCCAACTTCTCGGATCACGGTGCTAACCGCTTAGGGGCTTCTGCTTTAATGCAAGGATTAGCCGATGGTTACTTTGTATTGCCGTACACCGTTTCTAACTACTTAGCGGATGAAATCAGAACCGGAAAAATTTCAACCGATTCTCATGAATTCATTGAGGCCGAAAACAGCGTTAAAGAGGCTATCAACAAGTTCATTGGCAACAACGGAACCAAATCGGTAGATCATTTCCACAAACGTTTAGGTTTAATCATGTGGAATAAAGTAGGTATGGCACGTAACGAAAAAGGCTTAAAAGAAGCCATTACAGAAATCGCCGCTTTAAAAGACGAATTCTACAAAGACGTTTACGTTCCGGGTAGTGCCGACGAGTTAAACCCTGAATTGGAAAAAGCCCTTCGCGTGGCCGACTTCATGGATTTAGGGCAACTAATGGCTATGGACGCTTTACAACGAAATGAATCTTGTGGCGGTCACTTCCGTGAAGAATACCAAGATGCCGAAGGAGAAACGCTTCGTGACGACGACAACTTTGCTTTTGTAAGCGCTTGGGAATACATGGGCTACGACATCAGCAAAGAAATGCTTCACAAAGAAGAATTGAAATACGAGTTTATTAAAATAGCCGCTAGAAACTACAAATAATTACATTATGTCTGCAGCAAAAAACATCAATATAACCCTTAAAATTTGGCGTCAAAAAAACGCTAAAGCCAAAGGTCAAATAGAAACTTATAAATTAGATAATGTTTCTACTGCCAGTTCATTTTTGGAAATGTTAGACCAATTGAACGAGCAATTAATCAACGAGAAAAAAGAACCGGTAGCTTTCGACCACGATTGTCGCGAAGGAATCTGCGGGATGTGTTCTTTGTACATCAACGGTCGTGCTCACGGTCCGGATACAGGAACAACCACTTGTCAGTTACACATGCGTAAATTCAACGACGGCGATACCATTTACATCGAGCCTTGGAGAAGTAAAGCTTTCCCGGTAGTTAAAGATTTAGTAGTAGACCGCAGTGCGTTCGACAGAATCCAACAAGCCGGAGGTTTCGTATCCGTAAACACTTCGGGTAGAACCATCGATGCCAACGCAATTCCGGTACCCAAACACGATGCAGACCGCGCTTTTGAAGCCGCTGCTTGTATCGGTTGCGGTGCTTGTGTGGCCACTTGTAAAAACGGTTCAGCTATGCTATTCGTAGGTGCCAAAGTATCACAATACGCTTTGTTACCGCAAGGGAAAGTAGAAGCTACGCAAAGAGTATTAAACATGGTACGCCAAATGGACGAAGAAGGATTCGGAAACTGTACCAACACCGGTGCTTGTGAAGTAGAATGTCCTAAAGGTATTTCCTTAGAAAACATCGCCCGCATGAACCGCGAGTACTTAAAAGCCAGTTTGAAGTAATTCAAATCAAAATTATCACCCTAAGCGTAGTCGAAGGGCAAAACGCATTCATTGATTTGGATGCGTTTTTTTATGGCGTGTCCTTACAGGCCGCGCTTTCCGCAGTACACGGTACTTGCTCCAATCGCTCACGCAAACCCTGCTAAAAAAGACGTATATTTGAGTCATACAACTACACTCATGAAAACGTATTTCACCTACTTACTGTTGCTGACTTCACTGTTTACTACTGTTTCAGCACAAAAACTAAGTTTAATGACCTACAATATTCGCCTCGACGTAGCTTCCGACGGCGAAAATGCTTGGCCAAATCGCAAAGCGTATTGGGCTTCACAAGTGTCTTTTTACGAACCGGACATCTTCGGCATACAAGAAGCTTTACCACACCAAGTAACCGATATACAAACTTTATTGCCTAACTATAACTACATCGGTATTGGTCGTGACGGAGAAGGCAAAGGCGAATCGTCCAACATCTTTTACCAAAAAGACCGCTTCCAAATACTGCAAGAAAACACTTTTTGGCTATCGGAAACTCCCGATAAAATCTCCAAAGGTTGGGACGCCGCACTCAATCGGGTTTGCACTTACGGATTGTTCAAAGACCGTAAAACCAAGCAAACGTTCTGGGTTTTCAATACACATTTAGATCACATGGGCGAATTAGCAAGAACCAATTCCATTCTTTTGATTCTGTCAAAAATCAAAGCATTGAATACTAAAAACTATCCGGTGTTTTTCATGGGCGATTTCAATACCGAACCTAACGAAGACCGCATCATCAACCTGAAAAAGGAAATGAACGACAGTCAGGATATTTCCAAAACCAAACCATTCGGGCCAACCGGTACTTTTAATGGCTTCCGCCACCAAGAAGCCGTAACCAAACGCATCGATTACATTTTTCTATCAAAAAACAATTCGTTTAGCGTAGAGAAATATGCCATTTTGAGCGATTCAAAAGACTTGAAATACCCTTCCGACCATTTGCCGGTTTTCATCGAACTCAAATTTTAACAAAAGCATTTGCTATCTTTGATATTACCAACAAACATACTATGGCACTTCGATTCTCAAGCTTATTTTTATTGTTTTCACTCTCCGTTTTAGGACAAAATTTACACCAACACGTTAACCCAATGATTGGCACCGGCGGTCATGGCCATACTTATCCCGGTGCCACTGTGCCTTTCGGAATGGTACAATTATCACCTGATACAAGAATTGACGGCAGTTGGGACGGTTGTTCCGGTTATCATTACGATGATACCATCATTTATGGCTTTTCACACACGCACCTCAACGGCACCGGCTGTAGCGATTACGGCGACATCATGCTAATGCCAACGATGGGCGAACCGATGTTGAGTCCAAAAGATTACAGTTCCACTTTCGCTCATGCTAACGAAAAAGCCAGTGCCGGATTCTATTCCGTGAAACTCGACAAACACAATATCGATGTGGCTTTGACGGCATCGACTCGTGTTGGTTTTCATCAATATACGTTCAATTCCTCGGGAAATGCCAATATCATCTTAGACTTAAACCACCGCGATAAATTGTTGCAAGGTGAAGTGCGCATTGTGAACGCTAAAACCATCGAAATCCTGCGAAGAAGCGAGGCTTGGGCGAAAGACCAATATGTTTTTGCCCGCATTGAATTCAGCCAACCGATGCAAATCAACAAAATCAGAAGCAATAGTGCGGCACAAGCTTCAGCAACCGACAAAGTGTTTTCAGGTACACAATTAGCGTTGAGTTTTTCCAAAAAAGTCAGCAAAGGCGATAAAATTTGGGTGAAAGTCGCTTTGTCACCAACAGGTTACGAAGGCGCCAAATTGAATATGAGCGAAATCCCGGGTTGGAATTTTAACAAGGTGAAAGAAGACGCCGAAAAACTTTGGGACCAACAATTGGCTAAAATCCAAATCACCGAAACGAATAAAGACAAACTGAGCATTTTCTACACGGCTTTATATCATACCATGGTCCAACCGAATATTGCTCAAGACATCGACGGCAAATACCGCGGCAGGGATAATAAAATCCATAAAGCCGAAGGATTTGATTATTACTCGGTCTTCTCGCTTTGGGATACCTTCCGAGGCGCACATCCGTTATACACATTAATCGAAAAGAAACGCACGGTAGATTTTATCAATACCTTTTTAAAACAATACGAACAAGGCGGAAGATTACCCGTTTGGGAATTGGCTTCCAATGAAACCGATTGCATGATTGGCTATCATTCTGTTTCCGTGATGGCAGACGCTATGGCCAAAGGCATCAAAGGTTTCGATTACGAATTGGCGTTTCAGGCGGCGAAACATTCTGCCATGTTAGACCATTTAGGTTTAGACGCATACAAGAGACAAGGCTTTATCTCGATGGATGACGAACACGAAAGTGTTTCCAAAACCTTGGAGTATGCTTACGACGATTGGTGTATCGCCCAAATGGCTAAGATATTGAACAAAAAAGACGACTACGATTACTTCATGAAACGTTCACAAAGCTGGAAGAATGTCTTCGATTGGACGACAGGTTTTATGCGTCCGAAGAAAAACGGCGGCTGGGACAAACCTTTCGACCCGAGGGAAATCAATAACAATTTCACCGAAGGCAACAGTTGGCAGTATTCCTTTTTTGTGCCTCAAGATATTCCGGGTATGATAGAAGCGTATGGCGGAAATCTGGCTTTTGAAAAAAAACTCGACGAAATGTTCAACAGTGAAAGCAAAACTACCGGTCGAGAACAAGTGGATGTCACCGGATTAATTGGTCAATATGCGCACGGGAATGAGCCGAGTCACCATATGGCGTATTTGTACAATTACATCGGGAAACCTGAAAAAACTAAAGAAAAAGTACATTACATCTTAAACGAATTCTATAAAAATACACCCGACGGCTTGATTGGCAATGAAGATTGCGGACAAATGAGCGCTTGGTATGTGTTGAGTTCCATGGGAATGTATTCAGTTACGCCGGGAATGCCCAAATGGGATGAAGCCAAACCTCTTTTCAACAATGTGAAAATCAATTTTGAAGACGGAACATCAGAAATGCTTACAGAGACTTCAAACAAATCAAGGCTCGGAATTACTCAAACAAAATCTAATTGGATTAAACCATTAAGCAGTCCGAGTATTGTACCCGTTCCTATTATTTTAGCGAAAAGCAAGTCGTTTAAAGATTCTTTAGCCATCGACTTTGATCATCCGCATCCGGATCATTTGGGTAGTTATTCCTATAGAATTGTTTACAACAATGAAAAAGGAGTGCCTTTTAAACAATACCAAGGAGAAAAACTTACCCTGAAAGAAACGGCTACCGTAGAAGTAAGATTTGCTGAAATGATTGACAAGGTGCCTTTTAGAAGCCAAGTTATTTCGGGTAATTTCTTCAAAAAACCCAACAATTATACTATCGATTTAAAATCGACTTACAATCCGCAATACCATGCCGGCGGTCCGGAAGGCTTACTCGATGGTATTAATGGTACTACCAACTGGCGCAAAGGCGATTGGCAAGGCTACCAAACGCAGGATTTTGAGGCCGTTATCGATTTGCAAAAAGAACAAAAAGTAAGTGATTTTCACAGTACCTTTTTACAAGACCAACGTTCTTGGATTTTGATGCCGACCAAAGTGGAATACTACGTTTCCTCAGACAATACCAACTTTACTTTAGTGGCGACTGTTGACAACGACATAGACCCGAAAACCGATGACAATCAAATCAAGGATTTCGGCATCACCTTACCAAAAGCAACTAATGCTCGATACGTAAAAGTGAAAGCCTACAATTACGGCAAACTGCCCGAATGGCATTTAGGCTATCCCTACAATGGCGACGCTTTTATCTTTATTGACGAAATCACCATCAAATAGATTAACCCTACCAGCGTTTTAACGCTGGTAGGATTTTAAAACTAAAACCATGAAAATCGCTCTAGTCCAAACCAACCTCATTTGGGAAAACCCAATAGAAAACCGCAGTCATTTGGCCCAAAAAATCACGGGCTTTATGGAAGAGGTTGATTTGATAGTGTTGCCCGAAATGTTTGCCTCCGGCTTTACCATGAATCCGAAAGCCGTGGCGGAAACAATGACCGGCGAAACCATAGCTTGGCTGCAACACTTAGCGAAAGCCAAAGACTGCGCCATTACCGGGAGTTTGGTCATTGAAGAAAACGGAAAGTATTACAATCGTTTGGTTTTTGTGTACCCGAACGGGGAACTTAAAATTTACGACAAAAGGCATTTGTTTACCTTAGCCGGAGAGGACAAAGTTTATACTGCCGGGAAAGAAAAATTGATTATAGAATACAAAGGATTCCGAATTTGTCCGCTCATTTGCTACGACTTGCGCTTTCCGGTGTATGCACGAAATGTAGAAGGTTACGATGTGTTGCTTTATGTTGCCAATTGGCCGAAACCGCGCATCAATGCTTGGGATATTTTACTCAAAGCCCGAGCTGTGGAAAACATGAGTTATGCCATAGGCGTAAACCGAATTGGAATGGACGAAAATGAGTTGGAATACGTTGGTCATTCCCAAGCCGTTGACTTTCTGGGGAATTATCTCTTGGAACCACAAGAAACCGACGGTGTTTTTATAGTCGAATTAGACAAGGAAAAACTACTCGAAACAAGAAGTAAATTGGCTTTTCTGGAGGACAAAGATCAGTTTAGGCTTTTGTAAACAGCAGCTATTTCAGGTTAAACGGCTGTTCCACATCCCAGTTGGCACGAACATCAATTTCTTTGGGGAAATAAATGACTTCTTCGGTTTGGCGCTTTTCGATAAAACTACCGGTATCCCAAACCTTGTTTTTGTTGTCGTCATAAATGATTCGCAGCACGTATTTGGCCGGTTCAATAGCGTCAAAATTGATGGTGTTGTTGCCTTCGGAGTATTCGGTGTATTTTACTTTTCCGTCTTTATCTGTTAACTCAATGATAATTGGAAATCGTTTGACATTTTCCAAAAGCAACCTCAAATTCCCGTAGTCAGATAAGTTTTTAGTCGTAGCCTTAAAATTGAGCGTATCATTGACAGTATCATAAAAATCAACCATTGCACCCGGCATCAGTTGTATTTTATAGCTTTCCAAAGGTTCTTTTTTGAAATCGAGATATAATTTTTGTTGGAAATCGTCGTATTCAGTAGTAAAATCTACGGACAAAGAATCTTTGTTTTTGATGCTGATTTTGGTTTTGTCGAATTTTACCAAAGGTGTACTACTGTTCAAGGCATAACGCTCGCGCATGGGTAAATTACTCGTAAATACAGCATTAACTTGTAACGAATCGGTTTTGGAGCTTTTTCCTTTGACGTAGAAATCGGCTTTAAAATTATCTTTTTCAACAAGTACTTGAAGTGAATCCGCCTTAACCGGTTTCATCCAAATCTGAAGTGAATCTTTTTTGGGCATTTGCGTAACCACAGTCGGAAGAATCTCGTTACCGTTTTTAACCGTTACTTTTGCTCCTTTGGCTTTGCCTTCATAACCCATAACCCATTTCTTATTGGTTACCTGAGTTGGCTTTAGGGCTTTAAACGGCAAATTTTCTTTGAACAATTCTACTTCAAAAAGCGTATCATTCGGAATAGTAATGTGTCGTTTTTGAAACCCTATTTTATCTGATTTCGGGTCAAATTTGTTATTGCCGTTGTCTTTTAAGGCAATCAACAAGTATTTTCCGGCTTTGATATTTTCCAAAGTCACCATTTCTAAACTGTCTAACGTATTGGTTACATAGCGCGGCGTTTCTTTGTAAATGGTGGAATCGTTGAACTTTTCATTAACCTCGTACAACATCACCGAAACAAAATTGTCGGTTTTCAGCTCCAAAGCGTCTTTGACTTTTACTTTCAACTGCAATGAATCAATATAAGGACCGGTTGAAAAAATGTATTTGAATTGGGAATACGGATTGGATTCGTTATTGTCTTCTATACTTTGACCGAAATTAAAGCTGTAAGTTGTGTTCGGTTGTAAAGTGTCTTTGATGTTAATCGTTATTGTTTTACTGGCTGTGTAAGGTAAAATCTCCGGCTGACTTTTCATAGGTGGCGAAATAATCAGCTGTTTATTGGCGTTTTTCAACTTGACATATTCGTCGAAAACCAATTTGATTTGCTTCCCGTTAAAATTGGTGGAAAAATTCTTCGGTAAACTCGATTTCAAAACCGGTGCAATAGTGTCTTTATCGCCGCCGGTTATTGATCCGCGCTTGGCGCAACCGATGGTTAAAAAGACCAATAATAAAGCAAGATATTTAAAGTGCGTTTTAAGCATAAATCGTTTTTTCAAAGCACAAAATAACAATTATATTTAGTGCGAATGAAATCTTTTGCAGGAAACTTAACAATTAACTGTGCGCCATAGCCATGCAGGCAATACTGATTTTGGCTTCGGGGATTTTAAGTAGTGCTTTACTGCAAGCTTCCAAGGTTGCACCGGTAGTCATCACATCGTCTATCAACAGGAAATGTTTTCCCGCATATTGCTCCGAAAATTCTATATCGAATAGCGTCTGACTCAAATCGGATCTGCCCAAGAGCGACTTTTTCGTTTGGGTTTTAGTATATAATTTTCGTTGCAAAAGGGTTTCGCTGTAGGGAATATTCAAATTGTTTGACAAAGCCAGCCCAAAAGTGGTTACCTGATTGTAGCCGCGTTCCCGAAATCGTCTTTTGTGCAACGGAACCGGAATAATGTAATCGACTGTTTGCAGTATCGGTACTTTTTGTAATTCGGCCGCAAACCATTCGCCCACTACCGTTCCGACTTCTTGGTTGCCTTTGTATTTAAGTTGGTGCATCATTTCCTGTACAATGCCTTTTTTATGAAAATAAAACAGCGCGGCGCCAAACTCTAACGGAATACGACCATAAAATCGTTGAAAGACTTCGTTTTCAGTCATTGTAAGATGATGTGTAAGCGGAATTTCGTGGCGGCATTGCGTACAAATCACGTTTTCATCGTTTAACAAAATGGTGTGACAACCTGCGCACGACTTCGGAAAAAATAAATTGAGTAGGTGATTCCACATAAAAAAGTAATTTTCTTACATAAAATTATACATTTTTTCAATTCTAATTGGTTTTAAACCCTTTTTTTATCCGCGCTTTTTATATTTTTGCAGCATTATGGCAAAACAAGAAGATTTATTTAAGAATGTAGTTTCGCACGCTAAAGAGTACGGCTTTATTTTTCCGTCGAGCGAAATTTACGATGGTTTGAGCGCAGTGTACGATTACGCTCAAAACGGAGTCGAATTAAAAAAGAACATTAGAGAATACTGGTGGAAAGCCATGGTGCAAATGCATGAGAACATTGTCGGTTTAGACGCCGCCATTTTAATGCATCCTACCACTTGGAAAGCTTCTGGTCATGTGGACGCGTTCAATGATCCGCTCATTGACAACAAAGACTCTAAAAAAAGATACAGAGCGGACGTTTTAATTGAGGATTATGCCGAAAAATTAAACCTGAAAGCCAAAAAAGAAATTGAAAAAGCCCGCGAGCGATTTGGTGATGCTTTCGATGAAGAGCAATACAAAACCACCAATCCGCGTGTGATGGAATACTTGGCCAAAGAGCGTGAAATTCTGGAGAGAATGGGCCGTTCGTTAGGCGCCGGAGATTTGGAAGATGTAAAAGCCTTAATCGAAGAATTGGAAATTGCCGATCCGGAAACCGGTTCCAGAAATTGGACTGATGTGAAGCAATTCAACTTGATGTTTGGCACCAAACTTGGCGCTTCAGCCGAAAATGCGATGGATTTGTACTTGCGTCCGGAAACGGCTCAAGGGATTTTTGTGAATTTCTTAAACGTGCAAAAAACCGGTAGAATGAAAATTCCTTTCGGGATTGCCCAAACCGGTAAAGCCTTCCGTAACGAAATTGTAGCCCGTCAGTTTATCTTCCGTATGCGTGAATTTGAGCAAATGGAAATGCAATTCTTCGTAAAACCGGGCGAAGAAATGAAATGGTATGAGTATTGGAAAACGACACGTTTAAACTGGCACTTATCCTTAGGATTAGGCAAGGAAAACTACCGTTTCCACGACCACGAAAAATTGGCACACTACGCCAATGCGGCAGCGGATATTGAGTTCAACTTCCCTTTTGGTTTCAAAGAATTAGAAGGTATTCACTCGAGAACTGATTTTGATTTGAAAGCACACGAACAATATTCGGGTAAAAAATTACAATATTTTGATACCGAGACCAATTCGAATTACGTGCCTTATGTAGTGGAAACTTCGGTTGGTTTAGACCGTATGTTCTTGGCTGTTTTTGCTACTGCTTTAAAAGAAGAAACGTTAGAAGATGGTTCTACCAGAACTGTATTGCGTTTACCTTCTGTTTTAGCGCCAACCAAAGCGGCCGTTTTACCTTTGGTGAAAAAAGACGGTTTACCGGAAGTCGCCAAAAAAATCATCGACGATTTGAAATGGGATTTCAATGTAGCCTATGACGAAAAAGATGCCGTTGGCCGTCGTTACAGAAGACAAGATGCCTTAGGAACACCATTCTGTATTACAGTGGATCACCAAACTTTGGAAGACGAAACCGTAACCATTCGCCACCGCGATTCTATGCAACAAGATCGCGTAAAAATTGCCGAATTAAGAACGCTCATCAATAACGAAGTTTCGATGAGAAATTGGTTGATGAAGATGTAACATCAAATAAATTCCAATACTAAAATTCCAAATTCCAATCTGAGATTTCAGAAGAATTTGGAATTTTTATTTTTGTAAGAATTATACTTGAATAAAATTCACATATTAACAGATTCGGCGATTCTGTCAACAATTTGAAATTCTCCAAAATTGAACCTATAATTTCGTTACAACGAAAATCGGCACTTTTGGTCGGTTTTATTTTCGTGTTTTATTTTTAAGATACATATTTAGTTTAACAACAAAGTTTCCCCAAAACTACCTGTTAATTTAATCAGAAAATGCTGTCCCAAAATCAACGGATAAGCGTTAATGAGCCATACTTATATCATTATTGATGACAGTCAAGACGATGTCGTGAAAACCCAAGCTATTGCTGAACGTTTTCGCAACCTATCGTTCGTGGCCTCTGCCAATAACTATGACGATGGTGTGAATTTGATTTTGGAGCACCAACCTCGATTGGTTTTTCTGGAAATCGATCCTTCCGATAAGAAAAGTAATTTGTCCTTAGCGCTGATTAATGAACTCTATCGCTATTTGAGTGTTGTTCCGAAAATCATTGTTACCACTTCCAAAAAAGAGCTGGCTTACGACGCTTTGAAATATGAAGTAGTCGACTATTTGTTGAAGCCATTAGACATCAACGATTTCAGAAAAGCCATCCTAAAGTTTGACCGCGCCATTAAATCAGATTTGCCGCATATGGAAGTCAAAAATCCGGCCGCTACTTTTGAAGTGTTAGACGAAACACTGACTGAAGAACTGCAAACCGAGGAACATGATGTGGAAATCAAAACCATTCCGGCCACAACAGACAGTACAGTTACGGTTCAGCAACCACAATCACTAATCATCTGCATTAAATCTTATGGCGATTACCGTTATATCGACTCGGAAGACATCTTATATTTTGAAGCAGATAACAACTCGACCGACATTCATTTGAACAACGGCGAAATGATAACAGCCTTCAAGACTTTGAAGCATTTTGAAACCGTTTTACCGGAATCGCAATTTTTACGAATCCACAATAGCTACATTATCAATGTGAGTCAGGTTTCCCGAATTCATACCGGAAATACTGTTTGTTATATTAAAAACTCAACCACTAAATTACCGTTCTCTAAGTCTTATAAAGACAACGTTGATTTGATTATCAACAGAATAGCCGGCGGAAATTATTTGGAAATATAACAGAAAAGTATTACGTTTACTAAAAATCAAATCAAAATGGAAGTAAACGTATTAATGATTGACGACCACAAACTCATCATTGAGGGCTACAAATCTATTTTATCTTTCAATCCACATGGCTATGAAATAAAGACCAAGCAGGCTTTGTGTTGTGAAAGTGCTTACGAACTTATAACGACCACCACAGATCGTTTTGACTTGGTTACTATCGATTACACTATGCCGGCTTATCCTGAAAAAGGGATTCAAAACGGAGGTGATTTGATTCCCCTTGTCAAAAAGCATTTACCGGACAGCAAGATTATGATGTTGACCACACATTCGGAATCACTATTGTTGTTTAATATCTTAAAGAATCACGATCCGGACGGTTTTTTGGTCAAAAGTGATTTTGATGCCTTCGATTTTACAGAAGCATTTCACACTGTATTACAGGGAAAACAATACCACAGCAGTACCATTAAACACTTGAACAAACAATTAGAAGAAAAGGTAAAGTTGTTGGATTTTTACAATCGTCAAATTATTTTACTCTTAAATAGAGGCATTAAAACTAAAAACCTGCCGGAATACTTGCATTTATCCAAGAGTGCTGTTGATAAACGAAAAGCGCTTATCAAAGAATTTTTCGATATAGAAAAGGGGAATGATGAAGACATTTTGCGGGAAGCACGTAAACAAGGATTTATTTGAAACCGAACAATTGGTATATTTTTTAAAAAATGTACACTTTTTGTATACTAAAATCTAATTTTCCCGTTATACTTTTACATTGATAAAAAATCATACTCAAAACTAGCTTTTGGGAATGAATACCGGATCCAAAGTGGTATTTGGTAAGGTAAAAAATTAACTGAAATTTGTCCCGTTTATTTTAGGTTAGTTATTAATCGGGAGACTAACAAAACGAACCAAAAACAGCCCTTAGCTTTTCTGTTTGGACGACTGAAAGCGGGGCTGTTTGCTTTATGTGAGGTTTATGAAACAAGCTTGGTTTTACTTTATATGGTTGTGTCCGTTAGCAATGTTGGGACAAAGCGCTTCAACCAAGCCATGCTGCCACCTTAAAATCATAATCGGGGAAGAAGTAACCATCTATTATTTTGACCAAGTAAATGATTTAGAAGAGCATTACGAGAAAATACTGGAAAGCATAATAATCCCGGAGAGCAAGAAGAAGAAAAAAGATAAAATTCCAAAACAGGAAGTAGAAATTACAATCTCTTACAACAATCAAACCGCTAGTGAAAAGGTCGTTGCTAACTTAACATTGTTAAAGGAAACCATCCAAAAACTGAAAACCCAATTGCAGATTCCGTTTAAAGGATAAGATAAGTACTATTCTTTTTCAATTTTTACTACATTGCCTTTATGAATAAATCTATTGTTTTCTTAACCATTATTACGATACTCTTCGGTTGTTCCCAAATGGAAACCCAACCCGAAAGCAATCCTACCAACGATTCTGTCCAAAAATACTTGGCCTTAGCAGAAAATGACAGTTTAGATTTTAAAAAGCGTGTGCAATACAATGACAAAGCCTTGTCTTTTATTGATTTGAGGAGGAATGATAGTTTGACGATAAAAAATCTTTATAATATTTCATTTAAATGTCATCTTTTTAACCAAACTAAATTATTAAAAAAGACAGCCGATCTTATTTTAAAAAAATCAGAAAAAGTAAACGATTCATCTGGATTAGGCTATGCAAATAGATGCCTAGGGCTTTATTATATGTCAATATCAGAAAACGAGAAGGCGATTGAACATTTATTTACAGCAAAAAAGATATTCAACTCACTAAAAAATAAAAATTACACAAATAGAGTTACACTTGACATCTTATTAACTCAATCTTACGCTTGTGATTATCTTGGAAGTAATAAAACTGCTTTCGAACTTCTAAAAAGCTATGAAACAAAAAATGACAAAAGGATTAAATACTTCTGCTTTAATATTATTGCAAATAACTTATCCGGACTTAAATTACATTTAAAAGCAATTCAATATTATTTAAAAGCCGAAAAAAACAGCTTAAGTGAAAGCCAAAAATATACTATATACAACAATGTATCCCACGAATACATAAATTTAAAAAAACACCAAAATGCGGCAGAATACTTAATGAAAATTATATCATCAAAAAAAAATAAAGATAAATTCCCAAATGAGTATGCAATTGCTGAATCATTATTTGCATTAAACGAGATCGAATCAAGAAAAAATATTAAAGTTTTAGAATTATTAATGGATGCCGATTCGATACTTTCATCTACAAATAGTATGAATGGTTACAACTATAACCTCCTGAATATATCAAAATTATATTCTATAAAAGGAGATAGCACAAAAGCTATTTACTATGCTAAAAAAGCGGTTAAAATATCCGAAGATTATAAAAACCCAACGGATATATTACTAAGCTTATCCCAATTAATTAAAATTGATAGAAATAACGTATCAAAAAATGCATTGAAATATATTGCAGTTAGTGACAGTCTTCAACTCAAAGAGCGAAACTTTAGAGATAAATTTGCACAAATGCAATTCGAAACAGAAGAAATCAATCAACAAAGAGAAACGGCTTTAAAACAACGTACCTTATTTCTAATTATAACTGTTGCAGTATTATTTATTGCATTATTAATTTTTGTCATCGCAAGACAACGTTTGAAACAAAAAGAACTTGTCTTAAGGAACACCCAACAAAAAGCCAATGAAGAAATCTACCAATTGATGTTGGTTCAAAAAACAAAAGAAGACGAAGCCAGACAACAAGAGAAAAAACGGATTGCTATGGAATTGCATGACGGTGTAATGAATAAACTAACCAGTACACGTCTAAATCTATCCATTCTTTCTTTCAAAAGAGACCCCGCCACCATAGCACATTGTTTGCCTCATATAGAGGAAATCAAAACCATAGAAAACGAGATTAGGAATCTTACGCACAATTTGAACCAAAAAACAGTGATAGGTGATGACAGTTTTGAAAAACTAGTAACGGATTTAATATTAGAACTTAACCAAATTAGTAGAGTGGCTTTTGAGTTGGTTGTTGACCCTGCTGTAAATTGGGAAAATACTACCGATGTTCAGAAAATGAACTTATACCGAATTCTACAAGAGTCTTGCCAAAATATCAACAAACATTCAGAAGCTCAAAAAGCTTACATCCGCTTTTTCTTGGATGGAGACAAATTATGTCTTACCGTTACAGATGATGGGATAGGCATACCACCCAGCAACCCTAAAAAAGGTATCGGTCTAAAAAATATTAAATCCCGGGTCAAAGCTCTAAACGGAAAATTGAATATCAACTCAAAAGTAAACCAAGGCACTACTTTGTCTATTGGAATCCCATTGAAAAACTAATCACTACTTTATCACTATCTTTTCTAATGAACTCTAAAAGTTATTCAGAGTACATTTCGTTTTGTTTTTAGGAACTGCTATTTCTTCAAAAAAAGAACAAATAGGGTCATTTTACCTAAAAACCAAAAAATCATCCACCCAAATTTGACTATCATTCACTCACAAACGAGGTCATTCTACCATAAACACCAATATGTATAGGGCTTCGCAGAGACTTCCTTTTTAGTTTTACTCCATGAAAGTGTCACAGCATCAAATCAAATGCATTAACACTAACATTAAGTAGAAACAAAAACATTAACAATAAAAAGTCTCAAATTATGAAAAAATTAGCAACTACTTTTGGCCTATTAGCTTTAATGCTTGTGGTTACATCTTTTACTACTCCAACTGAGATTGGGGGAAGAAGCCAAGATCCTTCTGTAGCTTTAGAAATTGGAGGAAGAAGTCAAGACCCAACAAGAACTATTGGAGGAAGAAGTCAAGATCCATCATTAACAATTGATTCTGAAATTGGAGGAAGAAGTCAAGACCCAACAAGAACTATTGGAGGAAGAAGTCAAGATCCATCATAAAAAATATAAAAATATATATTAAGGCTGTCATTAATTTGACAGCCTTTTTTGTATTTTTATACCAAGCAATTTAACTGTCTTGAAATATATATACTTATTACCTATCATTCTAATTTTCTTCTCTTGCTCTAAAAATGAGAAGACACCCAGTATTAATAAAAAAAGAGACTCAGCAAAAACATATTTCAATTTGTATTTATCAAAAAAAAATCTCAATGATAAAAACAATGAACTAAACCTAGTTAAATCTTTTGAGATTTTAAAATCTCAAAAAAATGATTTAGAAAACAGAAAATTACTTTATGACATTATAGTAGAATTTTACAAAAACAATAGGTTAGATAAACTTGACGAATCTTCAAAACTATTATTAAAACTATCATCCACATCCAACGACACTCTAAACTTGGGAATGGCCTATAGGTCTAGAGGTAATTTTTATTTCAAAACTCAAAAAATTGATAGTTCTTATTTTTTTTATTTAAAAGCTGAAAAAATTTATAGCAAATTAAACGATAAGCCTAATTATGCTAACATTTTAATGAATAAAGGAATCGCTCAATACTCAATTGGAGATTATCTTGGAGCTGAATTATCTTTAAAAAAAGCTCACTCTCTTTTTCTTGAAACAAAAATTTATAATAAAATATATGGCTCACTAGATCAACTCGGTCTTGTAGCAACTGAATTAAAAGAGTACGAAAAAGGAATCTTTTACTTTAATAAGGCCCTAGAGGCAATTGAAGACTTGCCATCCCCAGAAGACAGAACATATTTTAAAACCGTCTGTCAAAATAATATAGGCTACCTTTATCTAAAATCAAGAGATTTTTCTAAAGGGATATACTTTTTTAATGAAGCACTGAAAAACAAATTGATTATAGATGAAGACCCTTTATTATATTCAAATCTTATTGATAATTTAGCTTATTGCAAGCTACAAAATAAAGAGTTAAGCGGTATTTCAGGTTTACTTTTTGAAGCATTAAAAATCAGAAAAGAAATTAATAACTCAACAGCAATTGTTGGAAGTTATATTCATCTCTCTGAATATTATCAGCGAGAAAATGACATATCAAAATCTATAGAATACTCAAACTATGCTCTTAACACAGCAAAAAAATCTAAAATTCCAACAAATATTGTTCTAGCTTTAAAGCAAGCATCAATTGTTGATGTTAAAAGATCTCCAACTTATTCAAGAGAATATATTCGTATTAGTGATAGTCTTCAAATAGCTGAAAGAAACTCTAAAGACAGATTCGCGCGTCTCCAACTCGAAACCGACGAAATAAAACAAGAAAACCAAGGCCTAGCCGAAAAAAACCGCAACTTACTCTACGTTTTTGTGGTTACCTTTATTTTGGTAGTTTTATTGTTTGTAGTAAGGGCACAACGCGCCAGAACCCGAGAATTACTCTACAAACAAGCCCAACAAAAAGCCAATGAAGACATCTACAACCTCATGATGTCACAGCAGGCTATTATTGATGAAAGTCGCAGCAAAGAGAAAAAACGCTTGGCACAAGACTTACACGATGGTGTACTCGGCCGAATGTTCGGATTGCGCCTTAATCTGGACAGCTTAAACTCGAGTACTGATGATGAAGCCGTCCAAAAACGTTTTGAACTCTTAAACGAGCTAAAAACGATAGAACAAGACATTCGCGAAATCTCTCACGACCTAAACCGAGAAAAACAAGTACTAATCAACAACTTTGTTTCCATCGTTCATAATTTATTAGAAGAACAAAAGAATGCCTTTCCGGCTGAAGTCAATTATACCATAGACAACAACGTTAACTGGGACAAAATCGGGAACGCCATCAAAATCAATTTGTACCGAATTTTACAAGAAGGATTGCAAAACATTAACAAATATGCCAATGCAAAAAACATCTATGTAGAAATCAAAGGTGACGAAGAAAATGTATATTTGAAAATTAAAGATGACGGTATCGGTTTCGATGTCAACAAAAAGAGCAAAGGCATTGGTATGCAAAACATGATTTCAAGAACACACGATTGTAAAGGAATTATCGATATTACCTCGAAAAAAGACGAAGGAACCAAAATAGTCATTACCATACCTATAGAAACAAAACAACCCACCACAATACCACAAGCATGAAAACCCCTATCCAAATTTTAATTGTAGACGACCATCCATTTATTATTGAGGCCTACAAAAATGCCATCAATAAATACAGCCAAAATGGCTTCGAATTCGAAGTTACTCAAGCCAACAACTGCAAGTCGGGTTACGAAAACATTGTTGACGGTTCCAAAAAGTTTGACATTGCATTTTTCGATATCAGTATGCCTGAATATGCAGAAAAAGGCATCTATTCAGGAGAAGATTTAGCCATGCTGATGAAGTCTGAAATGCAAGAATGTAAAGTTATCTTGCTAACTATGCACACCGAACTGCTGAAAATCAACAATATTATCAAAAACATCAACCCAAGCGGTTTAATCATTAAAAACGACTTGACCTTCGACGAATTGTTGTTCGCCTTCGATAAAATCATCAACAACGAAAGCTATTACAGCCAAACCGTAATCAAATTGGTTGGCCAAGCCCAATATAACAACATCGAATTGGATGTATTCGACAAACAAATCCTTTTCCACCTTTCTAAAGGCGTAAAAACAAAAGATTTGCCAACTTACATTCCACTTTCACTAAGCGCCATAGAGAAAAGAAAACTCAACATTCGTGAAATCTTGGAAGTCCCGGGCGGAACCGACGTGGATTTAATCCGTGAAGCCAAAAATAAAGGTGTCATTTAACGATTATGCGGGAAACCATAGCAAAATATGCGGGAAACCGTAATTAACCTCTTCACTACAATACTTAACTTAGCCAAATGATTTCAGGGTTAGTATTTGTAGAATCAAACGAGTAGGCCCAAACTTCAATAACTACCGTTTAATTTACAAGACTTAGGGGGAAAAGCGATACTCAAGGGTATCGCTTTTTTATTGACTTATAGCGTCCCAACCACGAGCTTTCAACGGAATTTTAGTGTTGGCTCTGGTCACCAAATGTACGCCCTCGCTTTCCTGTGTCATGTGCCCAATCACGGTAAAATTCGGATTGGCTTTGATTTTATCAAAATCTTCTAAGGCAATGGTAAACAGCAATTCGTAATCTTCGCCACCATTAATCGCTACAGTGGTAGAATCGATATTAAACTCTTCGCAAACATTGATAAACTGAGGATCTATCGGAATTTTTTCTTCAAATAAGTTACAGCCCACTTTACTTTGCTTACAAATATGAATGATTTCCGAAGACAAACCGTCCGAAACATCAATCATGGCCGTGGGTTTTACTTCCAATTTTTCCAACAATTCTCTAATATCCGTACGCGCCTCAGGTTTGAGCTGTCGCTCAATCAAATAGGTATAATTGTCCAAATCAGGCTGGTTGTTCGGATTCACTTGAAACACTTGCTTCTCACGTTCTAAAACCTGCAATCCCATATACGCCGAACCCAAATCGCCGGTAACCACCAACAAATCATTTTCCTTAGCGCCATTGCGATACACCAAATCTTTTTCGTTAGCTTCGCCCAAAGCGGTTATCGAAATAATCATCCCTTTTTGAGAAGAAGTTGTATCGCCGCCAATCACATCTACTTTATAAATCTTGGCCGCCATGGCAATCCCTTCAAAAAGTTCTTCTAAAGCTTCCAACGGAAATCGGTTAGAAACCGCAATCGAAACCGTTATCTGAGTAGGTCTGGCATTCATAGCTGCGATATCAGACAAATTCACCACCACAGCTTTATAACCCAAATGCTTTAAAGGCATATAACTCAAATCGAAATGAACGCCTTCAATCAACAAATCAGTAGAAACAACAGTCTTTTTCCCTTTAAAATCTAAAACGGCAGCATCATCGCCTATACTTTTTAAAGTAGAAGCTTGTTTTACGTCGAAATTCTTGGTCAAATGGCTAATCAATCCAAACTCTCCCAATTGAGAAAGCGGTGTGCGTTGGGGTGTTTTATCTTCTAACATCTCTATAAGGTTCTAAAGTGCAAAGATACTAAGGTTCTAAGGTTTATTCCAATAAAAAAACCCGATTGCTTTCACAATCAGGTTTCTATTATAATGTAATTCCTTAGTGCATCAGCGCCTCAGAACCTTAGCACCTAATTTTAATCATTCAACTTCAATACCGCCATAAATGCTTCTTGCGGAATCTCCACATTACCTACCTGACGCATTCTCTTTTTCCCTTTTTTCTGTTTTTCCAAGAGTTTACGCTTACGGGAAATATCACCTCCGTAACACTTGGCAGTAACGTCTTTACGCAACGCTTTGATGGTTTCACGGGCGATGATTTTGGCTCCGATAGCGGCCTGAATAGGAATATCAAACTGTTGTCTCGGAATCAATTCACGGAGCTTTTCACACATCTTTTTACCAATGTTGTACGCGTTGTCTTCGTGAATCAAAGCCGACAAGGCATCTACTGAATTTCCGTTCAATAACACGTCTAATTTCACCAATTTAGAAGCTCTCATACCTATCGGAGAGTAATCAAACGAAGCATATCCTTTGGAAACCGTTTTCAATCGGTCGTAAAAATCAAATACAATTTCTGCCAACGGCATATCGAAGTTCAACTCTACTCGCTCGGTAGTTAAATAGGTTTGGTTGGTAATGATACCGCGTTTTTCAATACACAAACTCATTACGTTACCCACAAAATCGGCTTTGGTAATAATCGTGGCTTTGATAAACGGCTCTTCTACGCGGTCTAATTTAGACGGTTCCGGCAAATCAGACGGGTTGTTCACCACAATTGGAGTGTCAGGTTCTTTTTTAGTATAGGCCAAATACGAAACGTTCGGTACCGTAGTGATTACCGTCATGTCGAATTCACGCTCCAATCGCTCCTGAATAATCTCCAAGTGCAACATGCCCAAGAATCCGCAACGGAAACCAAATCCCAAAGCAGCCGAGCTCTCAGGCGCAAACACCAAAGAAGCATCATTCAATTGCAATTTTTCCATAGAAGAACGCAAATCTTCATAATCTTCCGTATCTACTGGATAAATCCCGGCAAAAACCATCGGTTTTACATCTTCAAAACCAACAATCATATTCGTAGTTGGTATTTTGGCATCGGTAATGGTATCTCCTACTTTTACTTCTTTCGCTTCTTTAATCCCCGAAATCAAATACCCAACATCACCGGTAGAAATCACTTCTTTCGGCACTTGGTTGAGTTTTAATGTTCCAACCTCATCGGCAAAATATTCGTTGCCCGTGGCCATAAACTTAATTTTTTGACCCTTGCGAATTTCTCCGTTTTTCACTCGGAAAATAACTTCAATCCCACGAAACGGATTGTAAACGCTGTCAAAAATCAAGGCCTGTAACGGTTCGTCTTTGCTGCCTTTAGGCGCCGGGATTTTTTCAATAATGGCCGATAAAATATTCTCCACACCAAATCCGGTTTTCCCCGAAGCGTGGATAATATCTTCCAACTTACAACCCAACAAATCAATAATATCGTCGCTCACTTCTTCCGGATTGGCACTCGGCAAATCCACTTTGTTCAACACCGGAATAATCTCTAAATCGTTTTCCAAAGCCAAATACAAGTTGGAAATGGTTTGTGCCTGTATACTTTGCGCGGCATCTACAATCAACAAAGCGCCTTCACAAGCCGCAATCGAACGGGAAACTTCATACGAAAAATCCACGTGTCCCGGCGTATCAATCAGGTTCAAGATATAATCTTCGCCTTTGTATTTGTACTCCATTTGAATGGCGTGACTCTTAATGGTAATCCCACGCTCGCGCTCCAAGTCCATGTTGTCCAACAACTGCGCTTTTTCCTCTCGAGCCGAAACGGTTTGAGTAGCACTCAACAATCGGTCGGCCAACGTACTTTTTCCGTGGTCAATGTGGGCAATAATGCAAAAATTTCTAATATGTTTCATATAAAATGAATGTTTTTTATTCGAAAACATGCCGTGCTTCGCATGTCATTTTCTTTCTTTGTCAATTTAATTAGGGCGTGACCCCTTGGCCTGTCTTGATCCTGTCGAAAGGGGTCGGGCTTTCCGTTGCAATCTTTTGCTTTTTTCAAAAGCAAAAGGATTTTCACTTTAATCCCTCACGCAAACCACCGCTATCCCTTTTACAGCAGTCATTTAATCGGCAAATATAGGGCAAAGTTTTGGATTGCATATTGCAGATTAACGATTGTTCACCTACAAACGAAATTCTTAAATCTAAAATCGCCCATCATCATTCAACAATCTTTAGTATTTTTGCAAAAAAAAAACGCAACCATGCCCAAAATAGGCAACATCCAATTACCTGATTTCCCGCTGCTTCTTGCACCTATGGAAGACGTTAGCGATCCGCCTTTTCGTCGCTTGTGTAAATTACATGGCGCCGACTTAATGTACTCGGAATTCATCTCTTCGGAAGGACTGATTCGCGATGCTGTGAAAAGCCGAATGAAATTGGATATTTTCGACTATGAACGCCCGGTTGGGATTCAAATTTTTGGTGGCGATGAAGAAGCGATGGAGATGTCGTCCAGAATTGTCGATGCCGTCCAACCGGATTTAGTGGATATTAATTTTGGTTGTCCGGTAAAAAAAGTGGTTTGCAAAGGTGCCGGTGCCGGCGTATTGAAAGATGTTGATTTGATGGTACGCTTGACCAAAGCCGTGATTAAAGGCACTTCATTGCCCGTAACCGTAAAAACGCGTTTGGGTTGGGACGAAAACTCCATCAACATCGATGAAGTAGCCGAAAGACTGCAGGATATTGGCGTACAAGCTTTGACCATTCACGCACGCACCCGAGCGCAGATGTACAAAGGCCATTCCGATTGGTCACACATTGCCCGAGTAAAAAACAATCCGCGCATTACCATGCCTATCTTCGGCAACGGCGATATCGATTCCCCCGAAAAAGCCTTGGAATACAAAAACAAATACGGCATAGACGGTATTATGATTGGTCGCGCCGCTATTGGCTATCCTTGGATTTTTAACGAAATCAAACACTACTTTAATACCGGTGAACACTTGCCACAACCTAGCATGGCTGACCGAATCGAGGCCGCCAGAAACCATTTGATTTGGTCTATGGAATGGAAAGGCGAACGTTTAGGGATTGTAGAAATGCGCCGCCATTATACCAATTATTTCAAAGGAATTCATGGGTTTAAAGACTTCAAGCAACGTTTAGTCACCACCGATGACCACAATGCTTTGTTGCAAGTTTTTGAGGAAATTCGTGAGGCTTATGCCAACTATCAGTTTGTTTAATCCAATAGCTTTTTACTAACCCGACTACTGGCTATCCAACTGGATACTACGCCCAGCGTTACGATAGTAGCAAAAACTATCGCCACATTTTGAAGACTGAAAACCACCGGATACGCCAAAGATTCGGTAATCATAACCCATTTGAATTGCTGTTGGATTATCACTATTACCATTCCTAAGACTAATCCAATCAATCCGCCAAAAACACTTAACAAGCTGCCTTGCAAAAGGAATATCTTTTTCAAGTCTTTAATGTCGGAGCCTAAACTATGTAAGGTTTTGAGGTTACTCTTCTTATCCAATATCATCATAATCAAAGCGCCGATTAAGTTGAACAAAGCAATAATAATCACCAAAGTAAAAATGAGATACACGGCTATGTTTTCGGTATTCAACATTTTATAAAGTGTGGCGTTTTGCTGGGCTCGGTTTCTGATTTGTATCTTGTTTTGAAACAAATCCGAAACCTGCTTCATAACAGCAGCTTCATCGGCATTTGGCTGAAGTTTGATTTCCAAGCCGGAAACTTGATTGGGCTGTAATTCCAACAGTTCTTGCGCCAAAGTCAAATCGCAAAACACATATTTCTGATCTAAATCTTCACTAATGGCATAAATCCCTACCGGAATCAATCGGGCTTTGTTAAAGGCTTCGGCTTCGCTTTCGATAACGCCTTTGCCTTTTCGCGGCACATAAACCTCAAAAGGATTGTTGAAATCATAAAGACCGAGAGATAATTTTTCGGAAATTCCGTAGCCAATCACTACTTCAATGGTATTGGGTTTTAACCATTTTCCGTTCACTAGGTTTTGCGCTACGACATTGGTTTGGGTAAACTTTTTATCAACACCTTTGAGATAAGTAACTTGTTCTTTCCCGTCAAAAAAGAATAAAACGCGCTCTTCCAACACCTTACTATAAGAAGCTATGCCGGGAATTTGAGTAAGATTTTGTTCTTGTTGGGAAGTTAAAGAGAAAAATTTTCCGGTAACAGCGGTTCCTTTTAAATCCGGGTCAAAATCGTTGGAAAAAGACAAACTGAATTCGCGCAATCCACTAAAAACGGATAAAACAACGAATAAAGCCATGGCGCCAACTACTATGCCAACGGCTGCTATCCCGGTAATGATGTTGATAGCATTGTTCTTGCTCTTACTAAAGAGATAACGTTTGGCTATGTAAAGCGGGAAATTCAAGTGGCGATTAAAATTTCTTGCGTTTGTCTAAAAGCTCACGGTTTTCAATAGGATTTTCTTTTCCGGCCAAGGCGTTGTCTATCTTTTCGATATAATCCAAAGAATCATCGATGTAAAAAACCAAATTCGGCACTTTGCGCAATTGCAGCTTAACCCTTTGCGCCAAATCATGCTTTATTAAAGGTGCGTTGGTTTTAACGGCTTCGAGTAACTCGGCAGCTTTGTCCTGTGGAAAAACACTCAAATAGACTTTGGCAATGGATAAATCGGTGGTTACACTCACTTTAGAAACCGAAATCACTAAATTGGTAATCCCGTTTTTACGCACTTCGCCTTGCAGGATATCTACTAAATCCTTTTGCAATACACTTCCTATTTTTTTCTGTCTGTTCGTTTCCATGCCGCAAAAATACAACTTTTAAGTTACAAAGTTGCTGACCCGACTACGAAGTGCGAATTGTATGGAACGAAGCGCAATAAGAGACTAAGTTACTAAGTTTTCTGAGAAGCTTTTTCCTGCTATCCGCTCTATCTTTTTATTGTTATCACCAAACGCAGTCAGAAGATCGTCTCTCAAACAATAAAAAGGATGCCGCTTCTATCAGGGCTAAGAAACGAAATGCTTATCTTTGAACTTTGAAATAATTAAGGCACTAAGCAGCTCAGCAACTTAAAAAAAATGAGAAAAATAGAACACATTGGTATAGCCGTAAAAAGTTTGGAAACCTCCAACTTATTATTTGAGAAATTATTTGGCAATCCGCCTTACAAAGAAGAAGAAGTAGCCAGCGAAGGCGTAAAAACTTCCTTTTTTATGAATGGTCCAAATAAAATAGAACTTTTAGAAGCTACGAATCCGGAAAGTCCCATTGCTAAATTTTTAGAGAAAAAAGGCGAAGGCATACACCATATTGCTTTTGATGTAGAAAACATCGTTTCAGAAATAGACCGTTTAAAAAAAGAAGGGTTTGTAGTTTTAAACGAAACCCCGAAAAAAGGAGCCGACAATAAATTGGTTGCCTTCTTACACCCAAAGGGAACAAACGGAGTATTGGTAGAGCTCTGCCAAGAAATCCCTTAAAAATAGTTGCAACGAAAAAAAAATAGTAGTAATATTGCAACCTCCTAGCCGGTCCTATAGCTCAGTTGGTTAGAGCACCTGACTCATAATCAGGTGGTCCTTGGTTCGAGCCCAAGTGGGACCACAAAAATAAAAGACCTCTTGAGAGGTCTTTTTTGTTAGAAAAAACCAAAAGTGGGAAAAAATCGTAATTGATAATTAAGCGCAAATGCACTTATTTCTTTAACAATTAGCGAACAAAACGATAGTTTTGCACTTTAAATTTATATTAACTTAAGAGATTAAATAATTAATTTATTTTGGCGATTAGATTTTTTTTTTACTTTTACGCACTATGAAAATTCTCCCCAATAGAATTATAATTATTCTGACTGCGGTTTTTTTACCGACCATTAGTGTTTTTGCTGCCCCTGGTCCACCGCCTCCGTCTTCACCTCCGCCCCCGCCAGGCTTGCCTTTGGACGGTGGATTGGTTCTATTGTTATTATGTTCATTAACCTTAGGCTTTTACAAAATATACCAACACAATATAAAAAAAGCATCCTTTTAACGGGATGCTTTTTTGTGTTTTGTCTCAAAATGGTATCTAACTATTGTCTTAAAGCGTGTAATCTTGCCACGTATTTTCCCACAACATCAAATTCTAAATTGATTTTTGAGCCAACTTTGAAAGTTTTAAAGTTGGTGTGCTCAAAAGTGTAAGGAATAATGGCTACACTAAAACCATTGGCTTGTGAGTTAACTACTGTCAAACTCACTCCGTTTACCGTTATGGAACCCTTCTCAATAGTTATATTATTTAACTGACTATCATATGCAAAAGAAAAGTACCAACTCCCGTTGGCCTCTGATATCGATTTACAAACACCGGTTTGATCCACATGCCCTTGTACAATATGACCATCCAGCCTATCCCCTAACTTCATGGCACGTTCTAAGTTTACCAAATCGCCAACCTGCCATTCTCCCAGAGTTGTCTTGTCGATAGTTTCTTTTATAGCCGTGACAGTATAGTCGTTATTATCAATGGCTACCACCGTTAAACAAACACCATTATGAGCTACACTTTGGTCTATTTTTAGTTCTTTTGTTATCTCTGAAGTTATCGTTAAATGAAGATTGTCTCCTTCTTTTTGGATTTCTTTTACAATTCCGAGGGTTTCAATTATTCCTGTAAACATTGTGGTTTTATTTTACTAAATTTGCACTTCAAAATTAGCAATAAATAACCAGTACTTCTTATGAAAAAAGCAGAAAATATCATTGTTGGGATTTCAATCGGAGATTTAAACGGTATTGGAAGCGAAGTGATTTTGAAAACTTTTGAAGATGCCAGAATGCTGGAACTTTGCACCCCGGTTATTTTCGCCAACGTTAAAATACTTTCATTCATTAAAAAGACTTTAGAACTTAATGCACCGCTACATGGTATAGACAAAATAGACCAACTGGTTATTGGTAAAATTAATGTCTTGAACGTATGGCGAGAAGGTGTTGATTTGAACTTCGGAAAAAATGACGACAACGTTGGAAAATATGCTATAAAATCTTTTACTGCAGCCACCAAAGCCCTCAAAGAAAATCAAATAGACGTCTTAGTCACTGCTCCTATCAACAAATACAACATACAATCGGAAGATTTTAAATTTCCGGGTCATACCGATTATCTGAATCAAGAATTGGAAGGAAACGCTTTAATGTTAATGGTTCACGACAATTTAAGAGTTGGATTGTTAACCGACCATGTCCCTGTAAATGAAGTAGCCAAACACTTGACCGAAAAATTAATTGTACAAAAAATCGAAACCATAAAACAATCGCTGGTTCAGGATTTTGGGATTAACAAACCAAAAATTGCAGTTTTAGCACTGAATCCACACGCAGGGGATAACGGCGTCATCGGAAAAGAAGATGATGAAATTGTCAGACCAACCCTGAAAAAAATGTTTGATAAAGGCTCCTTGGTTTTCGGCCCTTTTGCAGCCGACGGTTTTTTTGGCAGTGGACAATATGAAAAATATGATGCTGTTGTAGCAACTTATCACGACCAAGGCTTAATCCCTTTCAAGACGCTTTCTTTTGGCAATGGTGTTAATTATACTGCCGGTTTGAACAAAATAAGAACTTCTCCCGATCACGGAACGGCTTATGAAATTGCCGGAAAAGGTTTGGCCGACTACAATTCCTTTAAAGAAGCTGTTTACACCGCCATTGACATCTACAATTCAAGAGCAGATTACGCTGAAATCAGTCGAAATCCCTTGAAAACAAAAGAAAAACAGTTATAAACAAAAAAATGTTGATAAGGTTATTGGAATTCCAATAATTTTATATCTTTGCACTCCCTAAATGTTGGGTCAAATTGTTGTTTAGATGAAAAGTACGAATGAATATTTAATTCCTTTCATAGGATTAAAGTTAGGAAAGCATCAGTTTGAGTTTAAAATAGAGAAAAAGTTCTTTGACGATTACAATTTTGATGAATTCGAAAGTTGCAATATAGACGTTACTGTAGTACTTGAAAAAAAGACTACGATGTTGGAAATCAGCTTTAAGCACAAAGGAACCGTTAATGTTCCTTGTGATTTAACCGGAGAGCCGTTTGATTTGCCTATCAAAGGAAAAATTAAATTGGTAGTACAATTTGGTGACGAATTCAACAACGACAACGACGAATTGTTGATACTCCCACATGGAGAACACCAAATCGATTTGTCGCAATACATTTATGAAATGATTGTGTTATCAGTGCCTCACAAAAGGATACATCCCGGAGTAAAAGACGGCACCTTACAAACAGAAGCATTACAAAAACTGAATGAATTACAAGTTAAAGACCCGAGCGAACGCGAACTGGCGAAGCAAATTAAAGAAGTAAAAAAAGAAGATGATATTGACCCGCGTTGGGACAAATTAAAACAACTATTAACGGATAAATAATATAGTACAATGGCACATCCTAAGAGAAAAACCTCGAAAACAAGAAGAGATAAAAGAAGAACTCACTATAAAGCAACTGTAGCTCAAATCGCTACTTGCCCGGTAACAGGTGAAGCACATTTATACCACAGAGCTTACTGGCATGAAGGTAAAATGTATTACAGAGGACAAGTAGTTATTGATAAATCAGTAGCTGTTGCTTAATTAAGGTTTTTTTACAAAACAAACTCTCACTATGTGGGAGTTTTTTGTTTTGTTTAATTTTAGCAAATATCCCTGTCGATTTACCTTTAGGTATCATTTTTTTTTGTAATTTCCACAACTTTTCGATTGAAAAAAATCGACTGGAAAAATACCCTTTTTATGACCAAAATTACAGCCGCAATTACCGCAGTTGGAGCTTATGTTCCGGAATTTGTACTCTCTAATCAAGTACTGGAAACTATGGTAGATACCAATGATGAATGGATTACCACTCGCACCGGTATCAAAGAAAGAAGACTTTTGAAAGAAAAAGGAAAAGGCACTTCTTATTTGGCCATCAAGGCCGCTCAGGATTTAATTTCCAAAGCCAATATCAATCCCGAAGAAATAGACTTGGTCATCATGGCCACCGCTACTCCGGATATGCCGGTAGCGTCAACAGGCGTTTACGTAGCCAGTCAAATTGGTGCCGTAAATGCTTTTGCTTACGATTTGCAAGCTGCTTGTTCCAGCTTTTTATACGGAATGTCTAATGCTGCTGCTTACATCCAATCCGGTCGCTATAAAAAAGTTTTACTCATCGGTGCTGATAAAATGTCGTCTATTATAGACTACACAGACAGAGCTACTTGCATCATTTTTGGTGATGGTGGCGGCGCTGTTTTATTCGAACCTAATTATGAAGGCTTGGGCTTACAAGATGAGTTTTTAAGAAGCGACGGTATCGGAAGAGAATACCTTAAAATTGATGCCGGTGGTTCCATCCTTCCGCCATCTGCCGAAACTGTAGCTAACGGACAACATTTTGTTTTCCAAGATGGAAAAACAGTATTCAAATATGCTGTTTCCGGCATGGCCGACGTGAGTGAAAAAATAATGGAACGCAACAACTTAACCAAAGAAAACGTAGATTGGTTATTAGCACACCAAGCTAACAAAAGAATTATCGACGCCACAGCCAACAGAATGGGCCTTGATGAAGAGAAAGTATTGGTTAATATTCACCGCTACGGAAACACTACTTCAGCCACTTTGCCTTTGCTGATGAGTGATTTTGAAAAACAATTTAAAAAAGGAGATAACTTAATTTTCGCTGCGTTTGGTGGAGGATTCACTTGGGGATCTATATACCTGAAATGGGCGTATGACAAACAATAAAACTAATTCTAAAACTAACAAATCATGGATTTAAAAGAAATTCAAAACCTGATCAAATTCGTATCCAATTCCGGTGTTGCCGAAGTAAAATTGGAGACAGGTGATGTTAAAATTACTATCAGAACTACTTTAGAAGGAAATACGCCGGAAATCACTTATGTACAACAAGCAGCGCCTATTCAACAAGCTATGGCGGCTCCTGTAGCAGCGGCAGCTCCGGTTGCGGCAGCGCCTGCGACTCCAGCAGTATCTGCTGAAGACAATTCAAAATTTGTTACTATCAAATCGCCAATGATTGGAACTTTCTACCGCAAACCATCTCCGGATAAAGCGCCTTTTGTTGAAGTAGGTAGCACTATCGGTAAAGGTGATGTATTGTGTGTGGTTGAAGCCATGAAATTATTCAACGAAATTGAAGCGGAAGTTTCCGGAAAAATCGTTAAGATTTTAGTAGACGATATGTCTCCGGTAGAATTCGATCAACCTTTATTCTTAGTAGACCCATCGTAATTTAGATTATTAGATTATTAGATTTTCAGATTATTAGTTTTTTCTAATAATCACAAGTTTATCATTAATAGATGAATTAATCTAAAAATCCAACAATCCAATTGTCTAACTATCTAATTTAAAAAGATGTTTAAAAAAATATTAATTGCCAACAGAGGCGAAATTGCACTTCGTGTAATCAGAACTTGTCGCGAGATGGGGATTAAAACCGTTGCGGTTTACTCTACTGCCGATGCAGAAAGTTTACACGTGAAGTTTGCAGACGAAGCAGTTTGTATCGGTCCGCCGCCAAGTAATTTATCATACTTAAAAATGTCTAATATTATCGCCGCGGCAGAAATTACCAATGCCGATGCGATTCATCCGGGTTATGGTTTCCTTTCGGAAAATGCTAAATTTTCTAAAATTTGTCAGGAACACGGCATCAAATTTATCGGAGCTTCTCCGGAAATGATTGAAAAAATGGGAGACAAAGCTACGGCTAAAGCTACCATGAAAGCCGCAGGAGTTCCTTGTGTTCCTGGATCTGACGGAATTTTGGAAGATTTTGAACAAGCCAAAAAAGTAGCCAAAGAAATTGGTTATCCGGTAATGATGAAAGCTACCGCCGGTGGTGGTGGTAAAGGTATGCGTGCCATTTGGAAAGAAGAAGAGCTGGAGAAAGCTTGGGAAAGTGCCCGTCAAGAAGCTGCTGCTGCCTTTGGAAACGATGGGATGTACATGGAAAAGTTAATCGAAGAACCGCGTCATATTGAGATTCAAGTGGTGGGTGATTCTTACGGTAAAGCTTGTCACTTATCGGAAAGAGATTGCTCTGTGCAACGCCGTCACCAAAAATTAACAGAAGAAACACCGTCGCCGTTTATGACTGACGAATTAAGAACTAAAATGGGTGAAGCTGCGGTTAAAGCGGCCGAATTCATCAAGTATGAAGGTGCCGGAACGGTAGAATTTTTGGTAGACAAACACCGCAACTTCTACTTTATGGAGATGAATACGCGTATCCAAGTAGAGCACCCGATTACCGAACAAGTTATCGATTACGATTTGATTCGGGAGCAGATTTTAGTGGCTGCCGGTGTGCCAATTTCAGGTAAAAACTACTTACCGCAATTGCACTCTATTGAATGTCGTATTAATGCAGAAGATCCTTATAACGATTTTCGTCCGTCGCCGGGTAAAATTACTGTTTTACACGCACCGGGAGGACACGGCGTGCGTTTGGACACCCACGTTTACGCAGGGTATACCATTCCGCCGAATTATGACTCCATGATTGCCAAGTTGATAACCACCGCACAAACCCGTGAAGAGGCTATCAACAAAATGAAACGCGCATTAGATGAGTTTTATATTGAAGGCATCAAAACCACTATTCCGTTCCACCGTCAGTTGATGGAAGAACCGGATTATGTAGCCGGAAATTACACTACGAAGTTTATGGAAACGTTTAAAATGAACGATCCGGAATAGATAAAAAAACCCAACGTTAATGTTGGGTTTTTTATTTTGTTGCCTTCACAAAAGTTGAAACGGCTTCCTCTTCAGCCCCGATTCCTTCGGCAGTCGCTTCACTCGTGTGAAGCTAGCTACCATGTAGCGCGAAAAGCGGGAACACGGACCCCAAAAATGCCCGATCCGTTCGCTTCTGATTAAAAAAAGCAAAACCCAACTTTTAGAGTTGGGTTTTTTGTTTGAACTATAAAGTTTCCTGCAACCATTTGTAGAATTCGCGCTGCCATACTAAAGCATTTTGCGGTTTTAACACCCAGTGGTTTTCCTCGGGGAAATACATGAAACGGCTTTTGATGCCACGTAATTGCGCGGCTTGGAATGCTTCTTGGCCTTGTCCGATGGGTACACGGAAATCTTTTCCGCCTTGGATGATTAGGATAGGCGTATTCCATTTGTCAACCATTTTTATAGGATTGAATTCCGTATAGGTTTTTTGGGCATCGGCATTGTCTTTTTCCCAATACGCACCGCCGTGATCCCAATTGTTGAAGAACACTTCTTCGGTGGTGCCATACATACTTTCCAAATTAAAAACCCCGCAATGCGAAATAAAGGTTTTAAATCGATTGCCATGGATGCCGGCAAGATAGAATACCGAATAACCACCATAACTCGCTCCAACAGCCCCTAAACGCGCTCTGTCAACATAACTTTCATTAGCTACATCATCTATGGCCGAAAGATAATCATTCATTACTTGTCCGCCCCAGTCTCTAGAGATTTGTTCGTTCCAAGCTTGACCGTGTCCATACATACCGCGGCGGTTTGGCGCTACTACTACATAACCTTGCGAAGCCATTAATGAAAAATTCCAACGGAAGGAATAGCTTTGCGTTAATGGTGATTGCGGACCACCTTGGCAGTAAAGAAGCGTTGGGTATTTTTTGGTGGCATCGAAATTTGGTGGCAGGATTACCCAAACCAACATTTTTTTACCATCGGTTGTTGTTACGTAACGTCTTTCGTATTTGGGCAAAGCTAGTTTGGCGTAAGTTTCGTCATTGGTTTTCGTTAATTGTGTCCAAATTTTTTTCTTGAAGTTGTACGAATAAATCTCAGCCGCGTGGTTCATATCAGTACGCGTTACGATGATGTTATCGCCTGAAAAACCAACTAAATCATTCACATCAAAATCGCCTGAAGTAACTTGTCTTACCGTAACCGCTATTCTAGTTAAACCCGGAAAATTCACTTCGAACAAATGTTTGGCACCGTCAACAGCGGCGGTAAAGTAAACTTTCTTACCATCGGAACTCCAAAGAAAATTGTCTACACTGCCGTCCCAATTGGCGGTGAGGTTCATGTCGATGCCTTTAAAGCGAACGATAATGTCGTTTTTATCGGCTTCATAGCCGTCGCGTTTCATTTGCAACCAAGTTAAATTTCCTGTTGGAGAGAAAACCGGATTCGTGTCGTAACCCGGATTGTTTTCCGTTAAATTTTTAGTGGTTTTAGTCTCGAGATTGTACTCGTATAAATCGGTGTTGGTTGAAATGGCATATTCGGTACCGGCTTTCTTTTTACACACATAAATAATGCTTTTGCTGTCAGGCGACCAAATGTAATCTTCATCGCCACCGAATGGTTTTTGCGGACTGTCATAAGGTTCGTTAGGCATGATGTCAATGGCCTTAGCCTTTTCTTTGTTTTCGGCGTAAAACACGTGGTTATGAGAACCGTTGTTCCAAGTATCCCAATGGCGGTAATCCAAGCCGTTATAGACTTGTGCATCGGCTTTACCTAAATCAGAATAAATGTCTTTACCCAATACATTTTCGGTTTTTACTTCTTGATGAGAAAGAATATACAAACCGTTAGGCGATACATTTTTATCAACCAGTATATCCTTGGTTTCCTTTACTTCAGTAGGATTACCGCCGTTGACAGGAATAGTATAAAATTTCGAATTGGATTTGTTGTCTGTCACCGAAGGTGTAGCTACTTTGTAAACGATAGATTTGCCGTCTTTGGAAATTCCCATAGCGGTAACTCGACCCAATTTCCATAGTGTTTCGGGGGTAAGTACTTCTTGTGCTGAAGATTGTAAAGTCATAAAACTGATAATGATAACGATGATATTTTTCATTTTGAATTTATTTTGAAGTACGTAAAAGTAATGAATTTATGAAATAAAAAAGTCCCGATTTGTCGGGACCTTTGTTAATGCTATTGGGATAAGTTTATTGAACTTTTACATTATCAACTCTCCATTGTGAAGCACCGGAAGTAGTTGAAACGTATTTGAAAGCAATACGTACATTAGGATTTCCGATGTATGCGTTTAGAGATACATTTCCTGAATTCCACCAAGTGGTTCCGCTTGTAGACAACTGGTAACCGGTTAAAAGTGTCCAAGTTGCTGTTGATGGTAGCGGTGGAGACGCAGGGTTTGGTGCTACATAATTAGTAGAAACAAAAACCTGAAGATTTGTACCTGAGAACGGTCTTTGTGTTTGGAAAGTTAAGGTTGCTGAAGGCGCAGAAGTTAAATCGATAGCCGGAGAAATCAACCAATCTTCGTTGTTTTGGGCACTTCCTGAGTAACCATTCATATCGGCACATCCGGCAGGATTACCTGCACCGGCATTCAACTGCCATACCTGGCTGCCAATTACACTAGGTTTAGACCAGTTGGCAAAACTTGCTGAAGTGCTGAATGTTTCCTCAAACAAAGGCAAAATTCTTGGACCGGTTAATTGCACATCGTCCAAAGATCTGATCATAAACTGAAAAGTACTTCCGAACTTCGTTAAAACACCTCTTATTTTTCCGTTTCCGGAAGGAATAGGTGCAGAAGCAAAAGTAGCGTACTCACTAACCCTAACAATTAGTGTATTCCCGGCCGCATCCACTATATTGTGATTGGTTCCACCACCGATGGTGAATACATCGGTATCATAATAGTTTTGATTTAAAGACGCATCGGAAAACTGAACATTGTTTAACTCAATCAACTTATTGATGTTGTTGTTATTTAGCGTTTGTGAGATGGTTAAATTGTTTACATATTCGTCCTCATTCACTTTGTCACAAGAACGGATAATAACATTTTTGTATTCCACGGGAGAAATTCTTCCCACTTCGTCATCGTTGGTTATATCCGGAGTTCCTCCATTGTATAAACTTCCAATAACCGGTGCATTGTTTTCTCTTACAATGTATCGGTCTTTCATGTTTACATATACTCTTCTTCCAGGTTCATATTTAGTGTACAAGTTGTAATCGTCAACAGGAATACTAAATCCTTGTTGTCCGTCAACAGACACTAATGAAATAGATTTGTAGAAATTTCCTCCTATATCGGAAGACGTTACGTAAGCCTCAATGATGTCTTCTCCTTCATATTTAACATAGGAAGTAGTAGCCAATGCTGCAATTTCCTGAACCGTTTTGGTTGGTGTTAAAGTGGTACACTCATTGCTCAAATCCGGCTCTTTAAAATCGTCATTTACACAACTCACAAAGGTAGCTGCTGTAAATGCTAATGCTAAAAATTTTAAGTTTTTCATAGTCTTTTTTTAGTTATTAGAGTAAACTTTTACTTTATCTACTTGGAATAATCCGTCTAAAGTTGTACCGTTCCCGGTTACTTTGAAGGCAATATGAACCGTTCCTGAATAAGTAGACAAGTCAATTTCGCCAGATGGAATATAGGTGTAATTATTGGTAGTCTCATCGGCCACAACGGCATCTAATTGCGTCCAAGTTGCTGCCAGAACATTGGTCCCGTCATAATTTGTAGAGATAAACACTTCTAACTTATTAGCCGGATTGTCCACAAAGTTAGACGCTGAGGCAAATGTGAATACCGCGTTGGCTCCTTCTTCGATAGTGATAGCTGGAGTGATAGCCCAACCGATGTTAGACGCCTGACCGCTACCAAAAGAGCTGAATTGAATGTAACCATCGTTGTTAAAATCTCTTTCAATCCAAAGTTTGGTTCCTGCTTCTGCATAATTGGTCCATCCTTCGAAATCAAAGGTAGCGTTAAAGTTAATTTCTGCTTCCGGAAAATCTTCGGAGAAAATCAACGGCTTGAACGGAGGAATATCAGTGTCATCCGAACAACTAACAGCAATACTTAGTGTTGCTATTGCCAAAAACGATTTGAATATATTTTTCATAGTACTATACTATTAGAAATTGATGTATAAATTTAAGAAATAAGTTCTTCCGTAACCATAAAAATATTTAGGTCCGAATGAAGGTGTTCCGTTAGCGTTATCCGCTTGGTAATCCGGGAACGTTGCTTTTCTGGATTGTTCGAAACCACCGGTTTTGTATTCAAAATCCAAAACGTTATTGATAGATGCAAAAAAACCGAAAGTGTTGCCTGCAACTCTCCAAGATTTTCCTCCAACCAAGTTAAGTAAGGTGATTGGATCAAATTTTTCTTGTCTTAAGGCAGCTCTAACCGATTCGTCAGTTGCACCTTCAAATCCTAAACCATTAGCATCAACAACAAAGTTTTCTGTTCTTAAGATGTTTGAAATACTGATGTAGCTATCGGCCAAATAGTTAATGTTGGCACCAATCCACCAGAATTTAGGATCTCTGTATTCTAAACCAAATGAATAGGCTTGTTGCGGCATACCCGGTAAACGATATCCTTTGATGTAGGTTTTACCAAAATCAAAAACCGGGTTCGGGTTTGCGCTGGTAGCTAATGCATCATCATTCACTTTTAAGTTAGGATTATTGTCGTAAGTGTACTGTCCGTAAGAAGCAGAACCTGTAGCTTTAATGGTAGAGGTAATTTGGTATTCAAATCCGAATTCTCCACCGATGTGCTTTTTGTTGATTCCGGTAACAATTTCGCTGATGAAAGAATCAGTGTCGGTATCTCCGTCTTCACCGGCATCAAAAATTCCCTCTCCGTAGAAGAATGAGATTTGAGTTGCATTAGAAATTTTATTATAGAAACCTGTTAATCTGGCTTTGAATTTTGGGGCTTTGATGATGTAACTGATGTCAGAACCTACGATAGACTCGCTGGTCAAATCAGGAGTAATATTGTTGTTCAAACGAGCGTTAGAGAAAGTATTTCTCAAATTTGGCGCTTTAGTCATGTAAACTCCATTAATGTCTAAGAACTGTTTTCCGGTGATTTTATAAGTCAACCCTCCTTTGAAACCGAAGTTTTCAAAAATGGCTTTAGCACTTTTTCCGAAAGAGTTGTTAGCATAAATACCGTTTCTGTAGTTTCCTTCTCTTTGGTATTCTGATCTGGAGAAGGTTTGTCCTAAGTAGAAATCAACTTTTTTGTAGTTGAATTTGAATTGTGTAAATCCGTCAAATGTGACAGCATTCAGATTGTAGTTGTAACCGTAAGCATCACCCTCGAACACTTGTCTGTTCGGGTTGTTCAAGTCGGTTTGCGAAGCATCACCGGTAAAGAAAGGATCGATATCTGTAAAATATGTTCCCCCTAAAAGGTCAATAAGCTTTTGGAAGTTTCTAGATTTTAATTTTCTGAAGTTCACTCCAGCATTCATGATGATGTTATCAGCAATAGCAGAATTCAAATAAGAGTTAGCACTCCATTGTTTGTCCTCTACACGATCTTCGTATAAAACGTAAGCACTTCTTTCGCCTCCGTTAACTACTTTGTTGGTGAAATAAATATCATCCCAATTGATTTGTCCGTTGTTGACAAAGTTAGTCTGAGCTTGAACAGCGCTAGGGTTGGTGTATCCTGTGATAGTTACGTTATCTGAAGCGAAAGTTGGCACATAATAAGTCTGATCGTTCAAATAGTAACTTGGTAAGTTTTTGTAGTAGGTTGGATCAGGATTGTTAGCCAATTGGAAATCCAAACGACTGTTACCAACAAATCCAACTTGGTAAGCTACATTGGTGTTCAAGAAAGTTTTGGTATTAATTTTCCAAAAGTGACTCAACATATTGATTGGTTCTTCAATCTCTTTGTATCTTGAGTTTCTTTTTTCTCCTTCTTGCCAACCCCAGTAAGAGTTGTACTCAATTCCTTTTAAACGAGTAACCTCATCGGTATTAGGAGAATTTTTACCTCTCTTATTTTGTGCAAAGATGGAAGTAAAGTTAATAGAGTGGTTTTCGTTGATTTTTTTCTCAACGCTGGCAAACAATGAATTGGCTGCATAGTTGGTTCCTTCAAAGTATCCTTCTTCGGCCCATCTTCTGGAAGCTGAAACTACAAAGGCCCAACCATCTTTATTCATACCGGAAGCATGAGTCCCCATAGCTCTCCAGCTGTAATTGGTATTAGTACCTGAAAAGGAAATTCTCGATCCTTTTCTGTAAATTGAAGCTCTGGTATTGATTTCCTGAGTACCTAAAATTCCGCCGAAAGTGTAATCCGATGGCGTAGAACCCATTGTAAACTCTTGGTTTCTGGTAGCATCGTTTAATCCGCCCCAGTTGCTCCATTGCGGTCTTCCGTCGTAGATTTTATTCATAGAAATACCATTAATCATGGTATTACTGTACTCATTATCTAAACCTCTGATTCTGAAACGAGCCTGACCCCAGTTGAATGCCGCAGCTTGTTGGTAAATATCTCTGGAAGCTTGCAATAATCCTGAAGTACTTTCAGAACCACTGTTGTCATCTCCTAAATCATTTTCCGTAATCGTAATCAAACTTAATTGTTGTTCCGAGGTTAGGTCTTCTTCAAAAACAATAACACCCAAGTCCAACACCTTTCCGGCTTCTACTTCAACCGACAATAGTTGGTCTTTGTATCCGGCGCTCTTAATTTGCAGTAGTTGACTACCGCTGGGTACTTCTTTAAAAATAAAAACACCCATAGCATCTGTCAAAGCAGTAAGACTGGTGTTTTCAATAGAAGCAACAACATTTTGTAAAGGTTTTTGTGTTTTTGAATCTACTACTTTACCTGTGATTCCTGCAGTAGTTTGAGCAAAAACAAAAAACACTTGCATCACAAATAAGGTACTAATAACAAGTTTTTTCATAAATAAAATAAAATTAATTTTAATCCCTGCTAAGTCTTAATAAAAACTTAACAGCCGACAAATGTACATCTTTTAATAATATTATCTACTTTTGGCCCAAAGTTTGTAAAAAACTTGATATTAAATTAATATACGTTTTATGAGAATTAAAAATTCAATAGCGCTTTTCTTTGTTTTTTTCGCAATAATCGGCGCTAATGCACAGGCAAAAAAGTATAATATTCATACCGTTGCCTTTTACAATTTCGAAAACTTATTCGATACCATCAATGGTTCCAACAACGATGAAGAATGGCTTCCTAACGGAGCGCAAAACTGGACCGGTAAAAAATACAAACAAAAACTAAAAAACTTAGCCCGAGTACTCTCGGAAATCGGCACCAACGAACAACAAAAAGAATCACCGGTAATTATCGGCGGATGTGAAATTGAAAACAGAGGTGTTTTGGAAGATTTAGTCAAAGAACCTCTTCTTATCAATAAAAACTACGGCATCATTCACTTCGATTCTCCCGACAAAAGAGGAATCGACGTAGCATTATTGTACCAAAAGAAACACTTCAAACCTACCAGCTTCAAAAATATTCCTTTATTAATTTATAGAAGCCAAGAAGGAAAGGCAGATAAAAAAGACAATGAAGAATCAACGGATGACAAAGCTGAAGCCGGAAAAGACGACAGAGTTTACACGCGTGACCAACTTTTAGTAACCGGTTTTTTGGATGGTGAAGAAGTTAACATCATCGTAAACCACTGGCCGTCTCGCTCAGGAGGAGAAAAGAAAAGCTCTCCTTTCCGTGAAGCTGCCGGACGTTTGAACCGACAAATCATGGATTCCATCTTCAAAATTAACCCTGATGCTAAAATCATCACTATGGGAGACCTTAACGACGGAACTTACAACAAAAGTGTAAAAGAAGGCATCGGAGCCAAACGCAAAAAAGAAGAAGTAAAACCTCAAGGCATCTACAATCCGTTTGAAGAAATGTACTATAAAGGACATGCCACGTTGTTTTACCGTGACGCCGGTGATATTTTCGACCAAATCATGATTTCAGAACCGTTCTTAAGATCGGATTATTCTTCTTTCAGATATTGGAAAGCCGGAATTTACAACAAGCCTTATATGATTACAACCAGTGGCCAATACAAAGGATATCCGCTAAGACATACCATGACCGAAATAGGTTACAGCGATCACTTCCCGGTCTACATTTACCTCATAAAGGAAATCAAATAATTTTTAAAAGTCTCGATATTTCGGGACTTTTTTATTTTAACTTTACTCAAAATTTAGATTATGCCAGTCGCAAAACCCTTTAACCTCAACCGTTGGATTGACGAAAACCGTCATTTACTCAAACCACCTGTTGGCAATAAAAACTTATATGTTGATTCCGGTGATTATATTGTCATGATAGTGGCCGGTCCCAATGCCCGTAAAGATTTTCACTACAACGAAACCGAAGAACTTTTCTATCAACTAGAAGGCGAAATTACCGTATACATACAAGAAGACGGCCAAAAAAAAGCCATGAAACTCTCCGCCGGCGATATGTTTTTGCTTCCTGCTAAAGTACCGCATTCACCCTCGCGCACAGAAAACTCCATTGGCTTGGTGGTAGAACGCAAAAGAGTGGGAAAAGAAATTCCCGACGGCTTGCTTTGGTTTTGCGAAAACTGCAACCACAAACTCTACGAAGTCTATTTCGAATTAAACGATATCGAAAAAGATTTTTTACAACATTTCAATCATTTTTACCAATCGGAAAGCCTGAGAACCTGTGATAAATGCGGTACTGTAATGGATACCGACCCGAGATTTATCACCAAGTAAATAATCAGGAGCTAATCCAGCTGTCCACTGTATCTTTTTATCTTGTTAAAAAAACAAGCTAAAAAGGATGCCGTTCCCATCCGGGCTAAAATTCAAAATAAACGATTACTTTTGCTGAAAATTTTAAACACTCAAACTACAAATACAATGGCAACAATTGCACAACAATTCGGTATGACCGAAGCCTTGGAAACATTAGGCATAAAAGCTGTTAACGAAGGAACTTCAACAGGTTCAAAATGGTTTTCTAACGGAAAAATCATCGAATCGTATTCCCCGGCAACCGGTGAGTTAATTGCAAAAGTAAAATCTTCTACCAAAGAAGATTACGAAACTGCAATGCAAGCCGCATCGGAAGCTTTCAAAACATGGCGTTTGGTTCCGGCTCCAAAAAGAGGAGAAATTGTACGTCAAATGGGAGATGAATTACGCAAACATAAAGAAGCATTAGGAAAATTAGTGTCTTTTGAAATGGGTAAGTCGTATCAAGAAGGTCTTGGAGAGGTTCAGGAAATGATTGATATCTGTGATTTCGCTGTTGGTTTATCTCGTCAGTTACACGGTTTAACCATGCACTCAGAGCGCCCAATGCACCGAATGTATGAGCAATGGCATCCGTTTGGAGTAGTAGGAATCATTTCGGCTTTCAACTTCCCGGTAGCAGTTTGGTCTTGGAACTCTATGTTGGCTTGGGTTTGTGGTGATGTTTGTATTTGGAAACCAAGTTCAAAAACGCCTTTGTGTGCCGTAGCTTGTCAAAATATCATCCAAACCGTATTAGAAAGAAATAATTTACCGGAAGGGATTAGTTGTTTAGTAGTTGGTAACGAGTCTGGAGATTTAATCAATAACGACAAACGTATTCCATTAGTGTCGTTTACAGGTTCTACCAGAATTGGTCGTCATGTTTCGCAAGTAGTAGCCTCTCGTTTCGGAAAAACCATTTTAGAATTGGGTGGAAACAATGCGATTATCGTATCTAAAGAAGCCGATTTATCGATGGTATTAGTGGGAGCGGTATTTGGAGCGGTAGGAACTGCTGGTCAACGTTGTACGTCAACACGCAGGTTAATTGTTCACGAAAGTGTATACGATAAAACTTTAGATGTTTTAGCAAAAGCTTATGCACAGTTAAAAATCGGAAATCCGTTAGATGCTAACAATCACGTAGGACCGCTTATTGATAAAGCTGCAGTACAAGATTACTTAAACGCAATCGAGAAAGCCAAAGCGGAAGGCGGAAGAATCATAGTAGACGGCGGTGTTTTAGAAGGCGAAGGCTACGAAAGCGGTTGTTATGTAAAACCATGTATTATCGAGGCGAAAAACGAGTTCGAAATTGTGCAACACGAAACCTTCGCTCCGGTATTATATGTAATGAAATACAGCACTATTGAAGAAGCAATTGCGATTCAAAACGGCGTGCCACAAGGATTATCCTCTTCTATCTTTACTAACAATATGAGAGAAATGGAATTATTCCTTTCAGCGGCTGGTTCAGATTGCGGTATTGCTAACATAAACATCGGAACTTCCGGTGCTGAAATTGGCGGTGCTTTTGGCGGTGAAAAAGAAACCGGTGGTGGCCGTGAATCAGGTTCTGATGCATGGAAAGCCTACATGAGAAGACAAACCAATACCATCAACTACGGTACTGCGTTGCCGTTGGCACAAGGTATTAAGTTTGATTTCTAGATTAAGAAAATAGAATATAGAGAAAAGAAAACCCTGCAAGATGTTTGCAGGGTTTTTGCTTTTATCTATTTTGTAAATAATATTAATGCCTATCCCAAAAACCAATACAATAGTTATTAAACCAATTGTAAATGTAATTAAAGGTTTTTCCTTTATTGATGATTTTATGCTAACCTTAGAACCATTGAAGAATCCAATAACTATAGCTTCAACTAATTTTCCCGGATGACCACTAAATATAGTTTGTGTTTTTAAAATTTGTTCATGAATAGAACTATTTCGTTTTTTTCACATACTGTGTCAAAATCACAATGTGCTGGCCTTCAACTCGGCCTTCAATTTGTTCGACATTGTCCCAAACCAACTTGATATTGTGCACTGCAGCGCCGCGTTTAGCCGTAAAGTTCGCGCCTTTTACATCCAAGTCTTTAATCAAAACCACCGAATCGCCATCTTGTAAAATATTGCCGTTAGAATCTTTGTGAATGATTTTGCCTTCTTCGTCTTCGCCTTCACCGGTGGCTTTGGCCCATTCCATCGCGTCTTCGTCCAAATACATCATGTCTAATAAATCATGATTCTTCAAACGCGATAACATGCGCCAAGAAACTATTTGCACCGGAAGATTCTCGTTCCACATGCTATCGCTTAACCCACGCCAATCATTCGGATTCATGGTTTCGGGATTTTTAATTTGATCTAACAACGGTTGGGCTATTAAAATACAGTTCTCGGGTGTGGCTTCGGTTTTAGGTTCTATCAAATACACCACTAAATTTTCGTTAGTACCGCTAATTTCACAAGTTGAACCACTGCGGTCTTTTAATCTTTTTTCAGTTACTACACTCATTTTGTATGGATTATAAATTAAAGGAAGCGCCGAGGACAAAAACAAACTGATTGTTGTATTTTTCAAATCCTTCGACGTTTGAATCATATCGGGCTAACGGAGCACTGCCTTCTGCAAAAACCCCGAAACCATCGGTAAAAAAGTATCTAAAACCTAAATGGGCTCCGAAATTTCGGGTGCCCAAATGCAAGCCGGGATAAATATCCATTTGCTTATCAAAACCAAAAACATTACCAAGATTAGCATTAAATCGGGCTTTCACATCGGTTCTATCCGCAAAATCAGGCTTAATGCCACCCGGCTTGTCTACAGATAACAAATAGGAAGCTACAAATCCGTATGACATGTTTTCGCCTATTCCAAAATCAGCCGAAACCTGTATTCCGTTACCGTGGTCTTGAATATTCCAACCTACCTGTCCTTTAATGTCTCCTTTGCCTTTATAAGCTTGTGCATTGACCAAACTTAGGGTCAACAGCACCATCATCAAAATCAGCTTTTTCATTGTATGGTATTTAATATGCAAATATAACCGTTTAGAACGAAGGTCATTGCAGAATTACGACGAAATCAATTCCGCCCTTTTTCGCTGAAATACAATTCGTGCAACGGCTCGCTTTGCCAAAACTGTTTGGTTTTGACATCCATGATGGTAAGCGGTCCTTTGAAAGCCGCTCCGGTATCCACGTTCCAAACACAGGCCTTTTGCACCGGAACGGTTTGACCAATGCGCGTAACCGGTGTGTGTCCAATATAAATTTCGTGATAAAGCGTTAAACGTTTAGGATAAATCAAATTATCTTTGGTAAGCGAATCATCTAAAGCCAAAGCCATTTCCCAAAGCGTCCTGTCCCAATAAAACATTTTGGGAAAATATTCGTACTGTATACCATTCACATTAGTAAAACCGGCATGAATAAACAATCGGCTTTGTTGGTCAAGGTAATAGTTTTGCAGCGATTTTAAGAAAGCAATGTGCTTATTTTTATCGGCTTCCGATACTTTTTCATAGGCCAAAACTGTAGCTTCTCCGCCGTGTTTAAACCACATGCTTTCGTCGAAGTTTTGGGTATTGCCTTCTAACCAATCCAACACTAATTCATCGTGGTTGCCTCTGATAAAAACACAATTTTGCTTTTGGTTTAAGTGGATTAAATAGTCCAACACTTGTGGCGATTGACTCCAGCCATCAACATAATCTCCTAAAAAAATCAGCGTATCATCGGTAGTTACCTTTGCTCTTTCTATCACTTGATGCAGCGCTCTCAGTCCGCCGTGTATGTCTCCAATGACCAATGTTCTACTCATTTATTTTATTGTATTTCATTTTTCTTAAAATGCGCATCGCTTCTTTAAAACTCAAATATACCGTAGGCGACTTTTGAATTTTCAAAAAAGGTTTGGCATCGATTAATTTTTGCTTGGCTTCTGTAAAACCGTTCAAATAACAAATCATTAAAGTCGATGATAGGTTTTCCAAGTCATTTTCTTCACGCTTTGTCAGCGCCATATTTTTTTGCAATTTATTAATTAAGCTCAAATTGGCGTTATAAATGTGATGCAACATTTTTTTGTTGTATTCCGGCGGCTCAAAAAGCATTTTAGTTTCCATTTTGTAATAGCCGTTGTCAAAAAATCGAATGGTTAATTGTTCCAGCGGATAAAAACTGGTTTTATCATTCAGGCCCAGCGGCACATGTTCAATAATAGTAAAACTGCTGTCATCGTACTGAACCGAAACCACATCCAGAGCCGAGTAAAACAATTTAACTTGTTCGTTAATCAGCTCTATATCCACTCGGGACAAATACGTAGTTTCTCGGATTTTTTTCGGAATCCCTGCCCAGCAAATCACAAACAATTCCTTAAAAACTTTGTATTGCGATTGCAATTCTCTGTGGCGGACATGCATAAAATCCATTACGCCATCCAAAGTATGCGCAATGCTGTTTCTGGAGTTGTTTTCAATCCGAATAACAGTTTCTATGTTTTGCTTCGAATACGGCACTTTGTCTTCCGTGGGCATCGAGTTACTGCCAACCCTAACAAACACCGTATTGGCTAAAATGGTATGGATATTTTTTTTAAAAAAAGACGTTTTGTGTTTGGGTTTAATGGTTACTAAACCTACGACTTTGTCTTTAGGCAGATGCGGAAAAGGCACGTTTTCGTACTGAATCTTAGGTGGATTTTCAAGATAGGCGTTCACCAAGTTCTGAATCCGACTGTCGTCAAAAAAATCATCACCTACTATAGTATTGTCTTGGTCTTCAACACCTACAACAATATAGGAATTGTTAGAAGGATTGGAATTAGATAAGGCACAAATGTGTTTTAAAAACTTGGCTTTCCCTTCTTTGGTATGCAAATTCAACTGACGCTTTTTATCATAAAAACTACTCTCATCATTGTGAGCGAGTAGGTTTTTGATAAGTAAACGTTTATTAATCATAGTCGCAGTCTTCAGTCGCAGTCACAGTCGCAGTATCTGAAAACTGCGACTGATACTGTAAACTTTTTAAGGAACCTTGTTTCCCATACTTTCAGTCCAAATGGCAAACCAATCTTCTCGTTCTAACTCAAGTTCAACCGCTTTCATCAAAGCTTGAATTCGGGCAATATTAACCGTTCCCGCTACCGGAATGACTTTGGCAGGATGTTTTAAAACCCAAGCTAACAAAATCGTATCCGAACCCAAACCATATTTTTCAACCAATTGTGCCAATAGTTTTTTCAAACGACGAGTTTGCTCGATGTCTTCTCTGAAAACTGTTCCGAGCGGATTCCAACTCATCGGTCGAATTTGGTGGATTTGCATATAATCGAGACTGCCGTCTAACATGGCTTCGTGATGCGTAGCGGAGAATTGAATTTGGTTGTAATTGATTTCCGTTTTTTGGCGGAGCAATTCCGTTTGAGATGGTGTAAAGTTAGAAACTCCGAAATCAAGTATCTTCCCTTCGTCTTTTAGTTTTGCAACGGCTTCCGCAATTTCGTCGGCTATCATTAACGGACTCGGGCGGTGCAACAACAATACATCTAAATAATCAGTTTGCAGATTTTTGAGTGAATTTTCTACCGACCAAATAATGTAGTCTTTAGAATAATCGTAGTGTTTGATTTTATTGTTGCGACCACGAGTATGTTGAATGCCACACTTTGAAATCAGTTGTATGTTATTGCGATTAATTTTTGTATTTTTGAATGCCTTTCCAAAATCGGATTCCGTAGTGTAATCACCGTAAATATCAGCATGATCAAAAGTGGTAATCTTGTTTTCTGTACAGATATGAATTAGGTGTTCCATCTCGGGAGTACTGAGTTTTTTATCCCAAATACCCCAATTCATGGTTCCGGCTATGATGGATGAAATTTTGCTCATAGTTGTGTTAAAGTTTGTTAAGGTTATACTTTACGTATTCATTTGACGTTATCAATATACTAATTTTAAATTATTTATTATGAAAAAGCTAAAAAAAATCACGCCCCTATTTTTGATGCTTCTTCTGGTTGGAATGGTTGCTCTATCGTGTAACGACAGCGACGATTCAGGTGGAACCTCAAGAATCAAAGTTAGTATGACTGATGCACCGGGAGATTATGATGCGGTGTTTATAGACGTAGTAGATGTAAAAATCAAGAGTTCAACCGACACGGGTGAGTCCGGATGGGTTAGCCTGTCTAATGTAACTCCGGGAATCTACAATTTATTGGATCTAACCGGTGGAGTAACTGTTTTATTGGCTGACGCAGAAGTACCTTCAGGATTTGTCGGTCAGATACGCTTGATTTTAGGAGACAACAATACTGTGGTTAAAGATGGTGTTACCTATCCGCTCAACACACCAAGCGCTCAACAATCAGGATTAAAACTCCAAATCAATCAGACGCTCTTACCGAATATCACTTACGCGTTTTTGATTGATTTTGATGTGAACCAATCTATTGTAGTTCAAGCCGGAGGATCGGGTAATTTTAATTTACATCCGGTTTTAAGAATTACCTCTGAAGCTGTTTCGGGAACTATTTCGGGAACTATAACCAATATTGGTGTTCCGGTTATGGCCTCTGTCACTGTTAATGGTGTTGTGGTCACTGCCAATACAGATGAAAACGGTGTTTTTGTTTTACACGGTATTCCTGACGGAACGTATACAGTAACTCTAACGCCTGATCTCACTTCCGGACTAGCGGCGCTAACCATTGAAAATGTTACGGTTGTCAACGGCCAAGTCACAGCACTCGGAAGCATTTCCCTATAAAAAAGTTAAACTTCCTTAAAATTAGTTAAAGACAGTTGTTTCGGCAGCTGTCTTTTATTTTTTTAACCAATTATTAACAGCGAACCACTAAAAAAAATTACACTTTTGAAATGTTAAATTTTTAATGATATTTGGTGCACTTAAAAAGTCAAAACATGGAAGAAAGTAATACTGCCCTCGACATCCGAGCCATAAATGAAAAAATAGAGAGAGAAAGCGCTTTTATCGACCTGCTTTCAATGGAAATGAACAAAGTCATCGTAGGTCAAAAGCATATGGTAGAAAGACTACTCATTGGTCTTTTAGGACAAGGACATATTTTACTGGAAGGTGTTCCGGGTTTAGCCAAGACACTAGCCATCAATACGCTCTCACAAGCCGTTGATGGAAGCTTCAGCCGCATACAGTTTACCCCGGATTTATTGCCGGCAGACGTTATCGGAACGATGATTTACAACGTAAAAGCCAACGACTTTTCCATTAAAAAAGGACCCATTTTTGCCAACTTTGTCTTAGCGGATGAGATAAACCGTGCGCCAGCTAAAGTACAATCGGCACTATTAGAAGCCATGCAGGAAAAACAAGTTACCATTGGCGATACCACTTTCAAATTAGACAAACCGTTCTTAGTTTTGGCGACTCAAAACCCAATTGAGCAAGAAGGAACGTATCCGCTACCTGAAGCGCAAGTCGACCGTTTCATGTTGAAAACAGTGATTGATTATCCTAAAATTGACGAAGAGCGCTTGGTAATTCGCCAAAATTTGAAAGGTGCTTACGAAAAAGTGAACCAAGTAGTAACCACTGCACAAATTCTCCGCGCCCAAGAAGCCGTAAGAGAAGTGTACATGGATGAAAAAATTGAAAAATATATCTTGGATATCATTTTTGCTACGCGTTATCCAGAAAAATATAAATTAGACAGCCTCAAGCCGCTGATTGGTTTCGGAGCTTCACCGCGTGGAAGTATCAACTTAGCCACTGCCGCCAAATGTTATGCGTTCATCAAACGCCGTGGTTACGTAATTCCGGAAGATGTTCGCGCCGTTGTACACGATGTGTTGCGCCACAGAATCGGAGTGACCTACGAAGCCGAAGCGGAAAACATTACCTCTGTTGACATCATCAACAAAATTGTAAATGAAATTGAAGTGCCTTAATTGTTGCGAGTTGTAAAGTTCCGAGTTCAAAGTTAGTAGCTGAAACCCGAAACCCGAAACCCGAAACCCGAAACCCAATTATGGAAACCAAAGACCTTCTTAAAAAAGTTCGTAAAATCGAAATCAAAACCCGAAGATTGAGCGATCACATCTTTTCGGGCGAATACCACACGTCTTTCAAAGGCCGTGGGATGACGTTTTCGGAAGTGCGTCAGTACCAATTTGGCGATGATATTCGCGCCATCGATTGGAACGTGACGGCGCGCTACAACGAACCGTATGTGAAAGTTTTTGAAGAAGAACGCGAGCTAACGATGATGCTGATGGTAGACATCTCGGGTTCGGAAAGTTTTGGAACCAAAAACCAACTGAAAAGTGAAATTGTCACTGAAATTGCCGCTACTATGGCATTTTCTGCGACACAAAACAACGATAAAATCGGGCTGATATTATTTTCAGACCAAATCGAATTGTACATTCCACCCAAAAAAGGAAAATCGCATGTGTTGCGCATCATTCGGGAACTAATCGAGTTTGAGCCGAAAAGCAAGAAAACCGATTTGTCGCAAGCCTTAAAATTCTTATCGAGTACACAAAAGAAAAAAGCCATCGTGTTTGTGATTTCCGATTTTATGGTGGAAGACGATTACGAAAAAACCTTAAAAATAGCCGGTAAAAAACACGACATCACCGGTGTTCGTGTGTACGACATCCGAGAAGAAAAAATGCCGAACATTGGTATGGTGGAAATGGAAGATGCCGAAACAGGGGAAATTTTAGTGGTGAACACCGGCTCGAAAAAAGCGCGTTTAAGCTACGAGAAACAATACCAAGAAAAAGTAAATTATTTCAAAGATATTTTTTCCAAATGCGGTTCAGGAACCGTAAATACTCGTGTAGACGAGAGTTATGTAACTAAACTATTGGGTTATTTTAAATCGAGATAAGAAGAAATGAAAAGGAAATTAGCGTTATTTTTAAGCTTATTATCGATTGCGGTTTGGTCTCAACCCAAAGTGACAACTTCTATTGACACCGTCAAGAACAAGATTGGCGCCGAGTTCAAACTTTCCCTGAAAACCAACGTCGATACGCTTTCGAAAGTCAAGTTTCCGGAAAGTAAATTCTTTGGTGCTTTGGAAGTATTGGAATCATACAAAGTCGATACCGTAAAAAAAGGCGACCGTTATGAGTTGATTAAAAAATACGGGCTAACGCAATTCGATTCCGGCAAATACACTATTCCGAGAATTCCGATTATCATCAACGGGAAAACGGTTTACTCTGAGAGCCTTGCCATTGAAATCAGCGACGTCAAAGTGGATACTTTGAAGCAAAAAATGTACGACATCAAAGACATCGCCACGGTGAAAAGTCCGATGGGCAATTGGTGGATTTATGTGTTGGTTGTTATCGGACTCATCGGATTGGGCTTTTTAATTTTCTATTTACTTAAAAATCGAAAACCAAAAGCCAAAGCAGAAGTTATTGTTTACAAAACACCTATCGAAAAAGCCACTACTTTACTGCAACAACTGGAAAGCAAAGAGCTTTGGCAGAAAGGCGCCGTTAAAGATTACTACTCGGAGCTGACCGATATTGTCCGCAATTACATCGAGGAAGAAATCAAGATTCCGGCCATGGAAAGCACTACTTCGGAATTGATTGAAGGTTTGCGCAAAGCCGCCAAACAAAAGAAACTAAAGCTTTCCAACGACACGGTTGAAAACTTAGAAAAAGTACTCCAACAAGCCGATTTGGTAAAGTTTGCCAAAGTCACACCGCTAGATTACGAAATTGAAGAAGACAAAAAACGCATTTCCAATACCATAGTCACCATTCACAAATCAATTCCGGAAGTGGTAGAAACCGAAGACGAATTGGCGCTGTGGAACGAACAACAAAAGGAAAAAGCCCGATTAGAAAAACTGAAAAGAGAAAAACGCAAAAAAATAGCCATTATTGCGGGTTCAGCAGCATTTTTAATTTTGGGAACACTCGGTTTTTTCATTGCTACCAAAGGCTTTGACTATGTCAAGGACAATCTTTTAGGTCACCCAACCAAAGAATTATTGGAAGGCGAATGGGTGTACAGCCAATACGGAAATCCGGGCGTTAAAATAGAAACACCAAAGGTTTTGATGCGTCAAGATGCCTCTAAAATATTGCCGAAAAACGCCATGGCTTTGATCAAAGAAATGCAAATCTTCACGTACGGCAGTATGATAGACGACTTCTATGTTGGCGTGTCTACTTCAACGTTCAAGGAAGAAACTAAAATCGATTTGGAACAAGCTGCTGAAGGCAGCATCAAAATATTTGAAACCCAAGGTGCGAGTAATATTTTGGTGAAAACCGAAGAATTCGACACCCAAAAAGGCATTACCGGTCGCAAAGCCTACGGAACCTTGAGTATGGTAGACAAAGTAAGCGGCAAATCGACCAAAATGTATTACGAAATTTTGATTTTCGCGCAAAGTAACGGCATCCAGCAAATTACCATTTTACAGCGCGAAGACGACCAATACGCCAAAAAAATAGGCGAACGTATGTTGAATTCGGTAGAACTAAAAGTAGCAGAATAATGAAAGACGTAAGCTTTTTAAATCCCGAGTTTTTCTGGTTGTTTTTGTTACTTCCGGTGGCGGTAGCATGGGTTTTTTGGAAAGGAAAAAAATCGGCTGCCACGCTCAAAATCAGTTCCGTTAAAGGATTTAAAGCGGAGAAATCCATCGCCGCTAAATTAAAACCGTACTTATTCGTGTTGCGCTTATTGGCCTTGAGTTCATTAATCATTGCCATGGCGCGCCCAAGAAAAGTGGATATCAGTAGCCAAACCAAATCGACCAAAGGGGTTGATATTGTCATGGCGATTGACGTTTCCGGTAGTATGTTGGCCAAAGATTTGAAACCGAATCGCATGGAAGCCTTGAAAAAAGTAGCTTCCAATTTCGTGGAAGGCCGACCGAATGACCGCATCGGAATTGTGGTTTATGCCGCCGAAGCTTATACTAAAACTCCCGTAACCAGTGATAAAGCAATAGTTCAGGACGCCATCAGAAGCATCAAATACGACAATGTATTGCAAGACGGAACCGGAATCGGAATGGGATTGACTACCGCTGTCAATCGCTTAAAAGACAGCAAAGCGAAAAGCAAAGTCATCATTTTATTGACCGACGGCGTGAACAATGCAGGTTTTATCGAACCCGAAACGGCGTCGCAAATTGCGAAAGAGTTCGGCATTAAAGTCTACACCATCGGTATCGGAACCAACGGCGATGCGATGTTCCCTTATGCTTACGCCCCGGGCGGCGGCTTTTTATTTCGCATGATGCCGGTAGAAATCGACGTAAACTTGCTGCAAACGATTGCTAAAAATACCGGCGGAAAATACTTCAGAGCCAACAACAACAGTAAACTGGAAGCCATTTATGCCGAAATTAATAAACTGGAAACCACCGAAATCCAAGAACTCCGATTCTACGATTACGATGAAAAATTCCGACCGTTTGTATGGATTGCCGGCTTGTTGCTTTTGTTAGAATTGGCCTTGCGCAATACAGTTTACAGAAGTTTTATATAATTACGAATTAAAAATTACGAAAGACGAATGACTATCATGGCTGGAAATTTAATTCATAATTCATAATTGAATATGTACGAGTTAGAAGAAAAAGGATATTTGTATTGGTTAGCGGTTATTCCGGTACTAACGCTTCTTTTCTTGTATGTACAATACTGGAAGCGCAAAAAACAACGCGAGTTTGGCGACTTGGAGTTAATCAAAAAACTAAGTCCGGAAAAGTCGGTTTTCAAACCCGTTTTGAAATTAGTCGTGGTGCTTTTGGCCTTAACTTGTTTGATTATAGGTTTGGTCAACCCGAAAATGGGCACCAAAATCGAAACCGTAAAACGCGAAGGTATCGATATCGTTTTTGCCATTGACGTTTCTAAAAGTATGTTAGCCGAAGATGTAGCGCCAAGCCGATTGGAAAAAAGCAAGCAATTGGTTTCGCAAATCATCAATAATTTGGGCAGCGACCGAATCGGAATTATCGCTTACTCGGGCAGTGCGTTTCCGGTGTTGCCGATTACCACCGATTACAGCGTGGCCAAAATGTTTTTGCAAGGCATGAATCCCGGCATTATTTCGGCCCAAGGTACTTCCATCGACCAAGCAATAACCTTAGCCACTACGTTTGTGGATAACAAAGAAAAGACGAACAAACTGCTCATCATCATCAGCGACGGAGAAGACCACGCCGAAGGCTCAGTCGATGCTGCCGCAGAAGCCAAAAAAATTGGGATGAAAATCATTACCATAGGCGTAGGAAGCGAAAAAGGCGGACCGATTCCGCTCAAACGAAACGGCGTAGTAGAATCGTTCCAACGCGACCAAAATGACGAAGTGGTCATCACCAAAAGAAATACCGAAATATTGCGAGAAATTGCCAAAGCCACCGGCGGCGGTTATGTAGACGGCAATTCAACTAAAGACGTTTTGGATTATGTAAAAAATGCTTTGGATAACATCCAAAGAACAGAATTTGAAAGCACGCAAATGGCCGACTTCAAATCGCAGTTCCAATGGTTCTTAGGCTTTGCCTTCTTTTTGTTGTTTTTGGATATTTTCTTGTTAGAGAGAAAAACAAAATGGGTAAAAAAAATGAATCTGTTTAACGAGAAAGACTCATGAAAAAGATACTACTTTATTGTTTGCTCGTGACTTCTTTTTTGGTGAAAGCCCAACAAAAAGAAGCAGATAAAAATTTGCCTCAAGGCAACGAAGCCTTTGCCGAAAAAAAATACGCCGAGGCCGAAGCTGAATACCGTATCTCGGAATCTAAAAACCAAAAAAAGGCCATTGCATCTTATAATTTAGGGAATGCGATTTACCGCCAAAACCAAACTACTGAGGCCAAATATCATTATGTAAAAGCCTTGAGCAATGCCAAAAACAAAACCGACAAACACCGTATTTACCATAACCTTGGCAATATTTTGATGAAAGCCAAAGATTATTCCGGTGCGGTTGAAGCCTATAAAAATGCGTTGCGCAACAATCCGTCTGATGACGAAACCCGTTACAATTATGCTTTGGCGAAAAAGTTCTTAAAGGACAATCCGCCGAAGAAAAACGACGACAAAAGCAAAGACAAAAAGAACCAAAAAGAAGACCAGAAAAAGAACAAAGACCAAAAGGACGATAAAGACCAAGATAAGGACAAAAATAAAGATCAAAAAGACCAAAAGAAAGATCAGAAAGACAAAGACCAAAACGGCAACAAACCGCAACCACAACCGGGCGGCGTTTCCAAACAGCGTTTGCAAAACTTACTCGATGCCGTAAACAATGAAGAGAAAAAAGTTCAGGATAAAGTCAACAAACAAAAAGTAAGAACCAACCCTAAAAAGGCAGAAAAAGACTGGTAAAACTATTGAAGATGAAAAGGATATTGCTATTACTGTTTTTGATTGCGCAATCGCTTTCCGCCCAAGTACAATTTGAGGCCAAAGTGAGCAAAAATACCTTGGGCATCAACGAACGCCTACGCATCGAGTTCAATATGAATGCCGATGGTGATAACTTTGTGGCGCCTAATTTTGAAGCTTCCGGTTTTCGCGTAATCGGTGGGCCAAGTCAATCCGTTAGCCAATCTTGGATTAACGGAAAGAGTTCTTTTAACAAGTCCTATATCTATATTTTATTGCCAACCCAAAAAGGGCAATTAACCATCAAACAAGCGGCTATCGAGATTAACGGACAAATCTATAAAACGTCACCGGTTAAAATCAACGTGACCAATGCCGTTGAAATTCCGAAAGATCCGAATGAAGCGCCGGCAGTTAGTGCGGATGATAACATTTATTTAGTCGCCGATATCTCGAAATCGAATCCGTACCTCAACGAACCGATTACTGTGGTTTACAAATTGTATTTCAGTTACAGCATCGGAATTTCGAATTGGCGCGAATTGAACAAACCCAAATACAACGATTTTTGGTCGCAAAACATCGATATCAAACAGCTCAAAGCCGAAGAAGGCATGTTTAAAGGCGAACGCTATCGCTATGTAGTGTTGCGAAAAACCGTACTGTATCCGCAAAAATCAGGTAAACTGGAAATCGAACCATTATCACTCGACATCGATTGTCAAGTGCCGAGTAACCGCCGTAATTTCTGGGGCCAACCCATTATGGTGGAAGACAGCAAACGCGTTTCGGCTGGTAGCAAAGTTATCAATGTGAGAGCGTTGCCGGAGAGCGGCAAACCTGTTGATTTTTCCGGTGCTGTCGGACAATTTGATTTCAAAGTCAATCCTTCTAAAACCACTTTAAAAAACGGAGAATCTCTCGATTTAACGTTGAGTGTTATCGGAAAAGGCAACTTAAAATTGTTCTCTTTACCTAAACCGGTAGTGCCGACTGCTCTGGAAATGTACGATCCGGTACACGAGGAAAATGTATCCACCCCTTTGACCGGAATGACCGGAAGAATTTCGGATAAATACACCATCATTCCGCAATACAAAGGCAGTTACCAAATCAAGCCGCTTAGTTTCAGTTATTTCGATTTGGCTTCGGGGCGTTACAAAACCATAACTTCTCAGCCTATAACAATAAACGTTTTAGATGGTCCGAGTGTGGCTTCAAGTGAAAAAACCAACCCAACTGAAGTAAACAAAAACAAAGTGGAAGTGGCCAAATCTTTCGCTTTTATCAAACCAAAAACCAGCTTGAAATCGATGGAAAAAGAAGATTTCCTAGGTTCCGGTTTGTTTTATTCGCTGGTCGCTTTACCGTTTCTGGCGATTCCGTTGCTCATTGTAGGTCGCCGCAGAAAACAAGCTATCAATAATGATGTCGTTGGCAATAAAATCAGAAAGTCGAATGCTCTGGCGAAGAAATATCTATCAGAAGCCAAGAAGCATTTGGGCCAAAAAGAACCATTTTACATCGCACTCGAAAAGGCGCTGCACAATTTCCTGAAGGCCAAATTGAACATCGAAACTTCGGACATGAGTAAGGAGAAAATAAGGGAGATTCTAACAGAAAGAAATGCACAACCGGAAACGATATCCGAATTTATAACCTTGACTGAAAACTGTGAATTTGCCCGATATGCACCATCAACAGATGCGGCCATTCAGCAAGATTATGAAAAGGCAGTTGCCATCATCTCTAATTTGGAAAAACAGCTCAAATAAGATAAGATCATGAAAAAGATATTCCTGTTGTTTTTAATTTTTTCCGGAGTTTTAAGAGCCGAATCACCGGTACCGTCCGCAATATCTTCATTTGAAGAAGGCAATCAATACTATCAAAAAGAGAACTATAAAGCCGCAGTAGCGAGTTACGAAAGCATCATTGCTGCCGGTCAGGAATCGGCTGAAGTATATTTCAATTTAGGGAATGCCTACTATAAATTGCATCAAGTTGCGCCGGCAATTTACAATTACGAAAAAGCACTGTTGCTCAATCCGAATGACGAAGAAATCAAAACCAACTTGGATTTTGCCCGAAAAATGACCATTGATGACATCAAAGTTATTCCGAAAGTAGGCTTTCACAAACTGATATCCGATTTTACCTCGAGTTATTATTACGACACTTGGGCTTGGATAGCTGTTGTTTTTGCCTTCTTATTTTTAGCCTTTTTTGCAGGGTATTACTTTTCACAAAAAGCAGTAGTAAAGCGAATTTTCTTCTTCGGGATGTTTGTTTGGATATTAGGTATTGGCTTAGCCACAAGTTCCGGTTTTTACGAGAAAAACCGAATGACCAACGAAAAACCGGCCATCATTTTCGCGGAATCTACCGCTTTGAAAAATGAACCGAAAGTGAATAGTCCCGATGCTACCGTTTTACACGAAGGAACCAAAGTGTACATACTGGAAAGCATCGCCAACTGGAAAAAAGTCGAACTCACCGACGAAACCACCGGTTGGATAGAAGAAAGCGCCATAAAAGAAATTAAAAATTAACCGTCAGTATTTAGCCATTAGCTAACTATCTTTGCCATCTTATCAGAATTCCGACTTACGTTTCAAATTCGTAATTCGTAATTCGTAATTCGTAATTTCAAATGTCAAGAGACGAACAATTAAAACAACGCTGGGAAAAAGTCGTACATCTCCTTTCCAATCAGTTTGCTGATGGGGAAATGCTCGATTTAGACGCCATCATATACTTAATTGGAGTGCAAGAACTCGGAAAAGTACACCAAACCTTCAAAAAAGACGAGAAACTCAACCTGATGCACATCGCCATTTGCCGATTATTAGAACCTTACGGTTACTACGAATTCGACTATTTCGACAAAGACGGTTGGCCACATTATAAAGTCAAAGAAGCCTTGCCGCCATTAAAAGCCGGCGAACAATCTGTTTTGATGAAAGAAGCGATTGTAAACTATTTTTTAGAAAGAGAAGTGATTGAGTAATAGTCGCTGGTTGTAATCACGGTAATCAGTCCGATATTTACTGAAAACTGAGACTGAGACTGGTAACTTTCAATAAAAAAATCGCTATTTTTGCACCTTCAACGAAAGACCGATGATAGACAAGATTAAAGAACATATTGAAGAAGCTAAAGCGTTCAATGCCAAAAACAAAGAAGCTTTAGAACAATTCCGAATTAAATATTTGGGAAGTAAAGGTTTGTTAAAAGAACTTTTTACCGAATTCAAAAATATCCCGAATGACCAGAAAAAAGACTTCGGACAAGTCATCAATACCCTGAAAACGGTGGCTGAAGAAAAAGTAAAAGCCATCCAAGAGGAACTGGAAAGCAAAGAAGAAGTAAAAGGATTTTACGGCGATTTAACACGTCCGGCTGAGCCAATTACCATTGGTTCTCGCCATCCGATATCTATTGTAAAAAACCAAATTATTGATATTTTCTCGACTATCGGATTCAATGTTTCCGAAGGGCCGGAAATTGAAGACGATTGGCACAACTTTACTGCGTTGAACTTACCGGAATACCATCCGGCGCGCGACATGCAAGACACGTTTTTCATCCAAACCAATCCGGATGTGTTGTTAAGAACACATACTTCATCGGTACAAGTGCGTTATATGGAAAACAACAAGCCGCCAATCCGTACGATTTCTCCGGGAAGGGTTTTCCGTAACGAAGCCGTTTCTTCGCGTTCACACTGTATTTTCCACCAGGTGGAAGGTTTGTATATAGATAAAGATGTATCATTTGCCGATTTAAAACAAACGCTTTTATACTTCACCAAAGAAATGTTCGGTAAGTCGAAAATCCGTCTGAGACCGAGTTATTTCCCGTTCACCGAACCCAGTGCTGAAGTTGATATTTATTGGGGATTAAAAACCGAAACCGATTACCGCATTACCAAAGGAACGGGTTGGTTGGAAATCATGGGTTGTGGTATGGTTGATCCGAATGTATTGAAAAACTGCGGCATCAATCCGGAAGAATACAACGGTTTTGCCTTCGGTATGGGAATCGAGCGCATTGCTATGTTGTTATACCAAATTGGCGACATTCGTATGTTCTATGAAAATGACGTTCGTTTCTTGGAGCAATTCAAGTCGAGTATATAAATTTAGGAGCGGAATGGCTTGCGCACTTATGTAAGCCATTTTCCCGCTTTCCACTCTACATGGTGCCGTTACAATCGGGGCTAAAAGCCATCGTAAAAATCTAAGAAGTCTAACCTTCTAACCATCTAAGTAGTCTATCATGAAAGCAGACATCACCATCCCGAAAGTAGAAAACGTATTCCTGGCCGCCGTTCAAGAATGGAGCGACGACTTTATGGAAAAGGTTTGGTATGTGTATTTGATTAACGACTCCGACTTCGATTTAGACTCGGTAATGGTCGTTTCTAAGGCTTTTGGTACGATAGACGGGGAAATGAAAAAAACCTCGCTCCTGCGCCACGCATTTATGCAAGTGCCATCAGTTTCTGCGGTAAAAATAGAAATGGTGGAAAAAAGTGTTTTGGAACTTAACAACGAGTTTATGGTGACTTATTTTATCGGCAACACTTTATACGATAAGAAGTTCACTTTCCGCAAAAACATAATCAACGAGCGCGCTACAGAAGAAGTGCCGATTTTGTTTGTAAACGGTGTCATCGTGAAATAACTATTGTTTATCCGGGCGTTTTAGCTTTTCTTTCCAACCCATATAACCCAAAACAAAAATACCCATAGCTAAGAAACCACCGGCTCGAACATAAAATTCTCCCGAAGCCAACTGTTCCGCTAAAGGTTTTTCTTTGATTTCAAATAGCGTCATGAAAACGGTCATAAAGATGCCCCAAAACATCCCGTATTTTAACTGGTATTTCCAGCGATTGCTCATCTTAATCTAATTTTTCGGTAAGTTTCTTGAATACTTTTTTGGCTTCTTTGCCTTCGTATAAAACCTCATACACCGCATCAATGATAGGTGTTTTGGCTTTGTACTCTTGATTGAGTTTGTAAGCACTTTTTACAGCGTAATAACCTTCGGCTACCATACTCATTTCGTGTTGCGCCGCCTGGACGGTATAGCCTTTACCAATCATATTGCCAAACATACGGTTTCTGGAAAATACAGAATAACCGGTAACCAACAAATCGCCTAAATAGGCTGAATTATTGATGTTGCGCTTCATCTTATGGACTTTCTTAATAAATCGCTTCATCTCGCGAATAGCGTTACTCATAATGACGGATTGGAAATTATCGCCGTAACCCAAACCATGCGCGATTCCGGCAGCAATCGCATAAATGTTTTTCAACATCGCTGCATATTCGGTACCTATGATATCGTCGGAAATTTTAGTTTTGATAAAATGACAGCTCAAATTATTGGCTACGACTTTAGCTTTTTTAGCATCAGCACATGCGATAGTTAAATAGGAAAGTCTTTCTAAGGCGACTTCTTCAGCATGACAAGGTCCGGTAATAACGCCTATGTTTTCATAAGGTATATCAAAATTTTTGTGGAAATGTTCACCAACTATCAAAAAAGTTTCGGGAACAATTCCTTTTATGGCTGAGAAAATTACTTTGTCTTTTAAATCCACTTTAAGTTTTTCCAACTCTTTACTCAAGAATGCTGACGGAATGGCAAATATGAGATAATCTGCATATGCTATGGCTTCGTTTATATCGCTGGTGAGGCGTAATTTTTTTGTATCAAACTCAACTGAACTCAAGTAATTAGGATTGTGCTTTTCCGCTTTTAAATGGTCTATTGCCGATTGGCTTCTCATATACCAAGCTATTTCGGGTAAGTTTACGCAAAGCATCTTGGCTATAGCAGTAGCCCAACTTCCGCCACCGATAACGGCAAATTTTGGTGAATTATTCATGAGACACTAGTATTATTTCTGTTCAAAAATACTCAATTTAAAATGATTTACCTTCAGCATTGCCGCATTCATAAATTAATCAGTCATTATCAATATCACAAAGAATATTATTTTTAAGCTTTTTTCTTTCTTTTTACAATTTTTTATGCATTTCATCGTTTTTTTTATACTTTTAAAAGAATCTGTTTTACTTTAGTAATCCCAAATTTATCAAATATGAAAACAAAATTACTTTACTGTTTCATGGCTTTACTTTCGCTTGGCATAGTGTCTTGTGAAAAAGACGAAACCTCAAGCCAACAGAGAATTTCTCAAACCGCATCAAGTTCAGTAGTTTCTACAACAGCACTTCAAAACTTAGATGCATGTGTGACTACCAATTTAATGGCCGGACAGCATTATGATGCCGGTGATGTAAGAGTTTATGTTGATTTAGAACATGTTTACATTGAATATGCCACTTCTGGCAATTGGTATATCAAAAAAACGCACTTGTATAGTGGTAACTGTAATGAAATTCCTGTTACCCGTAACGGAAGCCCGGTTCCCGGTCAATTTCCTGTAAGTAATGCTTATCCAAATGGAACTCAATCTGTTGTTTACGCTTTCAACAAAGCGGATTTACCGGAATGTTTTTGCGTAGCTGCTCATGCAGAAGTTTATCGAGTAGAAAATAATCAAATTGTACAAACAGAAACTGCATGGGCTCAGGGTGAACGTTTTACACCAAGAAGTTGGGGAATGTTCTTCAGCGTTTGTCAATCAGACTGCTTTGATATAGAAGATTATTACTTTGGTAACTAAATCCGTAAAAATGCAGTCATAGCGATTAGCTTACATTTTGTATCCCGTTTGAAAATAAAAAAGCCTTCAAAATGAAGGCTTTTTTATTAATAACTCATTTCGACTATCGCTTTTATTTTGTCTACAGTTACATTTTGTTTTTCGCCTAAAGCTTTCCATCCTCTTTCTTCAAAACGTTTTACTATAAAATCGGCAGTATTTTGGTAATCTTCTGTGTTTTCGGACAACTTGGTTTTCATCCCCATAGTATGGAAAAACGCTATCGTTTTTTGAATCGCTTGTTGTGCAATTTCCACTTCATCATTCCCTTCTATATGCCAAACTCTTTTGCCGTACTGCGCTAATTTTTCTTTTTTGGAATCAAACATTACTTTGTACAAATTAGGCCCAATAATGGCCAACGTTCTGGCGTGATCGATTTCGTATAAAGCCGTCAATTCGTGACCAATCATGTGGGTAGCCCAATCGCTGGGTACGCCTTTTTGGATTAAACCGTTTAAGGCCATAGTGGCGCACCACATGTAGTTAGAAGCCAATTTGTAATCGGTTGGATTTTCAGCCACATCAGGTCCGATTTCGATTAAAGTTTGCAAGATGCTTTCAGCAAATCGGTCTTGCAATAAAGCGTCGTGCGGATAAGTCAAGTATTGCTCCATAACGTGGGTAAAAGCGTCTACAACACCGTTTTGAATTTGTCTCTTAGGCAATGAAGCAATCACTTCAGGGTCACAAATAGAAAACTTAGGAAACAAAGCACTCCCGCCTAAAGTTAGTTTTTCCTGAGTGGCTTCGATAGTAACAACAGCGCCTGAATTCATCTCGCTGCCGGTTGCCGGTAACGTCAGCACTGTTCCGAAAGGAATCACTTTAGTCACATCGGTAAATAAAACTCTGTTTTTAAGGATTTCAATAGGATTGCCCTCGTAGTTTACTGCACCGGAGATGAATTTTACGCCGTCAATAACGCTTCCACCACCAACAGCCAAAATAAAGTTAATGTGTTGCTCACGGATGATCTCTACTGCTTTCATCAAGGTTTCAAAACGTGGATTAGGCTCTATTCCGCCAAATTCAACCACTTCAAAACCGTTCAAAGCCGATTTCACCTGATTGTAAACACCATTTTTAAAAATACTGCCACCGCCATAAGCCAAAAGCACTTTGGCATTTTGTGGAACTAAAGTGGCTAATTTTTGGGTCTGTCCTTTCCCGAAAACATATTGGGTAGGATTATATAATTCGAAGTTTAACATAGTATTTTTGTTTTGATTTACAAATTTACAAAAGGCTCAAAAGAACAACTGATAAAACAATGTTAAGTTATTTTTTGTAAAAGTTATTATGAACAACATATTCCCAAACCTTGTGTGGTAAAAGCGGTCGGATATTTTTGTTGTTTTTGATATTATCCCGAATGACTGTAGAAGAAATTTCCACTATCGGTGCATCAATCATGTGAATTCGGGGGTGATTTTTAAATTGCTGATTTTCTGTCTCTTCGGAAACCCTAGGGTAAATATAAATATCGTGATGTTCTAAAATATACTCGTAGTTTTTCCATTTGTGAAGCGATTTCAAATTGTCTTCCCCCATGATTAGAGAAAACTCATGTTGTGGTGATTTCTCCATTAAATGTGCCAGCGTATTCACCGTATAATTCGGCTGAGGCAATTTGAATTCGATATCGGAGGGTTTGATTTTCGGATAATCCTCAGAAGCTAATCGCACCAAATGCAACCGCTGATAATCGTCGAGTAACGTTTGTTTCTGTTTCAACGGATTATGTGGCGTAACGACCATCCAAATTTGCTCCAAATCGGAATGCTCCGCCATGTGATTGGCGATAATTAAATGACCTATGTGTATAGGGTTAAAAGTGCCGAAATAGAGACCGATTTTCATATTTTAGGGATAAGGAGATTTTCTTATGCCTTTTGCCTTGTCACACGAATTTACTTCACAAATGCTTTAACTAAATCATAGGCTTCTTGCTTTGCCACATCTAGATCATAATTCTTAATAATGACATCAAACTGTGGAGCGGTGGCCAATTCTACGTGGGCTTTGGCAATTCTCATATTGATTTTATCATCGCTCTCAGTAGAACGCTCTTTTAAGCGGCGTTTCAACTCATCCACACTTGGCGGCTTCACAAAAACAGCCAGAGTTTCTTGTGGAAATTTCGATTTGATTCGCAATCCGCCGGCCACATCAATGTCAAAAATTACGTTTTTGCCTTTGGCCCAAATACGTTCTACTTCGCTTTTTAAAGTCCCGTAAAAATTGTCGCGATACACTTCTTCCCACTCGATAAAATCTTCAGCTTTGATGTGTTTTTTAAAATCGGCTATCGATATAAAATAATAATCTTTACCGTGAACTTCCTCACCACGCGGTTCTCGGGTGGCTGCCGATATGGAAAATTCCAAATTGAGTTCGGGTTGCGCTAATAAATGTCTGACTATGGTGGTTTTCCCGGAGCCGGACGGAGCCGAGAATACTAATAATTTTCCTTTGTTCATTGTAAATAGCTGTTAGCTTTCAGCTTATAGCTTATAGCTTTTTATAATACGTTTAAAACCTGTTCTTTAATTTTTTCCAACTCATCTTTCATCATCACCACCAATTTTTGCATTTCAGCGTGGTTGGATTTAGAACCCATGGTGTTGATTTCTCTACCCATTTCCTGAGTTATAAAGCCGAGTTTTCTACCATTGGCTTCCGTTCCGGCTAAGGTTTCGATGAAATAATTCAGGTGGTTTTCCAAACGCACTTTCTCCTCAGTGATATCGTATTTTTCGAGGTAAAAAATCAATTCTTGTTCAAAACGATTTTCATCCACATTTTCTTTTAATTCATCCAAAGCCGTTCTTAATCTGGTTTTAACGGTTTCCACACGTTCGGCATCATAAGCCACGGCATTGTTCATCAACGTCATGATGTTGGCAATGCGATGTAAAAATTCTTTTTCAAGCGACACACCTTCGTCTTTGCGAAACTGTACAATATTGGCTAAAGCTTCATCAATAACGGTTTGGATTTGCTGCCATTCGTTTTCATCAATTTCATCACGCTCGGTTTTTAAGGCATCGGGCATTCTGACGGCCATTTTCATCAACTCGGTCTCATCGGCATTCGGAATCACCGCTTTCATTTGGTTGATGTAACCTTTTACTATCGGCACATTAATTTTGGAAGATGTTTCTTCGCCGGTAACCTCAACATAAAGCGAAAAATCGATTTTGCCGCGTTCCAATCGCTGCGAAATTTGGTTGCGCAAACCCAACTCCATTTCTCTGAAAACAGAAGGCATACGCGTATTTAAATCTAAACCTTTACTGTTAAGCGATTTGATTTCAACGGTAATTTTTTTGGTCGGCAATTGCAAAGTAGCTTTCCCGAAACCGGTCATGGATTGTATCATAACTGTTGTAAAATGTTCTCAAAGATAAATAAAAGTTTGCAGTCGTAGCCGCAGTTTTATCTGAGGCTGTTTAATGAGACTGAGACTCCTTTTTCTGCAGTACCAAATAAACCCCAACAAATATCAAAACGGCCGATAAAACCTTCACTAAAGTAAGTTCATCTTTGCCTACACTCATGGCGAAAACCGTGGCAAATAGCGGTTGTAAGTAAATAAAAACGGCTACTGTGGTAGGCTTCAATTCGCGCATGGAAACCAAGTTGAGCAAATAGGTCATAAACGTGGTAAAAACCACTACAAAACCTATTTCCCATAAAATTACCGAAGGCAAATTTTGCCACTGAATTTCTTGGGATTCGCTCCAGCCAAAAGGAAGCACCATCAGCAAACCGAAGGTGTAAATCCACTTTACAAAAGTGAAAGCGTTGTATTTATCCATCAATTTTTTTACGATAATCAGGTAAAAACCATAGGACACGGCATTGATAAAAACCAACAAATTCCCCAAAGGCGCATTGGTGGCACTACCCATCGATTTGCCGTACAATATTAAAAATCCCGTACCGAATAAGCCGAGGAAAATCCCAATAATCTTCCGCAATTCCATTCGCTCTTTCATCAATATCGACGATAAAATTAACACGATAATCGGCGTAGTTACCATAATCACTGCACCGGAAATAGGCGACGTATAACTCAACCCTTTGAAAAAAGTGAGCATGTTCAACGCTACGCCAAATAAAGCTGCTGCTATGATTCTGGGGAAATCTGCCGTCTGTATTTTTTCCTTCGGCCCGAAAAAAGAAACCAACCAAAACAAAACCGTGGCGCCCAAAACACGCAGTAAAATAAATCCGTAGGGTTTTACGAAAGTCGGCATCACGTCTTTGGCAATGGTAAACGAAACGCCGTAAATAATCGACACAAAAGTGGCGGCTAACAACGCCCAATTTCGCTTACTCATGCGATAAGAATTCGATAGCTTGTTGTACTACTTTCGGACTGTTGCCCACAAAAATTTGGCCGTCGACAATGATTAACGGTCGTGATAAAAAAGTGTAATGCTCCAGGATGTATCTTTTAAAATCGGCTTCCGACAACTTTTCGTCTTTCAAACCCATTTCTTTGTACAAAGTCGCTCTTTTACTAAAAAGTGCTTCATAACTGCCCGCCATTTGCGCCATTTCTTCCACTTGCTTAACCGTCATCGGTTCAGCTTTTATGTCTTGTAACTGAAAAGTATCCAGCTGCGGCAAGGATTTTAATATACGTTGGCAAGTGCTGCAAGTCTTCAAATGATATATTTTTCGCATGGCTAAAAGTTTAACAATTCCAGCCACAAAAATACGTGGTTATGGCTTGGCAAATTCGTATTTTTATCAAAAAAAATTATGGACGCATCATTTAAAATCTGGGAAACCAACCGACACTTGTACTTGAAGCTAATCAACAATTATTCGTTGGAACAGCTCAACAAAATTCCCGATGGTTTCAGCAATAACTTAATTTGGAATTTAGGCCATATCATCGTGGCGCAACAGGGTTTGGTGTATCGCCTTTCGGGTTTGCCGGTGAACGTTTCCGAGGAAATGACCAACACTTACAAAAACGGCTCTAAGCCTACCGGACAAACTACACAAGCAGAAGTAGATGAACTCAAAGGATTGTTGATTTCATTGATGGAACAAACCCGATCCGATTACGCTGCCGGAAAATTTACCGGTTACAACGAATACACCACCGGAACCGGATTTCATTTGGCCTCAACCGAAGAAGCCATCCAATTCAACAATTATCACGAAGCCTTGCACATGGGTTTTATGATGAACATCCGTAAGTTTATTTAGGAGCCAATCCGGCTATACGTTACAATCTTTTCCTTTTCAGGAAAAGGATTTTCACTCCTATCCGGGCTATTAAAAAACGAAAAAAAAGTACCTTTGTAATCTAATTGAAACTCAAATGAAATTTAATACCAAAGTCATACATGGTAACCAACACCATGAAACAGTCACCGGAGCGGTAATGCCGCCGGTATTTCAAACCTCAACGTACGCCCAAGTTTCTCCGGGGAAACCCGTAGGCGATTACGAATATTCTCGTGCCGCCAATCCAACCCGTCAAGCCTTAGAAGATGCTTTAGCCAGTATCGAAGGCGGCGCACGCGGTTTGGCTTTCGCTTCAGGATTAGCAGCAACCGACTGCCTATTGCGTATGTTCAAAGCCGGTGACGAAATCATCGCGATGGACGATTTGTACGGCGGAACCTATCGTTTATTTACCCGTTTGTACAACAACAGCGGCATCAAATTCCACTTTGTAGACATGACCGATTTAGACAAACTCCAGTCGTTAATCAACGAAAACACCAAATTGGTTTGGGTAGAAACCCCTACCAATCCGTTGATGAAATTGGCCGACATTGCGGAAATTGCCAAAATCACCAAAAAACACAACATTTTATTTGCCGTAGACAACACTTTTGCTACACCGTATTTGCAAAAACCCTTAGATTTAGGTGCCGATATCGTGATGCATTCCGCTACTAAATATTTGGGCGGACACAGTGATGTGATTGCCGGTGCTTTAATCATCAAAGACAAAGCATTGGGCGATGAGTTACATTTCAAACAATTTGCTACCGGTGGAACCTTAGGGCCAATGGACAGTTTCTTGGTATTGCGCGGTATCAAAACCTTGCATTTGCGTGTACAAAGACACTGTGAAAACGGGGAAAAAGTAGCTAACTTTTTGGCCAATCATCCTGAAGTGGACAAAGTATTCTATCCCGGATTACCGGATCATCCGTTTCATGCTATTGCTAAAAAACAAATGAGTGGTTTTGGCGGTATGGTTTCCTTTACCTTCAAATCGGGTAAAAAAGAAGACGCTATAGCGTTCTTAGAAAAGGTAAAAGTATTCACTTTAGCCGAATCATTAGGCGGTGTAGAATCGTTGGCGAATCATCCGGCTTTGATGACACACGCTTCGATTCCGGAAGACAAACGCAAAGAAGTGGGCATCACCGACGACTTAGTGCGTTTAAGCGTTGGTGTAGAAGACATAGACGATTTGTTAGCCGACTTAGAACAGGCTTTCCGATAAAACAAAAAAGCGCCGAAATTCGGCGCTTTTTTTATGCTGTTTTTTTTATTAGAATCCGTAATTCACGCCGACCCCAATAACCTGACGGGTTTGAAAGCCTGAAAAGGCATTGTCGTCATAAATGGTTTGGAAGGCAAAATTGGTAGTCAAATATTTATTGACTTTCATGACAATATTCAAGGTATAATCGATATCAATATTATACGGATCTTGTAAATAGTTGGTGTAGGAGTTAAAAATATTTTCCGCCGTCACATTTTCCATAATGTTGAACTTATAATAAGCGTTCACCGCGGCTCCAAACTCGTAACGCGAGTTTTGTCCTTGCGCCACACCAAAAGCCGGTCCAAGATCAGTAAAATGCTTGTGCACCATAATTACTTTGGAAGTCGCCGGTGCTACGTTAATCTTTAAATTATCGCTCTTTTTCCACATCATACCGGGACCAAACTGCGTAAAAGTAGGCGAGAGGAAATGTGAAATTTTAACCGAACTGTTGGCCGGATCAAAACCGGAATCAAATTGGGTTTTAAAGTTAAAGAAGAACGAGTAATACCATTCGCCCGAAGCTTTTTTACCTAACAAAGAGTTGAATTCAAATCGGTCGTCGGTTTTGCGCAAATCCTGTCCTGAAATTTTAGTTAAACCATAATTGGCATTCAACTTATTGTCCCAGGTCCAAGTATCGCTTTTGTAATTGAAGTCATATTTCACACCCATATTCCCGGAAATACTAGTTTGACCACCGGCCAACCAATTGTCAAAACTAGCTTGGTTGGCTAAAAAGGTAAACACGCCTTTTTTCTCCCAACCGTTTGGTTTTTCTTCGTGGATTTTGGAAATGGTTTCTTCGGTCTTTTTTAATAGTTCTTTTTCACTGACTTGAGCTTGGGTAATACTTGCCATCAATACAGCGGCAAAGGTTAAGCGAAGTGTTGTCTTTTGCATAATTAAAAAAATTTGCCGCAAAGGTAAGGTTCCTCGCGGCTATTTCAAATGATTCTATTTGGCTTTTTTATAGAGTGGCACGGCCGAGCAAGCTTCGCCGTACATGATACTTTTGGCAAAAGGTTGAAGTCTCTGAACGGCCATAATGTAAGCACTTTCCGGGACCGGTTTTTTGGAACAACCTTTAATGATAACCGGTTTATCCTGATACATAGTATAATCCAGCGTTGGTAAAATTTCCTGATACAAAGCGGTATTCAAATCGGCTATAGTACCTAAAACTACTTTTTTAGCAAACGGCGTCAAATAAGTTGTAACTAAAATGGTAGCCCATGCCGGCACAATGGCATCGGTGGAACAATAAATGGCTACAAAATGATTTTGGTATTGTGACCAATCATGATTTTTTAAGGCTTCCCGAAAATCTTTTTCTTTCAGTAAAAAACCTTCCAACAGCCATTGCGAAAGATCAATTTGCGTGCGAGTGCCAACAGGATAATAATCCTCCAAATCGAAAACTTCGAGTGCGGAGTTGGCTACTCTGTTGATGATTTCGTCCATCTTTTTAGTTTACAGTCGCAGTCACAGTCGCAGTTATCTGAAAACTGCGACTGTGACTGATGACTTTTTATAACATTCCTAATTCTAATTTAGCTTCTTCACTCATTAAATCTTTGCTCCATGGCGGATCAAAAGTAATTTCCACTTCGCAAGATTTTACGGCTTCGATTTTGGTGATTTTTTCTTCCACTTCGCGCGGTAAAGTCTCGGCTACCGGACAGTTCGGCGAGGTTAAGGTCATCAAAACCTTTACTTCATTGTCTTCGTTAATCATCACGTCGTAGATTAACCCTAATTCGTAAATGTCTACCGGAATTTCGGGATCGTAAATGCCTTTGAGTACTTTGACTACGTTTTCGCCTAAATTGATATCGTCTTTAAATTCTTCCATTGTTTTTTAATTTTTTGCATTGAATGCCAAAGCATACATTTTCAGTTTTTTAATCATTGACACTAAGCCGTTAGCTCGTGTGGGTGATAAATGTTCTTTGAGTCCGATTTCGTCTATAAAATCGGTATTGGCTTCTAATATAGCCGATGCTTTTTGATTGGAAAAAGCCCGAATTAAAATAGCGATGATGCCTTTGGTTAAAATCGCATCACTATCGGCTGTAAAAACTACTTTATCGCCATCTAGTTCGGCATGTACCCAAACTTTAGATTGACAACCTTGGATAATGTTGTCGTCGGTTTTGTATTGTTCTTCGATTAAAGGCAATGATTTCCCTAATTCGATGATGTATTCGTAGCGTTGCATCCAGTCGTCAAACATGGAAAATTCGTCTACGATTTCGTCTTGTATTTCTTTAATGCTCATTCTTCTTTCTCTTTGGCCAAAGCTACAATTTTATTGACTAATTTTTCGATTTCAGCCGGCGGATGACCGTGATCAAAATCAGGAGATACATAATCTTGGTCTTGGTATCTGATTTTTAAGTTGGCAATTGCAGCACCGTCGTAAAACCTTTTTTGCGTTGGATCTTTCAAATTTGGAATCTCTTCTAAATTGATTTTACTGAAAGCCTTTACCAATTCAGCCCAATCAGCATCTGAGATATTGATTTCCTCCGGTAACTTGCTTCCGTTTCGGTCGCGAGAAACCGTTATCTTTTGATTCATAATGACCACTTTTTGATAAAATCCTCTGGTGTTGGCCGTGTACTGAAGGGTCGTATTGGTTAAATCGTTTTGCGCCTCGTTAGTACAGCTTTTCGATAGGAAAAGTGTCAAAAAAATCATGGTTATTGTTTTCATAGTTTTGTTGTTTAGCCCGGATGGCAGCGGCATCCTTTTTTAATTTGTCAAATTAAAAAAGATACAGCGGACAGCCGGAAATAGCTCCTAAAAATTTAACTCAACATCATTTTGGCCTTTTTAACCGCCTCGACCATAGCATCAATTTCTTCCTTGGTGTTGTAAAAAGCGAAACTCGCTCTAATCGTGCCCGGAATCTTGAAATAATCCATGATAGGTTGGGCGCAATGATGTCCGGTGCGCACCGCTATGCCTAACTTATCGATAATTGTGCCAATGTCGTAGGGATGTATGCCTTCGATGTTAAACGAAATTACGGAAGTTTTATGTTCCGCCGTTCCGTAAATTTTCAAACCGTTTATGGCGGATAATTTTTCGGTAGCGTATACCAACAATTCGTGTTCGTATTGTGCGATATGGTCAAATCCGATGCTGTTTAAATAATCTACTGCGGTTCCCAAAACAATACCTCCGGCTATGTTGGGTGTTCCTGCTTCAAACTTGTGTGGCAAATCGGCATAAGTGGTCTTTTCGAAACTTACGGTGGCTATCATTTCGCCGCCGCCTTGATAGGGTGGCAATTTTCGAAGCCAATCTTCTTTACCGTAGAGAATTCCCGTTCCGGTTGGCCCGCAAATTTTATGACCGGAAAACACGTAGAAATCACAGTCTAAATCTTGTACATCGGGTTTTAAATGTGGTGTGGCTTGAGCGCCATCGATTAAAACAGCAGCGCCAACTTGGTGCGCTTTGGCAATCATTTCCTTTACAGGGTTGATGGTGCCCAAAGCGTTTGAAATATGATTTACGGTTACGATTTTGGTTTTGTCTGAAAGCAATGTATCGTATTCAGCCTGTATCAATTCTCCTTTTTCATTCATGGGAATGACTTTCAGCGTGGCGCCGGTTCTTTCGCATAGCATTTGCCACGGCACAATATTGCTATGGTGTTCCAAAGCCGAAACCAATACTTCATCGCCAACTTTTAACAGCGAGGCAAAACCATTAGCAACAGCGTTAATACCGTGAGTAGTTCCGGAAGTAAAAATGACTTCATGGGCGTGTTTGGCGTTGATATGGTTTTGGATTTTACCGCGAGAGACTTCATAGGCATCGGTAGCCAATTGACTTAGGGTATGGACGCCGCGGTGAATGTTAGCATTGATTTCTTGGTAATATTGGGCAATCGCATCAATCACTACTTGTGGCTTTTGCGAGGTGGCGCCGTTGTCAAAATAAACGAGCGGTTTACCGTTTACTTTTTGAGAAAGTATCGGGAAATCGGCTCTGATTTTTTGGAGGTCTAACATGGTATTATTTAGAAAAATTCTAAATACAAAAGTAGTTAAAATGAGTTGGTTATTTGCTAAACAAATATTAATATTTTATGATTTTGAACCCTATAAGACATATAAGAAATAGAAGCTTAAATTACTTATATGACTCAAATTTTATAAATTGCTTCAAAATTAATTCCCATGAAAAAGTTTCTGAAAGTTTTTGCCGTTTTATTGCTGCTTGTCTTGGTTTATTTGCGCATCGAAATTTATCCGCAATTGGACATCATCACCGGTTTTTCGGCTAAGAGTGTGGCATCCGGATATTTTATTGATGACCGAACTTTGGAAACCATACAACAGGGTGACAACGACATTGACAAAGTCGATTGGGCTACCAATACAATAGATGAAAATGAAAAAAGCGTCTTGTCAAAAGTATACGGATTAAAAGCGCGCAAAGCCATTTACCGCGAAGGATTGGGCGCCACGTTAATCAACGACGATTTTGATGTTACCAAACCTTATAACGTTCCGAAACGAAGTTTATCCCAAAGCGATTTGCCTTATCCTTATGGGAACAGCAATCCGGTAGATACCAGTTTTGCCGAATTAGATGCGTTCCAATTGCAAAAAACTGTAGAAGAAGCCTTTGACAAAGAGGGCGAAAAGAACAAAAGAACCCGCGCCGTAGTAGTATTGTACAAAGGCCGTTTGGTGGCTGAGAAATATGGTGCCGGATTTAGAGCAACTTCTAAAATTTTAGGTTGGTCGATGACCAAAAGTTTGACGGCGACTTACTTTGGCATACTGCAAAAACAAGGGAAGATCGATATTACTAAACCTGCTCCGATTGCCGCTTGGAAAAACGACGAGCGCGCTAAAATTACGATTAACGATTTGCTGCACATGAATTCGGGCTTGGAATGGGATGAAGATTACGGCAAGATTTCCGATGTGACCAAAATGTTGTTTACGGCAGAAGATATGACCCAATCGCAAATTGACAAACCTTTAGTAGGCAAACCGAATGCGTCGTGGAATTACTCGTCGGGCACTACGAATTTGTTGTCGGGTATATTGCGCCAACAATTCAAAACACACCAGGAATATTTGGATTTTTGGTACAGCAGTTTGTTGGATAAAATTGGCATGGACTCAGCTTTAGTGGAAGTTGACATGGTTGGAAACTTTGTAGGTTCGTCCTATGGTTGGGCTTCGGCGCGCGATTGGGCCAAGTTTGGATTACTCTATTTAAACCAAGGCAATTGGAACGGAGCACAACTATTTGACCCGAGTTGGGCGAAATACGTGGCCACGCCAACCAATACTTCTAACGGTCAATACGGTGCGCAATTTTGGTTAAATGCCGGCGGAAAATTCCCGGATGTACCGCGAGATATGTTTTACTGCAGCGGTTACCAAGGACAAATGGTAGCTATTTTCCCGAGTCACGACTTGGTAGTGGTTCGTATGGGGTTGAGTGAGGAATTTGATTTTAATGGGTTTTTAAGAGATATTATTTTATCCATAAAGAAATAATTTAAACGCAAAGAACGCAAAGTTAAAAAAGAGAAAGGGCGCAAAGTGTAATTAACAACTTTAGCGCCCTTTGTGTATTTCTTAGCGAACTTTGCGGTTAAAACTACAAATCAAACCCTAAGTTCACGCCTAATTTCGTGGCGATAATTTTGGTGATTCTTTGTTTTAATTCCGGTATTTTGATGCTTTCGATGACCTCATTGGAAAAGGCGTACATGAGCAATGCTTTGGCTTCTTTCTTAGGAATGCCGCGTTGTTGCATGTAAAACATAGCCGTTTCATCTAACTGCCCGATGGTACAACCGTGGGAACATTTGACGTCGTCGGCAAAAATTTCCAATTGCGGTTTAGCGTTAATTGTGGCTTTGTCGCCCAGCAAAATATTGTTGTTTTGTTGGAAAGCATCGGTTTTTTGCGCTTCTTTTTCCACGTAAATTTTACCATTGAAAACGCCTGTTGCACTATCGGCCAAGATGGTTTTGTAGTTTTGGTGGCTTTCGCAATTGGGCTTGGCGTGATGCACTAAAGTGTAATGATCCACGTGTTGCTTGTCGCCTATGATGGTAATGCCTTTAAGCGTAGAATCGATTCTTTCGCCAAAATGGTAGAAGTTCAAATTGTTTCTCGTGATGTTACCACCAAAAGAAAACGTGTGAACCGAAACTCGGCTTTCCTGCTTTTGGGAAATATAGGTGTTGTCAATCAAGTTAGCCGATTGCAAATCGTTTTGGATTTTATAGTAATCCACGATAGCGCGTTTTTGGGCAAAAATCTCGGTTACTGAATTCGTCAGTACCGGGTTTTCGTTTAAGCTTTGGTGTCTTTCGATGATTTGCACGTGCGCATTTTCGCCTACGATAACCAAATTACGGGGTTGCAACATCAACGCATTTTCTTTTCCGGTAGAAAAATAGATGATTTCGATGGGTTTTTCTACTACTTTGCTTTTCGGAATATTGATGTAAGCACCTTCATTAGCAAAAGCCGTATTCAAACTGGTCAAACTTTCGTCTTTACTGGCGATTTTGTTGAAATATTCATCAATTACCATTTTGTATTTGGGTTTGTTTAAAGCCGATGACATCAAACAAACATCAATTCCATCATGCGTTGTGGCCGATAAAAACGAAGTAAACTTACCGTCAACAAAAATCACTTTATAAGTATCAATCTCGTGTAGGAAGTACTTTTTAACTTCGGCAAACTCAATAGCATTTTCGTGTTTTGGAAATACCGAATAGTCGTTTTTCAAAACCGAATTCAGCGAGGTGTATTTCCAAGCTTCCTCTTTTTTAGTAGGGAAACCTTTGTGTTCAAAGTTTTTTATTGCGGCCGTCCTAATATCATGCAAATCCGAATGAACATCGATTTGTTCTTCGAAAGCCATGAAAGACGAAATGAGTTTTTCTTTTAATTCCATAATTATCAGTATTCAGTCGCAGTATCCAGTCGCAGTTGCTGTAAACTGTGACTGAGACTGTAAACTAATTCAATTCATTTTTAATCCAATCGTATCCTTTTTCCTCTAATTCCAACGCTAAGTCGGCGCCACCGGTTTTTACGATTTTACCGTCCATTAAAACGTGAACAAAATCGGGTACAATATAATCTAACAAACGTTGGTAGTGCGTGATAACCAGTACCGCGTTGTTTTCGTTTTTTAATTTATTAACGCCGTTAGCTACAATTCTTAAAGCGTCGATATCTAGTCCAGAATCGGTTTCGTCGAGGATGGCTAATTTTGGCTCTAACATGGCCATTTGGAAGATTTCATTACGCTTCTTTTCACCGCCCGAGAAACCTTCGTTTAGCGAACGTGATAAAAACTTGCGGTCCATTTCCAGCAATTCCGATTTTTCGCGGATGAGTTTCAGCATTTCGTTGGCCGGCATTTCCTCTTGATTGTTGGCTTTTCTTTTTTCGTTAATGGCTGTTTTGATGAAGTTAGTCACCGAAACACCAGGAATTTCTACCGGATATTGGAACGACAAGAAAACACCTTTGTGTGCTCTTTCTTCCGGAGCCAATTCGGAGATATCTTCCCCTTCTAAGAGGATTTCGCCTTCGGATACTTCGTAATTTTCATTACCGGCAATGATGGAAGAAAGCGTGCTTTTTCCGGCACCATTTGGTCCCATAATGGCATGCACTTCTCCGGCTTTAATTTCTAAATTAATGCCTTTTAATATGTCTTTATCTTCAACTGAAGCGTGTAGATTGCTAATTTTTAACATTTTATACTTTTATTTTAAAACCATTTAAGGAATGTAAGTTCATTTAAGTTTTTATCCGACGGAACCTTCGAGTGAAATCTCCAATAATTTTTGTGCTTCTACGGCAAATTCCATGGGTAGTTTGTTCAAGACGTCTTTACTGAAACCGTTTACAATTAACGCAATCGCTTTCTCGGTTGGAATCCCGCGTTGGTTGCAATAAAACACTTGATCTTCTCCGATTTTAGAAGTCGTGGCTTCGTGTTCTATTTTGGCAGTAGTATTTTTACTTTCGATGTACGGAAACGTGTGTGCGCCACAATTATTTCCCATCAACAATGAGTCACATTGGGAGAAGTTACGCGCATTCTCGGCACGAGCGCCAATTTGCACCAAACCTCGGTAACTGTTTTGTGATTTTCCGGCCGAGATTCCTTTGGAGATGATAGTCGATTTGGTGTTTTTACCCAAATGGATCATTTTAGTTCCGGTATCGGCTTGTTGGAAGTTATTGGTTACGGCAATCGAGTAAAATTCGCCTATCGAATTATCGCCTTTTAACACACAAGACGGATACTTCCAAGTTACGGCAGAACCGGTTTCTACTTGCGTCCAAGAGATTTTGGCATTTTTCTCGCACAAGCCTCTTTTGGTTACAAAATTATACACACCGCCTTTGCCTTCTTTGTTTCCGGGATACCAGTTTTGAACAGTGGAATATTTGATTTCAGCATCGTCTAAAGCAATCAATTCCACTACCGCTGCGTGCAATTGGTTTTCGTCTCGACTTGGCGCTGTACAGCCCTCTAAGTAAGAAACATAACTGCCTTCATCGGCAATGACTAAAGTTCTTTCGAACTGACCGGTTCCTGCTTGGTTGATACGGAAATAGGTTGACAATTCCATGGGACAACGAACGCCTTTCGGTATGTAGCAAAAACTACCGTCGGAGAAAACCGCCGAGTTTAGTGCTGCGTAAAAATTATCTTTTTGCGGCACAACCGTTCCAAGGTATTGGCGAACCAATTCCGGATGCTCTTTAATAGCTTCGGAAATACTCATGAAAATGATACCTTTTTCGGCCAAGGTCTTTTTAAAAGTTGTCGCCACCGAAACCGAATCGACCACGATGTCCATGGCGATGTTGTTCATTTTTTTCTGTTCATCGATAGAAATACCCAGCTTTTTGTACATCGCTAAAAGTTCCGGGTCTACATCGTCCAAGGTTTTATTAGGATCCGCTTTTTTCGGTGCCGAATAATAGGAAATGGCCTGAAAATCGGGTTTTTCGTAATGTACATTGGCCCATTCCGGTTCAGTCATTTCCTGCCAAGCTCTGAAAGCTTCAATGCGCCAATCAGTCATCCATTGCGGCTCGCCTTTTTTCTGAGAAATAGCTCTTACAATGTCTTCGTTTAGGCCAACAGGAAAAGTCTCCGATTCTAATTCGGTATAAAATCCGTATTCGTATTCTTTAGTTTCGAGTTCGACTTTTAAGTCGTCTTCCGTATATTTTGCCATGATAGTGTTCTATAATGAGAATGATTCACCGCAACCACAGGTTCGGCTTGCGTTGGGATTATTAAAAACAAAGCCTTTACCGTTCAAGCCTCCGGAAAATTCCAAAATGGTTCCGGCTAAGTACAAGAACGATTTTTTTTCAACGGCTATTTTCACATTATTGTCTTCGAAAACTTTGTCATTTTCGCCTATTGCTTTGTCGAATTTTAACTCATAAGACAAACCCGAACAACCACCACTTTTTACGCCCACGCGAACGTAATCTTGGGTCGCATCAAAACCGTCTTCCTGCATCATTTCGACGATTTTTTTACTTGCTGTATCCGATACTTTAATCATCTTATTTTGATTTTGTCTAAATTAATGTGCAAATTTAACACAAATATCTATTCCTACTACAATTGGTAACATTTTTATAACTAATGTACGGATAGAAAAAAATGATTTTTTATTCTGTAAATTTGTCACAAACCTCAACCTATGAAAATATATCCTATAGAAGCCGGAAACTTTAAGTTGGATGGCGGCGCTATGTTTGGCGTGGTTCCGAAAACGATTTGGAACAAAACCAATCCTGCAGATGCCAATAATTTGATTGATATTGCAGCCCGTTGCATGCTGATTGAAGACGGCAACCGTTTGATTTTAATTGACACCGGCATGGGCAACAAACAGTCGGAGAAGTTTTTCGGGTATTATTCACTTTGGGGCGATTTTACTCTAGATGGTTCTCTAGCCCGATACGGTTTTCATCGCGATGATGTGACCGATGTTTTTATGACGCATTTGCACTTTGACCATTGCGGTGGTAGTGTGAATTGGAATGCCGCCAAAACCGGTTACGAAGTTGCTTTCAAAAATGCCAAATTCTGGACCAACGACAACCACTGGGAATGGGCGACAAAACCCAATGCGCGTGAGAAAGCTTCTTTCCTTTCCGAAAATATTTTGCCGATGCAAGAAAGCGGTCAACTGAACTTTATTAAAAGGCCGGAAGGCGATTTCGGAATTTCGAAAGAATTGGGTTTCGGGATATTTTATGTTGACGGTCACACCGAAAAAATGATGATTCCGCACATACAATACCAAGATAAAACCATCGTTTTTTGTGCCGATTTGATTCCAACTGCCGGACATTTGCCTTTACCATACGTAATGGGTTATGACACCCGACCGCTTTTAACAATGCCTGAAAAAGCAAAGTTTTTAAATGCGGCGGCGCAAAACAACTATTTCTTATGGCTGGAACACGATGCACACAACCCAATCATCACAGTTGAAAAGACAGAGAAAGGTGTGCGATTGAAAGAAGTATTTTCATGTGAGGCGCTTTTTTAATCATCCCTAATCCTAATTCCATTAACGCCTTAAAAAGTATTGCTGCTAATTTTTTGTTAATTTTTATTTGATATGTCAATTATTGATAAATCATTTATATTTTTGTTCACTAAACAACTCGAATATGGAAAAGTTAGACGATATCATTTTCTATAAAATAGACAAAGCCATTCGGTCCTATCGGATGTTTGCCCAAAAACAGCTCAAAGCTTCGGGCTATAAAATCTCCGTAGACCAATGGTTGGTAATCAAAGCCATTTTAGAAAATCCGGGGATGCCGCAACAAGAGATAGCCTCTTTGGTTTTTAAAGACAACGCTTCAGTAACCCGAATCATTGAGATTTTGGTTCAATTAGGTTATTTGAGCAGAAATATCCACGAAACCGATAGAAGAAAAACCAATTTAGAAGTTACCGAAGAAGGGAAAAATATCATCCAAAGCGTTCAGAGTTTAGTGAATCAAAACCGTCGAGTGGCCTTGGATGGCATCAGCGAAACTGCCTTACAAAATATGAATCAAACCTTAACTAAAATCATAGAAAATTGTCCATAGCTATGTAATCAAAACAATCATCATCAATCACAATCAATCAATTAAAACGAACAGTAACATGAAATCAATCTTAATTTTCATTGGGCTTATTTGGCTCAATGGTCATCAATCAGCTTTTGCCCAAAACCAGAAAATCACTATTACAGGGCAACTGAAAAAAACGGGCACTATTTCCCCGGAAAACCTTCTGGTTTTTCTGTATGCTAAAGAAAACGAACAGTTAATCAAAACTGAGGCTACAGACCAAACGGGGAAATTTGTTTTTGAAAACATTTCGCCAGGAAGGTACTACGTAACCGTTGAAGAAAACGGCAAAACCCTTCACAACGGAGCATCGTTCAGCGCGACTTCCGATTATACAATTCCCGAAATTGAATTGGCTATTTCTTCCGAAAGTTTAAAAGAAGTAGTCATTACTTCGTCAAAAAAATTTATCGAACGACAAGACGGGAAAATGATTATGAATGTTGACAGCGCCATTGGCTCTTCGGGCAGTACAGCCTTCGAACTATTGGAAAAAGCACCGAGTGTAGCCATCGACAACAACGACAATATCAGTCTGAGAGGAAAATCGGGCATACAGATTCAAATTGACGGAAAGCCTACACAAATGTCTGGTTCCAACTTAGCCGATTACCTACGAGGTATTCCTGCGGAAAGCATTGACAAGATTGAATTCATCACCAATCCGGGATCAAAATACGATGCAGCGGGTACTGCCATCATCAATATCAAGATGAAAAAAAGTAAAAGAAAAGGCAGTAACGGTAGTATTTCGCTATCCAACGGCGCCGGAAGGTATTTCAAAAACGGCAACAATGTTACCTTGAACCATCGCACAGAAAAATGGAATATTCACGGAAACTACGGCTTTGCGTATCGCGAAGGCTTTAATGACTTAAGATTAGACCGTAAGTTTTACGAAGACAATACGTTTACCGGCGCATACGATCAAAATAATTTTCTCAAAATCCAACTGAGAAACCATACCGGGCGATTCGGTGTTGATTATTTAGTCAACGATAAACACTCTTTTAGTCTTTTAGCAAACGTGGTGAACAACAAATTCAATCCAACAGGCAGCAATGTGTCGGATGTTCTCGACAACACCAATACTTTAGCATCAAACTTTGAAACTAAAAACAAGGCCAACAACCAGTGGAAAAATTATGCCGTAAATTTAAATCATAAAGTCAAAATCGACACTTTAGGCACTGAACTCAACACTGATTTCGATTGGGCCAATTACGGCAACCGAAACGACCAGGACTTTACCACGCGTTACTATGATTTGGACGGTGCAGAATTCCAAAATCCTTACATTTTGGAGGGAAATATCAAAGGTGATTTGAACATAATAGGGCTTAAAACCGATTTCACTACGACCTTCAAAAACAAAGTAAAACTCGAATCCGGATTAAAATCTACTTATGTCAAATCGGATAACGAACTTACTTTTTACGACTGGAGTTCGGGTAATCCGGTGTTGGATGAAACCAAAAGCAATCATTTTATCTATAAAGAAAACATCAATGCGGCGTATTTAATTGCTTCTAAAGAATTCGGAAAATGGAAAACCAATTTGGGTTTACGCGTTGAAAACACGAACATCGACGGAGAACAGCGCGTAGGCGACCAATCTTTCAAAAACAACTACACCCAACTTTTTCCAAGTGCATTTGTAGGCTACACCATTAGTGAAAAACACAGTTTGGAGTTCAATTACAGCCGAAGAATTACCAGACCGAGCTACGATCAGTTGAATCCGTTTAAATTCTTTTTGGATCCTACAACCTACGAAGAAGGAAATCCGTATTTGAGTCCGCAAACCACAAATTCCTTCGAGTTGACACACGTACTAAATAAAAAAGTCTATACAACACTAAGCTATTCACAAACGGCCAACAACATTACCCAAGTAATTATGCCTTCAGAAGGGAACAATCAGCAAACGGTTCAAACCAATAAAAATTTGAACACCGTAACCACTTGGGGATTGAATGCCATAGTTCCGTTTGAGATTACAAAATGGTGGACCAACAACAACTCGTTGAATTTTAACTTGAATTCCTTCTCCGGAAATGTTTCCGGGACTGCATTAAATAGCCAAAGTAATTTTGCCTACGATTTCAACACCACCAATAACTTTAAATTCGGAAACGGATATTCAGGCGAACTTTCAGCCAACTACAGAGGCAATCAGATTTATGCCTTCCTGGATTTAAAACCGGTGTGGTTCTTGAACTTGGGTGTACAGAAAAAATTCGAAAAAGCCACTTTGCGTTTAGCAGTTAACGACCTGTTTTTTACGAACAACATCAAAGCTTCGAACACTTTTACCAATTATACAGAAAGGTTTGCGGTTTCTCGTGATTCCAGAAATGTTATGCTGACTTTTACCTATAATTTCGGAAACGGAAACTCGCAACCTCGAAGAACCGGTGGTGCTGAAGACATAAAACAAAGAGCCGGAAGCGGAAACGGATAAATTCAAATTTATGTATATTGTCAAAACTCCGAAAAACAATGTTTTTCGGAGTTTTTTCCTAAAAAAGAAACAAAAACATTATTTCAAACTAATAATCGCATTAGAACTTAGTCTCTGTACCATTGCTTTGTTTTTTTGATGCCAATTGACTACTGAATTACCTTATTTTATGGGCTTTGCCATTGAAATGACAGTTGAAAAATTCGCTAAAATCAAAAGTGTTAAGCCATTTACAGTCAATACTTTTTATAAATTTGATAAGCCTTTATGGCTTGATTACATTAAAAGAGACTCTTTTGCGATGCCTAAATTATTGTTAATCCAACTGTTTAATGCTTAAAAAGAAATTATTTTTACGGTCTTACACTTGTAAATCGTTTTTAAAATGAAAAAAATATTTTACACTGTATTCTCAGTGTTCTCGTTAACAATAGCCGCTCAAGAAGCCAAAGTATCATCGTTTAAAAAATCACCTTTAACCGAAGAACAACAACAACGTTGGAGCCATTTGGATTTGGAAAAAGATTCCATTCCGGGCATGAGCGTAGACAAAGCGTATTCAGAACTTATAAAGGGAAAGAAAGGTAATAAAGTTATCGTTGGCGTGATTGATTCCGGTGTTGACATTAGTCATCCCGATCTAAAATCGGTCATCTGGACCAACCCAAAAGAAATCCCGAACAACAAAAAAGACGACGATAAAAACGGTTATGCTGATGACGTACACGGATGGAATTTCTTAGGCGATTCCAACAACGAAACCTTGGAATTGGTTCGTTATTTAAGAAAAGGCGATGACGGCACCGAACTCTACAAGAAAGCCCAAAAGGAATACGAAAAAGAATACAACGAAGTGTTTCCGTACAAAGAAACAGTCGATTTATTGGTGGATGCCGATAAAACCATCCGTGAGTATTTGAAGAAAGAAAACTACACTAAAGAAGACCTCAACAATATTGCTTCGGTGAAATATGAATTGTTTAAAAGCAAAAAAATCATGTTGATGTATGCCGAAGATGCCGGCGATGATTTTCGCCAAAACTTGGAGGAGTTTAAAGATTATGTGTATGACAAATTGAATTATAATTTGAACAAAGAATTCAATGGAAGAAAACCGGTAGGCGATAACCCGGAGGATATAAAAGATAAAAAATACGGCAACAATGTTGTGTATTCAAAAAATCGAAAAGATTCTTCGCACGGTACACACGTAGCCGGAATTATTGCCCAAGAAAGAAACAACAAAATGGGTGGCGATGGTGTAGCCATCAATGTGGAAATTATGCCAATTCGTGCTGTCCCTAATGGTGATGAGTATGATAAAGACATCGCTTTAGCCATAAGATACGCTGTTGATAATGGCGCTAAAGTCATCAACGGAAGTTTCGGTAAAGATTATTCGCCACAGAAAGAATGGGTTTGGGATGCCATGAAATATGCCGAGAGTAAAGACGTTTTAATAGTTTTAGCGGCAGGCAATGACGGCAAAAATGTAGATGTGGAACCTAACTATCCGGAAGATACTCCTGATAAAAAAACCGAATTGGTAAACAATGTCATTAAAGTAGGCGCCATTAATTACAACTACGGCGAAGGTATAGTAGCTGATTTCTCGAATTACGGCGCTGCGAATGTTGATGTTTTTGCTCCGGGCGTTAAGATATACGCTACTGTACCGGGAGAGAAATACAAATACGAACAAGGAACCTCTATGGCTTCTCCAAATGTAGCCGGAGTTGCGGCTTTAATTCGCTCTTATTATCCTAACTTGAAAGCAAATCAAGTAAAAGAAATCATAATGAAGTCAGGAATTACCTTGAACTTGGACGTAACAGTTGGTGAGGATAATCTGAAAATACCTTTTTCACAAACATGTGTTTCAGGGAAAATTGTCAACGCATACAATGCCTTAAAAATGGCAGAAGAGGTTTCTAACCAAATCAAAAAAGAACCAAAACTCTAAAACTATACTTCAAAAATCATGATGAAAAAAATCTTCTTCCCTTTTGTTTTATGTTTCAGCATCAATGCAGTGGCGCAATCTGAAGGGTATTGGCAACAACGGGCAGATTATAAAATGGAAGTAACAATGGATGTTAAATCCTATCAGTATTCCGGCAAACAAGAATTGCTCTATACCAACAACTCGAACGACACTTTAAAAAGAGTTTACTACCATTTGTACAACAACGCTTTTCAGCCGGGAAGCGAAATGGATGCGCGACTCCAATCGATTCCGGATCCTGACGGGCGTATGGTAACTAAAGTTAAAAACGCAGAAGGAAAAGATATCAATAAAAGCCGAATTGCCCAGCTGAAACCAAACGAAATTGGGTTTTTAAAAATCTCCAACTTCAAGCAAGACGGTATTTTAGCTACAACTAAAGAAGTCGGAACCATTTTGGAGGTCGATTTAGCCCAACCGCTTCTACCGGGCAAATCCACTTTATTAACCTTAGATTTTAACGGACAAGTTCCGGTACAAATCAGACGTTCCGGGCGAAACAACAAAGAAGGTGTTGAACTTTCCATGGCGCAATGGTATCCGAAAATGGCTGAATTTGACTTCGAAGGTTGGCATGCCAATCCGTATATAGCCAGAGAATTTCACGGTGTTTGGAGCAATTACGATGTAAAAATCACCATCGATAAAAATTATGTTTTGGGCGGAACCGGTTATTTGCAAAACAAAAACGAAATCGGTCATGGTTATGCCGATGATGGCGTGACAGTAAGCATTCCGAAGAAACAAAAAACACTAACTTGGCATTTCTTGGCGCCTAACGTACACGATTTTACCTGGGCCGCCGATAAAGAATACCTTCACGATAAATTGGTAACAGAAGAAGGCGTAACCTTGCACTTCTTGTACAAAAACAATCCGAAAATTATCGAGAATTGGAAAAAAGCTCAAGGCTACACGGCCGAAATCCTCAAGTTTTTTAATGCCATGGTAGGTAAATATCCCTATGAACAATATTCGGTAATTCAAGGTGGCGACGGTGGTATGGAATACGCCATGTGTACCTTAGTTTTAGGCGAAGGAGAACTCAACGGTTTTATCGGCTTGATTGCACACGAATTCGGACACTCCTGGTTCCAACAGGTTTTGGCCATCAACGAAAGCAAACACGGTTGGATGGACGAAGGATTTACTTCCTTTATCGAAGATACGGTGATGAATCATTTTGCCGAAAAAAAAGCTGCGAATCCTTATGCCGGTGCTTACAAAAGCTATTTTGACTTGGTTAAATCGGGCAAAGAACAACCCCTTTCGACTCATTCCGATCGCTTTGATTTAAACCGCTCTTATAGCGTTTCATCCTACAGTAAAGGAGAACTCTTTTTGAGCCAGCTGATTTACCTGATTGGTGAAGACAATTTAATGAAAACCTTACGTCGTTTTTACGAGGAATTCAAATTCAAACATCCAACGCCAAACGATATCAAACGAACAGCAGAGCGCATTTCAGGAGCCCATTTGGATTGGTATTTAACTGATTGGACGCAAACCACCAATACTATTGATTACGGAATTTCAGAGGTAGTTACCTCAGAAACCGCTCAAACGAAAATCACTTTAGAACGAATCGGACGAATGCCGATGCCGATTGATCTTTTGGTAGAATACACCGATGGCAGCAAAGAAAGTTTTTACATTCCGTTGCGCATGATGCACTTTGAAAAGGAAAACCCGACACCGGAAATTTCCAGAACCGTACTGACCAATTGGGCTTGGGCATTTCCCAACTATAGCTTTACCCTTGCCAAACCCAAAAGCAGTATCAAAAAAATCACCATTGACCCAACCGGTTTAATGGCCGATGTGAAAAAGGAAAACAACACTTTCGCCCAATAGGGTTAATAATGAATAAAAAGCGTCTGTTAACAGACGCTTTTTTTATGGAATAGAATTTGTAGATTTACCGCAAATATTGATTACCATGAAACACTTGAAAATACTAATCTTTTTGTTGACCTTGGGTTGGAGCATCCCAAAAGCCGAAGCGCAACCCATTCGATTCAAAAGCAGCAGTGTTAGTTTTACCGATAAAAAAAATGACGGCAGTTGGAACGAATGGTCAGAATTTGTCAAGGCCAACGTTTTAATTACACTTGATGCCAAAAAAGATCTGATTCTCATCAACTCCAATGAAGTGCAATCGTTCAAAATAAAAGCTTACGGTGAAATTGAAGATAATGAAGAAGTCAACATCGTTCCTTTTGAATGTATTGACAACAAGTTTTCCAAATGCAACATTTTCATTATCACTAAGAAAAAAGAAAATAACCGTATGCAGATTTACATCAACTATAACGAGGTAAAGTTTGTGTACAACATCTACAACGATAAGTAAAATGGATAATTCCTATCCTAAAAATGAAAAACTCAAGAGCAAAAAAATCATAGATTTACTTTTCACCGAAGGCAAATCTGTGGCACAATATCCGCTGCGATTGGTTTATGTTCCTTACGATTTTGAAGAAGATGTTCCACTGAAAATGGGCGTTTCGGTTTCTAAAAAATACTTTAAAAAAGCTGTCGACCGCAATTATTACAAAAGAGTGTTGCGCGAGTGTTATCGATTGAATAAGTCACAACTGCTGGCCCATACTAACCAAAAATATTGCTTTATGTTTTTCTACCAAACGGCCGACAGATTGCCGTATCAGGAAATTGAAACCAAGACCAAACAACTTTTTGAAAAGTTTGGCAAAAGCCTGCCACAATAAAAAAATGTTAACCCTAAACTGAATCCGCTTCATTAGAAGTAATTTAGTAAATTCGTTAACCTGACAAACGTTTAAAATTATGTTTTCCAAATTCAAAAAAAGATATATTCTTACTGCTGTTGTAACCGGTTTTCTTTTTATCGGAGTAAGTTTTAAAGATGATTTTTTCGAAATTTCCAAGCAAATCGAAATCTTCACCACACTGTTTAAAACCGTCAACCAAAACTATGTAGATGAAACCAATCCGTCGGAGCTTATGGACAAAGCCATTAAGAGCATGTTGGCCGATTTGGATCCGTATACCAATTATTTCAACGAGCAAGACGTTATCAAATTCAAAATCAACAATACCGGAGAATACACGGGTATCGGGGCTATGATTACTCGAAAAGAAGACAAACTCATCATCAAAGAACCTTATAAAGGATTTCCGGCCGATAAAGCCGGTTTGAAAGCCGGTGACGAAATCATTCAAATCGGCGATGTGATTTTAGCCGATTTTAAAGACGATGCTTCTCAATTGCTCAAAGGCGCTAAAAACACCAAAATCGAAATCAAATACCTGCGCCAAGGCAAACCACAAACCACACAATTGGTCTTAGATGAAGTAGAAGTAAAAGCCGTTCCTTTTTTTGGTAAAATCGACGACAAAACCGGATACATTGTGCTCTCGCAATTCAACAAAAAAGCTTCCTTTGAAACCCGCGAGGCTTTAGAAAAACTCAAAGCCGACGGCGCTCAACAGCTGATTCTAGATTTAAGAGGTAATCCCGGCGGATTGTTGAACGAAGCCGTAAACATTTGCAATTTATTTGTGCCCAAAGGTGAAGTTATTGTAACAACAAAATCGAAAAACGAAAAATACAACAACACTTATAAAACCACTCGCGAACCGATTGACACACAAATTCCGATTGTGGTGATTGTGGACGGAAAAAGTGCTTCGGCTTCCGAAATTGTTTCCGGTGCTTTACAAGATTTAGACCGTGCCGTAGTTGTGGGCAGCCGAAGTTTTGGTAAAGGTTTGGTACAACGACCGATAGACATGACTTACGGCACACAGGTAAAAGTGACTATTTCTCGTTATTACACGCCTTCGGGCAGATGCATTCAGGCGCTGAATTACAACAAAAAAGACAAAGACGGGAAGGCCACACGCACCGATGAGAAAAATTACAATATTTTCAAAACCCGTAAAGGACGACCGGTTTACGACGGCGGCGGTGTTTTGCCGGATGTGGAAATAGCAGAAACCAAAACCAGCAGCATAGCCGAAGCCTTGCAGAAAAACGACGGAATTTTTAACTATGCCACATATTACTACTACAAACATCCGTCTTTAGGAGATAAAATTCCAACGATTACCGATGCTGATTTTGCCGATTTCAAGGCATTTCTAAAACGCGAAAAAATTGAATTTAACACCGAATCGGAAGTGGCTTTGAAAACGCTGTTGGAGAAAGCTAAAAAGGAAAATATTGATTCGGCTATAGCGGCAGAATATCAACAATTATTGAGTGCTTTGCAAAAAAGCGAACAGGTGATGATTGATAAAAATCAGAAAGAAATCAAAAATCTGATTTTAGACGAAATCATCAAGCGCTACCAATACAAAGAAGGTTTGTACCAGTACTATGCTAAAAGTAATTTAGAAATCAAAAGAGCTGTTAGCTTGTTAAACAACATTGCCGAATACAATAAAATTTTAAAAATCTAAGATGAAGAAGCTCTTGCAATATCTGCCATTACTGTTTATCGGACTTTTACAAGCTCAGGAAGAAGTAGTGCATTCTGTGTATTTTGAATTTGACAAATTCACCTTGAATGAAGTTCAGGCAAAAGACGTTATTGATTTTATCAAAAAAACAGATTCTACTCGAATCGAATCGATACAAATTTTCGGTTACACAGATGACATCGGCAAAGAAGCTTACAACTTTAAGCTATCGACCAAACGAGCGGCAGAAATTCAAAATAAATTTATTGAAAGCGGCATCAAAAGTAAAATTATAGTCACCATTGAGGGCAAAGGGCGAATTTTGATTGACGACGATATCGTTGAAAATTTACCCGAAAAACGCTCCAAAAACCGTCGGGTTGATGTAGTGTTGAATCTGAAACCGCTACCCAAAATTGTAATTCCGGGATTTTACAATACAATTCAAAAAAACCACATTATTGGCGATCATGTATACTTGGACAATGTTTTATTCGAGCGCGGTAGCAGCAAACTGACGTTCAAATCGAAAGCCGAATTGGATAAAATTGCCAAGTTGTTGCACAAGTACAAAAATCTGCAATTTGAAATTCAAGGGCATGTTTGTTGTACGCCACCGTATCAAAAAGAAGCCATCGATAAAGACACTAAGAAAAGACAGCTTTCCACTAACCGCGCGCAAAGCGTTTACAAATACCTTGTCTTCAAAAAAATACCTAAAAACCGGATGACTTTCAAAGGTTACGGCAATACGGTTCCGTTGGGAAAAGGCGCCGAATACGACCGCAGAGTCGAATTGGTGATTACCAAAATATAACTACGATTTCTTCATTCGGATGTGCGGAATGTCATCTTCCAGATAAGTATCGCTGATTTGGACAAATCCGTGACTTTCATAAAAATGTTTGAGGTACAACTGCGCTGAAATGGTAATTTCGGTTACCTCAAAATGTGTTTCAATGACCTGAATGGCTTCGCGCATTAAAATATGTCCGAGTTTTTTACTTCTGGAAGTTTCTTTAACCACTACTCTCCCAATGGATGCTTCTTCAAAATAATCTCTGGGTTTAAACAAGCGAGCATAAGCCACAATTTCACCGTTTTCTTCGCCAATCAAATGTAATGCTTTCTCGTCTTTGCCATCTATGTCTTGATAAACGCAATTTTGCTCCACCACAAAGACTTCTGAGCGCAATTGTAATACTTTGTATAGTTCGGGCACAGAAAGTGCTTCAAATCGCTTAATTTTCCATTGTAGGTTCATATCGGTTTATTTTTGAAATTGAATCGACTTAATGATGGATTCTAATTCAAACATCAAGTCTCTTTTTTCTTTGGATGGTGCATAACAAAAGCCTTCCAGCACCAATATTCGTTTGTTGACTTTGTCGAAAATCGTGTAATTGAGAAATGGCCCCGACATAAAATCGTTTTTCATTTGCCACGTACCTTTGGTTTCATAAGTTTTTCGCTCAGCCAAAGTGGTTTTCGAAAAATAAGGCGAATACGCTTCTTCGGTAAGCATTCGTGTTCCATGCACGGAACCGTGAATATATTTTCTGCCAATGGAATCTCGGGTTCTTACGATATCGTTGACAGCGCTGCCACTACGGATGCTGTTCCATGGCAATTGGTAAATAATGATACTGGTGTTTCCGCTTGTAATTTCGCTTTTGAGCCAAATAAAATTCTTGCGGCGCATTACATATTCGTATTTGGACGGAATGAGCAAATCGATATTGAATTTTTTTTGGATTTTTTTAGTATCTAGTAAAGAATCTTTGAAAATCTTTTGGTTTTGAGCGATTTCAATATCGCGCATTTTTTGAATGATGTTCGGTGCATGCTCTTCCAGCAACGCAATGATTTCGGTGGTAGATTTTCCGGTAATGTGAACGGCATTTTGCGGTGCTGAAAATTCGTTTTGCTTGATTTCGAATTTGATTTCGTTGTCTTTTTTTACAATGATAATGTTGCGGGAGTCAGTCGAAAATCCTTCAAAGAGTTTTACCGGATATTGATTGATGGTAAAGAGTGGTTCTTCTTGCGGTAATCCCAAAACTGGTGAGGCAAACTTGTTACGAATACTATCGCCTACTTCTCCGTTCCAAAGCTGATCATCAATAATCACCGCAATGGTATTGATAGCCGCCGAAGCATCATCCGGAAGCTTCTTCTTTTTAAACGAACAAGAAGTCCCGATAACCGCAACCAAAAGCCATAAAAAAAGGGTTTTATTCATAACTGAAGTAAAACCCAAATTTAGAGAAGATTTTCGGATTAACCGTTGTTAATTTTCAACTTCATACCCGGCTTTAAACTTTCGTTTTTAATGCCGTTCCATTTTTTGATGTCGGAAATGGTTACGCCCGGATATTTTTTAGCGATGCTGAACAGGGAATCGCCTTTTTTAACATAGTACAATTTGTATTCACTTCTTTCGTTAGCGGCAATATCTTCATTTTTAGCAGATTTGGCTTCACTTACCGCTACTTCCTTTTTAGAAACGATTAGGGTTTCGCCTAATTTTACGTTGTTGCTTTCCAAGCCGTTCCATTCTTTAATTTCGGCTACAGTTACATTGTATTTTTTAGCAATGGTTCCTAAGTATTCGCCTTTTTTAACTTTATGTTCAACAGTTTTAATTTCTGTTTTAGGGGTTTCGACAGTAGCTTCTTCTTTGTTGGCCAAAGCCAATTTAGCGCCTAACTGTACATTCAAATCTTCCAGATTGTTCCATTTTTTTAAGTCTTCAATACTAACGTTGAATTTTTTGGCAATACTGAAAAGATTATCGCCTTTTTGTACTTCATAAAAATCGGAAGTTGTATTGTTTTCCTCAATGTTATTTTCATTAGAAGCTACAGCAGTTTCAACTTTATCCGCTTTAACTTCTTTTCTGACTGTAGTAACAACACGCTCATTTTTGATGATTTTTAAGTTAGCACCAAGAGCGATATTATTACTTTTCAGCTTGTTCCATTTTTTAATTTCAGCTACAGAAACATCGTATTTGTTCGATATCTCGCCTAAATTATCACCCTTTTTTACTCGGTAATACTTGACCACATCCTTGTAACTAACCACTTTCTCTTCCTTGAAATTTTTGTTAGCATTTGAAGCTAGGGCTGTTGAAGTAGAATCTTTAACGGTAGTTTTGTTTGTAGATGCGATGGCGGAATTGTCGTTCACATAAATCTTTAGGCTTCTGCCTAACGGTGCTTTGTTACTTTTGAGGCGATTCCATTTTTTCAAATCCGACATCGAAATGCCATACCTATCGGAAATCTCGCTTAAACTATCACCGCGACGCACTTTGTGGTATTTAACTTTAGCTGAAGAACCAATAGAATCTTTGGAAGCTACCATAGATTGGAATGGTTTTTCTCTTCTGCCGGCTTCAAAATCGGCGTATGCGTAAATCTTATCTTCGTTAGAAGTAAACACGGCGATTTTATCTACCGGCAATCTCAAAAAATGCTTCTCCCCGGTGATGAATGGAATTTCTTCTCTTTTATAAATAGGATTCAAGAACTGTAGTTCTGCAACCGGTACGTCTAACAAATCAGAAAGTTGCTTAAACGTCAATGCTCTTTTCACCATAACTGTATCAGTAGTAAAATGATTGGCAACTGATCGATCCGGTTTAATACCGTGTTCTTTATGGTATTCAAAAATATACATCGTGGCTAAAAAAGCCGGTACGTATCCTTGGGTTTCTTTGTGTAAATACGGTCGGATATTCCAATAATTTTGCTTTCCGCCAGAACGACGAATCGCTTTAGCTACGTTACCCGGACCGGTGTTGTAAGACGCTAAAACCAAATCCCAATCGCCAAAAATAGCGTACATGTTTTTCATGTATTGTGCGGCAGCGGCACTGGCTTTTAGTGGATCTCTTCGGTCATCGGCATAGGTGTCAACTTTTAAACCGTACTGTTTTCCGGTTTGGTACATAAACTGCCATAATCCTGTAGCGCCAACGCGAGAAACGGCTCTAGGGTTTAAAGCTGATTCTACTACAGACAAATATTTGATTTCTAACGGGATATTTTGAGCCGCCAGAGCTTCTTCAAACAAAGGAAAATAAAACTGAGAAATACCCATCAATCTTTCAAAAGAGCGCTTTCTGTTTTTCAAAAACGATTTGATTACGTTTTCTAAACCGACGTTATACTCTATGTTAAAAGGAGACTTCTCGTCTAACTTTTTTAATCTTTCTTTTAAAAGCTCGGTTGGTAACTCGTAATCTACCTTTTCATCAACATTGATATTTTTGATGTCTAAAGTCATTTCTTCGTACAAATCCAAACTTGCCAATTCCTGCATCCACATACTGTCGATACATTTGGCCATATTGTCTTGTACAAAAGTAGCTTTTATAGAGTCCAGATACTGTCGTTGGGTAAGCGGCGTCTTTTTAACGGGCGCTTTGATAATTGAATCTTGGGCAAATACAGCCGTAGAAAGTAAAACCAAAGCCAAAGACGTTATTTTTTTTACAGTCATGAGTCTTGTTTGTTTTGTGGTATTTTTATATGTTATTAATTAATAAATTAATAACGCAATTAATTGTCTTTTATTGTGTTACAGAACAGCTAGTCCAAAATAGCAGCAATTCCGGGTAAAACTCTTCCTTCCAACATTTCCAACATGGCGCCTCCGCCGGTAGAAACATAGCTCATTTTATCTTCTAAACCGAATTGTTTTACTGCGGCCACCGAATCGCCTCCGCCTACTAAAGAGAAAGCGCCGTTCGCTGTTGATGCTGCAATAAAGTTCCCGAGCGTGATGGTTCCTTTAGCAAAAGTTTCCATTTCAAAAACACCTAATGGTCCGTTCCAAAGAATCGTTTTAGAATCCATGATGACTTTTTTGAAATTCTCCAAAGATTTCGGTCCGGCATCCAAACCTTGCCAACCTTCAGGAATTTCGCGAACGTCAACTATCTGAGTATTGGCATCGTTGGCAAAAGCATCGGCAGCGACTACGTCAACCGGAATGTGGATTTGCACATTTTTTTCTTTAGCCAAGCGCAAAATTTCCAAAGCCAATTCTTGTTTATCGTCTTCACAAATCGAATTTCCGATGTGTCCGCCTAAGGCTTTAACGAAAGTAAACGTCATTCCGCCACCAATAATCATGTGGTCTACTTTGTCTAAGATATTTTCGATTACTGTGATTTTCGAAGAAACTTTTGAACCTCCTAAAACAGCGGTTACCGGTTTTACCGAGTTGTTCAACACCCTGTTCAAGCTATCAATTTCTTTGGCCAAAAGCAATCCGAAACATTTATCGGTTGGAAAAAACTGAGCGATAATGGTCGTTGAAGCATGCGCTCTGTGTGCTGTTCCGAAAGCATCATTTACATAAATATCACCCAATGAAGCTAATCCTTTGGCAAAATTGACATCGCCGGCTTCTTCTTCTGCGTAAAATCGGAGGTTTTCCAATAACAATACTTGTCCGGGTTGTAAACTTTGGGCTGCTTTTTGAGCGATTTCACCTTGACAATCTTCCGCAAAAAGAACAGGAACGCCTAAAACTTCAGAAGTTTTGGAAACTATATGTCTTAGAGAAAATTGGTCTTGTTTTCCTTTTGGTCTTCCCAAATGCGACATCAAGATTACACTTCCGCCGTCGGCCAAAATTTTGTCGATAGTTGGTTTAGCGGCTTCAATTCGATTGGCATCGGTTACGTTGAAATGCTCATCTAAAGGCACGTTAAAATCAACTCGAATAATGGCTTTTTTAGCGTTAAAATTAAAATCTTGTAAGGTTTTCATTTGAAAATGTAAAGTTTTTGAATCTTTGCAAATATAGTAAAATTTAATTTTATCGTTCTTTTTGTGGTTTTTATCGATGTTTTTTAAGGAATTATTAAGCTTTAAGCCATTTATTTTCAATAGTATACTAAAACACTTATCGGCGGTTGTAACTCAGAAGGATTATATACCATCATTATCTTTCACGTAGGAATTTGATTTTCTATTAGGGAAAAAAATACGCTATATTTGCTCTATGCAGTTTTCAGAAATACTTGGTCACGAACACCTCAAAAACCATTTGATGCAAAGCGCTTCATCGGGAAGAATTCCGCATGCGCAATTGTTTGTTGGTCCGGAAGGTTGCGGCACATTGCTTATGGCTATTGCTTATGCACAATATGTTTTGTGTCTGAATTCGGGTTTGGAAAACTCGGGCGGCAACGAAAGCTGTAACTTGAAATTCCAAACCTTATCGCATCCCGATTTGCATTTTATTTATCCGAATGTAGCCAATGAAGATGTAAAATCGAAACCTAAAAGTGCTGATTTTATAGCCGATTGGCGTGCCTTTGTTTTAAAAAATCCCTACGGAAGTTTGTTTGATTGGTACAAACATTTGGGTGTGGAAAAAAAGCAAGGCATGATTCGCGTAGAAGATGCGCAGGACATTTTAAAATCGTTAGCCTTAAAATCTTATGAAGGCGGTTACAAAGTAATGATTGTTTGGATGGTGGAAAAAATGAACATCGAAGCCTCAAACAAACTGCTGAAACTTTTAGAAGAACCGCCGGATAAAACACTTTTCATTTTAATCTCGGAAAACGAGGAAGACATCATTCAAACCATACGTTCCCGTTGTCAGGTATTGCACTTTGGTGCTTTACCGGAAGCCGTGATTGCCAAAGCCATGCGTGAAAAGTATTTTTTAGACGAACCTTCGGCTTTGAAAGTGGCCCATTTATCGCAAGGTAATTACAACAAGGCTATTCACATTTTAAACAATGACAACAACGATTTTCCGTTTGAAAAATGGTTTGTAGATTGGGTTCGGGCGGCGTTCAGAGCTAAGGGAAATGCTGCGGCTATACAGGATTTGATTTCCTGGAGCGAAGAGTTGGCCACTATTGGTCGCGAAGGTCAAAAACAATTTTTGTCGTATTGCACCGATTTGTTTCGTCAAGCGTTATTGCTGAATTACCAAACCGAAAAATTGGTGTATTTGGAACCGGAAGTGGAAGGTTTTAAACTGGAAAAATTTGCACCCTTCGTCACCGGAAATAATATTACGGAAATATTCAAAGAGCTATCTGATGCTGCCTATCATATTGAGCGTAATGGAAATGCGAAGATTATTTTAACCGATTTGTCTATAAAACTAACACGATTAATCCATAAAAATTAAACCTATGAACAATACTGCCTCTATTTTAGTCTTACTTTTTTTAGCGGTTACCTTTGTACAATCGGCTTATGATAAAGTATTTGCCTGGAAAGGCAACGTTGAATGGTTGAAAGGTCATTTTGCCCAAACCATTTTGAAAAACAATGTGCCTTTGGCTTTGTTCATCATACTCATTTTGGAGTTGATGACCGGCATTTTTACTTTGGTCGGCTGTGTAGAATTATGGGTTAACGGCGGCAAAACTTGGGGATTGTATGGCGCCATTTTTTCGTCGGTGACTTTAATCTTCTTGCTTTTAGGGCAACGCTTGGCTAAAGATTACGACGGTGCACGTACGATTGCCATTTACTTTGTGCCATCGGTTTTAGCTGTTTGGTGGTTAAGTTAAACCGCTTTTTCGAGCCGCTTGGTACATTTTCAATTCGTCCCAGGTAAATTCATCACCGTATTTTTCTTTTAAACTGCCCAGCGATTCTTCTTTGTGATCTTTGAAAGCTTGGGCTAAAGCGGCTATTTTATCTTCCGGCAAAATGGCTGAAATGGCTATGGTTTCTGTCTCTATTAATTTGGCCAAATGCGAGCTGATGGTTTGTACGGTTAACTTTCTTACTACTGCAATTTCTTTGATGGTATACTGTTGTAACCAAAGTTCGTAGGTTTCCTGAACCGTAGATTTTTTCGGTTCTTTTTGCTTTTTCTTCTTAGTGTAACGCGATGGCTCTTCTTCGTCTATCAGCGAAAGATGACTGTTTTTATAGGTTTGACGAACAGTTTCTGCTTTAGTCAATCGATAGGTTTTGATGGCTTCCGAAGATAGGCTTTCTTTGGAGATGGTTTCGCCGTTGGCTACCGTTGCTATCAATTGTTTGGCTTTCATTAATCGGATCACTGTTTTGGTTTGGATATCTTCCAATATGATTAATTCTTCAAAATAAGCTTTCGCTTTTTTCATTCGGATTACTACTTCCAGTTGCCAAAGAATGTCGTGCGTTAATTGATCGAGTACCGGGAAAAAATAATCATAAGCCGAAAAAATTCTGTTTTTAACAAAATGAAAATCAACCTCTTCAGAAAACAATTTGTTCAGTTGTGCGATAAATTTATGCGACGGATCTGTTAGCTGTTGCAAGGTTTCCCATTGCTTAATTGCCCAATCTTTGTGTTGGGTTTTGAGCGATAAATCCGTTTTTTCGTTGTAGCTGTACAAATGATTGCGCCATTCTTGGAGCAATACCGACCAATCGAAAGCGGTAATCAGGTAGTTACGGATAAAATTTTTGGTTTCTTTATGTAACGTATTTTCTAAGGTTACGCTTTCTGCCTTGTTAGAAGCGTAATTCATCACTTCTTGGTCGCTGGAAATCCCATTCATTTGCAACGGAGAAAGCAATACGAGGCCATTTAACGAACGCAAACGCGATAAGGCCACATAGGCTTGCCCGGGCAAAAAAACATCGGCTACATCGAGCGCAGCTTTGTCGAAGGTTAATCCTTGGCTTTTGTGCACCGTAATCGCCCAAGCCAATTTGATGGGATAATGGGTAAATGTCCCTAAAACTTCCTCTTCTATCTCTTTAGTGTTTTCGTTTACGGTATAACGAATATTTTCCCAAACGTATTTTTCGACTTCTATTGTAATGTTTTCTTCCGGAAAATGAACCCAAATTTCTCGCTCCGACAAGGTTTGAATAATCCCCATTTTTCCGTTGAAAAATTTCTTTTCCGGAGTACTGTCGTTTTTAATGAACATAATCTGAGCGCCCACTTTCAGTTCGAGTTTCTCTTCCAACGGGAAAATTTTATCCGGAAAATCACCAATTACATCTGCCCTGAAGAAAAAAGTTTCCCCTTGTAAATCTTGTAAAGACTGAGCGTTAATAGTATCAGCTTTGTGGTTGTGTGTAGTTAAAGTGATGTAACCTTTATTGGCTTTTAAATCGAATTCAGGCTGGACAAATTGGTTTAAAACTTGAATGTCATTAGTAGTAATCTTGTTGATTCTAAGGTTGTTCAAGACAGAAATAAAAGCATCATCTGATTGGCGAAAAATCTTTGATAGTTCAATATAAATCGGTGGATTTTTCTCGATGACATGCGCATGAAAAAAGAATTTTCCTTTGTAATAGTGACTCAATGTTCGCCATTCGTCTTCCCGAATCACTGGCGGAAGCTGGAGCAAATCGCCAATGAATAAGACTTGTACACCGCCGAAAGCTTGGTTACTTTTACGAACGGTTTGCATCATAAAATCCATGGCGTCCAATAAATCGGCACGAAGCATACTGACTTCATCGATGATCAGCAATTCCATATTCCGAATTACGGCCTTTTTTAAGCCGCTCATTTTGAAGTGTCTTCGAAGTGTTAATCGACTTTCAAACTTGGAAGAATCCGTGAATTGCGGCGAAGAATTATCGGGTAAAAAACACCCGAAAGGCAACTGGAACATCGAATGAATCGTAACGCCGCCGGCATTCAATGCGGCTATCCCGGTTGGCGCCACAACGACCGTGTTTTTGTGAGTCGTTTGAATGATTTCTTTAAGTAAAGTTGTCTTGCCGGTACCGGCTTTACCGGTGAGAAAAACGGAACAATTGGTTTGGTTGATGAATTGCAATACATATTGGGCTTCGGCAGTTACAGATTTCATGGCTTATAAGTTTTATCTTATACAAATGTAAAACATTGTGTTTCAATACACAACAAAAAAGCGTCTTAAAAAAGACGCTTTGAAGATTGGTTAGGAAAGTGTGCTATTTCTTTTCCTCTTTTTTATCAGCAGGTTTCTCTTCTTTTTTGTCGGCTGACTTGTATTTTTCATTCACTAATTTGATGATTTCTTTGGTGATATCATAACTGTCTTTAGCATATAAAACAGAGGCAATATCTCCGGTACCATAGATGTAATCATAGCCTTTTTCTTTGCCGTATTCTTTGATTACTTTTCTGTAATTACTTACTAATGAATCCATTTCAACTCCGCTCTCGCTTTGTAACTGTTGCAACATCGCTTGTTGCGCGTAGCTTAATTCTTGTTCTCTTCTTTGTAATTCAGCGCCTTTTTGTTGTGCCCAAACTTGTCCGTTGGCCTGTGCATTTTTTTGAAAATTAGCCGCTTCTGACTTGAAACGATTCACTTCCACTTCCAACTGGTTGCCCATTACTTTGGATTTGTCTTTGTATTTTTCAGCGATGTCTTTGGCTTCTGTAGATTCTTCCATCAATTTAGAAGTGTCTATGTAAGCGGTTTTAAACTCTTTTACTTCTGTAGTTTTATTGCATGATAGAAATGAAATGGCCAATGCAAAAAGGATAACTGTTTTTTTACTCATGATTTTATAATTGATTTTTTTTGGTAACAGTGAATTTTTATTATTCACTATGATTTTGATAAATTAAATTTTCGTTTCAAAAATATAAAATAAAGACAATAATTAGGCTTAAAAAAAGGCCGAAACCAGAATAACATTTAATTATTGAATTTAAAAATGCTATAATCTAATGTTATTAAAATTGGCTTCAAATAAAGCGATTTAAACGAGTATCTTGTTTTTGATAACCTAAGGCCTAACCGAGTGCGATTTCATTAAAATAGGTCAATTTATTTCGATTTTATTGGTTTTTTAGGATATAAATGTGCGAAGAATACTCGTTTGTTTTCTTTCCGTTAAGATTTGACTTCAAACCAACGAAAAAAGCTCTGATGAAATTCATACGCCCGGTTTTATATTTTTCAGACAGCAAGCTCACGTAAAAACTATCGAACTTCATTGGCAAAACGGCTGTTAATTGAATTCCTTTTTCTGCAAATAATTTTTCAATAGCCGTTTTGGAGAAATGCCAAATGTGTCTTGGAACATCATAAGCTGCCCAATGTCTTCCATAAAAATTAGCGTCAAACGATTTAAAATTCGGCACCGCTATAATTATGGTTCCGCTTGGTTTTATTAATCTTTTTAATTCGGTTAAATAGTCTTCTAAATTCGGAACATGTTCTAATACGTGCCACATGGTAATAATGTCGAAAGAATGGCTTTCTAAAGCTGATAAACTATCTGCGAAATTTACGCCTTTATTAATTGCAATTCCTTTGGCTTTAGCGCTAGGCTCGATTCCGGTAATATTCCAACCGTCATTTTTGGCCACTACTAAAAAGTCACCAGTTCCCGCGCCTATGTCTAATAATTTTCCTTTAGCTGATTGTGCATTGATTAATTTCAATTTCTTCTTAAGGGCAATGCCTTTGATGAAATGATACACTCTTTCAAACAAGGATCGCTTTCCGTCAGTATGTGAAATATAATCGTCGCTTTCATAATATGACGGTAATTTCTCCAAACTTGGTTTTGGAAAGGTCATCAAAAGATCATATTCAGGATTGTGATGCAATTCGAATATTTCTTTGGAAACCGAATAATCTTTGACTTTTTGAAAAAAAATATTGTTTTGAAAACTCATAAAACTCTTTATTGGTAAGGCTTGGCAAAGTTAGTTTCACGTGGAACGCAAAACGATTAGGTTATTAGTTTTTAAATTATCTACCCATGTAAATCAACAGAACCGAAATATCGGCTGGCGAAACACCACTGATTCTCGAAGCTTGTGAAATGGTCACCGGACGAATAGCGCTTAATTTTTGCTTGGCTTCAATCGACATGGATTTGATTTTATAATAATCAAAATTCTCCGGGATTTTAATATCTTCTAATCGCGTTAGCTTTTCGGCATTGTTTCTCTCTTTTTCGATATACCCGGAATACTTAACTTGGATTTCGGCTTGTTCGATAATTTCTTTATCCAAATCGTTATCTTGAATGTATTGCTGTACTTTTTCGAACTTGAGTATATCTTCTAAGTCAATTTGCGGACGAGAGAAAACTTTAAACATCTTATCCGATTGCGTCATGGGAGAACTATCTTTTTCGACTAAAATCGGATTAGCTTCTTCGTGTGTCAAACTGGTTTCCTTAAAGAAATTCACCATCTTTTCACTTTCATTGAATTTGTGTTCCATACGACGCATTCGCTTTTCAGAAGCTAATCCAATTTCATAAGATTTGGGCGTTAATCTGAAATCAGCATTGTCCTGACGTAAAAGTGTTCGGTATTCTGCACGAGACGTAAACATACGATAAGGCTCTTCTGTTCCTTTAGTAATTAAATCGTCAATTAGAACTCCAATGTAAGCTTCATCTCTGCGAAGAATCATCGGTTCCATATCTTTGACTTTTAACGCCGCATTGATTCCGGCCATTAAACCCTGAGACGCCGCTTCTTCATAACCGGTTGTTCCATTGATTTGCCCTGCAAAATACAAGCCATCAACTAACTTAGTCTCTAAAGTGTGTTTTAATTGCGTTGGCGGAAAATAATCATACTCAATCGCGTAACCAGGACGGAAAAATTTAACTTTTTCAAAACCTTCCACAGAACGCAATGCTTTAAACTGAATATCCTCCGGCAATGATGTTGAAAATCCATTAACATAAACTTCTACGGTATTCCACCCTTCCGGCTCTACAAATAGCTGGTGTCTTTCCTTGTCGGCGAAACGATTAATCTTGTCTTCTATAGAGGGACAATATCTTGGTCCGATACTTTTAATTCTGCCATTAAACATAGGCGAACGATCAAATCCTTCGCGTAAAATATTATGCACTTCGTTAGAAGTATATGTCATATGACAAAGCAATTGATGCGTCAACGGATTGGTCTCATCAGTATATGAAAACTTGTCCGGCACTAAATCTCCGGGTTCTTCACGCATTTTAGAATAATCTAAAGAGCGACCATCTACTCTGGGAGGTGTTCCGGTTTTCATTCTACCAGCTTGGAAACCGACATTAATCAAATCTTCGGTAATACCAAAAGCGGCGCTTTCTCCTGCTCTACCACCACCAAATTGTTTGTCGCCAATATGAATCAAACCATTCAAAAAAGTACCATTGGTTAAAATAACGGTTTTGGCTTTGATCTCAATGCCAAGTGATGTAACGATGCCTTCAACCTTGTTATTTTTAATCAAAAGTCCTTTGACCATTTCTTGGTAGAAATCAAGATTAGGTGTTCTCTCCAACATCAAACGCCATTCTTCAGAAAATCGCATACGATCACTTTGAACGCGTGGCGACCACATGGCAGGCCCTTTGGATTTGTTCAGCATTTTGAACTGCACGGCTGTTTTGTCTGAGACAATTCCGGAGTAACCACCCAAAGCATCAATCTCTCGAACGATTTGACCTTTTGCAATTCCTCCCATAGCCGGATTGCAAGACATTTGAGCAATGTTTTGCAAACTCATTGTGACCAATAAAGTTTTACAACCTAAATTGGCCGCTGACGCGGCAGCTTCGCAACCAGCATGACCGGCACCCACAACAATAGTATCGTATTTTTCTAAAAACATTTTCTAATTGTGTTTCACGTGGAACATTTTCATTTTTTCTTCTTCTTTCTCACGCATTAAAAGCTCATCGGTTTCAGATTTATCTTTATAACCACAATAATGCAAAACGCCATGAACCATAACTCGCTTTAATTCATCCTCAAAAGGAACATTAAAATCTATAGCGTTATCACGAACACGTTCTACTGAGATGAAAATATCGCCATGTAGTTCATTTCCCACAGAATAATCAAAGCTGATAATGTCCGTAAGCGTATCATGATCGAGGTATTGTTGGTTTATTTCCAACAAATAGTCGTCGTCACAGAAGATATAATTAATCTCACCTTCGTTCTTTAATTCGGAGCTAATGACTTCAGACAACCAAATAGAAAAATCGGTTTCGTTGTCTAAAGCAAAATCGGTTTCATAATTAAAACTAATCATTTTTGAAAAAGTATTCTTGAACCTTCTGGTTAAAATTGGAGCGCAAAGGTAAGCTTTGTCTATTTAAAATCTCAATACTGTTCAAATATTCTTGGAGACGTGTTGGCAAAGCATTCGCTTGATTACTAAATTCTTTCTTATTGGTTTCAGATTGACGCTTTTTGTCTTGGCCTTGTTGTTGGACTGCTTTTTCAAGTTTCAATAGTTCATATTTAAGATTGAGAACCTTCTGTAAAGTTTCATTATTAAAACCTTTATTCAATAATTGCTTCTCAATTTGCTTCATTTGATCTAGGGCGCTTTGACCATTACCGCCAACACCCTGTTTCTTTAACTCCTTTGCTAAAGCTTCACGCAACTGTTGCTGCTCTTTATAAATTTCCATAATAGCTTTGGCATCGCCTTCGCCGTCTTGCCCTTGTTCTCCGCCTTTTTCATTTCCTTGTCCTTGACCTGATTGGCCACCTTTTTGTCCTTTGCCGGGTTTATTGCCTTGCTGACCTTGACCGGGCTTTTCACCTTCTTTACCTTCTTCACCTTCACCGGGTTTTTCGACTTTTTTCATACCTTTTTTCATTTTCTCGGCAAGACCGTCTTGCTTCTTAATGATGTCAGGAAGTTGCATACCGGAACCTTGTCCTTGACCGGGTTTTGGTTTGCCTTGACCTTGTCCGTCCATTTGAAGAGACATTTGCATGCTATTAAGAACATCACTAAGCATATCCGCTAATCTATTGGCTGCAGAAACGGCATATTGTTGGTGAGAATTTCCTTTGGAGACATTAGCTTCAGCTAAGTTTTCAAGAGCTCTGTCAACATTATATTGAACGTTGCCAATTTCCTTAGTAACATCTTCAGCTATCTTAGGGTTGCGCAATGACATGGCAAATAAGCTGTCATCAACATGTTTAAACTGCTGCTTCAAATCTTGTTGGATTTTAAGATTTTTGTTGAAAGACGGAGCGCCGCGTTTCAAATTTTTAAATTGCTTCATTACGTCTTCTTGTGAAAAAGAATAAGCCAAAAGATTGTCCAAAATCTGACGCAACATAGCCACATCTTCTTCCATTTGTTCCATATCACCCGATTGCATTTGCTCGGCCATTTTTTGGCTCATTTGTTTCATTTTCTTGGCGGCACTTTTTTGCTTAGGCTTGGCTTTATCCTTTTGCTGTTTTTGCAATTGCTCCTTAGCATTCTTCATGTCTTCATCAATGCTCTTTTGCTGCTCATCAGTGTTAGGTAAATCCATGGGAGATTTTAACTCTTTGTTTTCCTTATCTAACTCGTTCAATTCCTGCTGCAGTTTATCAAACTCTTTTTTGATATCTTCTTGCTTCTCCGCTGAATTCTCATCTGATTTATCGGCTAACTTGTCTTGCTTTTCAGCTAGTTTGTCTAACTTATTGGCAATTTGTTCGGCTTTCTTTTCAACGTAATAACGCTTGGTTAGTTCAACCAACTGCTCTAAACTCTTCGTTTGATTTTTACTGGCTTGCTGGAACTTTTGCATTTTTTCAAAGAGCTCTTCCTTGCTAATTTTATCATTCAGCTTTTGCAATTCGTCTAAGAGTTTTTTGTTCTTTTCCAGTTCTTCTTTGGTTTTCTCAAAACGCTCTTGTAACAACTCTTTTTTCTCGTCTTTTTTGTCGGTTTTGAATTGCTCCAAATTGTCTTTCATCTTCTCTGAAAACTCTTTCATCATTTCATCTTGTTGTTTTTGACGTTGGATGAAATCGTTTACTTTTTGTTGTTCTTTATAATCTAAATTGTCCTTCTCTTTGCCCATTTTTTGCAACTTTTCCATTTCAGACAATTGTTTGTCTTGTGCTTTTAATGATTTGGCTAACGAATTAATGTTGTCATTTTGTTGTTGTAACATTTCGTCTTGCTTCTCGGTTTCAGTAGCGATGCGATTGCTGAATACAGAAGACTTGGTACTTTTGAAATTGTGAATGGCATCATTATCGAAAATCTCAAAATAATACTCATATGAAACACCTTCTTCCACCGGTAGATTACTTGGGAAAGCAAACACAAACTGATCGTATACGTATTTCTTAACGTTTATTAGCGCTTTTTTAGCTGAGTTTGGTTTATCCTTAGGATAATAAACGATTTGCAGTTTAGAAAGTCCGTAATCGTCAGAAACTTGTCCGAGAACATAATTCTTATTGACTTTTAAACTATCCGGCGCATTGTTTACTGTTATTGTTGGAAATTGGTCTTTGATGACAGATATCTGATAATTCAACTTTTCGTAATGCTGTACTTTGTTGTTGGAAGTCAGAATTTGATAATCCACATTATGCAAAATGCTTTTCGACAACGTGAACACATTGTTTTGTTTCGCAAAAGTAAATCGATTAAAATCATTCACCCAATCCACTTTTTGCGTCGCTAAGGTATTCATGCGCCAAGTCACTTTGGTGCCTTCAGGAATAACGGCGTTTCCGGTACCTTTGATTATCTCCGGTTTTTTATTCAAATAACTCGGGAAATTTAAAATCATTTCGAAATTGGCTATCGACGGAACAGTAACCACTTTCAGTTCATAATCGTGCGAACTGACTTCATTTGCTTCAATGTGAAATGCAATATCTTCGGATGGTTTCGGAATAACGAATTCGAATTCTCCGGCTTTGGTAGTTTCCATAAAGTAACTTTCATCGCCTATAAAAATCATAGCGTTTTCCGGAACTACTTTACCAACGGTTTTAACTTTCACTAAGAAATCTTTGTTTTGCTCGGTTTGCAAATTATTGTTTACTAACACAATTTCAAAAGGTGCCGGCGGTGTAAATTGTTGTTTGAAGTTTACCACACGATTGAAACTTTGTGATAAAATCTCGCCTTTGCCCGAAATCAGAAAAAACAAAAAAAATAAAATCGGAATCACAGCCAAGGGCAAATATTTCTTATTCTTCCCTAAGTTAATGGCGTTGCCAAAAGGTATAGGTTGCAAAGTAGCCGCTTTTTGTTCAATCGAAGCTAAAAGGAGTTCCGATTGGTTTCGGTCTTGTGACAATTGTAAAAAGTTGGTTAGCTTATCGCCTACTTCATTGAAATGATTTCCGATAATGTTGGACGCTTGGTTGTAATCAATTCCCTTTTGCAATTTGAATAGCTTAAACAATGGAAAAAGGATAAATCGCAGTAACAGAAACAATTCTACCACCACAAAAAGCACAAACAAAACGGTTCGTGCTGTTGGTTTCAGCCACAAAAAAAATTCAACAAAAAGCGTGAAAATAAAATACAGCAAACCAATGCCGACGAAAAATATAGTGCCGCGCAGCAATTCATTGGTGTAAAACTTTCGAATAAAGTCTTCTAACTTCTGATAAATAAGGGTTGATTTTTCCAATTTTCAGCCAATCTTTTTTATAACCGATAAATGTACAATTTTTGGCGAATAACCAACGTTAAAAATTTGTCAATGAAAACGCCTTGAAAATGAAGCGGTAACACGAATCAAAAACTTCCAACTTCTAACTTCCAACTTCCAACTTCTGTTTATCTTTGCCGAAAATTTATTAAAATGTCAAGACCAGTTAGAGTTCGTTTTGCTCCCAGTCCAACCGGACCATTGCACATTGGCGGCGTGAGAACCGCCTTATTTAATTATTTATTTGCCAAAAAGCACAACGGTGTATTCTATTTGCGAATTGAAGATACCGACCAAAATCGTTTTGTTCCCGGAGCGGAGCAATACATCTTTGAAGCTTTGGAATGGTTAGGCATTGCGCCGAGTGAAACCGTTGGGAAAAATGAAAAATTCGGACCTTATCGCCAAAGCGAAAGAAAGCATTTGTACAAACAATATGCGGATCAGTTGGTAAATTCAGGCTGGGCTTACTATGCTTTTGACACAGCCGAAGCCTTAGACAATCACAGAAAACAACACGAATCCGAAGGGAAAACCTTTATTTACAATTGGCACAACCGTGAAAAATTAGACACTTCATTAGTTATTTCGGCAACAGAAACCGAAAAAAGAATTGCTAATGGAGAAGCGTATGTGATTCGTTTTAAAACGCCGGTAAATGAAACTTTGCATTTACACGATATTATTCGCGGCGATTTGAAGTTTGAAACGAATTTGTTAGACGATAAAGTACTGTTTAAGTCGGATGGTATGCCAACGTACCATTTAGCCAATATTGTAGACGACCATTTAATGGAAACTTCACACGTAATTCGCGGAGAAGAATGGTTGCCGAGTTTGCCTTTGCACAGTTTATTATACAAAGCCTTTGGTTGGGAAGCGCCTGAATTTGCACATTTACCGCTGATATTAAAACCTATCGGAAACGGAAAATTATCCAAACGCGATGGCGATAAAATGGGCTTTCCGGTATTTCCGTTAGAATGGAAAAGCGAAGAAGGTGTTTCGTCAGGTTACAGAGAAAAAGGATTTTTCCCGGAAGCAGTAGTTAACTTTTTAGCCTTATTAGGTTGGAATGACGGCACCGACCAGGAAATCTTTTCTTTGGAAGAATTGGCGCAAAAATTCGATTTGAATCGTGTGCACAAAGCCGGAGCCAAATTTGATCCTGAGAAAAACAAATGGTTCAATCACCACTATTTACAACAACAAAGTGATGCAAGTTTAGCAGAGGTTTTTGAGAAAGATGTAATTGAAAAATTAGGGAAATGTGATTTCTCCTTTGTCGAAATGACAAAGATTACTGCTTTGATAAAAGAACGAGCCAACTTTGTCTCGGAGTTTTGGGATTTGGCCGATTATTTCTTTGTAGCGCCTACGGCTTATGATGAAAAAGCCGCTAAAAACTGGAAAGAAGATACGCCACATTTGATGCAACAATTGATATCGGTATTGAAAAATATAGGCGATTTTACCTCTGTCAACATCGAAACCATAGTGAAAGATTGGATGACTAAAAACGAGATTGGTATGGGAAAAGTAATGCAACCCTTCCGTTTGAGTTTGGTTGGCGCGCTCAAAGGACCACATCTTTTTGATATCGTGGAATTGATTGGAAAAGAAGAAACCATCAAGCGATTAGAAAAAGCGATTGCAACATTATAAAAGAAAAGCCCCGAAATTCGGGGCTTTTTTTATAAATTGATAATGACTTGGCCGTTAATACTTCCTAAATTCCCTTTGAATTTATCGCCATTATTCAACGCTTTTAAAGCATCGTCTTTGTTGAGTTTATTTAAGATATTGATAAATCCGTATTCGTAAAAAATCACCGCTCTTAACGTTCGGCTTCCGGCCGAGCAACCCAAGTAAAAATTACCGCTTACCGGCGAAATATCTACAATTTGATTGGCAGTTAATAAAGTTCCTTTTAAAATTCGGTTTTCATCGGTGGGATCCACTTTGAGTTTTCCGTTGATTTGTAACACCGGACCAAAATCCAGAGAAACATGGTCTTCCACTACATTGTAACTGAACAAAACCCGTACTTGAACGCCTTGAATATTATACTTAATATCTTGATTTAAAGAGGATTTCAACGAAAAGTTGTTGCTGAAAAATTGCATTCCGTAAATCATACTCCAATTGTTGTAATAGTTGCCGCGAACCGAAAGTCCTCCCGCAAAACCCATACCTGGAGAAGTTTTAAAATTATTGGTAAATAAAGTTGTCTGAGAAATTCCGGCTGAAATTCCAATACGGTTTCCGTCTCTGTTCCCGTATTGTGCGTAACCTAATGTCGTGGCAAATAACAAAAGGGCGATAAGTTTTTTGTTCATGTAAAGTTGATTGTTAATTTGTAACAAACTTACATATATTTTCGTACAACCTATTTTAAACTCTAAAATTTACAACATTATGGAATTTATTATTATCCCAATTGTATTTGGTGTTCTTTTTCTGTTCTCTTGCTTTTTTACTGTAAAGCAACAAACGGCTGTAGTCGTAGAACGATTCGGTAAATTTTTGAGCATCCGAAACTCGGGTTTGCAACTTAAAATTCCTGTAATTGACCGAATTGCCGGTCGCGTGAATTTGAGAATTCAACAATTAGATGTCATCATCGAAACCAAAACCAAAGACAACGTATTCGTAAAAATGAAAGTGTCGGTTCAGTTTAAAGTCATCCAAGAAAAAGTATACGAAGCATTCTATAAATTAGAATATCCGCACGATCAAATCACCGCTTATGTATTTGACGTAGTTCGTGCCGAAGTGCCAAAACTCAAATTAGACGATGTTTTTGAAAGAAAAGACGATATCGCTATAGCTGTAAAACGCGAATTAAATGAGGCGATGATGACGTATGGTTACGATATTATCAACACCTTGGTGACTGATATTGATCCGGATATGCAGGTAAAAAATGCTATGAACCGAATTAATGCTGCCGACAGAGAAAAAACAGCAGCCGAATTTGAATCAGAAGCCCAAAGAATTCGCATTGTGGCGAAAGCTAAAGCTGAAGCTGAAAGCAAGCGTTTACAAGGTCAAGGTATAGCCGATCAAAGAAGAGAAATTGCACGCGGTTTGGTAGAAAGTGTGGAAGTATTGAACAACGTAGGCATCAATTCGCAAGAAGCTTCAGCTTTAATTGTAGTAACACAACATTACGATACATTGCAGGCTATTGGTGCCGACACAAACTCGAATTTGATTTTGTTGCCGAATTCACCTCAAGCCGGAAGCGATATGTTGAATAATATGGTAGCGAGTTTTACTGCCAGTAACCAAGTAGGCGAAGTGATGAAAAACACCCCTAAACGCATCAAAAAGAAAGATGATCACACATCAACCGATTACAATCCGTCTGATACTTCAAACCCAACAGAACCTACTAATTAATCATAGGGAAAACAAAAAAAAGAGGCTTAATCGCCTCTTTTTCTGTTTATAAACCAACTGATTATGTACGGTAATGCTATCTTTAAAATGCTCCCTAAAGCACCGGAAAACACTTTTTTATACACCGTATAAAAACCTTGAGCCGGTTCGGAAGGAAAAACACTTTCCTTGGTTTTCTCATAGCTGAGTTTCATCTTTTGGAAATAGATTTCTTTTTCCAATTTCAGAATCTCTAAATCGTGCTCAATCTCGGCGTAAGATGAATATTTTTTAGGCTGCATAATCAATCGTTAAAAAATATTTCGGAGAATTTTTCTAAAATCGGACCTTCTACTATTTTGTCTTTGACTAAAGTTAACAATACTGCAACAATAGCATAAAACCCTGCAATAGCCAAAAAACCGAGCGGATAACTGTTGAACCATTGCCCTAAGGCTAAAGCTCCAGCAATGGAAACAAACAACAAAACAATGGTCAAACACAAGGCAATCAACAGAAACTTGACCATTAACGTGGTCGACTTCATGGCTACTTTAAAACCCCAAAGTTTATAATAGGCCAAACTGGTTTCTACGTACGCTTTGGCGTTCTGCTGAATATCTTCTACATTTTCTTTAATTTCATCAAAAGGCATTACTTCTGTAATTTAGCGTTTTGTTTTTTAAGTTCGGCTAATTTTTCTTCTAAAAAAATAATGGCTTCCTCTGCTTTGTAACTTGATTTTGATAACAAGTTTTCAACGGTTTCTTTTAACTCATCTTTGGTTTGAGAAAATTTTTCTTTGGCTTCTTCTTCAGCCGAGTTGAATTTGGATTTTACTTCATCTTTCAAATCGTCCAAACTGTTTTTAATTTTTTCTCTAGTTTTCGATCCTTTGTCAGGCGCAAACAAAATTCCGATACCTATTCCGATGGCAGCTCCGGCTAAAAGTGCCAAAACACTGTCGCTACTTCTTCCAGACATAATTTTGAAATTTTTAATTGACTTAAAGTTACGAAAAATTTGTCTAAAAGCAGTTAATTAAGAAAAAATGATTTTAAAGCGCTGTAAAAGAAGTTTACAATTAACTGTATAAAATCACCTTAAGTATTTTTAAAAATCAAATAAAACCAATTTATGAAGGTCGATTTTAATCAGATGAAATTATATAAATTTTAAAAACTATAATTTTTAACAATAATAGAAAAAGCCCGCTATTATGCAGGCTTTTTATTTATATTCTCTATACTGAAATTATTCTTTGCTTTCTACTTTAGCCCAAGTATCTCTTAAGCCAACTGTTTTATTAAAAACCAATTTTTCGGCTGACGAATCTTTATCCACACAAAAATATCCCAAACGTTGGAATTGGAATTGGTCTAAATTTTTAGCCGATTGCAAACTTGGTTCCACATAACCAGTTATCACTTCTAATGAATTCGGATTGATAAATTCTTTAAAGTCGATTTCTTTGTTGCCATCCGGACTTTCATGGGTAAACAATCGATCGTATACACGAACTTCGGCTGGAATAGCATGATTGATAGCAACCCAGTGAATCGTTCCTTTTACTTTTCTTTGAGACGCTTCTGTACCGCTTCCGCTTCGAGAATCGGTGTCATACGTACAATGAATTTCGGTAATGTTTCCGTTTTCGTCTTTGATAACGCTTTCACCTTTAATGATATAGGCATTTTTTAAACGCACTTCCGTGCCTAAAGTCAGACGGAAAAACTTCTTGTTGGCTTCTTCCTGAAAATCTTCTCTTTCGATATATAATTCTTTAGAAAAAGGCACTTTTCTATAGGTCATCACTTCTTCTTCCGGATTATTCTCGGCTTCTAACCATTCTTCCTGACCTTCAGGATAATTGGTAATGACCAATTTCACCGGATTCAAAACCGCCATTACACGGGGTGCGGTTTTGTTTAATTCTTCGCGAACACAGAATTCCAATAACGAAACATCAATCAAATTGGTACGCTTGGCAATTCCGATGGTTTTAGCAAAGTTTCGGATAGCCATTGGCGGATAACCACGACGACGCATTCCGGAAATGGTACTCATTCGAGGATCATCCCAGCCACTAACATGCTTTTCTTCAACCAATTGCAATAGCTTACGTTTAGAAACCACCGTGTGTGATAAATTTCTTCTGGCGAATTCTCTTTGTTTCGGACGTACTTTAGCCTCATCGTACACTTGGTCTAAAAACCAGTCGTATAACTCACGATGCGGTAAAAATTCAAGTGTACAAAACGAGTGAGAAATCTGTTCTAAATAATCACTTTCGCCGTGTGCCCAGTCATACATTGGATAAATACACCAATCATTTCCTGTACGGTGATGGTGCTTTTTTAAGATGCGATACATAATTGGATCACGCATCAACATATTGGGAGAAGCCATGTCGATTTTAGCACGTAAAATGTGCGTTCCCTCTTCAAATTCGCCATTTTTCATTCGTTCAAAAAGGTCTAAATTCTCTTCCACTGAACGATCTCGGTAAGGAGAATTGGTTCCGACTTGCGTTGGTGTCCCTTTTTGTTTGGCCATTTCTTCAGAAGTTTGGCTGTCTACATAGGCCTTTCCTTTCTTGATGAACTCTACAGCCCAATCGTATAATTGTTGGAAATAATCAGAAGCATAACATTCGTTAGCCCATTGATAACCTAACCATTCGATATCTTTTTTAATAGCATCAACATATTCCTGCTCTTCTTTGGCGGGATTGGTATCATCAAAACGCAAATTTACAGGCGCCTGATAATCAATTCCTAAACCAAAGTTTAAACAAATCGCACTGGCATGACCAACGTGTAAATACCCGTTAGGTTCCGGCGGAAAACGAAAACGCAATTTGTCTTTCGACAAACCGTTTTTCAAATCTTCTTCAATAATTTGTTCGAGGAAATTAAGTGACTTCTCTTCTGTTGCCATTATTTTTGTAATTTTAGCAAAGATATTAAAAACGTTACGAGTTACAAGTTACGGATTGTAAGTTTGTTTACATCCAAACAACTTAAAACTAACAACTCGAAACCAGAAACTTAACCTATGGGAACAATTAAATTACAAAATATCAGGACTTTTTCGTTTCACGGCTGTTTGGAAGAAGAAGGTCGCATTGGTTCAGATTACAGAGTGGACTTGGAAGTGAAAACCGATTTAAGAAAATCATCGGTAAGTGATGACTTGAAAGACACAGTAGATTATGTTCTTTTAAACAAGATTGTTGTGGAAGAAATGGCAATTCGTTCAAAATTATTAGAACATGTAGCACAGCGAATCGTAACCAGAATCTTTAAAGAAATTCCATCCGTTTCCCGAATTGTATTAGCAGTTTCCAAACTCAATCCACCAATAGGCGGTGATGTTGAAGCAGTTACTATTGAATTGGAAGAGTACAGAAGTTAAGTACAAATTCCAAAGTTGGAAGTACATAGGAATAATAGAAAACTTTTTAGCTTTTGCTTATTGCCTTTTAACTTTTTTAGTATATTTGCCGTCCAACTGGCATCGTGGCCGAGTGGCTAGGCACCGGTCTGCAAAACCGTATACTCCGGTTCGAATCCGGACGATGCCTCTTAATTAAGCTCTCTAAAAGAGAGCTTTTTTTATGGTTAATTTTTAGAAAAAATTAAGTAAAGAAAGGGTTCGAATCCGGACAACGACTCTAAATCTTAAAGGACACGAGCATTGCGACTAGCGAAGCAAACTTGGAGGTTTTTTTATGGTTAATTTTTAGGAAAATTAAGTAAAGATTGGGTTTGAATCCGGACAATGACTCTAAATTTTAAAGGACACGAGCATCGCGACTGGTGAAGCAAACTTAGAGGTTTTTTTATGGTTAACTTTTAGAAAGAATTGTTTGAAAATAGATTGAAAGAAAAATAAAAAACCTCAGAATAAAATCTGAGGTTTTTTATTTTTTGGCAAGTATTTATTCTTGTTCTTCTAACTTTTCAATAGCAGAATTTACTATTTTTTGTTCTTTAGGGAACCAAGCCTGTGACAGTAAAACGACACCACAAATAATTAATGCAATACTGATAACTTTCTTGATTAAAAGGATATTTTTAGGATTCAGTTTACTTCGTAATTGTTTGGCTAGTATTATTTTAAATAAATCGGTGATGAAATAAACAATGATCAAAGTCGCAAAAAAAGTAATCATTCGAGAGGCTTGTAATTCTAATTGCGGACCTATTGTAATTAAGATAGCCAACCAAAAACCAAGGACACCAATATTGATAAAGTTTAGAAAAAAACCTTTGATGAAAAGGGAAAAATAATTGGTTTTAGCCAATACTTTAGGATCGATTTCATCTATAATTTTTTTAGATTCCTTCTTGTTTTTTATAAAAGAAATGATACCGTAAGTCAGCATAACCAATCCACCAAAAATAAACAAAGCCGGATCGTCTTTAATGCTTTGAATCAAACGATAACTACTGAAAAAAGCAATCAGAATAAATATAATATCCGCTAAAACCACACCTAAATCAAACATCACAGCCGCTCTGAATCCTTTGACTACACTGGTTTCCAGGAGAACAAAAAATACAGGACCAATCATAAAACTCAGGAAAAAACCAAGCGGTATGGCGGATAAAATATCGTTTAAAAAAATCATGGTTTGAATTTTGACACTGCAAGTTAGCATTAAATTTGAAAAATCTAAAAAAAATGCTACTTGGCTTCTTGTATCGTTCCGCCGGCTATGACTTTTTGATTGATCTGTTTCGGTTTGCCGTAAATGGTAATATCGCCACCGGCTCTGACTTTAGCCTCTACTATATCTGTAGCAAAAATATTCGCTTCGCCACCGGCATTGGCAGTAATAGTAGTTTGCTTTGTTTTGAATTGTTGAGCTTCGAAAATACCGCCTGAATTCACTAAAACATCTTGATTATCAGCATTTCCTTCAATGATAACTTTAGAGCCATTGGCAATTCTGGCTGAAAATTTTTGGGTTTCAAGCTTCATTTTAACCTCAGAACCTTCTTTGGCATTGACATCAAAAGTCAACGTTTTTATATGATCGCCACAAGCAATTCTTGAACCTTCATTGGCTTCAACAGCTGAAATATTTTTAAAGAAAACCGTAACTGAAATATGATCTCCGCCCAATAGTTTCGTCAGCGGCATTCTTATTTTAAGCTCACCACTTTTGTTGACCAATTCAACTTCGCTAGCTTCTTTACCATTAATAATGACTTTGTTTTCGTTGCTTTTAACCAACAAAACATCAATCTGATCGAAAGCGGTAACTTTATCAAAATCACCCACATTTTTTTCAACTTGTCCGAAAGATAAGGCACTGAAAAACAATGCACTGTACACTACATTTTTCATACTATTCGTTTCTTCTTATAAAATGAAAATCCAATTGTTTTTTTACTAAATCGGCATTTTTAACTTTGACATATACTTCGTCTCCAAGCTGTAATAAAGCTTTGGAAACCTGTCCTACTAAAGCGTATTGCTTTTCATCAAACACATAATAATCTTCCTTGATTTCTCGGATGCGAACCATACCTTCACATTTGTTTTCTATAATTTCCACATAAATTCCCCATTCGGTTACACCGGAAATTACACCTAAAAACTCCTGATCTTTATGGTCTTGCATGTATTTCACCTGCATGTATTTCACCGAATCTCTTTCAGCCTGAGCCGCTAAAGCTTCCATATCGCTGGAATGTGCACATTTAGCTTCGTAATCTTCTTGGTTTACACTTTTACCGCCATCTAAATAATGTTGTAACAATCGGTGTGCCATTACATCGGGATAACGACGAATAGGTGAAGTAAAATGACTATAGAAATCGAATGCTAATCCGTAATGACCAATATTTTCGGTAGAATACACTGCTTTACTCATACTTCGGATGGTTAACGTATCAACTAAGTTTTGTTCTTTTTTACCGTTGACTTCGTTCAATAAATTGTTCAATGATTTCGAAATATCTTGCTTCGATTTCATGTTAATCGTATAACCGAATTTAGAAATTACTGTTTGTAAATTCATCAACTTATCTTCATTAGGTTCATCGTGAATTCGGTACACAAAGGTTTTCTTTTGTTTGCCTATAAATTCCGCTACTTTTCGGTTGGCCAACAACATGAATTCTTCAATCAAATGATTGGCATCTTTCGACACTTTGAAAAATACACCAACGGGTTCAGCTGCTTCGTTTAAGTTGAATTTTACTTCCACTTTATCAAAGGATATCGCACCGGCAGCCATTCGTTTTCTACGAAGAATTTTAGCTAATTCATCTAACTTCAAGGTGGCTTCTACTATTGGCTTCGGAGCTTGATAGGATTTTCCGGTTAGAGAAACTTCAGCCGGTATTAAATCAGATTGCGTTTCAATAATACTTTGTGCTTCTTCATAAGCAAATCGCTGATCAGAATAAATCACAGTACGACCAAACCATTGGTTGACTACTTCGGCCTTCGGTGTTAATTCAAATACAGCAGAAAACGTATATTTTTCTTCATTGGGTCGCAACGAACAAGCGAAATTCGACAATACTTCAGGCAACATCGGAACCACTCGGTCAACCAAATACACAGATGTAGCTCGGTTATAAGCTTCGTCATCTAAAATAGTACCTTCTTTCACGTAATGCGATACATCGGCAATATGAACACCAATTTCGTAATTACCGTTTTCTAAGACTTGAAACGACAAGGCATCATCAAAATCTTTCGCATCTTTAGGGTCAATGGTAAAGGTTAAAACCTTACGCATATCGCGTCGTTTAGCAATTTCTTCCGGCGTAATAGAAGTATCTATTTTATTAGCAAAAGCTTCAACTTCTATAGGAAAATCGTATGGTAAGCCATATTCGGCTAAAATCGCGTGAATTTCGGTGTTGTGTTCGCCCGGTTTTCCCAGTACTTTTATCACTGAACCAAAAGGCGAATCAGCTTTAACCGGCCAATCTTCGAGTTTAACCAATACAACATCACCATGTTGGGCATCGCCTAACTTATTTTTTGGTATAAAAATATCGGTGTACATTTTAGCATTGGCAGTCGTCACAAAGCCAAAATTCTTCTGAATATCAATTACGCCAACAAATTCTTCTTTGTGGCGCTCTAAAATTTCCAATACTTCCGCCTCCGGTTTTCTGGAACTTCTTCGGTCGTACACATAGGCTTTGACTATATCACCATCTAAAGCGTGATTCAGATTTACAAATGGGACAAAAACATCGTGCTCTAACTCGTCGCAAACAAAATAGGCGGTTTTGCGTGACGTCATATCAATCGTTCCTTCGTAGTATTTTTGGCTACTGGCTTTCACCAAATACTTTCCGGGTTCCGATTCGATAATCAGTTTTTGTGCTGCAAGAACTTTTAAATCTTTAATAATTTCATTCCGACTTTTAGTATCGTCGAGTTCTAATATCGCAGCGATTTGTTTGTAATTGAATGGTTTATTTGGATTTTTAGACAGTATTTTAAAAATCTTTTCGGAAAAGGTTTTGGTTTTCTTTCCGAACTTTTTTGGTTTCTTACTCATTGTATCATTTCTAATTAATGTTGAAAATTACGAAATAGTTATAAGTTATGAGTTATAAGTTATGAGTTTTAATATAAATCTAACATTCACTACCTTTAGCAAAACGTACAAAATGACTGAATTTGTAACCATAGCCACTTTCAACTTCGTCCATGAAATCACCGTATTGAAATCGGTTTTAGATCGCGAAGGTATTCCGTATTTATTCCATAACGAAAACTTAATAGCTATTGATCCTCTAGCGACTTTGGCCTACGGCGGTATTCGATTAAAAGTACATCCCAACGATATAGAAAAAGTACAGAGTATTTTAAACGACCTAAATAATCATTTGAAAATTGTATAAATCTTGGAAGTTTTCAACAAGTACTAAAAACAAGAAAAATGAATTTTTAAAAATTTAAAATTTATGATGGTTATTATAGCTTGTTAATTTCACGCATAACTTTTAGTTATTTTATTTTTTTAAAAAGTTATACCGATTTATACAGAGAAATTAACAACAACTTTATAATCTAAAAGCCTTAAAATGAATTAAAATTTAGTTTTTATTAACAGTTGTTAACAGTCAAAAATACACAACTTTTTTTAATAAGTTTAGTTGTTGATAATTGTTGAAAACCTACTTTTTTTTGCTTATAATTTTTCTAAAAAAAGCCAAAACTAAATTTGATTTTTCCAATCCAATTTTGGATTAAAAAAAAAGAAATACAAGCGCCAAAAACTTCTGATTTTCTATCCAAAGTTGTTAACAATTGGTGTTAATTTAAAGTTAACTGATTATCAATGATTTGCAAAATGCTATTAACATCGTATAATTTTAACATTTATATTGAAATTTATCTAATGATTTTCAATTAGTTATATAATTATCTTAAAATAGTGTTTTGCTTACTTTTTAAAAATCAATCAGTTACAATTAAGTAAACATTCAATCAATAGTTTCCGTAAATTTGTGCAACCCATAACACAACATACTCTATGAAAATCTCTATCGGAAACGATCACGCCGGACCGGATTATAAAAAAGCGATTGTAGCTTATTTAGAACAAAATGGTTACCAATTAGTAAACCATGGAACCGACACTTTTGACAGTGTGGATTATCCTGATTTTGGTCATCCTGTAGCAAATGATGTTGAAACCGGTAAAGCCGATTTCGGTATCGTAATTTGCGGTTCTGGAAATGGGATTAATATGACGGTTAACAAACACCAGGGTATACGCTCGGCTTTGTGTTGGACTAAAGAAATTGCTGCTTTGGCTCGTCAACATAATGATGCTAATATTATTAGTATCCCGGCACGTTACACTTCTATTCAACAAGCGGTTGACATGGTGGAAACCTTTTTAAATACTGATTTTGAAGGTGGAAGACACGCTAACAGGGTCAATAAAATAGCTTGTCAGTAAACTTTATGTATCCGAAAACCGTAATAGAGTATAATAATTTTGGTCGGAAAACGGCACTAGTCACTTTTTTAACAGGAAGCTTAATTGTTATACTTTATTATTTAACGGCTTTTAGTGGAATGATTTTTATTAGCTTGTTCTTTATTATTTCTTTTTTTCTTCTGAACACTATAGTTTCTGCATCGTTGATAAGGCTTTTGTTCAAAAATAAAAAAGAGAAAAAATCAATAATGACCACTTTGTTTTTAATGTCACTTAATCTTCCGATAGGCTATGCTTATTTACAGTTAGGATTTCAAATTTACGCCCACACCAATAATTAGCCATGAGCGAAATTCACATACACAAACACGAAGTCAAAGGAAGTAATTTAATGATTTCCATTGTTTTGAATTTATTGATTACCATAGCTCAAATTGTGGGTGGAATTATCTCGGGTAGTTTAGCGCTAATCTCCGATGCCTTACACAATTTTTCTGATGTACTTTCCTTGGTTTTTAGTTATATTGCCCACAAATTATCCAGAAGAAAAGCATCTATCAACAATACTTTCGGTTATAAAAGAGCCGAATTAATAGCTGCATTTGTCAATGCTTCCACTTTAGTTATTGTTGCCTTAATCTTAATTTACGGAGCTGTTGAACGATTTGTAAACCCGCATCCTATAGAGTCAGGTTTAGTAATTTGGTTGGCTTTGTTAGGCATAATAGTCAATGGTGTTTCTGTTATTTTTCTACGAAAAGATGCTGAGCACAATCTCAATATGAAATCGGCTTATTTGCATTTGTTAACCGATATGATGGCGTCGGTAGCTGTATTGGTTGGCGGATTATTAATGAAATTTTACGATTGGTTTTGGGTAGATAGTTTGATGACTATTATTATTGCGGTTTATTTAATTGTGGTTGGTGTACAATTGTTAGTAGAATCCACCAAAATGTTAATGTTATTTACACCTGATTTTATAGATATTAAAGAATTGGTTCGCGAAGTGCATAAAATTCCGGGTGTTAAAAAATTACACCACATCCATGTTTGGCATCTTAATGACGAAGAATTGCACCTCGAAGCGCATTTAGATTGTTCTGAAGATATTAGAATGAGCGAATTCAACGAGCTTTTACATGAAGTAGAACAAGTGTTGTTTCACCAATTTAACATCAATCATATCAATATTCAGCCTGAATTTAAAAAAGAAGATCCCAAACATTTCATCGTTCAGGATTGATGAAGACTCTCGATTTACATACTATTCAAACTTTTTTTAAAAAGCGAAATCCGGAGGCTCATAAAGGTCATCACGGCCATGCTTTACTCATAGCCGGTAGTAAATCAAAAATGGGTGCAGCTATTATTGCCGCCAAAGCTTGTTTAAGAAGCGGCGCAGGTTTGGTTACCTTAAACATTCCTAAAAAAGAACGTCAAGCGATTTTTGCTGCGATTCCGGAGGTCATGATTGCGTTTAGAGAAGGAAACCTTTCATTGGAAAAGTTTACGGCTTTCGGTATCGGCCCGGGTTTAGGAATCGATAAGTCGGCGGAAAGAAAATTGGTTACACTTTTAGAAAATACCAAATTGCCGATGGTTTTAGATGCTGATGCACTGACCATTTTAGCCAATAATTCGAAACTATTTTCTAAAATTCTTCCCAATTCCATCTTAACACCACACGAAAAAGAATTCGATTACATGTTTGGTCAGCACGCTCATAACAACGAGAGACAACAAACAGCCATCCAAAAAGCAACCGAATTGAATCTGATCATCGTTTTAAAAAGCAGCCAAACTTTCATTACGAACGGTAACCAACATTTTCAAAACACTACCGGAAATTCAGGCTTAGCAAAAGGCGGTTCTGGCGACGCGTTAACCGGAATGATTACTTCTTTTTTAGCACAAGGCTATGAACCTTTACAAGCCGCTTGTTTGGGAGTTTTCTTCCACGGATTAGCTGCTGATATTACCTTGGAAACCCAAAGTGAGGAAAGTATGCTGATTTCGGATGTCATAGAAAATATAGGAAAGGCTTTTCGAAAAATTGAGATTAAAGATGAAGAGCTTTCCAAAAAAGGATAAAGCTTCCCACTATAAAAACAAAAACCGGAATACCGACCAAAAGGTTTAAATTTCGCTTTAGTGTCAGCGATTTTCGGTGAAACAAATAACTTTCACTCAACAAAAAAACCGACCACAAAAATAACCCCATGTAAATACTCAAAGCATAGGCAAGATAAAACTCCTCAAAATCAAGGAAGAAAAAGATACTGCCCAAACAAAATAGCACCAACAGCAAAATTCGCAGGAAAAAATATTTTATCATTGCATTGATTTAGTCCAAAAATACAAAAATGACCAACATACAATTTATTCAAAACCACATTTCCGCATCGCCCAAAAGTATCGAAGCTACTTTAAAATTACTTTCTGAAGATTGCACCATTCCATTTATTTCACGTTATCGCAAAGACCAAACCGGGAATTTAGACGAAACTGTAATTGAGCAAATCGCCAAATTATCCAAACAGTTTGACGATATCAACAAGCGTAAAGAAAGCATCTTAAAATCAATCGAAGAACAAGGACAATTGACTTCGGATTTAAAAATTAAGATTGAAAACAGCTTCGATTTACAGGAAATAGAAGATTGGTATTTGCCCTATAAAAAGAAGAAAAAAACTCGTGCCGATGTAGCGCGTGAAAACGGCTTGGAACCACTGGCTAAAATCATCATGGCGCAAAATTCCGATGATATTGAATTTATCGCCTCTAAATATCTAAACGCTAAAGTGCCTAATGAAGACGAAGCGTTACAAGGTGCACGCGACATCATAGCGGAATGGATCAATGAAAACAGCTACATCAGAAAGAATCTTCGTAGAATGTTCCAAAGAAAAGCAGTGGTCGAAACCAAAGTCGTTAAAACTAAAAAGGACGAGGAAGCTGCCCAAAAATTTTCTCAGTATTTCGATTGGTCGGAGCCTATTGCCAAAGCACCATCACATCGTTTATTAGCCATGTTGCGTGCCGAAGCTGAAGGGTTTGTCAAACTCAACGTAGGTTTAGATTCTAAAGAAGAAGCCATCGAATTCATCGAAAACAATACCATTAAAAACAACAGAGAAACAGCAGAGCAACTTCGTTTGGCCATAAAAGACAGCTACAAACGTTTGCTCGAACCGGCCATTGCCAACGAAACCTTACAAGAAGCCAAAGCCAAAGCCGACAGCAAAGCCATCGAAGTATTTGCCGGTAATTTGAGCCAGTTGCTGTTAGCACCGCCATTAGGAGAAAAACGAATTTTAGCCATCGATCCGGGTTACCGCAGCGGTTGTAAAGTGGTTTGTTTGGATGAAAAAGGCGACTTGCTCTACAACGAAACCATTTATCCGCACCAGCCGCAAAATGAAACGGCTATGGCGATGAAAAAAATCAAATCGATGGTCAACGCCTATAACATTGAAGCCATTTCTATCGGGAACGGAACCGCCAGTCGAGAGACAGAATTCTTCATCAAAAAAATTACTTTTGATAAGCCGGTTCAAGTTTTTGTGGTTTCCGAAGCCGGCGCTTCCGTTTACTCCGCCAGCAAAATTGCCCGAGACGAATTCCCGAATTTCGACGTTACCGTTCGTGGTTCGGTATCTATCGGAAGACGTCTTTCGGATCCTTTGGCCGAGTTGGTGAAAATCGACCCGAAATCGATAGGCGTTGGTCAATACCAACATGATGTAGACCAAACCAAACTCAAAGAGGAACTCGATACCGTAGTGGTTCGCTGCGTGAATTCGGTTGGTATTAACATCAACACCGCCAGTAAGTCATTGCTGAGTTACGTTTCCGGAATTGGCGAAAAAATGGCGGAAAACATTGTTGCCTATCGTTCAGAAAATGGTCCGTTCGAAGACCGAAAACAACTCAAAAAAGTACCGCGTTTAGGTGATAAAGCGTTCCAACAAGCCGCGGCTTTCATCCGAATTAAAGACGGCAAAAATCCGTTGGATAACTCCGCCGTGCATCCCGAAGCTTATCCGGTAGTAGAAAAAATGGCGAAAGATTTAGGTCTGAAAACCGCCGAGTTGATCGGTAAAAAAGATAAAATAGCTTTAATCAAACCCGAAAATTACATTACCAACGACATCGGAATATTAGCCATCAAAGACATTGTAAAAGAACTCGAAAAACCCGGTCTCGACCCGAGAAAAGCCGCCAAAATTTTCGAATTCGACCCGAATGTCAAAACGATTAAAGATTTGCGTTCCGGCATGATTTTACCGGGTATAGTGAACAACATTACCGCTTTTGGTTGTTTTGTCGACATCGGAATCAAAGAAAGTGGTTTGGTACACATTTCCCAACTAAAAGAAGGTTATGTTTCTGATGTAAATGAAGTAGTCAAATTACACCAACACGTGCAAGTGAAAGTGGTTGAGGTAGACGAAGACCGAAAACGCATTCAACTCACGATGATTTTTTAAAAAACAAAAAAAATCCTAAATTCACTAACATTGAATTTGGGATTTTTATTTTTACCTAGATGTGGAGCCCGAATTTATTGTTTAGCTTCTTCCTCTTTTACCGTTGTAGTTGGTGCAACGGTATCGTCTTTGGCAGCTTTCTTAAATTCTTTCACACCGCTTCCTAAACCTTTCATTAATTCCGGGATTTTTTTACCGCCGAAAAGCAATAAAACAACCGCCAAAATCAACATCATTTGTGGGAATTCGATAGTACCTAAAAATATGGTTAAAAAGGTCATATAGTTGTTGTTAAATTATTCTTTTGTCTCTTCCTCTTTTTTTGCCGGAGCAGCAGAATCGTCTTTGGCAGCTTTTTTAAATTCTTTAACGCCACTACCTAAACCTTTCATCAATTCCGGAATTTTTTTACCGCCAAAAAGCAATAAAACAATCGCAAGAATCAACAAAATCTGAGGCATCCCGATTTCTCCTAAAAATATCATTAAAAAATTCATGATTTATCTATTTAGATTAAATATTCAACAAAGGTAGAAAATAAATCAATAGCTGCGTTTATTTATAATGAAAGAACAGCAAAGTTTATGAAATCGTTAGCAGATATAATTTCTATATTTGTAGTATAATCATTCATCATGTCTGAGAAAAGACAAAAACGTAAAATCATCAAGAAGAAACTATTCACGAAAAACCGTTTGGTTATTCTGAATGACGATACTTTTGAAGAAGTGTTCTCTTTGCGGTTGACGCTAATGAATGTATTCGTAGTGGCAACCATAGGCGCGTTATTGATTATTTTTGTCACTACGTATATCATCGCTTTTACACCTTTGCGCGAGTACATTCCTGGGTATGCTTCAACGAAACTCAAAAAAGACGCGACCGAATTAGCCTTAAAATCCGATTCTTTGTCACAAGCCCTAAAAAAAAACGAAGCTTACATCGCTTCAATCAAAAAGATATTGACGGGCGATTTAGATGTGGCCAAATTTAGTAAAGACTCCATTACAGCTACTAATCTTGAGCCAATCTCCGAAGAAGATTTACAACCTACCAAAGCCGATTTATTGCTTCGTGAACAAGTGGCTCGCGAAGACAAATACAACCTGTTCGAAATGGCCAAACCGAAAGCAGGCGTGGTCTTATTTCCGCCGGCCAAAGGAATGATTACCGAAAAGTTCAATCCGAAAGAAAAGCATTATGCCGTAGATGTCGCTTTGGCTAAGAATACGCCTATTAAGTCTGTATTAAGCGGAAACGTCATTTTTGCCGATTGGACACCAACCAACGGAAATGTAATCATCGTTCGCCACAATAACGGATTCATTTCGGTTTACAAACACGCCGCTTCACTCACCAAAGAACAAGGAGAGAACGTGAAATCAGGCGAGGTAATTGCTTTAGCCGGTTCGACCGGACAAGAATCTACCGGCGTGCATTTGCATTTCGAATTGTGGAAAGACGGTTACCCTATTGATCCAACTATTTTTATAGCCTTCGAATAAGATGTCCATTAAATCCTTCGCCGCGAAATTATTTGCACAATACATTCACAACAAAGTCCAAGCTTGGGCGACTAAACCGTTGGAAACCCAGGAAAAAGTGTTCCGTGATTTAATTACACAAGCCCAACACACCCAGTTCGGGAAAGACCACGATTTTGCCAATATCAAAACGTTTCAGGATTTTGCCGCCAAAGTGCCGATTCGGGATTACGAACAACTTCGCCCTTATGTGGATCGTGTAGTCAAAGGTGAAGAAAATATACTCTGGAAAGGCAAACCCATTTATTTTGCTAAAACATCCGGAACAACTTCGGGTGCGAAATACATTCCGCTCACCAAAGAGTCGATGCCTTATCATATCGAAGCCGCTCGAAATGCTATTTTGAGTTACATCCGTGAAACCGGTAAAGCCGACTTTGTGAACGGCAAAATGATTTTCCTCCAAGGCAGCCCGATTTTAGAAGAAAAAAACGGCATCAAACTCGGCCGACTCTCGGGAATTGTAGCACATTTTGTTCCGAAATACCTCCAAAAAAACCGCATGCCGAGCTGGGAAACCAACTGCATCGAAGATTGGGAAACCAAGGTCGACGCGATAGTTGAAGAAACCTTCAACGAAAACATGACCGTGATTTCCGGGATTCCGTCTTGGGTGCAAATGTATTTCGAAAAGCTGCAACAAAAAGGCAACAAACCTGTTGGTGAGATTTTTAAAAATTTCAATTTGTTCATATACGGCGGCGTGAATTACGAACCGTACCGCGCCAAATTCGAGAATTTAATCGGTCGGAAAGTCGATGCCATAGAACTGTTTCCGGCATCCGAAGGCTTTTTCGCTTACCAAGATTCCCAAAAAGAAAAAGGCATGTTGTTGTTGCTCAACTCGGGTATCTTTTACGAATTTGTCAAAGCCGAGGAATTTTTCACCGAAAATCCACGTCGCTATACTATCGGTGAAGTCGAGCTTGGCGTGAACTACGTTTTGCTGCTTTCTACCAATGCCGGACTTTGGGCGTATAACATCGGCGATACCGTTCAGTTTACGAGTTTACAACCGTATCGCATTATCGTTTCAGGTCGTATTAAACATTACATTTCGGCCTTTGGCGAACACGTGATTGGTAAAGAAGTCGAAAGTGCACTGCAGGAAGCCATGGAAGGCACCAATGTACGTGTGAACGAATTTACCGTCGCGCCGCAAATCACACCCAACCAAGGATTGCCGTATCACGAATGGTTGATTGAATTCGAGAACGAACCCGAAAATTTAGAAGACTTTGCGCTCAAAATCGATCAAGCCATGCGCAAACAAAATACCTATTACGACGATTTAATTGATGGCAAAGTGTTGCGAACGGTGGTGATTTCCAAAGTCGCCAAAAACGGTTTCCAAGAGTACATGAAATCTATCGGTAAACTCGGCGGCCAGAACAAACTGCCGCGCTTAGCGAACGACCGCAAAATAGCCGACTTTTTTGTTAAGTAGGAGCGAACCGCTTGGGCTATTGCTAAACCTTATTCCTGCTACCAAAACTCGCTGTAACGGCGTTACGAGCTCAAACAATTTTGGCATCAGGGCTAAAAACAAACTAAAGGCATGAAAAGAATCGGCTTACTTACCCTCTTAATTTTTAATCTGAACTTGGTTATTGGCCAAGTAACCCGACGCGAAGCCGAACGGAACGAAGTTAAAGGCGTTGTTGTAGACGAAAACAACCAACCGATTCCGTATGTGAATATTTGGGTTGAAAATGAAAATATCGGCACTACTTCAGAAGAAGACGGAACCTTCACTTTACCGGTTTCGGAAACAAAGAGAATTTGCTTCTCGGCATTGGGTTATGAGACTAGAATTGTGTCGGCAACAAATGTAAAATCGGTTGTATTGTACCCAAAAACACTGGCATTAAATGAAGTGGTTATCGAAAAACGAAAAGGAACTCAGGAAATAGTCATTGGCGATTTTTCAGGTATAAAATTAAATTCAGGAGTCACCAACACCGGACAAGATAATGTTCATGTTTGGGCCAAATTCATCAGATACAATGAGAAAATAAAAGCACATCCTTTTATAGAATCAATTGAATTTGTTACCAATTCAAAACTGAAGAATGCTTTGTTGAGGATTAGAATTTTCAATGTTAATAATGAGGGTTTACCAATAGGAGATGAGGTTGAAGAAGATATTTTAGTATCCATTAAAAAAGGGGAGAAGAACAACATAGTTGACTTAGCAAAATACAACATTAAAATTCCGGAAGAAGGAATTATGATTGGATTCGAATATTTGAAATTGGAACAAAACAAATATGAATATAATTATATCATTGAAGGGGAAAAGGAAAGTCAAAAAAGATTTAGATATGAGCCATCAATTAAAGGGTTTTACCCCGGAGACAAAACACTTATGATATTAAACCGCGATGGAAGTCCTCGTTCTGCCGGAAATGGAAATATTGAAATTGCTTTAAAAATCAAACTATCCAATTAAATGAAATCGCTCTTTTTCCTATTGTGTTTTTTCCAGCTTTCCGCTCAAGTTAAAGGTGTTGTAGTAGACGAAAACAACCAACCGATTCCTTATGTGAATATTTGGATTGAAAACGAAAATGTCGGCACTACTTCTAACGACAATGGTTTTTTTACTATTAACGCTTCGGAAGGGAAAAGACTTGTTTTTTCGGCCGTTGGATTTCAATCCAAAATAATTTCAATCCAAAATGAAGAAAAAGTTGTTTTAAAAACAGCTGTATTTAAGTTGGATGAAATAATAATTACGAAGAGAAAGCAAGATAAAGAACTCGAAATTGGCAATGCCGAAAGGATACACCACCGACAGTTATCGGGAGACAAGCCTTGGATATACGGTAAATTATTTGAATTCGATACTCTTTATAAAAAAACGCCGTTCTTAAAAAAAATTGTCTTTTATTCTGATAGCGATATTAAAAATGCGAAGTTAAAGATCAGAATATTCGAATTCAACGATAGCATTCCAACGAATGATTTGCTTAGCGAGGATTTAATGGTAACGGTCAAAAAAGGAATGAGAAAAAATAGTATTGATATCTCAAAATTCAATTTAAAATTTCCCGAAAAAGGAGTCGTAATTGGTTTGGAATGGTTGATAATTGAAGAAAACAAATTTTTCTTTGAATACAAATCATACGATTCGAAAGAAATTGTAAAATCTATTAGTTACGCACCCTGCTTGGTTGTGAATTATTCAAAAGTTGAGCACTCTTTCAGTTATTCAAAAGGGAAATGGGTTCGAAACAAAATATTCGTCAATGAGAATAGTAACGATAAACCTTGGTTTAATACTGTAATCTTGCCGGCCATAAATTTGATACTAACGAACTGATGAAAACAATCTTATTTTTTATTTTATTTTCAATATCACTTTCTGCCCAAATTACCAAAGGCGTTGTAGTAGATGAAAATAATAAACCTATTCCGTATGTGAATATTTGGTTCGCCAATGGTAATTTAGCCGCTACCACTGAAGCCGACGGCACTTTTATTCTGGAAGTAAAAACACCGGAACAAGACTTGCTTTTTTCTGCTTTAGGTTACGCCTCAAAAACTGTAAAAGCCAATGAAACAACTCGGGTAGTGTTGATTGCTATTGCCATTCCGCTTTCAGAAATTGTGCTTGGCAAACCCAAAGAGAGTCAGCAAAAAGAGCTGGGATATTACCAATCCGGAGGTTTCAGATACCATCAAAACTATTTTATACATGCGGTCTATTTTGATTTGGCTGAAAAGGACAGAACTTTTTATCCGTATCTTAAAGAAATTAAGTTCCGAACGGATTCAGAAACAGACAACGCCAAGATAAAAATTTACCTCGTTAATTGCCAACCCGATGGTTCTCCGGGCGAAGAAAAACTTACCGAGGAAATGATAGTAGCAGTGAAAAAAGGCAGCAGAAAAAACCTGATTGATTTGTCGGAGCAACTAGTAAGGATTCCAGAGAACGGCTTTTTCATTGTTTTTGAAAAACTGAAGATCGAGGAAAACAAGCATTATATCACTTACAATTACAAAGACAAAAACGGTGAAAAAAAGACACACCAAGGACTTACTTATCAGCCAGAACTATTACTCACTCCGTTTGAGGATGCCAACGCTTGGTTTAAAGAAAGACAGAATCAATGGACAAAATCATCCAAAGTGTTACTGAACAAACCCAACAGTTACGAAAACCTGCTAATGAAAAAATACCACAATAAATACTTGTTACCGGCCGTTAATATTACCATTACGAATTAAGATGAAAACAAACTTTCTACTTTTAATTTTTCTGCCGTTTTTGGCCGTTGCTCAAATTCGAGGCGTAGTAAAAGATAGTATCTCAGGCCAACCGATTCCGTATGCCAATATTTGGGTGGAAAATGAAAATGTGGCGACTACTTCAGAAGAAGACGGGACTTTTTCAATAGCGGTGGCTAATACCAAAAACTTAATTTTTTCGGCTTTGGGTTACGAAACAAAAACACTAAAAGCTGCCCAGGTCAACCAAGTATTCCTGAATCCGAAAGCCTTTGATTTGGAGGAAGTAGTCATTTCCAACAGCATCGGAAGTAAACAAAACGTTATTGGTCTAACCGAAAACTCCGTCGCTCAAGCTTTTGATAACGGTCCGAGAATAGACGTGAAATTTTTCCCTTACCAAGCCGAATATAAGAAAACACCTTACCTCAAAAGAGTAACTGTTTACACCGATAGTAGAATAGAAGATGCGACTGTAAAACTTCATTTTTATAAAGTCGACGCCAACGGCTATCCGGGCGAAGAGTTGTTGCAAAAGCCTTTAATTGTTACAGTAAAAAACGGGACCAAAATCAACAAAATAGACTTGAGTGATTTTGGATTGGTAATGCCTAAAAACGGACTTTTTGTAGGTTTTGAAAAACTCATGATTGAAAAAAATAAAAAGGAAAAAACCGTGATTAATCCTGTGACTAAGGAAGTCCAAATGCAAAAAACTTATTATCCGTTGATGCTGTACAATTATGTGGAAAGGGATTTTTTATTCACGTTTTCGGGTGGTAAATGGAGCAAACAAACCGATGATGTTTCGGGGAAAATCAAGGTTTACGAACCAGCCATCCATTTAACGCTGACTAATTAAAGACAAAAACCCTATATTTGCGGGTTAGAAAAGATAAATTAATGAAAGAAATTAAAAACATTTCGCGCTCCAGAGCGCAAGAGTCCTCGGCAGCTATCGAGCGACTGTACATTACCATGAGACATTTATTTAACAGAGGTTTTTACAAACCAATGGGTGTTTCAGGAGACACATTAAGAGAAGCCTTATTAGCGCTTCGCCCCGAAATTTACGGCAGTATAGCCGAAGAAAAAGTGGAACTTAACGGTTTGTTGTATGTTATTGAGCGACTTCCGATAGGGATTGAAGAATGTCGTTACATCAACTTGACTTCAGATGAAGGCTATTCCAAATCGCATTTTAAGCCGATTATTCCGCCCAAGAGAAGAAGAAATTGCTACCGCATCGACGATGAACAAATGAACGTGGAAATTACCCGCGGGCGCTCTGATATTTACGATATTTTGACACACTTGACTTTCATCTTTATCGAATCACACAAAATCAAAGATCGAGTGTTGATTGACGATGAAGGCCGAATTTCTCGTGATTGGCAAAAATTAGAACATGCTGCTTTGCAAACCAAAAAGCTGAATCAAGTCGACAAAGAAAAAGCCATTTCCCATGCTGCTAATGTTTTAGGCAGAACTTTTGCGGAAGTTTTAGACATATACGATGCCTTTGGTACGGCCGAAAAACCGGATCGTTTTTTACACGTAATTTACTGGTTAGGAAAATTAGCCATTGAAGAAGTATTAGATAACAACAAAAGAACCATCACGTTTAGTCCGATTTTAAGAGAGCGCTTAGGCCATCACATTCACGGTGAAATTTGGGCCAACAACATCAAAGAAGTTTTAAACCAAAATAATTTACTTGATCGACCTATTCATATTATCAGTGCCAATATGCACTCGGTTATGAATTCCATTTTTGCTCAAGGCGTTTTAGGTGCTAAATACAAAGGCAAATCGGAATACCAAATTTATGAGGATTTGAGTGCTTCGGGCAATAAGGATTTGAGAAGTAAAGTAGAGGAATTCGCCCTGAAACAAGGCATGATTTCTTTGCCGGATACTTCGGGAACCAACATTGATGTACAACTTTTTGATACCGATAAAATCGATTGGTCTAAATCTGGATTTCCTCAAGCCAAACTAAGCAAGGAGAAGCCGGTTATCATTGTAATGGATTATGCATTTGGTGAGCAAGCTTACGAAACCATAGACGAGTTGTTGAAGCCTTACAAAAAAGGAAAAAATCAGATTTTCTTGAATGTAGAATCGGTTTCGATTATGGGTAAAGCCGGGATTTTACAAGGTGGAAAAGGCGACATCATGATTCCGAATGCGCACATCAATGAAGGTACGGCCGATAATTATCCGTTTGAGAATGAGTTGACCGCCAAAATGTTTGAAGGCAATGATATTCCTGTTTTTGCCGGGCCAATGGTTACTGTTTTAGGAACTTCTTTGCAAAACAAAGACTTATTGAAGTTTTTCCACGAATCGACATGGGGTGCTATCGGCTTAGAAATGGAAGGTGCTTATTATCAAAAAGCAATACAGTCGGCTTCCAAAATTCGTAAAAGCATCAACCCTAATGTAAAGGTTCGTTATGCATATTACGCTTCGGATAATCCTTTAGAAACCGGAAGTACTTTGGCTTCTGGCGGATTGGGAACCACCGGAGTTAAACCTACTTACCTGATTACCATCAAAATATTGGAACAAATTTTTAACGTAAAATAATTCACATGAGTGCAACACCTCAAAACACTGATAATCAAGAGCTCGATTTATCTCAAATCTCCAGGAAGATAGGAGGTTTTTTCGAAAGTATTTCCAATAGCCTATTCCGTGGAATTTTATTTCTCAAAAGAAATATTGTTTGGGTTGGAATTCTCTTCATAGCCGGTGCCGGATTAGGTTTTTATCTTGATAAAAGCATTAAAGTTTATGACAATCAGATGATTGTTATGCCAAACTTTGGTTCTACCGATTACATGTACTCCAAGATAGAATTAATTAATTCAAAAATCAAAGAAGGCGATACGGTTTTCCTTAAAGAAACAGTGGGATTGAAAAACCCCAAAAAACTCAAAGGAATCGAAGTTTCTCCTATTATCGATGTTTATAAATTCGTTGAGAATAAAACCCAAAATTTTGATTTAATCCGATTGATGTCGGAAGACGGCGACATTAAAAAAGTCATCAATGAATCGGTTACCAGTAAAAATTATCCGTATCACCTGATCAAGTTTTCTACACTTGACCTAGCCTCAAATGAAGGAACCGTAAAACCCATCTTGGATTATTTGAATGATTCTAATTATTACCAATTGATTCAGAAGGAGTATGTGAACAACGTTAAGATAAAAATGATTGAAAATGATTCAATTATTGGTCAAATCAACGGTTTTTTAAACACTTTTAACACCACCGTTAATGGCTCACAAAAAAGCGATAAACTGGTTTATTACAACGAAAATTCCCAATTGGATGAAGTAATAAAAACAAAAGATGTTTTGGTAAATGAACAAGGAAGACACCGATTGGATTTAGTTAGTTTGGATAAAATTATCAAAGAAAACAGTGTGACTCTTAACGTTAAAAATACTAAAATGGTAAACGGAAAAATGAAACTGTTTTTACCAGTGCTTTTTATTTCCCTTTTTGTTATAGTGAACTATTTTAGATCCTATTACAAAAGAAAGTTGGCCAAATTCAATGCATAATTTATGAAGGGAATTATTTTAGCCGGTGGATCCGGAACCCGTTTGCACCCGTTGACTTTGGCTGTCAGCAAACAATTGATGCCGATTTATGACAAGCCGATGATTTATTATCCGTTATCGACCTTGATGTGGTCCGGTATCAGAGAAATTCTTATCATCTCTACACCGCACGATTTGCCGTTGTTCCAACAATTATTGGGCGACGGAAGCAGTTTGGGTTGCCGGTTTGAATATGCTGTACAAGAGCATCCTAACGGATTAGCCGAGGCATTTATTATAGGAAAAGAATTCATCGGAAATGATAAAGTGGCTTTAGTTCTGGGCGACAATATTTTTTACGGTACTGGTTTATCTGATTTACTTTTAGCCAATAACAACCCCGACGGAGGCATTATTTATGCTTATCATGTTCACGATCCAGAGCGTTATGGCGTAGTTGACTTTGATGAAAACGGCAATGTAATTTCCATTGAAGAGAAACCGCAACAACCCAAATCCAATTACGCTGTTCCGGGCATATATTTTTACGATAACGATGTGGTAGAAATAGCCTCGAACATCAAACCGAGTCACCGTGGTGAATTGGAAATCACCGATGTTAATAAAGAATACCTTAGAAGAGGAAAATTAAAAGTCAGCATTCTTGATAGGGGAACTGCTTGGCTAGACACCGGTACTTTCAATTCTTTAATGCAAGCCGGTCAGTTTGTTCAGGTGATTGAAGAAAGACAAGGATTAAAAATAGGTGCCATTGAAGAAGCCGCATACAAAATGGGTTTCATTGATGCCGAACAATTGAAAAAATTAGCCCAACCGTTGTTAAAAAGCGGTTACGGTACTCACTTGTTAAGTTTGATTTAATGAATTTTATACCTACAAAGTTGGAAGGATGTTTTATTCTCGAACCTAAAATTATTTTAGATGAGCGAGGGTATTTCATGGAAAGCTTTAACGAGCAGACTTTCCAAAATGGCATAGGGAAGCACATTCATTTTGTACAAGACAACCAATCGTATTCTTCCAAAGGTGTTTTGCGTGGTCTGCATTACCAAACCGGAGCACACGCCCAAGCCAAATTGGTAAGGGTTTTACAAGGAGAAGTGTTAGATGTTGCGGTAGATATTAGACCGGATTCCCCAACGTTCGGACAGTATGAATCCGTTGTTTTATCCGGTGAGAATCAGAGGCAATTCTTTATACCACGCGGTTTTGCTCATGGTTTTTTAGTTTTGAGTAGTACGGCAACTTTCTTCTACAAATGCGACAATTTTTATAATAAGGAAAGCGAAGGAGGCCTACTTTATAACGACCCGTTAGTGGGTATAGATTGGGGATTCCCTTCCCAAGAGATGATTATCTCCGAAAAAGATAAAATTCAACCTTTGTTGCAAAACGCCAAAAAAGTATGGTAGTACTGGTTACAGGAAGTTCGGGTCAGTTAGGACAAGCTTTGCAATTTATAGCGCCCAAACATAAGGAGTTTCAGTTTGTTTTTTGTTCTTCTTCTGAATTAGACATAACCGATAGGGCCAATTGTAACGCTATTTTCGAACAATACCAACCGCAATATTGTATCAATACAGCAGCTTACACGGCTGTTGATAAAGCGGAAACCGAGTCTGAGAAAGCCTACTCGATTAATGTTATTGGCGCCGGAAACATAGCTGAGGTTTGTAAAAAACTGAATACCGTTTTGATACACATTTCAACTGATTTTGTTTTTGACGGTACCCGAAAATTACCTTACACCGAAGAAGACCAACCCAATCCGACCGGAGTTTACGGAAAAACCAAATTGGAAGGCGAAGTAGCCGTTCAACAAACCTGGAAGAAGCATTATATTGTTAGAACCTCTTGGGTGTATTCGCCATTCGGGCATAATTTTATGAAAACCATGTTGCGTTTGGCTTCGGAAAGAGAAACCATTTCGGTAGTAAACGACCAAATTGGCACTCCTACTAATGCTGTTGATTTGGCTGAGGCTTTGGTTCAAATCATCAAAAACAACCAACAACAACCGGCAATTGATAACTACGGCATTTATAACTTTAGTAATGAAGGTCAGTGTTCTTGGTATGATTTTGCTGAAAAAATATTTGAAATCAACAAGATAAGTATAAATTTACTGTCGATTCCCACTTCTAGTTTTCCCACGCCGGCTAAAAGACCAAGTTACAGCGTGTTGGATAAAACGAAGATTAAAAAGGCTTTTAGTTTGAAAATTAACAACTGGGAAACTAGTTTGAAAGATGAGCGAAAATAGTATCGATATATCCATTATTGTTCCTTTGTATAATGAGGAACAGGTTTTTAATCAATTGATTCAAAGACTTCAGAATGTTATTTCTTCTACCCAATTTAGCTGTGAGGTTATTTTGGTTAACGATGGGAGTAGCGACAAAACTGCGGAATTGATAGAAACGATTTGCAAAGAAGACCATCGTTTTACCGGAGTATTACTTTCAAGAAATTATGGTCATCAATTGGCGGTTAGTGCCGGATTGGCGAATGTAAGAGGAAAAAGAGGTGCTATGATAATTGATGGTGATTTACAAGATCCACCAGAATTAATAACCGATTTTTACTCATTGTTACTTGGCGGATATGATGTAATTTATGCTGTCCGAAAAAATCGAAAAGAAAGCTTCCTAAAAAAGAAAGCCTACAATTTGTATTATCGCTTACAGAAAAAAATATCTAATTTTAATATTCCTATCGATAGCGGTGATTTCTCCATGATTAGCCGAAGAGTAGTAGATAATTTGAACGATATGCCCGAAAAAAGCCGATATATCAGAGGTATGAGGGCGTGGATTGGTTTCAAGCAAATTGGTTATGAATACGACCGAGACGAAAGACAAGCCGGAGAAACCAAATACAGTTGGTCAAAACTCTTTGAATTGGCCTTTAATGGTATTTTTAATTTTAGTGACTTTCCCGTAAGGTTCATTGCTAAATTGGGATTTTTAACGGTCATTTTTTCCTTAATTTACTTTGCTTATAATCTTTATAGAAAGTTTTATTACAATGACGTTCCGCACGGATTTACCGCAACAATATTGGCTATCATTTTATTTAGTGGTGTTCAGTTAATCTCTTTAGGGATTATTGGCGAATATGTTTTACGCATATATAACCAAGTAAGAAACAGACCATTATTTATTATTGATAAAATAATCAGAAAAGAAGACAGTAACTTGAGCAAGGAATCTTAGATTTATGAATCACGAATACTACAAAGAATATTACGATTTGGAGCGAAATCACTGGTGGTTTGTAGCTAGAGAGAGAATAATATCCAATTATATCAGACGATTAATTCAGAAAGAGCAACTTTCTGATAAGAATTTAAACATTCTTAATATAGGTTGCGGCCCCGGAAGAAGTTCAGAGTATTTATCCCAATTTGGCAAAGTTACTTCTGTAGAGTATGATAAATTTTGTTGCGAATTTGCCTCCCAAAAAACAGGTCTTGAAATTATAAACGGCTCCATTACCGAACTTCCTTTTGCCGAAACTTCCTTCGATTTGGTTTGCGCTTTTGATGTTATCGAGCACGTAGAAAACGATCAATTAGCAGTGACGGAAATGAAAAGAGTAGTAAAAAAGAATGGTGTTGTTTTTATTACAGTGCCTGCTTACATGAGTTTATGGAGTCATCACGATGTGATTAATCACCATTTCAGAAGGTATAAATTACCCGAAATCAAGAAGTTGTTTTTAACTGGGAACGATGGTAAGATGATTTTTTCCTCTTATTTCAACACTTTTTTATTTCCTCCGATTTATGCGTTCAGAAAATTGAGCAATTTGTTTAAAACCGGAGAAAAAAGAGCCGGATCAGGCAGTGATTTTGAAGCCTTTAAACCCGGATTATTAAACAATGTTTTGTTTGCCATTATGCATCTTGAAACGAAATTTATCAATAAAAACATAAGTTTCCCGTTCGGAGTATCAATTTTATATACTTGGAAAAAACATAAGTAAAATGAAGCTACTAAATTGGATAAAAAATAATAAGTGGTTTGTATCAATCTTATTTTTTGCTACAGCATTGAGAATCTACAATATTGATTTTCAAAGCGTTTGGTTGGATGAGATTCACACTATTAATGAAGCAAATCCTACTTTAAGTTTCCGTGAGATGTATCAATTGATGATGATTACTGAGCCACATCCGCCACTGTATTTTATTCTGGTAAAGATATCATTCACAGTTTTTGGGTACACAACATTTGTTTTGAGATGTTTTTCGGCACTGATTGGTGTTGGAGGATTAATATCTATTTATTTTCTTGGAAAAGAATTGATGAATAAACAGGTTGGCATTGTTAGTGCCTTGCTTTTAAGTGTAAATTATTTTCATTTGTATCATTCACAAGATGGAAGAATGTATTCCATGTTGTTTTTAACCACTACTTTATCATTTTTGTACTTGGCTAAATTTATTAAAAAGCCATCTTATAAAGCGGCTGTTCTACATGGTGTTTTTGCGGGTTTAATGATTTACACTCATTTTTTTGCATTATTTGCCCTCTTTGCAGAATATTTAATTTTGTTATTTTTTATTCTAAGGCCATTTAAAACAGACTCAAAGAAATTTTTTTTGTTTTCGTTTATTTCTGGATTAATAACACTTGTTCTTTTTTTACCAAGTTTGAAATTATTTTTTGCAGCTTCAGAAAGGACATCTATTTGGATTCCAATCCCTGGAGTAGATGTGTATACCCAAATGTTTAAAGAGTTTTTCGGTCAATCAGAAATTGTTTTGTTCTTTGTAGTTACCGTATTATTTTATTGTTTGGTTCGATTATTTGAAAGCACTAATGAAGAAAGCTACACTATAAATCCTGATAAAAATGAGCTAAATTTTAGTTTTTTTATATTGATTACATGGATAATGGTTACCCTGCTAATTCCACTAGTATTGTCCTTTGTCAATTTACCCATGTTAATTACCCGTTATTTTATAAACTTACTTCCGGCAATAATTATTTTGATTTCAATGGGAATCTTTTACATTCGAAATAGTGTTGTTAAATTAGGTATTATTAGTTTAATAATTGTTTTTTCATTAATAGATGTAGTTATCGTCAAGCGATTTTACACTAGTACCTACAAAACACAATTCAGAGAGTTGAGTTTGTTCATACAGAAGAACAAAAAGTCAGACGAAAAAGTTGTGAGCAGTTTGGCTTGGTATTTTCCTTATTTCTTTAATAAGAATGAAGAAAAAACAATTTTAATAGAAAATAATTTAGATAATTATGTAGCCGAAATGATTAGCGGTAAGGAACAAACAACATCTTTTTGGTATGCTGATGGACATCAAAGAACCTATAATCCTTCACAAGCCACCCTCGATTTTTTGAATGCAAACTTTGTGGTTGATTTGAATAGCGATTTTTATGACTGTTGGACAAAACATTATATTTTAAAGAAAGATTATAAACCTAATGTTGATATTACATCATTTTTTCCTTTAAAAACCGTAAACGGCGACAAAATGAATTTTTCTTTTGAAAGTTTTAATATCACTGCTGATAAAATTACCTTTAACGGTTGGGCTTATCTTGAAAACCAAGATGCATTAACAACTCGGATTTATGTACTTGCGTTTGATGAGCAAAATAATTATACCATTTTAAACATCCAAAACAGCACAAGAAAAGATGTTACAACTTACTTCAAAAGTAAATTTAATATTGATAATTCAGGATTTTCAGCAGAGATTGACAAATCTGAATTCAGAAAAGGAATCTATAAGTTAGGAGTTTTACTTTTTGATGACCAAAATAAATCAAAAGGATTGGTAATTACTGATAAAAAAGTCAATATTGATTGATAACATAAACAACGTTTTATATATAAATTTTATATTTGCAAAAAAACATTAAATATGAAAACTAAAAGTCTTATCCTTTTTGTGTTGCTAACAGTAAGTTTTTTTTCTTGCAAGGAAGAGAAAAAAGTAGAAGATAACACAAGTGAAGAGGTTAAAAATGTTGACACAAAATTTAAAGTTTCATTTGAATTATTAGCTATCAAAGACGATAATTTTCATCTTTATTACACAGAAGATGGTTCTATAAACTTCACAGAAGAAAAATCACTTTGGTACCCATACAAAGGGAGCGATAAACCTCAAGAGGTGGTTTTCAGTTTGCCAGATGATGTAATTCCAACCAATTTAAGAGTTGATTTTGGTCATGATGTCAATAAAGAACAAACTGAAATTGTATTGAAAAAGTTTAAGATGAATTATTACGAAAAATCTTTTGAGGCAAAAGACTCTTTGATTTATTATTATTTCTATCCGAATCAAGAAAGTACAATTTTAGATAAAAAGACATCTACTTTAAAACGAATTAAACTAGATCAGAATTCACCACCAATTTTATATCCGCATGAGACACTTTCTCAGGAGATAGATAAATTAGTGAAATAGGTTTAGCTAAATACTATTGAAATGCTACGAATGAACAAATTTGTAGCATTTTTTATTTGACTACATTTACATTTATTCAAGTGAAGAATGTTTAAAGGAATAGCGACATATTTGTTTAAAAACAAAAATCTCAAAAACCTAATTACCTACGGTTTTGGGCAAGGGTTTAATTTAATTACGCCGTTGTTGGTTATTCCTTATATTGTTTCCATTTGTGGTGAAGAAGGCTACGGAAAAATAGGCGTAGGTATGGCCTTGGCCTTTTTCATCATGGTTTTTGTGGATTACGGTTCCGAAATTGTAGGGGTAAAAGACATTTCGGTCAATAGGGAAAACCAGGCCGAATTAGAGCGCATTTTTATCACAACCTACACTGCAAAATTGGTGTTACTGGTATTAATGCTCGCGTTATTCAGTTTGGTTTTTTGGTTTATTCCCTATTTCAGCGAAGAAAAAACACTTTTCTTTTTTAGTTTGTCAATGGTTATAGGTCAGTATATTAACCCAACCTGGTTTTTACAAGGCGTTGAAAATTTCAAGTGGATAACCCTACTCAACATCTTGTCAAAAGTAATTTACCTACTTGGCGTTTTTCTTTTTATCCATAAACCAGAAGATTACGTTTACAGCAATTTGATTTGGGGAATCGGAATGATTGTCGCCTACGGAATCGTGTGGTTTTATGTTGTAACACACCATTCCTTCTCGTTTTCGAAGGTAAAAAAGGCTGCAGTAATTCAAATGATTAAAGACAACTTCTCGCTCTTTTCTTCCCAGATTTTTGTTTCGCTTCAAATGTATTCTCCTATAGTGTTAATTAGTTTTTTCGGCGGAAATGCAATGGCCGGACAGTATAAAATTATCGACCAAATTATTGTGATTTTTAAAACCTATATTTTACTGTTCTTTAATTTTGTTTATCCCAGAGTATGTTATTTATTAGACAAAAGCAAAGAAGAAGCGCTTCATTTTTGGAAACTTTACAACGGACTGAACCTGCTTTTTATTGTTTTATGCATGATAGGAATCCTAATTTTCTCGGTTGAAATTGTGTCCTATTTTAATCCGAAAGAAATCACAACGCTTAGCAATCTGTTAAAAATCGCAATTTTTATTCCTATACTACAAGGTATTACCATTCCGTTAAAGCAATTGGTTTTAGGATCGAATAAGCAAACACAATATGTTAAAATTACCATGATTATAACACTGTTAAGTTTGTTAATTATCGTACTGATTACTCCGGTGTACCATGTTTTAGGGGTTTTGGTAGCTTTGATAATCACCGAAATTATTACTTCATTCGTTTTCTATAAAACAATTAAAAACAATGTATTTCTTCGCACAAGTTAAAAACTATTGTATTTTTGAAGCTGATAGTAAAATTGCGCTTAGATGATTAAAAGATTTTTCCAAAAAATGCTGGCCAATTCCGGAAAAAGCTACCAAATTGACGACCGAATCCCAACCCGATTGATTTATGTAACGCTATACAATCGAATGATAATGTTGGTCAGAGGCTTTTTAAAAACCGGCAAAAAAGTATTCATTGGATGCAACACAAAAATTTTGAATTCACGCAATATAGTTTTTGGCAGCAACGTTACTATTGGGAGCTATTGTGAGCTTGACGGATTTGCTTCTGAAAAAATTGTCTTGGGAGATTGTGTGAAAATAGGATCTTACTCAAAATTGCTGTCCACCAGTCATTTTTCAAAATTCGGAAAAGGTTTGGTTATGGGAAATAATTCAGCCGTAGGCGATTTTACCCATTTCGGCGCACCGGGCGGGATTGAAATAGGCAATGATGTGATTATGGGTTCCTATGTTTCTTTTCATTCCGAAAATCACAATTTCGGTGATGCTTCCAAACTCATTCGAGAGCAAGGTACCACATCAAAAGGAATCAAGTTAGGGAATAATATTTGGGTTGGCGCAAAAGTCACTTTTTTAGACGGCTGCAGTGTTGGCAATAATTCTGTGGTGGCTGCCGGAGCAGTGGTAAACGGAAGTTATCCGGACAATGTTGTTATAGGAGGAATACCCGCTAAAGTAATCAAAACCTTAGCCTGATGAAAATAGCCATACCCAATAATTGGTTTTATCAATTCCTGTTTATACTGTGTATTGTAGTACCTTATTTGGATAATTTTGAATCAACCATATCGGTATGGAGTTTGGCCTTTATCATTACCATTCAGAGAAAATACTCCATTTCTCTATTTAAATTGGTCATACCTTATATTTTAATTTTACTGATTGCGATAATAGTTTCGTTTAATTATGACTATCAAAAATACTTAGTCATCAGAGACATAACATATCTGTGTAAACCAATAATTGGATTCTTTTTAGGCTACCAATTGTGTGGCAAAAATTTACAAAATGCCTTTAGATTAATTGTTAAAACAGGTGCTTTTATTGCGGGATGTCACATTTTAGTTATTCTGAATGCCATTTTTATAGAAGGTGTCAGAACAGTCGCAGACTTAAGATTTTATTCAGGCTATTTCAGTGATTATGAAATTTATACGTTTATAATATTATTATTTCACAAAGATTTTCAACTTGATTATTCCAAAAAAACACTTAGAATACTGACGGTTTTAGTAGGTTTTTCTGCGTTTATGTATTTGGCGCGAACCAATTTTATACAATTTATCATACTCTACCTGGCTGTCAAGGGTTATTTTGTAATCAATAAAAAATCTTTGGTCATTATCAGCAGTATTCTTATTACTTCAGTAGTAGGATATTTGATAGTTGTTTCCACTAATCCACGAAGAGGCGCTGAAGGATTTGAAGGATTTCTCTATAAAATCAAAGTGGCGCCTATGGAGCCTTTTAAAACGAAAATTAACCGAGAAGATTATAAAGATTTTAATGACAACTATCGTTCTTATGAGAATATTTTAACGGTACGTCAAGTAACCAGAGAAGGTGCAATCCCAACCATTTTCGGTAAGGGAATAGGCTCTCAAATCGATTTGAAACAAGAAGTTTGGTTGGGTGATATGAACCTCAGATACATCTCAATTCTTCACAACGGCTTCATGATTGTTTTTTTGAAATCGGGGTTACTGGGTATTTTTATTTATCTTTTTACTATTATTTATTTCTTTAGGAAATCCAAATCCGACCTTCCCATAGTCAGAAATATCAATTTACTATTTTTAGGGACCGGAGTTTTCCTTTTTGTATCCAATTGGGTGTTTTTAGGGTTTTATAATTTAACCGAAACCAAATCAATACTCATAGGCTTTTTAATTGCCTATAGGGCGAAAATAAACCATCAATGAAAAGCATTCTCTTTATACACCAATCGGCCGAACTTTACGGTTCCGATAAAACCATTTTAATGTTTATATCCGGTTTGGATAAAAAGCAATACAAGTCGGTCGTAATTCTTCCTTTTGACGGACCTTTAAAAAGAGAGTTTGAAAAAAACGGTATAGAAGTCATCATTGCACCGGTTTTAAAACTCTACCGAAAGATGTTCACTCCTAAAGGGATTTTAAATTTCTTCAGAGAATACCGAAACGGATTAAAAATATTGAATGCATTACACAAAAAGCACCGATTTGACATTGTATATTCTCATACACTAGCTTCATTGATAGGTTTAATTTTTGCCCGAAAGCATCACATCAAACACCTTTGGCATGTTCAGGAAATCATTGCCCAACCGGCCATATTCTATAAAGGATTTGTGAAATTGTTGTCGTTGGATTGCAATCATGTAGCGGTATATGATTCCAAAACCACTATGGATTTTTGGATTAAGAATAACAAAAAACTAGCCCAAAAATCGCATGCGATTTGTAATGGTTTGGATGTTACCCAAAAGCTGGATACCAGTTTGGAAGAAGTTGCTTCAATCCGAAAAAATTATTTTAAAGTTGGTTCCGATGACTTGGTAATAGCCCTGGTGGGAAGAATCAACAGTTGGAAAGGCCAACAGTTGCTTTTGGAAGCCTTTCAAAAAATTGCCCATAAGTATCCTAACATTAAATTGGTTTTCATCGGTTCTGCACCGCCCAATCAAGAAATTTTTGAAATCGAATTGCAGAATAAAATAATCGAATTTGCTTTAACGGAAAGAGTGGTTATCATTCCTTTTCAAGAAGCTATTTGGAAGTTTTGGGACTCTATTGATATAGCGGTGGTACCGTCAACAGAGCCGGAACCTTTCGGCATGGTAGCCATTGAAGCAATGCTTTCCAAAAAGCCTGTAATTGCAGCAAATCACGGAGGTTTGACAGAGATTGTATTGCCTAATGAAACAGGGTTGTTATTTGAGCCTCGAAACCCGGAAAAGTTAGCAGAGGCACTTAGTGTTTTGATAAGCGATGAAAATAAAAGAAAATCATTCGGAATAAAAGGGTGTGGACGTGTGCATTCTGAATTTTCTCTAAAGAAACACATCGACCAATTTGAAGCTATTTTTAATAGTCTCTCGAATCGTTAACACCTTAAGGTTTAACAACCTGCTCAAAACCAAACAAAGCTTGAATTTTTTTTATTTTCAATAGAAAAGAGCTGTTAAAAACGGCTGATTATCTCTTTGATTTTTTGGCTGGTGGTTCCGTCTCCATAAGGATTAGAAGCCGTGGCAATTTGTGAATAATAGGATGGATTTTCTAATAGTTTTTGGGTTTCTAAGATAATTTTAGCTTTATTCGAGCCTACTAACACCGCTGTTCCGGAATGAACACCTTCCATTCTTTCCGTAACTTCTCTTAAAACTAAAACAGGTTTACCTAAACTTGGCGCTTCTTCTTGTATGCCTCCGGAATCAGTAATAATGATGTTACTTTTGTTCATCATCCAAATTAGTTCCGGATAATCTAAAGGCCAAATTAGTTTGATATTGTCGGCAATCAGTTGGCTTTTAGCAACTTCTTTTATGTTCGGATTTAGATGTACCGGATACACAATTTCTGCCAGATTTTCAAATGAAGTTGCAATGTTCAACAAAGCTTCGCAGATTTCTTCAAAAGGTTTTCCAAAATTTTCTCTGCGATGGCAGGTGACCAAAATGATTTTTTTTGAAAAATCGATGAAATCAAATTTTGAAAGAAGCTCCTGTTCTTTGTCGGCATCTATTTTTTGTAATCCCATTAGCAAAGCATCTATCACAGTATTCCCAACCACGAAGACATTGTCATTAATATTTTCTTTTGTCAAATTTTCTGAAGCGGCTTCAGTAGGGCAAAAATGAAACGAAGTAATGCGTGACGTTAAAACACGGTTCATTTCCTCAGGAAATGGGGACAACATATCACCACTTCTCAAACCGGCTTCAATATGAACAATTTTTATTTTTTGATAAAAAGAAGCTAAAGCACCGGCTAAAACGGTAGTGGTATCGCCTTGAACGAAAACCAAATCAAAGTGTTCTTTTAATAAGATATCTGAAGTAATTTTAGCAATCAAATCAGCAGTCAATTCGTGAAGTGTTTGATTGGGTTTCATCAAATTTAAATCATAATCTACCTTAATTTCAAAAAAAGACAAAACCTGATCCAACATTTCGCGATGTTGTGCCGTAACACCTACCTTAACTTCAAAATCAGCATCGCAAGAAAACGCCGCAATAAGAGGTGCCATTTTTATGGCTTCAGGACGGGTTCCAAAAAGAAACAAGACTTTTTTCATTAAAAAGAAGGAATTTAGTAGACCGTAAAACTAGCAATTAAATCTATATTTTCAAGCGTCAAAACTACACAACAAGCGTTTTATTAAAATTGAAAATACAATGCTAAACTTTTTAGACGAATCTCGGGTTCAAGTCAAATCAATTTATTACGTTTGCAAAAATGACATACCCATTAAACTGTAGTAAAAACAGCATGAAAATAGCCATACTAGGAACCCGCGGTGTACCCAATTATTACGGCGGTTTTGAACAGTTCGCTGAATTTTTTTCGGTGTATTTGGTTCAAAAGGGACACGAAGTGTATTGCTATAATTCTCACAATCATCCGTTTCAGGAAAAATCTTTTCACGGCGTAAACATCATTCACCAATATGATCCCGAATACAAGCTGGGTACTTTTGGTCAGTTTGTCTACGATTATAATTGTATCATGGATTCTCGTAAAAGAGATTTCGACATTATACTGCAGTTGGGATATACCAGTAATTCAATTTGGTATTTTCTCCTGCCCAAAAACTCCATTATCATCACCAATATGGATGGATTGGAGTGGAAGCGTACCAAATACTCCAAGCCGGTACAACAGTTTTTAAAATTTGCTGAAAGACTGGCAGCTAACAGCAGTGATTTTTTGGTGTCTGATTCCATTGGAATTCAGAATTTTTTGGATACCAAATACCAAAAATCATCTACGTACATAGCCTATGGTGCTTATCCGTTTGATAATCCCGACGAATCAATCTTAAAAAACTATGGGGTGACAAAAGAGCAATATAATATGATTATGGCGCGCTTTGAACCTGAAAATAATTTAGACATGGTTTTGGAGGGCGTGGCCATGAACGAGGATAAAACGCCCATATTGGTCATTGGGAAACATGAAACGAAATACGGGGAATACCTTAAAAATAAATTCAAGTCACACTCGAATATCAGGTTTTTGGGCGGAATTTACAATCTGGAACACCTTAACAATTTGCGTTATTTTTCAAACTTGTATTTTCATGGCCATTCGGTTGGAGGAACCAATCCGTCACTTTTAGAAGCTATGGCATCAAGAGCTTTGGTGATTGCCCACAACAACGATTTCAACAAAGGCATTTTAGCCAACAACAGCTACTACTTTTCTACCGCTCAGGAGGTCAAAAATATTCTCCATACTATCAAAAAAAATGATAACTTGCAATTAGTTCAAAACAATTATGACGCTATCGTCAACGAATTTAATTGGGAAAAAATAAATGGGGAATATCTACAACTCTTTGAAGACTGTTTGGCAAAATCTGAAAAAAGAAAACCAAAACAATAGTTCTTTCTTTCCAACCCTTTTATTGCTGGTTACCATACCGTTACTGTATGCTGTAAACAATGTGGCTATGGGAGTTTTTCTCATTTTTACCTTTATCGGTTTTAATAAATCCCATCTTAAACTCCAGTTTTCAATATTGCTCCCAATATTGTTATTTGTACTAATGGCGCTTTCCTGTATTTGGTCTATTGATAAGGATAGCTCATTAAAAGCATTACCAAAGGAAATATCGCTACTCATCATTCCTTTAGGTTTTTTATTGATGAAAAACTTTACAGTTGATCAAAAAAATAAAATCATTTCAACCTATAGTTATTCAATCCTCTTGTTGGCGTTTGTGTTTTTGTGCAGAGCTGCCAAACGCTATTTTTTAACCCAGGATACTCGCGCGTTTTTTTACCATGGTACCAATCAAGACGATTACGGTTTGGTGCCAAAACTACTCAACGCTATCCATGTTTCTGTTTTTGTAGCAGTTGCTTTTTTCTATTTCTTTACCAAAACCTCAAAAACCAAGTGGGATTCTTTTTTTGCCGCTTTTCTGTTCGGATTCATTCTATTGTTGTCTTCTAAAAACATTGTACTGGTAGTAGTAGCATTGAGTGCCATTTACCTGTTGTTTTTCTCCAAATCCGCTCACCAATTGCGATTGAGAAACCTATTTGTTTTTGGTTTATTGGTTGGGCTTATTTTTTCCATGGGAAGAATCAAACATCGTTTTCAGGTAGAGTTTCAAACCAATACTAACAAGAGTTTAAGTGCTAATGTAATCGAAGGCGTACCGCAAGGTGTGCATTATGTCAGCATCAAAGAAGCTTGGACCAATCCGACATTTACGCCTAACGATTATTTTCCGGGAACGGCTTTCCGAGTGTACCAATTCCGAATATTTACCGAATTAATTCGAGAAGAAGCGGTTTTTTTGACGGGATTCGGACTCAACGCATCTTACCCTAAAATCCAAGAAAAAGCCCAACGGTACAATTTATTTATGGGAAATGACAGCACTGAGGGTTATCAAAGTAAGAACTTCCACAATCAATACGTTCAAAATTTTGCCGAATTGGGTTTTATCGGTTTTATCTTATTGTTATTAATGTTGGTGATTAACGTTAAAAACGCATACAATTCCAAAGATTTTGTCCATTTTGTTTTCGCAATTCTAATGATAAGTTTATTTTTGACCGAATCATTTTTGTGGCGACAAAGAGGTGTGGTGTTTTTCACTTTATTCTATTGTCTTTTTAATTCCGGAGTTTCTCTCAAGAAACCCAAACCTGACCAACTGATATGAAAAGAATATTAATTACCGGAGCCGCCGGTTTTTTAGGCTCTCATCTGTGTGACCGTTTTATTGCCGAAGGATACTTTGTGATTGGAATGGATAACTTAATCACAGGAGATTTAAAAAACATCGAACATCTTTTTAAAGACAAAAACTTTGAGTTTTACCACCACGATGTAACTAAGTTTGTTCATGTTCCCGGGAAATTAGATTATATTTTACATTTTGCTTCCCCGGCAAGTCCTATTGATTATTTAAAAATTCCTATTCAAACCTTAAAAGTAGGCTCGTTAGGAACCCATAACCTTTTAGGTTTGGCCAGAGTAAAAAAGGCTAGAATTTTAATTGCTTCAACTTCTGAAGTTTATGGCGATCCATTGGTTCATCCGCAAACAGAAGATTACTACGGCAATGTAAATACAATCGGTCCGAGAGGTGTTTATGATGAAGCCAAGCGTTTCCAGGAATCTATAACTATGGCCTATCATACTTTCCACGGACTGGAAACCCGTATAGTTCGTATATTCAATACTTACGGTCCGAGAATGCGACTGAACGATGGTCGAGTAATCCCGGCTTTTATCGGTCAGGCATTGCGTGGAGAAGATTTGACCATTTTTGGTGACGGAAGTCAAACCCGTTCCTTCTGCTATGTTACAGATCAGGTGGAAGGTATTTTCCGTTTGTTGCACTCGGATTATCCTTATCCGGTAAATATTGGTAATCCGGACGAAATCAGCATTAAAGATTTTGCCGATGAGATTATCAAATTAACCGGCACCAATCAAAAAGTGGTTTACCATCCGCTGCCTATCAACGACCCATTACAACGCCAACCCGATACTACCAAAGCCAAAGAAATTTTAGGTTGGGAAGCCAAAGTAAAGCGGGAAGAAGGAATGAAGCTGACTTACGAATATTTCAAATCGCTCTCAAACGAAGAACTTTTAAAAGAAGAGCATAAAGATTTTAAGGGATATATCCATTAGTATCGAATGACGGCACAGCAAACAGGAAGATATTCTAAGTACATCAGACCCATCAGCGTATTGTTTGATTTGATGGTGATTACTACTTTAAGTTTATACTTTTTCAGAGAGTTAAACCTAAACCAGTGGTATTACTTGACGTATCAAACAGTTACTTGGTTGTTCATTGCGCTGATTGTCCGTTATTATGAGGTCTTCCGATTTACCACACCGGTAGAAATCATCACTAAACTTGTCAAACAGTTTAGCATTTTTTTACTCGTTGTGATTGCGTTTTTCCCTTTTGCCAAAACAGCTATTTTCAGTGGTAGAGCCATAGCGATATTCGTGATTTTTAGTTTTGTTATCATCGTCGCATTCAAGTACTTCCTGTTTTTTTACTTAAAAAGATATCGTATAGTAACCGGCAGTAATTTCAGAAATGCAGTTATCATAGGCTATACGACAGAAGCTATTCGATTAAAAGAAGTTTTTGAAAACAGAAAAGATTACGGCTACCGATTTTACGGCTATTTTTCAGATAAAAAGCAAAATCCTGAAATTAAAGGAAAAGTAGAAGAAATCAAGAAATTCGTCATCGACAATAAAATAGATGAAATTTATTGTTCTTTGAATGAAATCTCCAACGAGAAATTAAAAGACTTGGTGGAGTTTGCCGATGAGAATAAAAAGGCAATCAAATTCATACCCGACACCAAAGAAATATTTTCTAAAAACCTGAAAATTGATTATTATGAATTGTTTCCGGTTTTATCACTTCAAAAAACCCAACTCCATAATCCTTATATCAAAGGGATTAAAAGAGCATTTGACATCGTTTTTTCTCTCTTTGTCATTGTATTTCTTTTGTCTTGGTTGATTCCTATACTGGCAGTTTTAATCAAACTCGAATCCAAAGGACCGGTATTTTTTAAACAAGGACGACCGGGCTTGGACGAGCAAGAATTTTTTTGTTACAAGTTTCGCTCTATGCAGGTGAACGGACATACCGAAAAAGAAGCGTCTAAAAATGATCCACGCGTTACGCGAATAGGAAAGTTCATGCGTAAAACGAGTGTTGATGAATTGCCACAGTTTTTCAATGTGCTTTTAGGCGATATGTCGGTGGTTGGTCCGAGACCGCATCTTTGGTCGCAAAACAAAGCTTATGCCAGTAAAATCAAAAAATACATGGTACGCCATTATGTTAAACCAGGGATTACCGGATTGGCTCAGGTAAAAGGTTTCCGTGGCGAAATTGAAACCGAAGAAGACATGATTAACCGAATCAAATTGGATGTGTTTTACATCGAAAATTGGTCGATGATAATGGACTTAAAAATCATTCTGCAAACAGTCATCAATATCTTTAAAGGAGAAGACAAGGCTTACTAGAACACCTCTTTGTCAATCAAATTTTTTATTTGAGCATCCAAGTCAAAAGTGTTAATCGATCTCTCGAAAACCTTTTGTTTTAGGGCTGCCAAATCCGATTTACTGAGCTGGGAAATCGCAGCTAATTGTCGATTCAATTCTTCAAAATTACCCACTGAAGCTACCCAACCCAATTGGTTTTGTGCCACTATGGCTTCGCCTTCTCCGCCGCCAAAATACAACACCGGAAATCCCAAAGAGGTATATTCAAAAATCTTAGAAGGAACGGAACCGTAAATTCGGGTTTTCAAAGGTACTAAAGCAATGTCATAGCTTGTCAATGTTTCGTGCAATGCTTTCCGATCCAGCATACCGTGGTATATTATTTTAGGGTTTTTCCCCTCAGCAATAAGCGATTCTATAGCGGTTTTTTCGGCTCCGTCGCCAAACAAATGCAATTCGATATTCAAATCGTTTAAATCGATTTGCTGACAGAGTTCAAAAACGCCCTGGGCAATACCTAAAAGTCCGGCAAAAAATAATTTTATCGGTTCATTTTCCACCGTTTTCAATGCTAACGAATTGGCTTTATGATCCGGAAAGTTGCGGTACAGAAAGGCTTTTTTTTCGGGGAAGAGCGTTTTAACATGCGTTAGGATTTCCTCCGATTGCCCAATAATAACCGTTGCTTTTTTGTAAATGAAACGTTCCATAAACAAAGAAACTTTATGCGAAAAAGAACCGGCTTTTACCGCTTGGAGTTCTATGGCAGCCAAAGGCCATAAGTCGGATATATTGAGAATGATTTTTTTGTTTTTAAACGATAAAACGAACACCGACAGAAACGATAGTAACAAAGGAGGCGATTGGACTATCACTTTTTTCGGCGTTTTACGAAATAATAAATAGCCAAATAAACACAATGAAAAAGATAATACAGAAAGTATGCGAACCAAAAGATTTTTACTCACACTCGGATAAATCCAAAGCCTTTTCACCGTGACATTATCCCGATGTTCCGTTACCGAAAATTTGCCTTGGTATTCCGGAAAAAGTTCGCCTTTCGGATAATTTCCTAGCGGACAAACAACGGAAACTTTGTAATTGTTTTGCTGTAATTTCAGCGCCAATTGTTCGATTCTATTCGCGGCAGCCCCTTTTTCGGGTGGATAATAATTGGATATAATTAGAATTTCCTCCATTACTTTTGCAACAGGATTTCAACAATGCGTTCCGATGCTTTTCCGTCCCAGAGTTCCGGTATTCCAGCCGGTTTCGGGCCATTTTTTAAAAAGGCACTGAACAGTTTTTCTAAGTTTTCTATGGAAGTGCCAACCAACGTATTGGTCCCGATGGTTTGGGTTTCAGGTCTTTCAGTATTGTTGCGCATGGTGAAACACGGAATGCCTAAAACTGTAGTTTCCTCCGAAATACCTCCGGAATCAGTTATCACGGCAAAGCTGTTTTTCACCAAAAACATAAAATTCAAATAGCCTTGTGGTTCCACCATTAGGGTGTTCTTCAGTTCGAGCGACCTATCGCCTAAAATAGCTTTGGTGCGCGGATGTACCGGGAAAATTATTTTCTTCTCACCGGCCAAAGCATCTATGCCTTGCAATAAGCTCAGTAAAGACTGCGCTTCATCTACATTGGCCGGGCGATGCAACGTTAAAACAATATAATTGCCCTTCTCTAATTTGAATTCTTCCCAAAATACAGGAGCGGAAAAGCGGTTTAAGTTTTGGGCTAAAGTGTCAATCATCACATTGCCTACAAAATGAATATCATTAGGATTAGCACCGTATTTCAATAAGTTTTCTGAAGCTGTGGTTGAGGTAGTGAAAAAGTAATCGGTGATGCTGTCGGTTACAATGCGGTTAATTTCTTCCGGCATCGTCATGTCGCCCGAACGAATTCCGGCTTCCACGTGAGTAACCTTGATGTTGCTTTTTTTGGCCACAATAGCACAAGCCATAGTCGAATTGACATCGCCAACAACCAATACTAAATCACAGGGATGTTGCTGCAATTCTTTTTCAAAAGCAACCATAATAGCCCCGGTTTGCTCAGCTTGAGTGCCGCTTTTTACTTCTAAATTGGCATTCGGGTGCGGAATGTTGAGCTCTTCAAAAAAAGTATCACTTAGGTTTTTATCGTAATGTTGACCGGTATGCACCAAACGATACGTGATTTCCACACCTTCACTTTGCTTTTTCTCAATGGCTTTAATGATGGGAGCAATTTTGATAAAATTTGGCCTTGCACCTGCAACGATTGTTATTTTCATAATTTGTTTGTCAAATGTGAAACAATTAATTGAGGTTTTCCGGACTTTGTTGGCCTAATTTCTTTTACCTCTTCAAATTTTATTTCAAATGGTTCATTCAAACTTTTCAGTATTTGAACTTTGATGCTTTCCAGAATATCATTATTGAAACCTTTGTCTGTAATATACTGAATTTCAATTCCTGATAACTCCTTTTGAATGACACAAAACTGTTTAATTTCCGGAATATGTTCAAAAATACCGGTAAAAGAATGTACTACTAAAAAATTTCCGGAAGGTGTTTTTACAATATCAGTATCTCGACCGATAATTTTTTGGATTATAGGCAATTGCAATTCTCTATGGGTTGGATAATTATTCCGAGCCATTTTTATACCAAGGTCTCCTATTTTATAGCGAATTAAAGGCATTGCGTAACCATTCAGGTTTGTTACAATTACATTCCCGATTTCTCCGTCTTCAACTTCATTTCCGTTTTCGTCTACTATTTCTACAAAAACATTAGTGGCCATCAGATACATACAATCTAAATCTTTCTGAGCGCCAATCATAAAGCCTTCCCCCGAACCATATGTTTCATACGTTTTGCACCCAAAAGTGTCTAGAATGGTTTTTTTATAGTAATCAAAAAGTTTATCGCCCCAAGAAATAGCTGATTTAAATTTAACTTTTATATTGTTTTCTTGAGCAATTTTTGCCATCACATAAAGGGAAGAGGCATATCCGGCCAAAACATAATCTTTATCATCCTTTAGTCCCTTCAGTACATTCTTAACATCAACTTCATTGTGAGAGAAAGCTTGAACATATTTTGTTCTGAAAAAGAAATCTTTATATTTCTTCAATCCAAGTCTTTTCGGGTTAATTCCGGTTTGAATCAATTTATCACCAAGCTCATAATTTGCCCATTTCCACCACAATAATTGGGTTGCTCTATTAATGGTTTGCTCTTTTTTATTCCAATAAATAATGGTTTGCTCTCCTGTCGAACCGCTGCTTCCGTTTTTTAAAAGATTTTTTTTAGGTTCCGTTAAAATAGATTCTGTATTTTTTTTTAAAACAGGCTTTGTTAAGATTGGAAACTTTTTTAAGCTTTCGATAGGGTTATTATTATCAATGTTGATGTTCAGCTTTTTATAATACTCGGAACGACCAACAGCATGCTTCAATAATAACGAAAGTTTTTGTTGTTGTAATGCGGCTATTTCTGTTTCAGACAATCGGGTAAAATCATCCAGTTTTTTCAATTCTTTTGTCAAAGGAATGCCAAAAATGAACTCACTTATCGGGAGAATAATCCTTTTTAAAATTGTATTGTAAACGTCCATTTTAACTCTTCGGAATGATTTTAGAAAACAATCAAATCTATTTTTTTCAAAAATAAGAAAACCAAACCCTAATTACTTCAAACCACAATTTTTTTTAAAAGATTATCTTTAAACTCCAATCAAAACAAACTACTTTTGCGGAACAACTACAAACAACACATTATGACTATTTTACTACTGGGTTCCGGAGGAAGGGAACATGCATTAGCCTATAAATTATTACAAAGTCCGTCTTGTCAAAAACTTTTTGTAGCACCCGGAAATGCCGGTACTGCTGCCATTGCAACTAATGTTGTGGTAAGTCCAACAGATTTTGAAGCACTTAAAGTATTAGTGCTGAGCGAAAACATAAATATGGTAGTAGTAGGGCCGGAAGATCCTTTGGTACAAGGGGTTTATGACTTTTTTAAAAATGATCCTCAAATCAGCCACGTTCCGGTAATTGGTCCTTCCAAATTAGGGGCGCAACTTGAGGGCAGTAAAGAATTTGCCAAAGAGTTTTTGGTCAAACACAAAATCCCGACAGCTGCATATGCCAGCTTTACCGCCGAAACCGTAGAGCAAGGCTGTCAATTTTTAACCACTTTACAACCGCCTTATGTATTAAAAGCCGACGGATTAGCTGCCGGTAAAGGTGTTTTAATTTTGAATGATTTACAAGAAGCTCAAACCGAATTGCGCAATATGTTGGTCAATGCCAAGTTTGGCGCTGCGAGTTCCAAAGTAGTTATCGAAGAATTTTTAGATGGTATTGAGTTGAGTTGTTTCGTGTTAACCGACGGTAAGAATTACAAACTATTGCCAACGGCCAAAGATTATAAGCGAATAGGAGAAGGCGATACCGGATTGAATACCGGAGGAATGGGTGCTGTTTCACCGGTGCCGTTTGCGGATGAAGTGTTGATGGAAAAAATCGAAACTCGCATTGTGAAACCTACCGTTGCCGGTTTACAAAAAGACGGTATCGAGTACAAAGGATTTGTGTTTATCGGTTTGATTATTGTCAAAGGAGAACCCATGGTAATTGAGTACAATGTAAGAATGGGCGATCCGGAAACCGAAGTGGTGATGCCGAGAATCCAATCGGATTTGGTGACTTTATTTCAGGCGGTTGCCGAACAAAAACTGGATGAAGTTAACTTGATCATTGATTCGCGTAGCGCTACTACGATTATGGTAGTTTCGGGCGGTTATCCCGAAGAGTACGATAAAGGATTTACTATTTCGGGTATTGAAAGTATTTCGGATTCGATAGTGTTTCACGCCGGAACTAAGTTAGAAAATGGTCAGGTGGTAACCAATGGCGGAAGGGTTTTAGCGGTGACTTCTTTCGGAGATACTTACCAAGAAGCCATAAAAAAATCTTACCAAAACATAAACAAGTTACATTTTGATAAGATGTATTTCAGGAAAGATATCGGCTTTGACTTAGCTTAAGAAAGAGTGAGCCGTTGTATCTTGGTTTTCTTCGTTGTTTTCTTGGTGTTTTTTCAACTCTTTGCACCAGTACACGATGTACTTGCAACAAACAATGATTAAAACCCAACTGATAATATTCGCTAACCACCAATTGCTCAATTCTAAATCGCGTAACCAATCGAAAGGTTTGAATAGAAAGTCTACAAATAAAGTCTGAATAGCTTCGAAAAATGCTTTCATTGTATAAAATGTTATATTTACACCACAAATGTATAAAATATCCTCATGATTACAAGCATTTTTAAAAAATCGAGCATCGTTAATTATGTCTTGGTGTTTCTTTTGCTTACCGCGACTTTCTTTATCTACCAAAACAGCTTGTTGAGCCAGTCTGTCAATGCCGCTGGAAGTTCTTCTAATGCGTTGTTAATCATTATTTTATTGGTGTGCTTCTTCTTGGTTAACTTTATAGTCAAGAAAAATGGTCTCACCAAAGACAGCAGTTATACCATATTGTTTTTCTTGTTGTTTTTGCTGCTTTTTCCTTCCGTTTTTAGTCATACCAATCTGTTATTTGCCAATTTCTTTTTGCTGTTGGCCATGCGAAGATTAATTTCACTTCAAACTTTAAAAGCACCAAAAGAGAAAATATTTGACGCTTCTATTTGGATTTTTATCGCTTCATTATTCCATTTTTGGTGTATTCTTTTTGTGCTATTGGTCTATATTTCTATTGTTTTCCATGTTTCACGTGACTATAGAAACTGGCTCCTACCATTTGTAGCCTTGGTAGCTACAGCAGTAGTGTTTTTATTTTTGGCTTTATTGATAGACCAGTCGTGGTTGAATCATATAGTAAAACAAGCCCAAATGAATTTCGAGTTGGATTATTTTACCCATAATTACCAAAATGCAGCCTTGTCTTTTTATGTAGTTGTTTCTTTGTATTTCCTGCTATCTATGATTTTTACGTTAACCAACAGACCGTTGATTTTACAAGCTTCATACAAGAAAATGGTTTTCGGATTTTTAATTGGCAGTGTGGTTTTTTTGTTTTCGCCTGAAAAAAACAATGCGATGTTGTTGTTTACTTTTTTCCCTCTGGCGGTAATGACTACTAACAATATCGAATACTCCCAAAACAAGATGTATCAGGAAATCGTACTGTTGTTATTAATCGTCGGGAGTTTTATTGCCTTTTTTGCCCAATTATAGTTTGCTGCCATAGGCCAAATCTCCGGCATCGCCCAATCCGGGAATAATGTAGTTTTTCTCATTCAGTCGATCATCCAAAGCTGCGACCCACAAGTGACAATTTTCAGGTAGATTTTCTTCCAAGTAGGCAATTCCCTCCGGAGCTGCAATAACTACTGCAATGTGAATTTCTTTAGGTTTTTGTTCCAAATGCAATTTGTGTAAAACGGCCACGATGGATTGTCCGGTGGCCAGCATCGGATCAATTAAGATAAGGTTTTTATCTTCAAAAGATGGCGCCGCTTGGTATTCTACTAAAATTTCAAACTTATCATCGTTGTCATAATGATGGCGATAAGCCGAAACAAATCCGTTTTCCGCATTGTCAAAAATGTTCATAAATCCGGTATGTAAAGCCAGTCCGGCTCGAAGGATAGAACACAAAACCACATGATCGGCGATGGTAGTGGTGTGTTTGATGCCTAGCGGCGTTTGAACATCAATGTTTTTGTATTCAAGTGTTTTACTCAATTCATAAGCCATGATTTCTCCGATACGTTCTATATTTTTTCGAAATCGCATACTGTCTTTTTGAATCGCAACATCTCGAATTTGGGCCAAGAAATGATTGAGGATACTATTTTGCTCAGAAATGTAATGAATATGCATGGACGACTTAAATTTTGTTGAGGTAAAAGTATAAAAAACTATCTTTGTACCTGTGACCTTTTGGTCAATTACTATGAAATAAAATAGAATCTGAATTATGTTTTCACAATTTGCTTTCCCAATTTTCGAACAGAGTATCAAAGATTATCACATCATCGATGATGTTTACCAACCTACTTTAAACCCTTACGCCAAAGGAAGTATAGAGTATTTATTGTATGCAAAAAATTGGGTAGATACCGTTCAATGGCATTATGAAGACATCATTCGCGATCCCAATATTGACCCGATTGCGGCTTTGGATTTAAAAAGAAAAATCGATGCCTCCAACCAAGTTCGTACTGATATGGTTGAATATATCGACAGTTACTTTTTACAGAAATACAAAGATGTATCAGTAAAACCTGGAGCCAAAATCAATACGGAAAGTCCGGCTTGGGCTATAGACCGTTTGTCGATTTTAGCTTTAAAAATTTACCACATGAGCGAAGAAGCTAACCGCGCTGAAGCCAGTGAAGAACACAGAGCCAAGTGTCAGGAAAAGTTAAACGTATTGCTGGATCAGAAAAATGACATGTTTGTGTCTATCAATGACTTGTTGACCGATATTGAAAACGGCAACAAATACATGAAAGTATACAAACAAATGAAAATGTACAACGACGAAGAATTGAATCCGGTGTTATACCAAAATAAAAAATAACCCTTATTGTCATTTCGACGTAGGACGAATTTCATCACGCTATATCGATTATGTGATTTCTCTTTCGTCGAAATGATAAGTTAATCTCATTTAATTGTCAGACAAAATCCAACATATAGCCGTCATCCGATTGTCTGCCATGGGTGATGTTGCGATGACTGTTCCTGTTCTCCGTGCTTTTGTTCGGCAACATCAAGGCGTTAAAATCACGGTGGTTTCCCGTCCGTTTTTCCAGCCTTTCTTCGATGAAATTCCGAATGTAAGTTTCTTTGCAGTCGATCTTAACGGCAGACACAAAGGTACTATGGGTTTGTTTAAATTATATGCTGATTTAAAGAAGCTAAATATTGATGCCATAGCCGATTTACACAACGTATTGCGCTCTATAGTACTTAGAAATCTATTTGCGTTAGGCGGCAAAAAAGTAGCGTATACCGACAAGGGCAGAGCTGAAAAAAAAGCCTTAACCCGTGCTGAAAATAAAATCTTTGAACCCGTAAAATCGATGGTGGAACGCCATGTAGAAACATTCAAAAATTTAGGTTTCTACATCGACTTGATGAATCCTGTTTTTCCGGATAAAGCCAAACTTCCGGATGAAATCTTGAAAATTTTCGGAGAGAAAAATAATCTTCATTGGATTGGAATCGCCCCTTTTGCCCAATACGAGAGCAAGGTTTATCCGCTCGATTTAATGCAAAAAGTGATTGATGAACTAGCCAATAACACCACTCACAAGATTTTACTATTCGGCGGTGGCAAGAAAGAAACCGAACTGCTGCATACCTTAGCCGCTGACAAAAACAATGTAATAGTGGTGGCCGGAAAAGTAAAATTTTTACAAGAGTTGCAGTTAATTTCCAATCTCGATGTAATGCTGTCTATGGATTCCGGTAATGCGCATATTGCCGCTATGTTGGGTGTTAAAGTCGTTACACTTTGGGGCGCCACACATCCGTATGCCGGATTCAAACCGTTCAATCAGCCATACGAAAATTGTTTGACTGCCGACAGGACTAAATATCCGCTTTTGCCAACTTCAGTCTACGGAAATAAAACAGTTCAGGGCTATGAAGACGTTATGCGAACCATTTCTGTGGATGATGTGGTGGCAAAAATAAATTCCAATCTTGCCTAAACAAAATTGGAATTTAAAAGTGATTGTTGTTTGAGTTTTAAAGACTACACGTCGTCAAAATCCACGTAAATTTCAGTAGTAGTCGGATGCGCTTGACAAGTTAAAATCAATCCTTCGGCCACTTCACTATCGGTTAAAATCGAATTCTTTTTCATCACAGCAGCACCATTAGTAATTCTTGCCAAACAAGAACTGCAAATACCGCCCTGACAAGAGTAAGGCGCATCAATGCCCTGTTTCAAAGCGGCTTCCAATAGGGTTTGCTTTTGCGACATCTCGAAAGTGGTTTCTTCATCATCTACCAAAACCGTGATTTTAGTGTGACCTTCTTGAGAAGTAACAGCCGAATTGTCTGCTGCGGATGACGTAGAAAACAATTCAAATTTGATGTTTTTCTCGGCCACATTGTGTTCTTTCAAAACCCCAGAAACCAAGTTAATCATTTCTTCCGGACCGCATAAATAAAACTTATCGAACGTTTTTTCTTTGTGTTTGTTGTGCAGTACGAAGTTAACGGTTGATTTGTCAATACGACCAAAAAGTTCGTTGTCTACTTTAGTCTGACTGTACACAAAATGAACAAAAAAGCGACCGACATATTTCAGTTGTAAGTCGTGTAATTCATCGTGAAAGATGGTTTCCTCCGGTGTTTTATTCCCGTAAACCAATACAAATGAACTGTTGGGTTCGCCTTCCAAAACCGATTTCAATATAGACATTACCGGTGTAATCCCGCTACCGGCCGCAAAAGCCGCATAGTTTTTTTGATTGGTGAAAGAAGGTTCAAAAGTAAATCTTCCTTCGGGTTGACCGACTTCCAAAAGATCGCCTACTTTCAAATGCTCGTTGGCAAACTTTGAAAAGTGTCCGTTTTTAACCGATTTTATAGCAATGCGCAATTCACCGCTGTTCGGCGAAGAACATACAGAATAAGCCCGTCGAACTTCCTGACCGTCAAGGGTTAATTTTAAGTTCACGTATTGCCCGGCGGTAAATTGGTAAGCCGATTGTAATTCGGCCGGAATGGTAAAAGCAACGGAAATAGCGCTTGGCGTTTCGCGTTTTACCTCTTTAATGTGTAGTTTATAGAAAGTGGACATGAGTTTTTATTTTTTACAAAGGTAGCGAACGAATCACTTTTGAGAAAAAAATAATTTATACCTAAGATTTTTATGTATATAAAAAACTTAGGTATATTTGTTAGTGTAAATTCAGTTCAATGAAAAATTCACAATTGTACAAAGGCAGTCTGACTACCATAGTTATGAAGCTTTTGGAAGAAAACGGCAGAATGTACGGGTATGAAATCACCCAAAAAGTAAAAGAGATTACGCAAGGTGAATTGAAAATCACCGAAGGCGCACTGTATCCGGCTTTACACAAACTGGAAGCCGACGGCGTACTCGAAGTAGAAATTGAAAATGTTGACAATCGCCTACGCAAATACTACAAACTCACCGAAAAAGGTACTGCCGAAACCGTGAACCGATTGGCAGAGTTGGATGATTTTATCAGAAACATGCAAGCTTTAGTACAACCTAAATTAGATACAATATGAAACTAAGTAAGGACGAAATCTTGTTTATTGACACTTATCTTCTAAGTAACAATGTTATTTATGTTGACATTCGGCAGGAAATGGTAGATCATATTGCGTCTGGAGTAGAAGATAAAATGGTTTCGGAACAGCTTGATTTTTATAACGCCTTCAAACAGTATATGCTGGTTAATAAAAAAGATATTCTGAAAAGTAATAAACATCGCTGGAGTTTTTCGTTATCAACTATAGTTCAGTTTCTTCTTTTTCTAGGAAAGCCCCTTATGTTGATTTTCGGAGTTCTGTTCTACGTTGTTTTTAAAAACCTCGATGTTAATCAATATTTTTCTGAAGACTTTACCATTAATAATTTGTTTTTCGCGTTGGTATTTACGGCTGCAATTTTTCAGCAGGTTTATATGAAGTATCAACTTAGAAAGCAATTTTATAAAGTTGAAAAAGTGTCTCAGCTATTAGTTTTAATCTACTTCGGGCAACTTTTTTTCTTCCCCGTTTTTGAAAAAGCGCCTCCATCAGTAATAACACTCACTATTTTTAGCTTCCTGTTTTTTGGATATGTTTCTTATTTTATACAAGAACTCATAAAATTTAATCGACAACAAATCAGTTATCTGAAATCATGAAACTCACCGCCGAACAAATCGAAAAGCTTTATGCTTTTACGCGCCAGCATTATGTAGAATACTACGATTTGCAAACCGAGTTGGTCGACCATTTGGCTAATGCTATAGAAGCACAATGGGAGCAAAACCCGAAACTATCTTTTGAGGAAGCACTGCGAATCGAATTCAAAAAATTCGGTGTTTTCGGGTTTATGGACGTGGTGGAAAAACGCCAAGCAACCCTGCAAAAAAAGTACAATCAATTGGTTTGGAAGGAACTCAAAACTTTTTTCCGCTTGCCTAAAATTATAGGAACGTTAGCAGCAGTAGGCATCATTTTTTACGCTTTAAAGCTGTTCCAACAAGATGTTTTTATTGTTCAAATGACTTTTGTGGTTTTGGTCGTTTCCTTTTTTGTCGGGATTTTTTGGTTGTCCAGAAAGAATAAAAAGAATCACCGTAAAACCGGGAAGAAATGGTTGCTCAAAGAAATCATTTTTGGTTATGGTTCCTTCACGGGATTGATGAATTTGCCGATTCAAATCGCTCTTCACATTAAAGGAGACAATTACAATGATTGGGCTTTGCTATTGGTTAGCTTTCTGTTGATTATTATGGCTTTAGCTGAATATATTGTGCTGGTCTTAATTCCGACAAGGGCCGAAACTTTTTTGAAAGAGACTTATCCTGAGTACGAATTAGTCAACTAATTTGTAACTTTTTTCTATCTTTAGAAACTAACTCACAAACCTTAAACCAAATAACATGTTCAAACATTTTATCAGGCTCGAATGGAAATCTTTTGTCCGTTCGGCTTCTTTTGGGACCAATCTCGCGCTGAAAATTATCATGGGATTGGGAGCGTTGTATTTTATTGCCTGTTTTGCTATTTTGGGTACCGCCGTCTTCTTTATTCTGGAAGACGAAGGAATGGAACCACTGGCCGCCATCAACAAATTCATGATTTACTATGTATTGTTCGATTTGGTGATTCGTTATTTTTTACAAAAAATGCCGGTAACCAATATCAAACCGCTCTTGATTCTGCCTATTAAACGAAGCACGATTGTGCATTATTCCTTGGGTAAGACAACCATTTCGTTTTTCAATATTTTACACGCTTTTTTCTTTGTACCGTTCACTGCAGTCTTGTTGTATAAAGGCTATGGATACCAAGTCATACTATGGCATTTGGCCTTGATGGCGTTGATTTACACTAATAATTTCTTGAATATTTTAGTCAACAGTAAAAATACCGTTTTTTACATTGTATTGTTACTTTTAGCCGCTTTGGCTTCTTCTCAATATTACCATGTTTTTGATATTACGGTTTACAGTCAACCGTTCTTTCAAAACATGTATGACACTAATTATTGGTTTTTGATTCCGGTATTTTTGGTTGCCCTTGTTTATTACAGCGCTTATAATTTTTTTAAGAATCGCCTGAATCTTGACGATGGTTTGGCCAAAAAAAGCGAAGTAGCTAAAACCGAAAATTTCACCTGGTTGGATCAGTTCGGCACTTTGGGGACTTTCCTCAAAAACGATATTCGATTACTCAAACGCAACAAACGTTCGAGAACGACTTTGATTATGAGCTTCATCTTTATTTTTTATGGGTTATTGTTTTTTACCCAATCGATAGAAGCGTATGACAATCCATGGATGAAGGTTTTTGCCGGAATTTTTGTTTCGGGTGGATTTTTATTCACTTTCGGGCAGTTTGTGCCGAGTTGGGACAGTGCGTATTACCAACTCATGATGAGTCAAAATATTCAGTACCGTGAATACATCAGTTCTAAATGGTGGCTCATGGTAATCGGTACGGTAATTTCAACCTTGATTGCCTCTTTCTATTTGTATTTCGGATTGCACACTTATTTGATTATTGTGGCCGGTGCCATTTTTAACATCGGAGTGAATTCGCATTTGGTGATGTTGGGCGGCGCCTTTGTCAAAACACCAATCGACTTAACCACTTCCAAACAAGCTTTCGGCGACAAGCAAGCGTTCAACGTGAAAACCATGTTGATTTCTTTGCCTAAAATGTTGGTACCGATGGGATTGTATACTGTTGGGTACTATTTGATTTCGCCTAACGCAGGTTTGGTTTTTGTGGCTGCAGCCGGTATTTTAGGCTTTGCCTTCCGCAACTATGTTTTCGACAAAATTGAAAAGATTTATAAATCTGAGAAGTACGCCACCATTGCGGCCTACAAACAAAAAAACTAATCCATAACTACTAAATTACAAGAAACATGATACAAGTTACTAACCTTTCAAAAAAATATACCAACGGTGTTCGCGTGTTAAACATTGAACATTTGGAAATTCCCAAAGGACAAAGCTTCGGATTAGTGGGCAACAACGGAGCCGGAAAAACTACATTTTTCAGTTTGTTACTCGACTTAATCCAACCCAGTACCGGAAAAATTGTGACCAATGGGATTCAAGTCAATACCAGCGAAGCCTGGAAACCTTTTACTGCCGCGTTTATAGATGAAAGTTTTTTAATAGGTTACTTAACAGCTGAAGAATATTTTTATTTCATCGGAGATTTACGCGGTCAAAACAAAGCCGATGTGGATGCCTTGTTGGCCAAACACGAAGAGTTTTTCAATGGCGAAATCCTTAACAGCAAAAAATACCTTCGAGATTTATCGAAAGGAAACATGAAAAAAGTCGGGATTATTGCAGCTTTAATAGGTGATCCTGAAGTAGTTATTTTGGACGAGCCTTTTGCCAATTTAGATCCGACGACCGTTAATCGCTTGAAAAAAATCATCAAAGAATTAGCCGATGATCCTAACCGAACTATTTTGGTTTCGAGTCACGATTTGGCGCACACGGTTGAGGTTTGTAACCGAATTGTAGCCTTGCATTTAGGCGAAGTGGTGAAAGACATTCAAACCTCGCCGGAAACCTTGAAAGAATTGGAAGCGTTTTTTGCGGTGTAATTTTTTTGCCATATCAAAAAGAAACGTATTTTTACCAGTTAGTTATACAATTTATAACAATTTGACGTTATACTAAAAATACGTTTCGCCTTGAAAACCAATACGCTTAAATATCTTCTCTATACAGGATTGTTTCTTTTTTTGATAGCTTGTTCTACCAAAAAAAACACATTCCTTTCCCGTAACTCTCACGCTTTAAGTACCGAGTATAACATTTTATACAACGGTCAATTGGCTTTGGATAAAGGGATTGAAGATGTAAAGCTGCAAAATAAAGACAACTTCTGGGAGCTGCTTCCTATCGAAAGAATGCAAATCACCGAAGATAAAATGTTACCCGGCGATAACCGAAACGCCAATTTTCAGAGAGCTGAGGAAAAAGCCACTAAAGCCATCCAAAAACATTCGATGTACATCCAAGGGTCGGAAAAAAACCCTCAAATGGATGAAGCGCATTTGTTGTTAGGTAAATCGAGATATTACGAACAACGTTTCGTTCCGGCTTTGGAAGCCTTCAACTATGTGTTGTACAAATATCCAAAGAGCGATAAAATTTACGAGGTAAAGATTTGGCGTGAAAAAACCAATATGCGTTTGGAGAACGATGCGATAGCCGTTAACAACCTGACCAAATTACTCAAAGAAATCAAATTCAAAGACCAAATTTTTGCTGATGCAAATGCTGCATTGGCGCAAGCCTTTCTGAACTTGGAGCAAAAAGACAGCGCTATAGCCAAAATTAAGTTGGCTACCGAATTCACGAAATCCAACGAAGAAAAAGCCCGCTACCGTTTTATTCTGGGACAATTGTATGAAAGCTTAGGCTACAAAGACAGTGCTTTTGCCAAATACCAAGAAGTGATTGATATGAATCGTAAAGCGGCGCGTCAATATGTGATTCAGGCGCATGCCAAACAAGCCGGACAGTTTGATTACATTAAAGGCGATACGATTGCTTTTCTGAAAAAATTCAACGATTTAATTGAAGATCGTGAAAACCGACCGTATTTGGATGTATTGCATCACCAAGTAGCGTTGTTTTACGACAAAAACCAAAATATTCCACAGGCCAAAAAGCATTACAATATCTCGCTCAAGAAAAAGGGAACAGACACGTATTTGGCCGCTTCTAACTACAGAAATTTGGCAGATATTTACTTTGATTCTGCTAAATATGCCACGGCAGGAAAGTATTTCGACAGCACTTTGGTTAATTTAAAACCCAGAACGCGCGAATTCAATCTTATCAAAAAGAAGCGAGAAAACTTAGACGATGTCATCAAATACGAAGGCATTGCTCAAACTAATGACAGTATTATTTCTTTGTATAAAATGTCTAACGAAGAAAGAGTTGCTTACTTTGAGAAGTACATTGAGAAAATCAAGAAAGAAGAAGCTGCCGCGATGAAGTTGGCTGAAAAAGAAGCGCAAATCAAAGAAAATCAAGAACGGAATTCCGGAAATGTTACAGAGGACAATGGTAAATCCGGCGGTGCTGAATCTCCTAAGTCAAATAAAGGCAATCAAAGTTCCTTTTATTTTTACAATCCGACAACAGTAGCTTTTGGCCAAAAGGAATTCCAGAAAAAATGGGGAAAAGTTACCTTGCAGGACAATTGGAGAAACTCGGCTGCAACCGGAAGTTTGAAAGGTAAAGAAAACGAAAGTAAAGAGGAAGAGTTAGCTGAAGAAACCAAAGACATTGCCAAAACAGACGAACGCTTTACCCCCGATTTTTATATCAAACAAGTGCCAACTGATGCCGTTTTGATTGACAGTTTGAGCAAAGAGCGAAACTTTGCTTATTACCAATTGGGAATCATCTACAAAGAAAAATTCAAGGAATACCAATTGTCTGCCGATAAGCTAGAGCAATTGCTAAAAAATAATCCTGAAGAACGTTTGGTTTTGCCGTCCATGTATCATTTGTACAAGGTGTATGAGTTGATTGATAAAACGAAGGCAGAAGCCATGAAATCTCGCATCATATCGCTTTACCCAGAATCCAGATATGCGCAAATTTTAGCCAACTCGAGTAGTCAATTGGCGGAAGAAGGCGGTTCGCCAAAATCAGTTTATGAAAACCTGTATGAAAGGTATCTGAATCATGAGTACAAAACTGTATTAGCCGAAATTAACGAAGCAATCGATCGTTTTACCGGTGATGAAATTGTACCGAAATTAGAATTGTTGAAAGCCAATTTAATCGGGAAATTATCCGGTTTAGAAGAATATCGGAAAGCACTAAACTTCGTGGCCCTTAACTACCCGAACAGCGAAGAAGGGAAAAGAGCCGAGCGAATGATTTCTGTCGATTTACCAAAGCTTCAGGCTTTACAACTTTCGAGTTTAGATTCCAAGAACTGGAAAATTTTGTACGCTACCAAAGATTTTGAAGACAAAAGCACTAAAATATTACGTGAAAAAATCGCTAAATTTATCAAAGAAAGAGGTTTAGAAAAGCTGAATGTTTCTTTGGATATTTACACAATGACCGATAATTTTATAGTAATTCACGGGTTGAATTCCAAAGATTTAGCCGATGGTATCACTGCCATTTTGAAAGACTACAAAGATTACAAGGTACAAGAAACACCGATTATAATCTCGGCCGAGAATTATACGATTGTTCAGATTAAGAAAAATATAGATGAGTTCTTAGCCGGAAATTTAACAGCAACACCAACCCAACCTAATTGGGACGGAACCTACGAGAAACCGGTTGTTCAACAAGAACAAAAACCAGTTCAAATTCAGGATCAGCCTAAGAAAGAAGTTCAAGATAAACAAAAGAATAACGCTCCTGTGAAACCATCAACCAGCATTGAGAGTAAAGACGGCGAATTTGGTTTACCGCCGGCACCACAGATGGGAAATCCGGGTAAAAAAGGATAGTCATGTTTGAGAAAAGTCCGAAATCATACACCGATTTATTGGGTAAAACCAACCGTATCGTAGAAGGCACCACCATTACCGGCGACATCAATTCTCCGGCAGACTTTCGGTTAGACGGCCATTTGATTGGCAATTTTCAATCGAAAGGTAAAATAGTAATTGGACCTGCCGGCAGCGTTAAAGGCGATATCATTTGTAAAAACGCTGATATAGAAGGTCATTTTGAAGGAAAAATACAAGTTTTGGAAATACTGAACGTAAAATCCAAATCCCATATAAAAGGTGAAGTAGTTTGCGGAAAACTTTCGGTAGAACCGGGTGCCGAATTCAGCGCTTCCTGCGTGATGAAACCCAACGTAAAAAATCTTCCGCATCATGGACCAACCAAAGAAGAACAAAGCGCCTAACAAATGGTTGGTTCTGATTAATATTCCCATTCAAATGGGAATCATCATTTTTCTTTTTGCCACTTTGGGAGATTGGCTCGATGAAAAATATCCCAACCCCAAAAATTGGTATGTTAAAATCCTCGTGATTATTGGCGTTGCCGTGGCCTTTTACAACATCAATCGCCAACTGAAAGAAATCAATAAAAATGACTAAAACTCCTAATGTAAGCAGGTTTGTAAAGACCTTAGTTCCTCTTTTTTTATTTTCGATTGTTGCTTTTATCATTCATTATTTCTGGACAGAAAATTATGTGCCAGAGGCCGAATCGTCGCAATGGGTTTATTCAGTAGCTTCTTTGTACGCGCTCTTTTTTGTTTTTTCTTTGGTCATTATGAGTGTGTTGTTGCTCGTAAGGGCTAAAAATTTGGATTATGTCGGCTATACTTTCTTAATTACAACTTCTGTAAAAATGGGAGTGGCGTATTTTTTATTCCGACCTATTTTGGCTGTAACCACTCGAGAAGTTTCAATCGAAAAGACCAACTTCTTTATTATTTTTATTTGTTTTTTGACAATAGAAACACTTCTAACCATCAGAATTTTAAATAATAAGTAATAAATCAGATAAAAATTGATAGTTCAATCAAAAAAACAAAACTTATACTTTTTCATATTAATTAAAATTGTACTTTTGCGCCAAATTTGAAGAAATAAAATCTTAGATAAAATCAGATATGGTGATTTCAAAAAAACCACTCCATTTTATAGTTGCAGCTTTAGTAGCATTTTTGCCATTAGTTACCGTTGCAAATACTGAAAGCGATTCAACTGCCGTTGCCCAAAATCCGGCTGCTACCGAAACAGCTGCAGCAAGCCATGAAGGAGAATCGAAAGATTTAAAAACCGAGATTAAAGAGTTTATCAACCATCACTTGCAGGATTCGTATGACTTCCATTTGTTTTCTTACGAAGATGATGCCAAAGTAGAACACCACATTGGTTTTCCATTACCGGTAATTTTATGGGATAACGGCTTGCAATTATTTTCTTCCTCTGCTTTTCACCACGGTGAAAGTACTGCCGAAAGCAATGGAAACTACTACCGACTATTTCACGGAAAAATTTACAAAGTATCCGGAGCAGAAGGTGAAGTAACCCTTGACGAGAAACACCACGCAACCAACGAAAAACCATTGGATTTTTCCATCACTAAAAACGTGTTTATGATGTTGGTGGTTTCTATCATAATGTTCTTCCTATTTACCGGTTTAGCAAAATCATACGCTAAAAACGGCGGTATTGCTAAAGGAGCAGGACGTTTCTTTGAGCCAATTATTCTTTACATCAGAGATGATATCGCTATTCCTAATATTGGAAAGAACTACAAAAAATACATGAGTTATTTGTTAACGATTTTCTTCTTCGTTTGGTTCCTGAACCTATTTGGTTTAACACCGCTGGGAGTAAACGTAACCGGAAACATTGCCATCACAGCAGGTTTAGCTTTGATAACTTATTTAATCACTACCTTTACTGCTAATAAAAATTATTGGGGTCACATTTTTTGGATGCCGGGTGTACCTGCGCCAATGAAATTGGTTTTGGCACCAATCGAATTATTGGGAACTATCATTAAGCCGTTCTCGTTAATGATTCGTCTTTATGCAAATATTGTAGCAGGTCACGTAGTTTTGATGAGCATCATCGGTTTGATGTTTATCTTCAAAAACTGGATCGGAAGCAGTTTGTCTTTCGTTTTGGCTTTTGCCTTATCATTGTTGGAAATTTTAGTAGCAGCTTTACAAGCCTACATTTTTACCATGTTATCAGCACTTTATTTTGGTGCAGCCAATGAGGAACATCACCACGGGGACGAGCATCATTAAAAAATGTCCACCGGACATTTTGTGCGAGTAGCCAGATGGCGCGTTGGCGTATTAATAAATTGAATGTTTAATTAAATATATATACATTATGCAAATTCCAACTATCGTAGGAGCAGGTTTAATCGTTATTGGTGCTGGTTTAGGTATCGGTAAAATTGGTGGTTCAGCAATGGATGCTATTGCTCGTCAACCTGAAGCTTCAGGAAAAATCCAAACAGCTATGCTTATTGCTGCTGCTTTGATTGAAGGTATTGGTTTCGCTGCGTTATTCGCTGCTTAATCATAAAAAAACAGCAACAGTTGCAACGGTTGGTTGTAACTGTTGTTTTTAAAAAAGAATTCTAGATCTGAATATTATATATAATGGAAAAACTATTAGAACAATTTTCGCTTGGTTTATTTGTTTGGATGCTTGTCATCTTTATCGCGTTGATTTTCTTATTGAAAAAATTCGCTTGGAAACCAATTCTTGATGCGGTAAACGAAAGAGAAGAAGGAATTAGAAATGCATTATTATCAGCTGAGAACGCTAAGAAAGAAATGCAAAATTTAAAAGCCGATAACGAGAAATTATTAGCTGAAGCCAGATTAGAGCGTGATTCAATGATTAAAGAAGCTCGTGAAATCAAAGAGAAAATGATTAACGATGCCAAATCGGAAGCACAAGTTGCCGGTCAACAAATGATTGAGCAAGCCAAAGCTTCTATCGAAAGTGAAAAAAATGCAGCTATGGCTGAATTGAAAGCACACGTTTCAACCTTATCGTTAGATATCGCTGAAAAATTGTTGAAAGAAGAATTATCCAACAAAGAATCTCAAACCAAATTGGTTGAGAAAATGTTAGGTGACGTAAAATTAAATTAATCGGTATGTCAAGAGCAGCGATTAGATACGCAAAAGCAATTTTAGAGACAGCAGTTGCCACCGGAAATACGGCCAAAGTAAACGACGATATGTTGACTATTGTGGCTACCGTAGCCGGAAGTGCTGAATTGAGCGAATTTTTAGCAAGCCCGATTACTTCATCTGAAGTAAAAATGAGTGCTTTGAAAGAAGTTTTCGCTACGGTTCAACCGGAAACTACTTCCTTGTTCCGATTGCTTCAAGAGAACAAAAGATTCGAAATTTTAGCCACTATCGCGTCCCAATTCAACGCACAGTTTGATGAAATGAACGGAGTGGAAGTAGCCAAAATCACCACCGCTTTCCCAATCACAGCTGATTTGGAGCAACAAGTTTTGGCTAAAATCGCTACTATTTCAAACAAAAAGATAACCGTTCAAAACGTAGTAGATCCAAGTATTATAGGTGGATTTATTTTAAGAATCGGTGACAAACAATACAACGCTTCTGTGGCCAACAGATTGCAAGAGTTAAGAAGAGAATTTAGTAATTAATTACCATTAAATATAAAACAATGGCAGAAATTAAAGCTGCTGAAATTTCAGCAATATTAAAGAAACAAGTAGAAGGATTTCAATCCGGTGCTACGTTAGAAGAAGTAGGAACTGTTCTTCAGGTAGGTGATGGTATCGCTCGTGTTTACGGGTTATCAAACGCACAGTACGGTGAGTTAGTACAATTCGAAAACGGATTGGAAGCTATCGTATTGAACTTAGAAGAAGACAATGTTGGGGTAGTACTCTTAGGACCTTCAACCGGTATTAAAGAAGGATCAACTGTAAAAAGAACGCAACGTATTGCCTCTTTAAAAGTAGGTGAGCAAATCGTAGGTCGTGTAGTAAACACCCTTGGCGAGCCAATAGACGGTAAAGGACCAATCGGTGGTGATTTATACGAAATGCCATTGGAAAGAAAAGCTCCCGGAGTTATCTTCCGTCAACCGGTAACCGAGCCGTTACAAACCGGAATCAAGTCAATCGACGCCATGATTCCTGTAGGTAGAGGGCAACGTGAGTTGGTAATTGGTGACCGTCAAACCGGTAAAACCACGGTTTGTATCGATACTATCTTGAACCAAAAAGAGTTCTACGATGCTGGTCAACCGGTATTTTGTATCTATGTAGCCGTTGGACAAAAAGCGTCTACGGTTGCGGGTATTGCTAAAACATTAGAAGAAAAAGGTGCTATGGCATATACAGTAATTGTAGCTGCTAACGCTTCTGACCCTGCGCCAATGCAGGTATATGCTCCAATGGCAGGTGCTGCTATCGGAGAGTATTTCCGTGATTCAGGTCGTCCGGCTTTGATCATTTATGATGATTTATCAAAACAAGCGGTTGCCTACCGTGAGGTGTCTTTGTTGTTAAGAAGACCACCGGGACGTGAGGCTTACCCTGGAGACGTATTCTACTTACACTCTCGTTTGTTAGAAAGAGCTTGTAAAGTGATTGCCGATGATGATATCGCGAAAAACATGAACGATTTACCGGAATCTTTACGTCCTATCGTAAAAGGTGGCGGTTCATTAACAGCTTTACCAATCATTGAAACTCAAGCAGGTGACGTTTCTGCGTATATCCCAACCAACGTAATTTCGATTACTGACGGACAGATTTTCTTGGAGTCTGACTTGTTCAACTCAGGAGTTCGTCCGGCAATTAACGTAGGTATCTCGGTATCTCGTGTTGGAGGTAATGCCCAGATTAAATCGATGAAAAAAGTATCAGGTACCTTGAAATTGGACCAAGCACAATTCCGTGAATTAGAAGCATTTGCTAAATTCGGTTCTGACTTGGATGCTGCTACTTTAAACGTAATCGAAAAAGGTAGAAGAAACGTAGAAATCTTGAAACAAGCGGTAAACGATCCGTTTACTGTGGAAGATCAGGTAGCGATTATCTATGCCGGTTCTAAAAACTTGTTGAGAAACGTTCCTGTGAATAAAGTAAAAGAATTCGAAAAAGATTATATTGAATACTTGAACAACAAACACAGAGATACTTTAAATGCGCTTAAAGCCGGTAAATTGGATGATACCATTACCGATGTTTTAGAAAAAGCAGCTAAAGAAATTTCAGCGAAATATAACTAATAACAATTTGAAGATTTGAGAATTTGAAGATGTAATCTATTTTCAAATTTTCAAATCCGATAATTTTCAAATTAACTATGGCAAACTTAAAGGAAATCCGTAATAGAATTACTTCCGTTCAGTCGACGATGCAAATTACATCGGCGATGAAGATGGTTTCTGCCGCTAAGCTAAAAAAAGCACAAGATGCTATTACAGCTATGCGCCCTTATGCCGAAAAATTAACGGAATTATTACAAAGTGTTAGTGCCACTTTAGAAGGTGATGCCGGCGGACAATACACTTCACAACGCGAAGTAAACAAAGTTTTGATTGTTGCCATTACGTCTAACAGAGGTTTGTGTGGTGCTTTCAACACTAACGTTATCAAGCAAGTAAAAGTGGTAGCCGACAGTTATGCCGGAAAACAAGTAGACGTTTTTGCCATCGGAAAGAAAGGTAATGATGTGTTGCGTAAAACCAATACAGTAGTTGACAACAAAAGCGAAGTATTTGACAACCTGACTTTTGATAATGTGGCCGAGATTGCGGATGTATTGACAGAAAAATTTGTTTCGGGTGAATACGATAAAATTGAAGTGGTGTATAACCAATTCAAAAATGCTGCAACACAAGTGGTCATGACAGAGCAATTCTTACCATTGGCTCCGGTACAATCAGACAAAGCTTCTTCAAGCGGAGATTATATTTTCGAACCGTCAAAAGAAGAGATTGTGTTGACCTTGATTCCTAAGTCGTTGAAAACACAATTGTACAAATCGGTTCGTGATTCATTTGCAGCTGAGCACGGAGCTCGTATGACGGCGATGCACAAAGCAACCGACAATGCCACCGAATTGAGAAACCAATTGAAATTAACCTATAACAAAGCGCGTCAAGCAGCTATTACCAACGAAATCTTAGAAATCGTAGGTGGAGCCGAAGCTTTAAACGGATAATTTTAAAAAGAATATTTAAAAGAAAGAGCGAACATTTGTTCGCTCTTTCTTTTTGCACCAATTATCAAATCAATTATCTCAAAGTTGTAGAATATATTTTTTCTTAAGTCAAATAATGCAAGTAACCCACCAAAAGCCGGTACTAATTTACGGTAGTTTAAAACAACTTAATACCCGTAATTTTTATAATTTAATCCACTTGAGAACTTCCGTTTTTTCTTCTGAGAAGATTTTTATGTAATAAGTGCCGGAGCTAAAATCAGCTACATTAACTTCTTCAGCGGATATTTGAAAATTCTCCTCTTTAATCATTTGACCATTGGAATTATAGATAACATATTTTGTAATGTTTTTTTCTGAGGATAAAAATAAAATATCTTTAGTGGGATTTGGATACAATTTGAAGTTTGCATTTTCAAATTCATTACTATTCAATTGTTCGGTAATAGTTAATTGAACCAAAGGTCTATTAGCATTGATTAGCATTACTAAAGCATCAAGACTGCTACTTCCAACACGTGCTGCATTTGTATTTGCATTAGTTGATCTTTCCCAAGTAATATCTGCTGTTGGTGTACTTGGTCTGTACCATTCTACAAAGATGATGATGTTTGAAGTTCCGTCCCATTGAAAAGGAGTACTAAAAGGAACTTCTTTCCATCCGGTACCTGTCGGGATACTATAAGTAGATGAAGCGAAAACCTCTGTAGCACCAATTATTTCTGTATTCCAAGCCGGGACTGGATTAGTTGCCCAAACGTTATTTGTAGTATGCTTGAGCAACACCTTGATGTAGGCATCATTGAATGTATATTCTCCAGTGCCCGATTTCCTCCAAGCCAATTTGTTAATGGTTCCGGCTATACCACCGGCAGCTACAATCTCTTGTGCTGTATAGAGCGACATTGTTCTGGAGTATCGATTAACAGTTGTGCTCGTTGATAGTAATACATTGGTCGAGGATGCGCCTGTTGAAGTTCCCAAAGAAACAGTCACTTGCGCTGTCATCTGAAAAGTAAAACAAAGAAATCCTGTTAAAAATAAGAGTAAAGCTTTTTTCATAGTTATTTAGGATTTTAATTTATGATTGTTGTTTGATAAAAGTAAACAAAAAACTAACTCAATTAATAAAAAATGATTTTACTCATGTTGAGTCTTTTTTATTACTTTTAAAGTAAAATTCAGCCGATGGAAGTCAGAGAGCTTACAACCATTTGCCAAATGTTGGCGCAATTCGACACAATGCAATTTTTGTATCCTAAAATGACAATTGAACGTTACGAATCCTTCTTAGTAGATATGATTCCCAAAAACTATAAACAAGCTGCAGTTTTTGAAAATAATGTTTGCGTAGGATTGACCGGCTTTTGGTTTGGTACCAAGTTATGGACGGGGAAATACATTGAAATTGATAATTTTATTGTGCATCCTAATCACCGTCAAAAAGGAATAGGCAGTATCATTTCGAGTTACATTGATAAAAAAGCCAAAGAATTAAATTGCACGTGTATTGTTTTAGATGCTTTTACAAGTAATTTCCAGGCACACAAATTCTACTACAATTTAGGCTATGTGCCGAGAGGTTTTCATTTTGTCAAAACTATTAATGAAAATGGATTTTCCTAATCCAATAAAATCCTATTTTTGTTACCCTAACAAGCATTATCTTGAGTTTATATAAAAACCTTTTCAAACAAACCCTAATCTATGGCCTGGCAACGGTGCTACCCAGAATGATTAGCTTTTTATTGAATCCGCTTTACGTAGACCAATTGCCCAAACAGGAATTTGCCGATGTTTCTATTGTTTTTGCTTGGTTAGTCTTTTTCAACGTTATTTTATCTTACGGCATGGAAACGGCTTTTTTCCGATTTTACAATACGGATACTGACAAAAAGAAGGTGATTTCAACCGCAACCGTTTCGTTAGTTTGGACTTCCATACTCTTTTTATTCTTATCGTTGTTGTACAGAAACACCTTGTCCGATTGGTCCGGCATCAAAGTAGAATACATCACTTATACCATTTGGATTTTGGTGTTAGACGCTTTGGTTATCATTCCGTTTTCTAAATTAAGAGCTACGCAAAGGCCTATGATGTATGCCTTTATCAAAATCGGGAATGTAGTGTTAAACCTATTGCTCAACTTGTTCTTTTTGTTGCTGTTGCCCCGATTGGCCCAAACAGATACAGAAGGTTTTTTCAATACCATTTATTTCGAAAACTTCCAGGTAGGTTACATTTTCGTGTCTAATTTAATTGCGAGTCTGGCCACTTTCGCAGTTTTATCGCCGGATTATTTTAAAATTAGTTGGAAGTTTGATTTCAACCTATGGAAAAAAATGATGAATTATGGTTTGCCAATTTTAATTGCAGGTATAGCCTTTGCCATCAACGAACATTTCGATAAAATTTTATTAGATTGGATGAAGGTGTCCAAGTCAGACATCGGTGCTTATTCTGCTTGTTACAAGATAGGAATGTTTATGGTTTTATTCAGAACGGCTTATACCTTAGGAATAGAACCGTTCTTCTTTAGTCATGCCCAAAATGAAAATGCTCAGCAAACTTACGCTACTATCACGAAGTACTTTGTGATTTTTGGTTCGCTTATCAGCTTTTTTGTCATTGCGTTTATCGATTTATTGAAGCTGCCTTTGGTTCCTGAAGACAGTTATTGGGTCGCCATCAAGGTAGTGCCGCTGATTGTAATTGCTAATTTCTTTTTGGGAATCTATACCAATTTATCTGTTTGGTATAAATTAATTGACAAAACTAAAATTGGGGCTTATATTTCAATAGTAGGTGCTTTGGTAACATTGCTGCTTAATTATGTACTCATCAAATTTGGTTTAAGTTATTACGGCTCTGCAATTGCTACTATAGCAGCTTATGGCACCATGATGATGATATCTTATCAAATGGGACAAAAGCAATATCCTATTCCTTACGACATTACTACAATTTTAAAGTATTTGTTGCTTTCAATATCGTTCTCAGCAATCTCGTTTTACATACCTGAATTAAGAGACAATTATATTGTTAAAGTGGTTTTACTATCACTATTTTTATATTTTATTTACTACAGTGAAAAAGAAACGCTTACCGGAATTATTAAAAGAAAAGCCAAATGACCATAAAAATCATTAACAAGTCACAACACGATTTGCCTAATTATGAAACCATAGCCTCTGCCGGAATGGATTTGAGAGCAAATTTAACCGAATCTATAGTGCTAAAACCCTTAGAGCGAACCATAGTAAAAACCGGTCTTTTTATTGAATTGCCGTTAGGCTATGAAGCCCAAGTCCGACCAAGAAGCGGTTTGGCAGCCAAAAAAGGAATCACTGTTTTAAATTCACCGGGTACAGTTGATGCCGATTATCGCGGAGAAATTGGGGTGATTTTAGTAAATTTATCCCAAGAAGATTTCACCATCGAAAATGGAGAAAGAATCGCTCAATTAGTTATTGCCAAACACGAACGTGCCGAATGGATTGAAGTTTCCGAATTATCTGAAACCTCAAGAGGCGAAGGCGGTTTTGGCAGTACAGGAGTAAAATAGTGCTCAGTATTCAGTTGACAGTGTTCAAAAAAACAAAGTAAAAACATCTTGCGAACTTTGCGAAATACCTTTGCGAACTTTGCGGTTAAATTAAATAAATAATGAAAATAATAGTTCCAATGGCCGGTCGTGGCTCACGCCTCCGTCCACATACCTTAACCGTTCCAAAACCGTTAATCCCAATCGCCGGAAAACCTATCGTTCACCGTTTGGTAGAAGATATCGCCAAAGTGCTTAATCAAGAGATTGAAGAAATTGCCTTTATCATCCACGAAAGTTTTGGAAAAAAAGTGGAAGAAGATTTGATTGCCATAGCCGAAAAATTGGGCTCCAGAGGAACCATTTATTACCAAAATGAAGCCTTAGGCACCGGTCACGCCATCATGTGTGCCAAAGACTCTTTAAGCGGCCCGGCTGTTATTGCTTATGCCGATACTTTGATTCGCGCCAATTTTAATTTAGACCAATCGGCCGATAGCGTGATTTGGGTAAAACAGGTCGACCAACCGGAAGCTTTCGGGGTAATCAACTTAAACGAAGCCAATGAAATTGTAGAATTAGTCGAAAAACCTAAAGAGTTTGTTTCGGATTTGGCGGTTATCGGGATTTATTATTTCAAAGACGTTGGCGTTCTTAAAAATGAATTGCAAAGTGTTTTAGATAACAATATTATCCACGGCGGCGAATACCAAATTAACGACGGTATTAAACAAATGATGGCAAAAGGCATGAAATTTGTGCCGGGTGAAGTAGACGAATGGATGGATTGTGGCAACAAAGAAGTCACCGTAGAAACCAATTCCAGAATGCTCGGATTTTTACATGAAGATGGCGAAAATTTAATCGCTGAAAACGTAAGATTGGAAAATGCTACGGTCATTCCGCCATGTTATATTGGGGAAGATGTAGCCATCATCAATTCGGTGGTTGGCCCTAATGTTTCCTTAGGCAAAGGCACACATGTAACCAATAGTAAAATCCAAAATAGTTTGATTCAAACCCATTCTCATATTAAAAATGCGCAATTGAATAATGCGATGATAGGCAATCACGCGAGTTTTGACGGCGATTTCACCAGCATCAGCTTAGGGGATTACTCGGTTTTAGAATAAAAAGATAATGAAGAGATTTAAAATGTATAGTTGGCTTATCGGAATGGTATTCGTTCCCACGCTTCTTTTGGCGCAAACTGAGCCTGAAGAGGTTGCGGCTATAGACGATAAATTTCAAAACTTTTTTTACGAAGCTCTTAAACAAAAAGGCATCGAGAACTACGACAAAGCCATAGAGGCTTTAGAGCGTTGCAAAGAACTTGAACCTAACAATGCCGTAGTGTATTTTGAATTGGGCAAAAATTATCTGTCGCAAAAAAAGTATAAAGACGCCTACGACAATTTCGAGAAAGTGACTCAAATGGATTCTAAAAACCGTTGGGCTTGGGTTGGCATGTACGACGTTTGCTACGACACTCACGATTACCATCAGGCGATAATCATCGTCCAAAAGTTAATCGAGTTCAAACCCGACTACAAAGAGGATTTGACCTCATTGTATATGAATACACAGCAATATGATAAAGCGTTGGAGCTCATCAACGAACTTAATGAAAAGGTAGGGAGATCAGACAAGCGCGACTTGTACAAAGCCGATATTTTACGCGATGCCAAATACCAATCGGCGGAAAAAAATAATTTACTCGATCAAATTAAAAAGTTCCCAAAGGAAGAATCCAATTACATTAGCTTAATCTACATGTATTCGCAAAGCAATCAGGAAGAAAAAGCCCTGGAAATAGCCAAAAAATTGGAAAAAGAAATCCCGACTTCCGATTGGGCGCAAGTGAGTTTGTTCAAATTTCATCTCAATAATAACGATGGCGACAATGCGGTAAAAGCGATGAACATCGTGTTGCCGAGTAAAAAAATCGACCCTAAAATCAAGCATCGCATTTTAAATGAATTCTTGCTGTTTGCTAAAAACAATCCGAAATACGAAGCCGATTTAGATAAAGCCATTGGGTATTTTGATGAGGACAAAGACATTAAAGTAGCCAAAGAAATCGGTAAGTTTTTCTACGGAAAAGCCAATTGGTCCAAAGCTGTAAAATACTTCGAAATGCATCTTAAAAATGCACCCGAAGACATGGAAACGCTCTTACTTTTGTTGCAAGCCTATACCGAAAATAACCAGTTTGATGCTCTGGCTAAAAAATCAGACGAGTTGTCACAGCTTTTCCCGACACAGCCTCAGTTTTATTATTATGCCGGATTGGCTTATAATCAGCTTAAATCATTTAAAAAAGCTACTGACATGCTAGAAACTGGCTTGGATTTTGTTATCGAGGATTTGGCTCTGGAGATTAATTTCAACATTCAACTCGGCGAAGCCTACAGTGGTTTAGGCGATATGAAAAAGAAAGAAAAGTATTTTACCAAAGCCAACGAACTCATTAACAAACAAAAGAAATAATGAAGTATTGGACTTTAATCATAGCGACACTCTTTTTGGTTTCCTGTAAATCAAAAGCAGGAATGGTAAATACCAATTCGGTCACGCCTTATGTAGTGGATGAAAACGAAATGACTTCCAAAAAAGTAATCGAAAACCACTACAGCAATAAAAGAGATTTTTCCACGTTATACATTCGTTCAAGCGCCAAATACCGCGACGACAGACAATCGCAAAACGTTTCGGCTGAAATCAAAATCAAAAAAGACGAAAAGATATTGGTCAGTATTCGTTTCTTAGGCATCACTATGGCCAAAGCCCTAATTACACCGAAAGAAGTGAAGTATTACGAGAAAATCAACGGGACTTATTTTGAAGGCGATTACGCTTCGTTAAGCGAATGGTTGGGAACCGATTTGGATTTCACCAAAGTGCAAAACATGTTGTTGGGACAGCCGATAGACGATTTGACCCAACAAAAATACATCTCAGAGGTGACCGATAAGTTTTACAAATTGAACGCCACGGATAATAAAACCGAAAAATCTTTTTTCTTCGAGGCTAAAAACTATCTGCTTAAAAAACAAGAAGTGGTACAACCCGAAAAAGAAAGAGCTTTTGCTGTGAACTATTCAGAATTTCAAAATTTTGCTTCTGCAATACTTCCGGCCGGATTGTTTATCAATGCCACGCAGAAGAAAGGTAAAACCGAAATTGCCATCGATTACAATTCGGTTACCTTCAACGAAGAATTGTCATTTCCGTACAGCGTTCCCGACGGATATGACAGAATTTTTATAAATTAGTCGAGCCAAAATTTACTTTTATCATGCCAAAATTCCTTTTCTGCCTGTTGTTCTTTTGTTTAGCTACACCCATGTGGAGCCAACCGCCAACGCAAGAAGAACTCGAAGAACGAAAAGCCAAAATTCAACTCGAAATCCAAGAGAAAGAAAAATTACTGCAATCGGTAAAGAGTAAAGAAAAGTCCGTGGTAAGTCAGCTATTGATTCAAAAAGAAAAAATCGGACTCAAAGAAAAACTCATCCGCACTACCGAAAAGCAAACCAAGTTGCTCAGCAATGATATTTACATCAACCAATTGAAAATTAATCAGCTTAATCGCGATTTGGAAAAGTTGCGCGAAGATTACGCACAGATGATTGTCAAGTCGTATAAAAGCCGTTCAGAGCAAAGTCGCGCCATGTTTTTATTGTCTTCGGAAAACTTCCTGCAAGCTTACAAAAGAGCCCAATATATGAAGCAATATGCCAGTTACCGTAAAATGCAAGGCGAAGAAATCAAAGGAAAAACCAAGCAATTGGAAGACTACAATGTTAAGATTGGCGCTCAAAAGCAAGAGAAAGAAAAGCTAATCGCTGAAAACGAAAAAGAGAAGCAAGAGCTTGAAAAAGAGAAGCAAGAGCAAGAAAAAATTGCCAATCAAATCAAGAAAGAAAAGGGTAAAATTGCCGCCGAAATTAAAAAGAAGCAGCAGGAAACTAAACGAATTGATGCTCAAATTAAAAAAATGATTCGCGATGCGATTGCCGCTGCTAACAAAAAAACTGCTGCGGCTAATGCCAAATCAAATCCTAAATCAACAGCCGCCGAGAAAAAAGCTATCGAATCATCCTCTAAAATTGTATTGACGCCGGAAGGCAAAATAGTTTCAGATAATTTTAAAGCCAATAAAGGAAGGTTGCCTTGGCCGGTGGAGAAAGGCGCTATTACTTTAGGATACGGAGACCAACCACATCCGGTATTCCGAACGCTGACAGTTCACAACAGTGGCATCGAAATTTCTACGGAAAGCGGTTCAACGGCACGCGCGGTTTTTGCCGGAGAAGTTACTCAAGTGCAACAGCTAACACCACTTAAAAAAGCAGTAGCGGTGAAACATGGAGATTTTTTCACCATTTACCAAAACTTGAGTTCAGTAAATGTGAATGTTGGAGACAAAGTTTCTGCCAAAGAAGTGTTGGGGAAAATCAGAACAGATTCCGACGGCAGAACCGTTTTGAAGTTTTTAGTCCTGCAAAACACGACTTTCTTTAACCCAACCGGATGGTTGTCAGGAAGATAAAAAAAAGACCCAATCGGGTCTTTTTTTTATACAAATAAGGCTTTTAATTCAGTGGCATCGTTGGGCTTCATCTTGCCGGCCAACACCAAACTGAGTTGTTTTCTTCTCAAAGCCGCATCGTAACGTTGTTTTTCCAATTCGGTTTCCGGGATAATGTTCGGCACCGGTACAGGATGTCCCATCTCGTCTACCGCTACAAAAGTGTAAATGGCTTCGTTAGCTTTGGTTCGGTTACCCGATTCGCGGTCTTCAATCCAAACATCAATAAATATTTCCATCGATGAGGTAAAAGCCCTTGATACTTTAGCTTCTACAGTTACCACGCTTCCCAAAGGAATAGCGCGATTAAAAGCCACATGGTTCACCGAAGCGGTTACTACTATTCTGCGCGAATGTCTTCTGGCGGCGATACTGGCAGCACGGTCCATTCTGGCTAATAATTCACCACCAAAAAGATTGTTCAACGGATTCGTTTCACTGGGTAATACCAAATCGGTTAATACCGTTAAAGATTCAGAAGGATGTTTCGGATGCATAGCTGTTTTTTTGCAAAGGTAAGTACAGTAAACAAAAAATCCCGACTTAACGGGACTTTTTTATAATTCTTCTATCAGCAACCAAGCGTCTTTGTTGTCTAACTTTCGGATGTCTTTTACCGTGGCTTGTGCTTCGGCATAGCTCGAAAAACTGCCGTATAATACCGGGAATAAACCGTGCTTGTTTTGTGGTAGTCTTTTAGCTTTAAAACCTAATTTTATTAAAGAGTTGTATGCTTTATCGGCATTGCTTTCAATTCTGAAAACTCCGGCCACTACATGGTAAGGCATTTTTTCATTCGGTACTGTTAAGGTAACACTCGGTAACGGGTTTTCGATGAAAAAGGTAGCTTCTTGTATTTTTTGGTTGATTTTTTTCTGAACATTGGATTGAACTAACAACGTTTCTTGCTCTATTTGATTCAAATAATTGTCGTATAATTTATAGCCCAAAGCTCCGGTTAAACCAAGAGATAAGACAAAAACAGCGGCATATTTTAAAGCTTTGTAATTGCTTCTTTTTTCCGGAGTGAAGGCAATCGGCGCTTTTTCTTCGATGGTTTCAACCTCTTCTTTGTACACCTCGCGTTTCACGGCAGGCGACATAAACGGACTCAATCCGAAAGATTCTTTGAGATAGTTGATTTGATCAGCCGGAACGAAAACTATATTTCTCTCGGCATTCAGCGTAAACTCCCCTATGTTTTTTAAAGAAATGCGGCCCATTTCTTGGATGCGATTCATCCAAACCGTTACTTCATTTTGAATGGCATGTACGGCTGTTTCGTAGGCAACTTTTTCAGCTTGTGCCAAATGATTGGCCAACAAACCGTCATTGTTCTTCAAAAACGGATTGAAAGAAATCAATTTTTTTGGCGGATAAAAAGAATGTGAACTCTCATCCAATTGTGCCGATTGGAATTCGGTTAAAAAAGCACCAAATCCGGGAACGGTAACACACTGATAGCGATATAATAATTGGGAAATGTGGTGTTCAATCTTCATATTGACAAATTTAGAGAAACAATAGTAGTATCAAAAAATTATTCACAATTTTTATTAACAATCCGAATAAAAAAACCGTTATTTTTGTAGTATTTTATTGATATGAATACCAACGAACTATTTTATCTTTTAGCACTGATTCAAGTAGAAGGCGTAGGCGATATTATGGCAAAAAAGTTACTAACTGCTTTTGGTTCAGCTACTGCCGTTTTTGAAGCCAAGTCTAATCAACTACGGGCTGTTGACGGTATAGGCGATGCTTTGGTGCGAAAGCTGAAAGACAAATCCATTTTTGAAAAAGCTAACGCCGAAATGCAATTTATTGAACAAGAAGGTGTTCGGGTGTTGTGTTTTACAGACGAAGCCTATCCGGAACGATTGAAACACTGTATAGACGGTCCGGTTTTGTTGTTTGGTTCCGGTAATTTTGATTTTCGCAATCGGAAACTAATCAGTATTGTTGGTACCCGACAAATCACTGCTTACGGCACCGAATTTTGCAAAAAAATGCTGGAAGATTTATCGTTTTACAATCCAATAATTGTCAGTGGATTTGCGTACGGCGTCGACATTGTGGCGCACCAAACCGCTATGGAATTGCAACTCCAAACCGTTGGCGTTTTAGCCCATGGATTGAATCAAATATATCCTAAAAGTCATAAAAAATACGTTGCCAAAATGGAGCAGAATGGTGGCTTTTTAACCGAATTTTGGAGTAGTTCCAGTCCCGAAAAAGAAAATTTTGTCAAACGAAATCGCATAGTAGCCGGCATGAGCGAAGCCACGATTGTGATTGAAAGCGCTGAAAAAGGCGGTTCGTTAATCACTGCCAATTTGGCCAACGACTATAACAGAGATGTTTTTGCCGTGCCCGGAAGAACGACCGATAAATACAGTCAGGGTTGCAACGAATTGATCAAAACCCAAAGGGCACAACTGATTACTTCGGCCGCCGATTTGATTTACAATCTGAATTGGCAATTGGAAGATAAAAAGCCTAAAACCATTCAAAAACAACTTTTTGTGTCGCTGGATGCTGAAGAACAAAAAATCTATGATTACTTACTGCTAAACGGTAAACAACTTTTGGATATCATAGCACTTGAATGTGATTGCCCGATTTTTAAAGTTTCATCAACGCTTATCAATATGGAACTGAAAGGCGTGATTCGCCCGTTACCCGGAAAATTATTTGAGGCGATTTAGTTTTTATTCAAAACCCAATTTCACACGAACTCTTTGTAAAACACCATCGGCAACGGCACCTGCTTTTTCAGCGCCCTGTTTGAGTAAAGCATCTACTTCCGGCAAGTTGTTCATGTAGTAGTTGTACTTTTCTCTTTCAGTTTTGAAACGCTCGCAAATCAATTCAAATAAAGCTTGTTTGGCATGACCGTAACCGAAATCTCTGTTCGCATTAGCGTATTTGGTTTTCATTTCGGCAATTTGCTCCGCATTGGCTATCAATTTGTAAATCGCAAAAATTTTACAAGTCTCCGGATCTTTCGGTTCTTCTAATGGCGTACTGTCGGTTTCAATACTCATGATTTGCTTACGCAAGGCTTTGTCGTCTAGGAAAATATTAATGAAGTTGCCGCGGGATTTACTCATTTTCTGCCCATCGGTACCGGGAACATACATGGTTTCTTCTTGTACTTTGCCTTCCGGTAATACAAAAGTTTCACCCATTTGGTGGTTGAAACGAGAAGCCACGTCACGAGTAATTTCGATGTGTTGCATTTGGTCTTTGCCTACCGGCACAAAATTAGCATCATACAACAAAATATCGGCGGCCATGAGCATCGGATAGGTAAACAAACCGGCATTTACATCTTCCAAACGATCGGCTTTATCTTTAAAAGAATGTGCCAAGGTTAAGCGTTGGAACGGAAAGAAACAGCCTAAATACCATGACAATTCCGTCGTTTGCACCACATCGCTTTGACGGTAGAAAATTACCTTATTCACATCTAAACCACAAGCCAACCAAACCGACGCTGTACTATACGTGTTTTGGCGAAGTTCGGCACCGTTTTTAATTTGGGTTACCGAATGTAAATCGGCTATAAACAAAAACGACTCGTTATTGGGGTTTTTCGACATTTCGATGGCAGGCAAAATAGCGCCTAACAAATTTCCTAAATGTGGTGTTCCGGTACTTTGAATTCCGGTTAGTATTTTTGGCATTTTCAATAAATTTTCTTCCCGCAAAGTTAAGCCTTTGTAGCAAAAATTGCATACGTTTCATTACTTTTGACAACATGAGAGGCATCAAAATTATTTTTTGGATACTGTATCGCGTTTGGTTTTACATTTTAATGGCGATTCCCATCATTGTCATGTTCCCGTTTCTGTTGGTTTCTATACTTTCAGAAAAATGGTATCCGTACTTTTTTGTCATGGCGCGAATTTGGGCCAAGTTTATCCTTTTTGGTATGGGATTCCGAACCAAGGTTGAATTTGAACAGCAACCTGAAGCCGGTCAAAGCTATATGTTTGTGGCTAATCATACTTCGATGACCGATATTATGCTGATGCTTTCTGTAGTTCGAAATCCGTTTGTTTTTGTGGGCAAAAAAGAACTGGCCAAAATTCCGCTTTTTGGATTTTTCTACAAACGCACTTGTATATTAGTAGACAGAAGTAGTTCTAAAAGCCGTATGGCTGTTTTTGAAAGAGCACAGAAAAGGTTGCACCAAGGCTTAAGCATTTGCATTTTTCCTGAAGGCGGCGTTCCCGAAGAAAGTGTTGTTTTGGATGAATTTAAAGATGGTGCTTTCCGCTTGGCTATGGAACATGAAATTCCGATAGTTCCGATGACTTTTTTTGATAACAAACGATTGTTTTCCTATACTTTTTTCAGTGGAAGGCCCGGTTTGATGCGGGTAAAAGTCCATCGTTTTTTTGAGACTAAAAACCAAAGTCCGGATTACAAAAAAACACTTAAAAATGAAGTTCGTGAGTTACTGCTGAAAGATTTATTAGCAGACCAAAAATAAAAAAGAGTTCCGCAAAACGGAACTCTTTTCAGTTATTACTCGAAAGCAATAACACCACTTAACTAATTTTAAACAAGCACAAATTAAAATTTGTAACTAAAACCGCTGTAAACGCCAAACAAGTAAGGTCTGAAGTTTCCGGCGTTACTGTTGAACGTATTGATTTGGTATTTGAATGTTGGTTCAATATGAAATTCAAATGACTTCAGTAAATCATATTTTACTCCTAATCCAATGTTGGTGCTGAAATGGATATTGTTCAAATTATTCGCTTCACCTAAAAGAGTAGATCGGTTATCGGAAACCACAGAAATCGAATTGTCTTGTAAAAATAAAGTACTGAAACCACCAATAATTTTTATTCCGAATCTTTTCGCCACCAGCGCGTAAGTCAATTCTACAGGCATTTCTAAATAACCGATTTCCTGGTTAATATAACCTTTGTTTTTGTAGACCATGTTTTGTTCAAATGACAACAAATCATCTTCAGTCGGGCCAAGTGAAGCCGAGGGATTCAGTGTATTGTCGTTTTCAACTTGGATAGTGTAACCTGCTCCGGATGGGTTTAAGCCGCTTAGAGTGCGAGTTTGCATGCTGGCATAGTAGAACACGTCGTTGGTGTTGTAGTTCATGTTTACTTTATTCAATCCGGTTCTAATGGATAGCTTTGAATTTACAGCATAACTTACTCCTAATCCGAAACCAACATTGGTATTGAATGTTTTACTATTGTTGACAAAAGTGGAGTCGATAGCGGAACCGTTAGCAAGCGCACCCATAAATACTGGTGCAACATTAGAAGTGATTTGCCATTTGCTCTGTTTGGTTTCTTGTTTTTTCTTATCGTCTTGTTTAGAGGCTAATAATTCTTCCAGAGGATTTTTAGGGTTTTCGTTAGTTTTAGTGCTGTCTTTCGTATTGATTCTGCTCTCTGTTTCGGCTATGACTTTGCCGGTTCCTTTTAGTGATTCAAGAGAAATTTCTTTGGACGTGTCAAAAGCAGCCTTGGTTGATGCTTCTTTGTTAACTATTGCTTGATTGGTTGTAATAACAGATTTTTCGGCGTCAGACAAGTTATTCAAGTTGCTTTGTGATGCTAATTCAACAGTTTTGTTTGCCGCTGATTTCTCCTCTTTTGAGATGTTTCTATCGGCTATGGCTTTGTTTAATAAAGGTTTATAACCAATAGATTTTTTTGGAGTACTTTGTTGACGGTGTTTTTTCGTTCCGGTTGTGGCTTCCGCAGAGGACGAGTCGGAACCGTTGCTTTTTTGAATTTCAGTATTTACAATAACATCTTTAATAACTTCTTCATTCGGCTGAATTGTGGTATTGATAGTTGGGTTTGTATTCGACACGTTTTCTGTACCTTTAGGAGTTTTGTTTTCTTCCACTGTAACTTGGTTTGACGGAATCGATTTCTCGTTGAACTTGGTTATTGTAATCAATCCGCCTACCAACAATATTGCTGCAATACCGGATAGTTTCCACCATAACGGAATGACGCGTCTGGTTTTTTCTTTCTCTAGCTTGGCTTCAATATTGCCCCAAAGTTCTTCAGGAGGATTGGCTTCAAAATCCTTGAATTTTTCCTGAAAAAGGCGGTCTATATTTTTTCTTTCACTCATTTTGCAGAAGGAAACTTTTTTGTTTCTTCGTTTTTTAACTGTTCTATTTTTTCTTTTAATATCATTCGCCCTCTGGCCAAATTTGATTTTGAGGTGCCGATATTGATTTGTAACATCTCCGCAATCTCCGCATGAGAATAGCCGTCTATTACATAAAGGTTGAAAACCAATCGGTACCTATCGGGCAATTCTTGGATAATCTTTAACAGATAATCCAGAGAAATTTCATCTTCATCCAATTCAATCTCACAATCTTCCGCAATATCTTCATTTACCAAACTGAGGAAAGTCTGATTGCGGTATTGTTGCAGCACGTTATTTATCATGACCCTTTTCAGCCAACCGTCGAACGAGCCTTTAAAGGAATATTGTCCTATTTTTTGAAAGATAATCAGAAACCCGTCTTGTAAATTGTCTTGTGCCTCGGTATAATTGCGCGAATATTTTAAGCATACAGCGAACAATTTTCCCGAATACAATCGATACAATTGTTCTTGTGCTTTCCTGTTGTTATTCTTGCAATCATTAATGAGGTCCTTTAAATCCAATTTTCAATAATTGAGAGGTTTAATCGATTACCGGTATTTCATACTCTAAAAACATATCGTTTCCTTGTTCGTCTTTGCCTTGCCAAAATTTGAAAACATAAGAGCCGTTACTGGTGACTAAAAAATCAAACGTACACTCGTATAAGTTGTTCTCCGTCAGTTCTTGACAATTATTTTGTATCTTAACTGCACTTTCAACGGCAATGGTCCTAACGTTTAAATCTTTGTGATAGTAAATAGCATTGTAATCGTGGCAGGTAGAAGGAAGACGATAAAACATTTTGAATTGATAGGTTTCTCCTAATGTCATCTCGCTGGGAATTTCAACACTTTCAACCGGTAATAATACCAGCGAATATCTTGTGTCCGATTCCGAGGAACAAGAATTAAGTAAAAAGAAGAGCGTTACGATAGAAATTAATTTCTTCATGATGGTAATACTTATTTGCTTTTAAGATGATTAGATTGCTAAATGGTTGCGTTAATTTTATAAAAAAACGTCTCGCTTTAAACGAGACGTGAATTTTAATTATCAGATTCTTTGATTAGTTCTTTGATTTTTAGTTCGAGTTCATCGGCCAATTCCGGATTGTCTTTGATAAGTGCTTTTACAGCATCACGACCTTGTCCTAATTTCGTATCGCCGTAGCTGAACCAAGAACCGGCTTTTTTGATGATTTCAAACTCAACAGCCAAGTCCAAAATTTCTCCGGTTTTAGAAACGCCTTCGCCATACATGATATCGAATTCAGCGGTTTTAAAAGGCGGCGCTACTTTGTTTTTAACCACTTTTACTTTGGTTCTGTTTCCGATTACATTTTCACCTTCTTTAATTTGAGATGATCTGCGAATGTCCAAACGAACGGAGGCGTAAAATTTCAAGGCATTTCCACCGGTAGTGGTTTCCGGATTACCGAACATCACCCCGATTTTTTCTCTCAATTGGTTGATGAAGAATACCGTACAGTTGGTTTTGCTTATGGTTCCTGTCAGTTTTCTTAAGGCTTGTGACATCAAACGAGCGTGCAATCCCATTTTAGAATCGCCCATTTCGCCTTCAATTTCACTTTTCGGAGTCAAAGCAGCAACTGAGTCGATAACCACAATGTCAATCGCCCCAGAACGAATTAAGTTTTCTGCAATTTCTAAGGCTTGCTCTCCGTTATCCGGTTGGGAAATGATCAGGTTTTCAATGTCAACGCCCAATTTTTCCGCATAATGACGGTCAAAAGCGTGTTCTGCATCTATAAAAGCGGCAATGCCTCCGGCTTTTTGAGCTTCGGCAATAGCGTGTAACGTTAAAGTGGTTTTACCCGATGATTCCGGACCGTATATTTCAATAATTCTTCCTTTTGGATAGCCGTTTACACCCAAAGCTAAATCCAAACCTAACGAACCGGAAGGAATAACTTCTACTTCTTCCACAGCTCTGTCGCCCATTTTCATTACGGTTCCTTTGCCGTAGGCTTTGTCTAGTTTGTCAAGGGTTAGTTGTAACGCTTTTAATTTGGCTTCTTTTTCTGAACTCATTTTTTAAAATTTTAGTGGCATAAAAATAATGCTTTTTTTGTACTTATTCGGTTCTGTTAACAGGAGTTTTGAACAAATTAGCTTGGTTGACCTTTAATTTTTATCCTTCTTTAAAAGTACTAAGATTTATGCCGGTTTTGGTATGCGAAAACTGTATATTTCAGATTGTTAATCTTTTGTTTTTTTCTCCGTAATATTGAATTCAAACCTGCTATTTTGCTTACTTTTGCAGTCAATTTTACAAACATGGAAAAGTTATTTTCTTACCCGATTTCTGTTGTATACTATTTGTGTTTCGGATTAACCTTGGTTGTTTTTCACCCGATACAGTGGATTTGTTTCAATATTTTCGGATACCAAGCACACAAAAAAAGTGTGGATTACCTCAATTTCTTCTTGGTTAAATGCACCAATCTTTTGGGAACTACTTACACATTTGAAAACCGCGAACGCATTCCGCAGCATGTGCCGATTATTTTTGTAGCCAACCACCAAAGTATGTTTGACATTATTGGAATTATTTGGTATTTGAGACGTTTTCACGCCAAGTTTGTCAGCAAAAAAGAATTAGGGAAAGGCATACCAAGTGTTTCTTATAATTTAAGACACGGCGGTTCGGTCTTAATCGACCGTAAAGATCCGAAACAGGCTATTCCGGTCATCAAAGGACTTTCAGAATATATCGAGAAACATAAACGTTCCGCAGTTATTTTCCCGGAAGGCACCAGAAGCAAAAACGGAACTCCTAAAGAATTTGCGCAAAGCGGTCTGAAAATTCTTTGTAAATATGCGCCATCGGCTTATGTCGTGCCGATTACCATCAATAATTCGTGGAAAATGGTTAAATTTGGTGCCTTTCCCATGGGTTTAGGCACTCGTTTACAATTCATTATTCACGAACCGTTAGCCGTTAAAGATTTTTCTTTTGAAGAATTGATGGAAAAAACCGAAAATGCAGTCAAACAATCGATTAAAAATTAAATAATGCCTCAAAAAAACATCCGACTTGAAGTCATGCAATTCCTCGAAAAGAAAGTCGACAGCTTTGTCGATCAGTTTTTAATTCCCGTGGAAAAGATATGGCAACCATCTGATTTACTTCCCAATTCTGAGGAAGACAATTTTATGGAAGAAGTCAAAGAATTAAGAGAAATTGCCAAAGACTTACCCTATGATTTTTGGGTAGTAATGGTTGGCGACACCATAACCGAAGAAGCTCTACCAACCTACGAATCCTGGTTAATGGAAGTAGAAGGTGTAGACAACGAAGGCCGAAACGGCTGGTCGAAATGGGTGCGCCAATGGACCGGTGAAGAAAACCGTCACGGCGATTTGCTCAACAAATACCTATACCTTTCCGGCCGCGTTAACATGCGCGAAGTGGAAGTTACCACCCAACATTTAATCAACGACGGTTTCGATATCGGTACCGGAAAAGATCCTTACAAAAATTTTGTGTATACTAGTTTTCAGGAATTGGCGACTTATGTTTCCCACAACAGAGTTTCTCAAATTGCCAAACAATACGGCGACAAGAAGTTGTCTAAATTGTGCAAATTAATTGCCGGCGATGAAATGCGTCACCACCATGCTTATTCCGAATTTGTGAACCAAATTTTCAAAGTGGATCCGAGCGAAATGATGTTGGCCTTTCAATACATGATGAAACAAAAAATCACCATGCCGGCGCATTTCTTGAGAGAATCAGGTGAAAAAATCAGTACGGCTTTTGAAGAGTTTTCGAATTCAGCGCAAAAAATCGGAGTGTATACAGCCTCCGATTATGTAGATATTATGCAAAAACTTATCGAAAAATGGGAAATCGATAAAATAGGTAACCTGACGGCAGAGGCTGAAAAAGCCAGAGATTATTTGATGAAGTTGCCGGAAAGAATGGCTAAAATTTCTGAGCGTTTGGTCTTGCCCGATGAAACCAAAGTGTTCAAATGGGTACAACCGGCATTAGTACGATAAATCAACAAGATCCTTTCGAGAGAAAGGATTTTTTTAAATTCAACAACATGTCCATTATAGATAAGACCATCCTTTTTGTCAAAACTAAGCTGGAGCAGGCCGAAGGCGGACACGATTGGTTTCATATCGAACGTGTGTATAAAAATGCCTTGTTGATTGCTCAAGAAGAAGCTTGTGATTTGATTGTAGTGAAACTCGCCGCCTTACTACATGATATAGCCGACAGTAAGTTTCATAATGGCGATGAAACCATTGGTCCCAAAACTGCTCGATTGTTTTTGGAGGCCGAAAAAGTCGACGAAGCCACCATTGTTCACGTGGTTAACATCATCGAAAATATGTCGTTTAAAGGAGGCAATTTTGAAAGAACGTTTTTCTCTAAAGAACTGGAAATTGTTCAAGACGCTGATCGTTTAGATGCGATTGGCGCTATAGGGATTGCTCGTTGTTTTAATTACGGCGGCTTTAAAAACCGAGCGCTTTATAATCCGGCTATTCCGCCAAAGTTCGGCATGAATAAAGAAGAATACAAAAACAGTGATTCGCCAACCATCAACCATTTCTACGAAAAGTTATTGTTGCTGAAAGACAAAATGAATACGCCAACCGGTAAGAAAATTGCGGAAGCACGCCATCGCTTTATAGAAAATTTCCTGGCGCAGTTTTACGCCGAATGGGAAGGGGAAAGTTAGTTTACAGTCGCAGCATTCCGTTTTATGAGACTGAATACTGCGACTACAACTCTTTATTTCCCGGTAAAACTGGCTTTTCTTTTCTCTAAAAATGCCGTTGTACCTTCTTTAAAATCTTCGGTACCGAAGCATTTTCCGAAGTTTCTGATTTCCACGTCAAAGCCGTCCACATCGTGTTTGTAATTGGCATTCACCGCTTTAATCGCTTTACCAATGGCTGATGGCGAATTGCGCATGATTTTCGAGGCGATGCCTTTGGTGAATTCCAACAACTCGGCTTGTGGCACAACATGATTCACCAATCCGTATGATTTTGCGGTTTCGGCGTCAATCATTCCGGCAGTCATAATCATTTCCATAGCGCGTCCTTTGCCTACCAATTGCGGCAAACGTTGTGTTCCGCCATAACCCGGAATTACGCCTAAAGATACTTCCGGCAATCCCATTTTAGCGTTATCGGAAGCTACTCGGAAATGACAAGACATGGCCAATTCCAAACCACCGCCCAAAGCAAATCCGTTCACGGCTGCAATTACCGGCGTGTTTTATTTTTATACAAAAACAAAACAAGTAAATAAAAAACAAATTAGATATTGAGCCACACAAAATACAAACCAAATACCAAAAAAGATTTCCCAATTGATACCAAGGATGATACTTTTGAGAAAAAAGAAAAATTAGTGGTAAAACTTGCACCAAATAGGGAAGTAAAAGTGATAGATATTGAAACGAGATATCTTGAC
>NZ_JANJUQ010000015.1 GCF_024710485.1 Flavobacterium sp.
GCAGAAGCAAAAGTGATTTGAAGTTTATTCTGCCCGACTTTCAACCATTTTCTAACATCAACTTTCCAGGTACGAAAAATATTGTTGGCGGAAAGGATTTTAGTGCCGTTTAAATAAACTTCGGCAAAAGTATCCAAACCGTCAAATTGCAAAACGGCATTTTGATGATTGAGTTCTTCTTTGGTAATGATGAAATTCGTTTGATACTGCCAATCTTCGTTTTCAATCCATTGCAACTGTTTTTCATTGGCACCGATAAACGGATCCGGAATGAGTTTGTTAGCCAACAAATCGGTGTGCGCCGTCCCGGGAACTTTGGCCGGAAACCATAGTGTATCGTTTACTTTTCTGAAATTCCAATTTTCTTCACTAAGATTACGATGGTTGTTTTGTGCAGAAGTTAGTATTGAACCAAAAAAGTACAGCAATACTAAACACCAATTAAAAATGGAACCATATAAGGCGTTTAAGTTCATTGTAGATTTGATTTTAAGGTACGGATTTCGATGGCGTTTGCGGTTTCACTTACTTCGGTTATGGCCGAAGAATGATAGAAAACCGCTTGGGTATTTTGCTGAATCATTTTGATATTGGACGAACGTAAACCACCGCCGGGCATAATGACGATTCGGTTATCAGCTTTGGAAATTAATTCAGCCAGACGATGCATTCCTTCACTCACATTGGGTTTTTGGCCCGACGTTAAAACCGTTTCGAATCCGCAAGCTATAATGTCTTCCAAAGCTTCAAATGCACTTTCCACCTCATCAAAAGCGCGGTGAAACGTACAGGGAAAAGGTTTGGCCAACTCAACTAAAACTTTATTTTGTTCTAAATTTATCTTCTTGTTTTCTTTCAAAATTCCGAATACAAAACCGTTGACATTGAATTGTTTTAAAGCTGTAATATCGGCTTGCATTTGCTTAAACTCGACATCCGTATACACAAAATCCCCTCCTCGTGGGCGAATCATAACATACAAATCGATGCTTAATTTTTCTCGGGCTTGTTTTACGATTTCAAAATTAGGTGTTGTGCCACCAACTTCTATTCCGGCACAAAGTTCTACTCTATCGGCACCGTTTTCTTGAGCGATTTGAGCTGATTCAAGATTAAAGCAAGCGATTTCTAATTTTGCATTTGAAGACATTTATTTAGCCACAGATTATACAGATTAAACGGATTTTCACAGATTTATTTTAAAAAATAGTCAGCGTCAACCAACTTACTTCCCGAATGGTCGTTTACCGCATAGTTGAATCCGCTTTGAATACAATACGAACCGTAATTCCCTTGTTTGTCTAAAGCGATGAACCCAACCTGAATATCTTTAAGGTTTTTGTTGCGGTTTTGGGTGAGTTTTACAATGCGCGAAACGGCTTCTTCACACGCTTGTTGCGGTGATTTGCCTTGTCGCATTAACTCGACTACCAAATGACAACCGGTTATGCGAATCACTTCTTCTCCATGACCGGTAGCAGTAGCGGCTCCGATTTCATTATCCACATACAAACCTGCTCCAATGATAGGCGAATCGCCTACTCGACCGTGCATTTTAAAAGCCATGCCGCTGGTAGTACAAGCTCCGGATAAATTGCCATGTACATCCAAAGCAATCATGCCAATCGTGTCGTGGTTTTCGATATTGGCTATAGGTTTATATTGACTCGTTTTGAGCCATTCTTTCCACTCTTTTTCGGAAGCTTCCACCAAGAGATTTTCTTTTTTAAAACCTTGGGACAAGGCAAATTGCAGTGCGCCATCGCCTACCAACATCACATGTGGCGTTTTTTCCATTACAGCACGGGCAACCGAGATTGGATGTTTGATGTGTTCCAAAGCAGCTACCGAACCAATGTTTGAGAATTCATCCATAATACAAGCATCGAGCGTCACTTTGCCGTCTCTGTCAGGACGTCCGCCGTAACCGACACTTCTTTCCGTAGGATCTCCTTCGGGAATTTTAACACCGGCTTCTACGGCATCAAGAGCTCGACCGTTATTCTTAAGAATCTCCCAAGCGGCACCATTGGCTTGCACTCCGAAGTTCCAAGTGGAAATCACGATAGGCTTATTGACTCTACTGTTGGGTTTTACCGAATTATCTTCTTTCGAAGTAAACGATTGCAGGGCTAAGGCTACGGAACCTGCGGCGGCTGTTTTGAGAAAGTTTCTGCGATTGCTCATGGTCATTCGACGGTTATTTCATCTGCAAAAAGCCACGCTTTGTTTCCGGCGCCGGGTTGCCCGTCGGGAATAGTGCCGAAGTTTTCGACGGTGACTTTTACAAATTGAATGTTTTTATGATTGCATTGAATTTCGACTTGGCCATTGGTCTTTTGGATTTCTTCAAAAGAAAAAGTACCGACAGTTTCAAATTGGAGCATATCTTCCGACACTTGGAACGTCACTTTTTTGGGATAATAAATCCACGACGAAGGACTGCTCAACAATCCGATGCTTAAGTGATTGATTTTTTGTTTACTGCCTAAATCGATAGTCGCATTTAAATCAGTGCCCGAAAAACCCAGCCAATGCTGACCGAATTTTGCTTTGTCACCTTTAATACCATCAACTAAGGTGAAGCCTCCGCCTTTGGCGTAATTCCCGTTAGGTGGATTTTGCAACGACACCAATCGGCTCACCGCTTTGTGAATATGAAATGATTGTTCGGCGATATTACTCTTGGCCAACCCATTTTCGAAATAAGTCGCTTTTACAGTATGAGATTTTGTAATTACTAACGGTTGATCGTAGGACTTGGATTGTGCTGTAGGTAGCGTTCCATCAGTAGTGTAGCGAATTCCGTTAGTGGATTGATTGGTTTTTAACAGATACAAGACGCCATTGCCTCCGGGCCTTGGCATAACATCTGTCGTAATTTCGAAAAGCGCTTTACTGTAGTTGATGCCTTTTTGATCTAATCTTTTGAAGTGTTGTATCATTCGGCTAACAAAATCGGGGTATTGTTCCGGTTTGGCCGTGCCCCAAACGACTTCTGACAATGCCATCATTCGCGGGAAAATCATGTATTCGACATGTTCGGGTGACGTGATGTATTCGGTCCATAAATTGGATTGTGCCCCTAAAATATACTTAGATTCTTCTTTAGACAATCCTTCCGGAATCGGATTAAAGGCATATACTTTCTCCACCGGAGTATAGCCACCAATGGCTAAAGGTTCGTTTTGCGGGTTGCCCTGATAATAATCGAAATAACAATGGGAAACCGGTGTCATCACTCCGTAATGTTTTTCTTTGGCCGCAGCGATGCCGCCTTCGGTGCCGCGCCAACTCATGACCGCAGCGTTGGGTGCCAAACCGCCTTCCAAGATTTCATCCCAACCAATGATTTTTCGGCCTTTGCTGTTCACAAACTTTTCCATTCTTTGGATGAAATAACTTTGGAGTTCGTGTTCGTCTTTGAGTCCTTTAGCTTTCATCAGTCCTTGACAATGAGCGCAACTTTTCCAGCGGGTTTTCGGACATTCATCGCCACCGATATGGATGTAATGAGAAGGAAAAAGTGAAATAACTTCGGATAAAACATTTTCCAGAAACGTGAAGGTTTCATCCTTCGGACAAAACACATCATCTAAAACACCCCATTGTTTTTCGACTTCAAACGGACCGCCGGTGCATGAATATTGCGGATACGCCGCCAAAGCAGCAACCGCATGACCGGGCATTTCGATTTCGGGTACGACGGTAATGTGACGTTGTTGGGCGTAAGCCACTACTTCTTTGATTTGGTCTTGGGTGTAAAACCCGCCATAGCGGATGGTGTCGTATTTTTGTTCATTGTAATGACCAACCATCGAACCGTTGCGCCATGCGCCGACTTCGGTAAGTTTTGGATATTGTTTGATTTCGATGCGCCAACCTTGGTCATCGGTTAAGTGCCAATGAAAGGTATTGAACTTGTACATCGCCAGGTAATCGATATACTTTTTGACAAAATCTGTTGAGAAGAAATGTCGGGCGCAATCGAGGTGCATGCCTCGCCATTGGAATTTAGGATAATCACTGATTTGTAAACAAGGGATTTTGATCTCACGCTGCTTTTCTGAAGGAATCAATTGTAACAGTGTTTGAATACCATAGAAAAAACCATTGTTGTATTCGGCTCTAATAGCGATTGCTTTTTCGGAAACCGATAAACTATAGGGTTCTTTGATACCACTTGCGGCGGGACCTTCTACCTCAAAACTCAAACTGATTTTAGAGCCATTTGAAACAGGAACGATTTTCAAGTTTAAACCTGTTAGCTGTTTGATGGCCATTTGAAGATATTGGGCCTCAAAACTATTCGCGTCAGCCTGAATAACAGTTTTATCGGTTAATAAAAAATTACCCTTTTCTATTTTAATATGACTGGGTTGAGGAATTAAAGGTAATGGATTTTGCGAAAAGGCAATATTGAAAATGAACAGTAAAAAGAAAGCTAATTTATTAGTCATGTAAGTTGTGTTTGTCTTGGCTAATTTAAACAAAAAAGACAAAAAAAATGCCCCGCAGTTGCGAGGCATCTTTATTATATTTAAATCTTTCGATTATTTCAAAGCGTCAACTTTAGCTTTAACTTCCGCTTCAGTACCTTCAAATTTTTGAGTATTTGTTACACCGCCAACTGTAGTAGTAACAGTCGCTGTGGCTTTACCATTGTTGTTAGTGATTTCAACTCTAACATCTTTATTAGTGGCAACAGCACCCGGTTTCACACAACAATCAGCTTTTTTATCAGCAATGAATTTACCGTCAGCATCGTAGTGAGATAAACAAGCTTCTTTTTGCTCCGGTGTACAACCCAAAGAATCGCACATTTTAGCACATTCTTCTTTGGTCATGTCTTTGCATTTGCTCATATCGCATTTGCCAATCATTCCGTCTTTACACTCTTTTTTCATTTCCACAGTGCACTCCATTTTTTGGGTCTCTGCACCATGACCTGAACCTAAAATAGGAGCAATTACCAATCCTACCAAACAGGTCAATTTGATTAAGATATTCATTGACGGACCTGAAGTATCTTTGAATGGATCACCAACAGTATCTCCGGTTACCGCAGCTTTGTGAGCATCAGATCCTTTGAAAGTCATTTCTCCGTTGATTTCCACACCGGCTTCAAATGATTTTTTAGCGTTATCCCAAGCACCACCGGCATTGTTTTGGAAGATAGCCCAAAGCACACCTGATACACACACCCCGGCCATATAACCTCCTAAAGCTTCAGCTCCCATTAAGGCTCCAACGATGATTGGTGTGATGATAGTGATAGCACCCGGCAACATCATTTCACGTAAAGCCGCTTTGGTAGAAATATCAACACATTTTCCATACTCCGGTTTTCCTGTACCATCCATGATACCCGGAATTTCTCTGAACTGACGACGTACTTCTTGTACCATATCCATTGCCGCTTTACCAACCGATTGCATTGCTAAAGCAGAGAATACCACAGGAATCATACCTCCGATAAATAAAGCAGCCAATACATCGGCTTTGAAGATGTTGATTCCGTCAATTCCGGTAAATGTTACATAAGCTGCGAATAAAGCTAAAGCAGTTAAAGCTGCAGAAGCGATAGCAAAACCTTTACCTACAGCAGCTGTAGTATTTCCAACTGAATCTAATACGTCTGTTCTTTGACGCACTTCTTTTGGCAATTCACTCATTTCAGCTACACCTCCTGCGTTATCAGCTATTGGACCGAAAGCATCAATAGCCAACTGCATGGCAGTAGTCGCCATCATTGCGGAAGCAGCGATTGCTACACCGTAGAAACCGGCTAACGCGTAAGCGCCCCAAATAGCAGCAGCAAATAATAATACAGAACCGAAAGTAGATTTCATACCGGTAGCTAAACCGGCAATAATGTTAGTAGCGGCTCCGGTTGAAGAGTTTTGAACGATATTCAATACAGGTTTTTTACCTAAAGCCGTGAAATATTCTGTAATAGCTGAAATCAACAAACCAACACCTAAACCAACTAAAGTAGCATAGAATACGTTGATACGTGCGATTTCTTTAACACCTTCTCCAAAGAATTTCATGCTGATTTTTTCCGGCAACATCATGTCGATTAGGAACCAACAAGCCACAACGGTTAAAATCAAAGACACATAGTTTCCTAAGTTTAGGGAACCTTGTACTTGTGCTTCTTTAGCTTCATTGTTTTTGATTTTCACGAAGAAAGTACCAATGATAGAAGCCAAGATACCAACACCGGCAATAACCAATGGCAATAAAATTGGTCCCATTCCGTCGAAAGCATCAGTATATTGAGCTCCTGAAGCTTCGGTCATATCTTTAATGATGTAGTTACCTAATACCATTGAAGCTAAAACAGTAGCCACATAAGATCCAAACAAGTCAGCACCCATACCGGCAACGTCACCTACGTTATCTCCTACGTTATCGGCGATAGTAGCAGGGTTACGCGGATCATCCTCAGGAATCCCAGCTTCCACTTTACCAACTAAGTCGGCACCTACGTCAGCAGCTTTAGTATAAATACCACCACCTACACGGGCAAATAATGCGATTGACTCAGCACCTAAAGAGAAACCGGCGAGCGTCTCTAATACTAAAGTCATATTTTCATAGAATGACTTGGTAGCATCACTCATGAATTGATTTAAGAATAATAAAAAGAAAATGCTCAATCCCAATACCGCTAAACCGGCTACACCTAATCCCATTACCGTTCCACCTCCGAAAGATACATCTAAGGCTTTTGGCAAACTGGTTTTAGCAGCTTGTGTGGTTCTAACGTTAGCTTTGGTAGCAATTCTCATACCTATATTTCCAGCTAATGCAGAAAAAATAGCACCGAAAATGAAGGCAACTACAATCATCCAATGAGAGGTTTTAACTACCTGGGAAACTGCAAAAAGGGCTACAGAGGCAATAACAACGAATATTGCCAAGATTCTGTATTCAGCTTTTAGAAAGGCCATAGCACCTTCTTGAATACTTTTGGAAATGCTTTGCATTTTTTCATCTCCGGCATCTTGTTTGTTAACCCACATGGCTTTAACTCCCATGAATACAAGTCCTAAAACTGCCATTACAATTGGCACGTACATCATAAATTTTTCCATTGTTTTTTTATTTATCGGTCGCAAAAGTAACAAAACTTTAACAAATAAAAACAATATCGCGTGGGAATATTAGCGAATTTGATATACATGGATTTCGTCTTGTTGTTGATGCGCATCTAACAACTGACAAACAGACTTAAAAATGCTAAAGAAAAAGGAATTTAGAAACAAGAATCCAGAATCATTTATCTCATTTTGAAGCAAATGCTACTCCGCTAATAAATAAACTTACGGTTTCTTTTTTTCAGATAATGATGCCAAAAGAAATAGGTGGCCATACTGCGATACGGTTTCCAGTTATCGGCCAGCACCAACATCTCGGCTTTATCGTTACAACCGTATAATTCTTTGATGGTGTTGACCAGAGCCACATCTCCTATCGGAAGTATATCGGGTGACTGTAAGCAAAACATCAAATACACATCAATGGTCCAATGGCCGATACCTTTGATTTGGATTAACTCTTTTCTAACATCGTCGGGATGCTTTCCAGAAAGGTTTTCCAAAACCAACTTTTTTTCTTGGATAGCCTCTGCTAACGCTTTAAGGTAACTGCTTTTTTGGCGACTTACACCACAGGCTCGTAAAACCTCATCAGAAGCTGTCAAAATCAATTGCGGAGTGAGTTCACCCAAAGCCATTTCGATTTTCACATAACAAGCCCGAGCGGATTCTAAAGAAACTTGTTGCTCTAAAATCAGTTTGACCAGCGTTTGAAAACCTTCCGGTCGAGTAGGCACAAGCGGATTACCGTATTGAGCATACAGCTCTTTAAAAACTGAATCCTTAGCAACCAAAAAAGCTATAGCTTCCTTCATGATTAAAAATAAAACCCGAACGAACCTTTGATGGTGAAATTGCTGGTATCAGGCACATCTCTATAATTGGCGCGCCATGCAAAATCTAAACGGAATACTTTGAAGATGTTACCAATTCCGGCGCTGTATTCCCAATACGGTCTCTCCGGAGCTTGGTAAACTAAGCCCGAGGCATTGATGGCTTTATTCTCCTCTGAAACAGTTCCGTAAACACCCCTTACCCCTATGATTTCCCTCAAGTTCAATTTTCGGATACCCGGAATTCGTGCAAAAATCTTACCGTTGAAGTTGTGCTCCCATTGGAACGTGGCATATTCATCGGCTACAAATTCGTAGAAATTGAGGTTACTAAAAGTGTTCTGAATGATGAAATACGTTTGATTCCCCGGCACTACACTCATTAATCCTAGTGGTACCTGACCGAACGTTTTTCCTAATTCCATAGTAAAATTGGAACGACCTAACGGTCCGATAACAATGGGTTGTTTGTAGTACAATTGAATTTTTTGATAATCAAAATCGCTATCAATTAAACCTTTAAAACCCTGACTGTAATTGACAAAAAATCGGCTGTACGGACTGTCAATTTCTCTTCTTTCCACACCGTAACCAATGGTTTTCCGTTTCGGCGTGAATTCTACCTGTAAATTCAGTTCCGATTGTTTCACTTCACTGGCTGTGGTAGTAAAAGTATCGTCGGTAAAATAATTCAAGCTGAATGTATCCGAGGCCGATTCAAGTGTTCGATAAGAAAAGCCTAACTGAAATGTTAAATTTTTCACAGGCTCCATTTCTACTGCAAGTGTACTCAAATTGATATTGGTCAGCTTCCCGTTGGCCGCCGTCATGAACAAACCTGACGAAGCATAACTCCTGCCCAAAACATCGTTGGTAGTAGTCAAACTAGCGCCTATTTGCTCCACGTCTCTTCGGTTGCCACCGGAGATGATGATGCGGTTTTTCTTGTCGACCATCCATTTTCCGGAAACGCCGTATTTGAATTTATTATCGTCAAAACCGTAAGCGGTGTACGCTTGGATTCTCCATAAATCATTCGGCCCGAAGTAAGTTCTTCCGCCGGCTCGCAAGCGCCAACCTTCTACATCGTTAAAACCTACGGTAGAAAAAATCGGCCCGTAATCCATTTTCCATTTAGGAATTTCGATGTAACCGCTACCCAAAATCGACACCAAACTATACATTTGTTTGAAGCGTTTCACGGTTTTTAAAGTGTCAATCATCTTGTAAATGCCTACCTCATCTTTACTGAGTCTTTCAAAACGATTCTCTTCCCAATACGCATCGGATTTAGCGTAAACCGAATTGTCGATGTAATTGACTTCTTCTTTATAGAATTTCTCAGGCTTCTTTTCATCGAACTTAAAATTGCGATATAAAGTGGTTCTTTTTCCGTAAACACCTTTCGATTCTTCTTTTTTACGAAGCGCGAAATCCGACATCATATAATCTCGGGTTGGTAAAAAAATCGAATCGTTCAACACTTCAAATTCCTGTTCGATGTAAATGTCTTTTACCCAGTTGATGTTGGCGCTTTTGGTCACTGCCATATTAATGGTTTTTATAGCAAAAGTGGAATCGTTTACCCAAAAATCACCTTTAAAAGTCAGCTCGTTTTTGCGACGCGGATAGAACACAATATTATAACACCATTTGTTGTCGATAAAAGCAGTATCGGTTAAGACATAATTGTACACATCAATCCCGGTGCGTGATAACGGACTGACAAAACTCTTATCGAAAAAGTTCAGGTAATTGTCATAAATATCGAAATCGTTGTACAAATCTTTGATAAACATGTTCACACCGTCACCGTTTCCTAAACCTGAATTTTTGTTGGCTTTGAGAATTTCTTTGGTCTTTTTGGCTTCGTTATCACCATAAAAATCCGAAAGTGATTCGTTGATGAAAATAGGTAAATACGTTTTACCCGTAACGCTCGAAGTATCAATGTTTTTGAAGACAAACTCCATTCCTTTAAAGAGCTTATTTTGCATAAAAGCGCTGTCGATGGTATTCATATCAAACTCAACTTTCTCGTACTTTTCGTATTGGTATTGCTTGAACATCTTCAATCCGTTTTTGCGACGACGTTCCCAAATTTTACGTAAGATATCCAGGGCCGGATTGTCTTTTTTAGAAGTTTTACCGGAGTAAATCTTAACTTCTTTGAGCGCATTCCCTTCGGTTAAAACCACTTTAAAATCGTAGTTTACCTGCTTAGGCAATTTGACTTCTTTATCCGTAAAACCCACAAAAGAAACAATAATCGAAGTGTAATTCTCAGAAGATTCAATGTAGAAGCGACCATCCTCATTGGAGACTACTCCTATTTTTGACCCTTTAAAAACAATATTGGCGTAGGGCACCGGTTGATTGGAATTGTCCAATACAATCCCGCTTACTTTGGTTTGCGCCGAAAGACTGCAAGCCAAAAAGAATACAAGTAGCGTAAATATTTTTTTCATGTGTAAAAAAAAAACTTCATCTATGTTTCAGATGAAGTTTCAAATATAGTTATTTAGATTGCTAGATTTCAGACTTCATGGAATTTTAAGATTTGCTAACATTCCTCAAGTCTAGTAGTCTGCAAAATTATTTATATGTTACTTTTTTTACTGCTTTTATTACATCTTCGGCATTAGGCAACCACTCTTTCAACAAGGTTGGAGAATAAGGAGCCGGTGTATCTGCAGTTGTAATTCTTTGGATAGGCGCATCTAAGTAATCAAAAGCTCTTTCTTGAACCATATACGTCACTTCAGAAGCCACGCTGGCAAAAGGCCAAGCTTCCTCCAAAACTACTAAGCGGTTGGTTTTCTTAACCGAGTTGATAATCGTATCATAATCCATCGGACGAACCGTTCTTAAATCGATGATTTCACAAGAAATACCTTCTTTGGCTAATTCGTCAGCCGCAATAAAAGCTTCCTTGATGATTTTACCGAAAGAAACAATAGTCACATCGGTTCCTGCTCTTTTCACATCAGCAACCCCTAACGGAATAGTGTATTCTTCTTCAGGCACTTCGCCTTTGTCGCCATACATTTGTTCCGATTCCATAAAGATTACCGGATCGTTATCGCGGATAGCTGATTTCAACAATCCTTTAGCATCGTAAGGTGTAGAAGGAACAACTACTTTCAATCCCGGTGTATTCGCGTACCAGTTTTCAAAGGCTTGCGAATGTGTAGCACCTAACTGACCGGCAGAAGCGGTTGGGCCACGGAACACCATCGGCATAGGAAATTGCCCGGCCGACATTTGGCGCATTTTAGCAGCATTATTAATAATTTGATCAATTCCAACCAAAGAGAAATTGAATGTCATGAATTCTACTATCGGTCGGCATCCGTTCATCGCTGAACCCACAGCAATTCCGGCAAAACCAAGCTCTGCAATCGGGGTATCAATGACTCTTTTCGGACCGAACTCATCCAACATTCCTTTAGAAGCTTTGTAAGCACCGTTGTATTCGGCTACTTCCTCACCCATTAAATAAACTGACTCGTCGCGACGCATTTCTTCGCTCATCGCCTCGGCAACTGCTTCTCTAAATTGTATCGTTCTCATATTTCGGATAGTGTTACTGTCTATAATTTTGAAAGGCAAAAATAAAAATTAAATACGATTAAAAAACATTTCTGTTGGTTAAATAACGGCTTAAAATGATGTGCCGTTCGTTTGGCCAATTTCAACCCGCTACGAAATCGATTGAAATTTGAAAAAATATTATGCGCGCATACAAAAAATAGAAATATATTTTATACTTTTACGGTCAGAAAAAAAAATTCACTTAATAAACGCAACAATGAAAATATTAGTTTGCATCAGTCACGTGCCTGATACTACTTCAAAAATTAACTTTGTGAACGGTGATGCGGAATTTGACACCAATGGCGTACAATTCGTAATCAACCCTAACGACGAGTTCGGATTAACCAGAGCCATTTGGTTCCAAGAACAACAAGGCGCCAATGTTACTGTAGTTAATGTGGGCGGACCGGACACCGAACCAACGCTGAGAAAAGCTTTGGCCATCGGTGCTAACGAAGCGATTCGCGTAAACGCTACTCCTACTGACGGCTTTTTTGTAGCCAAACAATTGGCCGAAGTGGTAAAACAAGGTCAATACGACTTGGTAATCTGCGGTAAAGAATCGTTAGATTACAATGGTGGAATGGTTCCGGGTATGTTAGCCGGTTTGTTAGATTACAACTTTGTGAACTCTTGTACCGAATTAACCATCGACGGTAGCGCTGCCAAAGCGGCTCGTGAAATCGACGGCGGAAAAGAAACTATTTCAGCTTCATTGCCATTAGTAATCGGAGGTCAAAAGGGCTTGGTGGAAGAAAAAGACTTGCGCATCCCAAACATGCGCGGAATCATGACCGCCAGAACCAAAGTATTAACGGTATTAGAACCGGTAAGCGCTAACAACAACACCAAAGCCGTAAAATTTGAAAAACCGGCTCCGAAATCGGCTGTAAAATTATTTGCTGCCGACGATTTAGATGGTTTAATCAACGCTTTACACAACGAAGCAAAGGTAATTTAGTATTCAGTGTTCAGTCGCAGTAGGCAGTTTTTAACCTACAACTTAGAACGTACAACTTAAAAACAAAAAAATCATGTCATTATTAATATATGCAGAATCGGCTGATGGAAAATTCAAAAAAGTAGCTTTTGAATTAGCATCTTATGCCAAAAAAGTAGCCGAATCATTAGGAACCACTGTTACAGCTGTAACGGTAAACGCCGGAAATGTATCGGATTTATCCAAATACGGTGTTGACAAAGTATTAAAAGTAACCAACGATAAATTGGCCAACTTCAACGCCAAAGCCTACGCAGATGTGGTAAAACAAGCTGCTCAAAAAGAAGGTGCTAAAGTAATTTTATTGTCTTCTACTACCGACAGTTTGTACATGGCACCGTTGGTAGCCGTTGGCTTAGACGCCGGATTTGCTTCTAACGTTGTTGGATTACCGGTAAGCACTTCACCTTTCCAAGTAAAAAGAACAGCTTTCTCTAATAAAGCATTCAATATTACCGAAATTGCTACCGATGTCAAAGTATTGAGCTTAGCCAAAAACTCTTACGGGGTTTTTGAAAGTACTGCTTCAGCAACTGAAGAAGATTTCGCACCGAGTTTAAACGAAGCCGATTTCAACGTAAAAGTGGCTTCAGTAGAAAAAACAACCGGAAAAGTAACCATCGCCGATGCTGACGTAGTAGTATCCGGAGGTCGCGGCTTAAAAGGTCCTGAAAATTGGGGAATATTGGAAGATTTAGCCTCAGTTTTAGGCGCTGCCACAGCTTGTTCTAAACCGGTATCCGATTTGGGTTGGAGACCTCACAGTGAGCACGTAGGCCAAACCGGAAAACCGGTAGCGACCAATTTGTACATCGCCGTGGGTATTTCCGGAGCGATCCAACACATCGCCGGAATCAACTCTTCCAAAGTAAAAGTAGTCATCAACAGCGATGCCGAAGCGCCTTTCTTTAAAGTAGCGGACTACGGAATTGTAGGGGATGCTTTCGAAATTTTACCAAAATTAACCGAGAAACTGGCAGCCTTTAAAGCGCAAAACGCCTAAGCTTTCGGACACATAGAATATAGAGTCGTTAAAACTGATTTTAGCGGCTCTTTTTTTATGCCTGCCATTTTAAGAAGCGAAAAGTTTTTGTTACTTTGCAGTCCGTATTCCTGCCATACGTTGCAATCTTTTTTTGTTCGTTCACTTTTTTGATTTTACGTCAACTACCGAGTGCACAAAAAAAGGATTTTCACTCCTGTCAGGGCTATGAAGGATTTGTATTGAATGTCGGGTAACTGGGTTTCTTACATATTTAATCTGAAATCTAAATTCTAATATCAGCAATCTAAAAGCTACAATGAGCTTAGTAAAACTAACCATCAAAGGAATTTCATACAGCCAAACGCAAAACGGTGCTTACGCCTTAATTTTAAATGAAGTAGACGGCGAAAGAAAACTCCCTATTGTTATCGGTGCTTTCGAGGCGCAGTCTATTGCCATCGCCTTAGAAAAAGAAATCAAGCCACCGCGTCCGTTAACACATGACTTATTCAAAAGTTTCGCCGATCGCTTTGATATCGTAGTGAAACAAGTCATTATCCACAAATTGGTCGACGGTGTTTTTTACTCGAGTATCATTTGCGAACGCGATAAAATAGAAGAAATCATCGATGCCAGAACTTCAGATGCCATCGCTTTGGCACTGCGATTCAGCGCACCGATTTTTACCTACAAAAACATCTTAGACAAAGCCGGAATATACCTGAATCCTAACCCAACTGATATCGACAATCAAAATGCCGACGACGACGGCGTATTGTCTACTCCCGAAACTTTCGGCCTGGACAGCGAAGGCAATGCCGGCGACGCTTATGTAAGCATGAGTCTGACCGAATTGCACGATGCTTTAGAAAAAGCCGTTCAAGATGAAGACTATGAAAAAGCAGCCAAAATTAGAGATGAAATTTCGAAACGCGAATCTTAAAACCGTGAAACTTTTAACCCGAAACGCGAAACCAACATGAAGCAGTACCACGATTTAATGCGACACGTTTTAGAAAACGGTTGTCAAAAAGGAGACCGAACCGGAACCGGAACCAAAAGTGTTTTCGGCTACCAAATGCGATTTGATTTAAGCGAAGGATTTCCTATGGTAACCACCAAAAAACTGCATTTAAAGTCGATTATCTACGAATTGCTATGGTTCTTAAAAGGCGATACTAACATTGGCTATTTAAAAGAAAACGGTGTTCGAATTTGGGACGAATGGGCCGATGAAAACGGCGATTTAGGTCCGGTTTACGGTCACCAATGGCGAAACTGGAACAGCGAAGAAATTGACCAAATCACGGAATTGATTGAAACCCTTAAAACCAATCCAAACAGCCGACGCATGTTGGTTTCGGCTTGGAATCCTTCGGTTTTACCGGATACTTCAAAATCGTTTGCCGAAAACGTAGCCAACGGAAAAGCGGCTTTACCACCATGTCATGCCTTCTTTCAGTTTTATGTAGCCGACGGCAAATTGTCTTGTCAACTCTACCAAAGAAGTGCTGATATTTTCTTAGGCGTTCCTTTCAATATAGCTTCTTATGCCTTGTTTACTATGATGATTGCTCAGGTTTGCGATTTACAAGTGGGCGAATTCATTCATACGTTTGGCGACGCACACATTTACAACAACCATTTCGAACAAGTAGAATTGCAATTGTCACGTGAACCAAGACCATTGCCTAAAATGATTTTAAATCCGGAGGTAAAAAACATCTTCGATTTTACTTTTGAGGATTTCACCTTAGTAGATTACGATCCGCATCCGCATATCAAAGGACAAGTAGCCGTGTAATTAGCTATGAAAATAAAACTACTTTATTTCTTTCTCCCTTTTTCAACATTTATTTTGGCGCAAAACGACCAAGATAAGATTGTATATCTGGATTCTGTAAACAAAGAAACAACCATTGAAAATCATAGCTACAAGAGAGTTATCAAAGAGTACTACACCGAAAAAAGTGAGTACCAAGTTTTAGAATATTACAAATCAGGCACTCTTAAATCAGAACAAAAATCGAACTATAAAGATGACGGATATCCCATTGGAGAAGAAATTAAATATTATGAAAATGGGCAGAAAAAAAGTTCCACCTTTTACGAAAATAAAAGAAAAATCGGGATACATACGGAATGGTTTGAGAATGGCAATTTAAAGCAAATAGGGAAATTTAACCCTGAAAAATTCAACACCAATGAATATTACTTAGTTGAAACTATTTGGAACGAAAACGGAACCAAAATGGTTGAAAGCGGCAATGGCTTATTTGATGTTCAAAAGGATAAAATTCATACAAAAGGCGAATATAAAAACGGCGTCAAAAATGGTGTTTGGACCATTACAAGTATTGAAAAAACCTATGTTGATGAATATAAAGACGGTAATTTTATCAGCGGTTATTATACTGACAAAAACGGGTTCATGAAGGAATATCAAGTTTTAGAGAAAAAACCTGAACCCAAAAAAGGCTTACAACATTTTTATAAGTTTATCTCCAGCAACTTTAAACCAACTCGTGAAGCCGTCAGAAACAAAGTAAAAGGAAAAATTGTTCTGTATTTTGTAGTGGATAAAGAAGGCAAAATAAGTAATATTAAAATCGCAAGAGGATTGGGCCATGGTTTAGATGAAGAAGCCATCAATGTACTTGAAAAATACCCTGAATGGTTCCCGGGAGAACAAAGAGGTATCCCTGTAAGATGTATGTATTCCTTACCAATCACACTTGATTTCAGTAAATAAAAAATCCGTTTCGAAATTCGAAACGGATTTTTTCTAACCAAAACTAAAACCTATAGTGCTAAAACACTATTTTCTGAACCGGCAAACTCGTTGTAGGCATAACGGTCAGCCTCAGGATCATTCACATAGGAACCATCCACTAAATATTTAAACTCAAAAGTGTTGTCTTTGGGCAAATCAAAAGTAGCTTTGAAAGTGCCGTTTTTCAATTTAGACAACTCTCCTTCAGCCGGGTTCCAATTGTTGAAATCACCTACTACGGCAGCCGAATTGGCTCCTTTCGCTTGGATTGAAAAAGTAACTTTTACAACCGGTTTCGTCTTAATAACTTGTTTTTTAATAGCCATAACTATTTCATTTATAGATTACTGTAGCAAAGTAAAGCGATTTTAGAGTAGCTTTTACAAGCCCTTTTATTTTTACGACATTACTAAAAAGAGCACCTGTTTAAAAGAAGATTTACAATTTCCATAGCCTTTAATTTTACATCTGCAGTTAAGAAATCGGTTTCGTAATACATTATCTTAAAAACAGATTTTACTGTTTTGAAAATAAATTTTACCTTTAAACCATAAATTTCGTCTTATGGAGCCTAACCAACACGAATTATACGAATATGCGCGTGATCGTATCAGACAAAAAAAACGATTATTCCAGCATTTTATAGTTTTTGTAATTGGCTGTGTGTTTTTGTTTGCGGCCAACCATTTGCTTTCCTATCACGATGAAACCAATTGGTGGATTTGGGTGGCTAGTTTGTGGTGCTGTTTGTTTGTTTTTCACGCCATCAAGGTTTTAATTACCGACAGTTTTATGAATAAAAACTGGGAGCGTGCCCAAATAGACAAGCTCATGCTCAAGCAAACCAAGAAAATAGAACAACTCAAAAACGACCTCGAAAATTCCAAACTCAACCCCTAATGATTACAGTAATTGCGGCAGTGGCCGAAAACAATGCCTTGGGAAAAGAAAACCAACTGCTTTGGCATTTACCCGATGATTTTAAGAGATTCAAAGCCATCACTTCGGGACATTATATTATAATGGGACGAAAAACCTTTGAGAGTTTCCCAAAACCATTGCCCAATCGAACGCACGTTATTATTTCCCGTCAGCCCAACTACCACCCGGAAGGCTGTATTGTAGTAAACTCCTTGGGAAAAGCCATTGAAGCCTGCCCGAAAACAGAAGAAGTTTTTATCATTGGCGGTGGAGAAATATACCAACAATCTATTGAAGTAGCAGACAAGCTCGATCTGACTAAAGTCCACGCTTCTTTCGAAGGCGACACTTATTTCCCGGAAATCAATCTGACCCAATGGGAGTTGGTTTTTGAGGAATTCCATCCGAAAGACGAACGTCATGACTATGCTTTTACCTTTCAAACGTATCTGAAAAAGTAACCGGTCACAACCATTACTTTCGGCACTTCATTTTATTACACTTTTTACAAAACTTTGAAACTAAGGAACTTTGCAACTCTGCACTATAATAGCGTATATTTGCAGAAAATTGCAACCATGTCAAAGCAAATCAAACCCTACAAAGAATCTACTTTAGGCAAAAAAGAACAAGTAACCCAAATGTTCGATAATATTTCGGGCGAATACGACGGTTTGAACCGAGTAATTTCTTTGGGAATCGATATGAAATGGCGTAAAAAAGTCATTGCATTGGTCAAAGCCCACAACCCTAAAATCGCTCTCGATATTGCCACCGGCACCGGAGATTTAGCTATCATGATGGCGGAAGCCACCGCAGCTGAGAAAATTATCGGTTTAGACTTATCAGTAGGCATGTTGGAAGTTGGGAAGAAGAAAGTGCTTTCTAAAAATTTAGCCGACAAAATCGAAATGGTAGTGGGAGACAGTGAAAATATTCCTTATCCCGACAATCATTTCGACGCCATTACCGTTTCCTTTGGCATACGCAATTTTGAAACTTTAGAGAAAGGTTTGGCAGAAATTTACCGCGTGTTAAAACCGGGCGGCCTTTTTGTGATTTTAGAAACTTCGGTACCGACAAAATTCCCTTTCAAACAAGGATATGCGTTTCATACTAAAGTGATATTACCTTTAGTAGGGAAACTATTTTCTAAAGACAATAGCGCTTACGGATACCTTTCGGAATCGGCCAGCCATTTCCCGTTTGGAGAAGCTTTAAACAATATTTTAAGAAAAGTTTCGTTTATAGACTGTAAAGCCATGCCACAAACTTTTGGCGTTGCTACTATTTATACTGCGACCAAAAAATAAAATATGTACTTTAGCCAAAGCATGAAGAAGTTAATTGCCCTGTTTTTACTAATCACCTCCGTTTCCCAAGCGCAATTTGGGAAAAGTACTTTTTCAAAAGATCCTATTATCAATTTGGAGAATTTTGATAAGCAACGCGTGTATTGGGGCTACTTTTTAGGTTTTAGTACTTTCGATTTTAAAACTGATTACAAAGTGCCCGGACAAGATATCAATGTAAAAGGCAATACCGGTTTTAACGTAGGATTGGTAGGCGTTTTGCGACTTCATGAACACGTAGAATTGCGTTTCGAGCCCGGATTGTATTATGCCAGTCGAACCCTAACCTATCCGGGATTCACCAACGATCGAGACGCCATTCGAGAAGTAAAAGCTACTTATATTGACTTTCCGTTACTGTTAAAATTCTCATCATTGCGCACCGGAAATGTAAGACCTTATTTATTAGGCGGTGTGGGAACCACTTTAAACTTATCGAGCAACTCTAAATCGAAAGATGACAACTCCGAGCAAAAATTCAGAGTCAAACCTTGGACCAACAATTATACGTTTGGATTTGGAATTGACTTGTATTTTGAATACTTCAAATTTTCTCCGTCGATTCGTGGTGTTTTCGGATTCGGCGACGAATTGATTCGCGATGACGACCCAAACAGTCCATGGACAGGCAACATCGAATCATTGAAAACCCGTGCGGTTTTGATTAACTTTACCTTCCACTAAGAATTTCTTCTGAACTCGCTTAAAAAGATAGCGGTAGCTGTAGCCACGTTCAAACTTTCAGTTTGTTGCAAGTTGCCGAATCTTGGTATGGCCACTCGGTTTTTTATCTTTTTCTCCAAAGCCGAAGAAATGCCGTTGGCTTCGTTACCGAAAACCAATATCCCTTCCGAAGGCAAATTTTCTTTGTAGATGTTTTTCCCGTCCATAAAAGTCCCGAAAACCGGCAAAGTCGTTTCCGAAATAAAAGCTTCCAAATCAACATAATTCACTTGAACCCGACTAACAGAGCCCATAGTAGCCTGAATAACTTTAGGATTATAGAGGTCTACAGTTTCCTTAGAACACAATAATTGAGCAATACCGAACCAATCGCACAAACGAATGATAGTCCCCATATTTCCGGGATCTCTAATATCGTCCAGAGCTACAATCAAACCTTGAGACAAAATTGCTTTGGGTAGTGGAATATGAAAAACGGCTAAACAAGAACTCGGAGTACTTAGCGCAGAAATGCGTTTCATATCAACTTCTTTAATCAAAGTTTTTTTGGCGGTCGGTACAATATCAAAAATACTTTCGGTCACAAATAAATGGTCGAGCACGATATTTGATTGCAACAATTCCTGTATTACTTTTACCCCTTCGGCTATAAACAACTGATGCTCGTTTCGGTATTTTTTTTGTTGTAAACCGGTAATTAATTTTATTTGGTTTTTACTAACCATAAAATACTGTATTTTTGAATTAAATATTTACACCGCTTGAAAAAGAGTCTCGCAAAAATATCACTATTTATTCTAATTGGACTAATTATCTTTGGTTGCAACTCGACCAAAAGAGTTCCCGACGGCAAAAGCTTGCTCACCAAAAACAACATTTATATTGACGACAAGAAAGACAATGCTGAAGAAGTCTTCAATCAGTTGTACCAAAAACAAAACAGTGCTATTTTAGGTTTTCCGCTTCGTTTGAACATTTACAATTTAGCCCAACCCAAATCAGATTCGCTTTTCAAAGCCAAAATGATTCAAAATCCGAAACGCTATTACCGCAAAGCCAAATGGCTATCGAAAAAACAAGTGAAGCGATTGGGAGAATCTTTCCTCTATTCAGGCGTAGATAATTTTTTAAGAAAAACAGGTGAAGCACCGGTAATATTGGACACCAGCAGCACGAGAAGATCGTTGAAAAGATTGCGCTCTTATTTTTTCAATCGTGGGTATTTCGATGTTACTACGCAATACAAAATAGACAGCATCGACAAGAAAAAAGTGAAGTTGCGCTACGACATCAAAACCGGCAAACCTTACATCATCGACAGCCTCAAAACCTTTATCTCCAGTCCGGCCCTCGATTCTATTTACCAGTCCAGAAAACGCAATTCTTTACTCAAATCGAAACTGAAATTTGAAACGGCTGTTTTTGACGAAGAACGCAAAAGAATTACCGAAGATTTCCGAAACAACGGTGCTTTCCGATTCCAACAAAACTATGTCACTTTTGATATCGATACTTTAAAAAAGACACACATTGCCAACGTTGATTTGGTGATTGAAAACGAATCCATCCGCGTAGAAGACAGTTTAAAGACGCAGCCATTCGAGTTGTACAAAATCAGCAAGGTTAACATTTTTACCGATCACAGTCCGACCAACGTAAATGCGCCAATAAAAGATAGTTTAGTGTATAACGATTTTACACTGTATAGCACCAACAAACTAAAATACAGACCAAAAGCCATTACAGACGGTATTTTTGTCACCAAAGGAAATTACTTCTCCGACTTCAGGTCGTCTATTACGTCGCGCTATTTGAGCAACCTAAAAGTATTTAACTATCCGCTGATTCAGTATGTAGAAGACAAAACCCAAAAAAACAGTTTAATTGCCAATGTTTATCTGACGCCGAGAAAGAAATACACATTTGGTTTTTCGACCGATTTTACCCATTCGAACATTCAGGATTTCGGTATTACAGGTAGTACTTTTTTAGGTATCCGAAATGTATTTAACGGTGCCGAAACTTTTGAAATTGGTTTCAGAGGCAATATTGGCTCCTCTAAAGATTTAGCCAATCCGAACAATACCTTCTTTAATATTTCGGAAATCGGGGTGGATGCCAAGCTGAATTTTCCGCGGATTTTCTTGCCGTTCAAAACTGATAAAATTATTCCGAAAACCATGATTCCGTTCACTACATTGAGCGTGGGTTATGCCAAACAGACCAATATCGGACTCGACAAACAAAACTTTACCAGTTCGCTAACTTACAATTGGACCCCAAAAAGAAACACTAACTTTAAGCTGGACTTAGTCAATATTCAGTTTGTAAAAAACCTAAATCCGTCCAATTATTTCAACATTTACCAATCGTCTTACAATACAGTTAATGAAATAGCGCAAAGTTATCCCGGTGTTGACCCGACATATTTCAACGAAAACGGCAATCTGATTATTGAAAACGGTGTACTCAACTTTTTACAAGATGTTTCCAATGCTACTGTTCCGGTCAGTTTAAATGATGCCAAATCGATTTTAAGCATTGTGGAAAGAAGACAAAGATTAATTGAAAACAACCTGATCTTCGCCTCCAATATTTCGTTCACTAAAACTTCGAAAAAAGATCTTTTAGACAATGAATTTTATGCCTTCAAAGCCAAAATAGAATCGGCCGGAAACTTGTTGTCACTTTTAGCCAGAGCTTCCAAACAATTACAAAACCAAAACGGGGCCAATACTTTTCTGGATGTCGAATTTTCCCAATACCTCAAAGGCGAATTTGAATACATCAAACACTGGGATTTGAGTCGCAAAAAAGTGTTCGCTACTAAAATCTTCGCCGGAATTGCAGTTCCTTACGGCAACTCGGATGACGTGCCGTTCTCTCGAAGTTATTTTGCCGGAGGAACCAACGACAACAGAGCTTGGCAATCTTACAGTTTAGGACCGGGCGCCAGCGGTAGTTTCTTGGATTTTAACGAAGCTAATATGAAATTGGCTTTCAGTGCCGAATTCCGATTCAATATTTTCCAACAACTCAATGGTGCGCTTTTCACCGATATCGGAAACATTTGGAACGTATTAGACAATTCTAAAAACGAAGCAGCCATCTTTGAAGGCTTTAAATCACTTGAAAATATTGCCGTTGGCAGTGGTTTCGGCTTCCGCTACGATTTTAATTTCTTCATCGTCCGATTGGATTTAGGATTCAAAACCTATAATCCTTCCGAGTTTGTGAGAGACAAATGGTTGAAAGAAATGCGCTTCGACAAATCGGTTTTAAATATTGGAATAAATTACCCTTTCTAAAATCAGAAATTATTATTTTTGTACCCTTAACTTAAAAACGACACAAAACAATGGCTCACAATATCAAACCCGGAGTAGCTACCGGAGACGAAGTTCAAGCAATTTTCAACTACGCTAAAGAAAAAGGATTTGCTTTACCCGCTGTTAATGTTATCGGTTCCAGCACCATTAATGGTGTTTTAGAAACGGCTGCTAAACTAAAAGCACCCGTTATCATTCAGTTTTCAAACGGAGGAGCGCAATTTAATGCCGGAAAAGGACTTTCAAATGAAGGAGAAAAAGCAGCCATTGCCGGAGCAGTTGCCGGAGCCAAACACATCCATACTTTAGCCGAAGCTTACGGTGCCACTGTAATTTTACATACAGACCACTGCGCCAAAAAACTTTTGCCTTGGATTGACGGTTTGTTAGACGCTTCCGAAAAACACTTTGCCGAAACCGGAAAACCATTGTACTCTTCTCACATGATTGACTTGTCGGAAGAACCATTACACGAAAACATAGAAATCTGTAAGGAATACTTGGCTCGTATGAGCAAAATGGGAATGACTTTGGAAATCGAATTAGGAATTACCGGCGGAGAAGAAGACGGTGTTGACAATTCCGATGTAGACAGCTCAAAATTATACACCCAACCGGAGGAAGTAGCTTACGCCTACGAAGAATTAATGAAAGTATCGCCTAAGTTTACCATTGCGGCTGCTTTCGGAAATGTTCACGGCGTGTACAAACCGGGCAATGTAAAATTGACTCCGAAAATCTTGAAAAACTCACAAGATTTCGTTCAAAATAAATTCAACACCGGACACAATCCTGTTGATTTTGTATTCCACGGCGGGTCAGGCTCGACTTTGGAAGAAATAAGAGAAGCAATTTCTTATGGAGTAATTAAAATGAATATCGATACCGATTTACAATTCGCTTTCACCGAAGGTATCAGAGATTACATGACTTCAAAAATTGATTATTTAAGAACCCAAATCGGAAGTCCTGAAGGTGCTGACTCTCCTAACAAAAAACATTACGATCCGAGAAAATGGATTCGTGAAGGAGAAGTGACTTTCAACAAACGATTAGAGCAAGCTTTTGCCGACTTAAATAACGTAAACACATTATAAAGTACGGAGTACAATGTACAAAGTACGAAGTAGAAAAAACAGAATAGTAATAATATAGTGTTGGAATAGAAGATTGATTACTTCTAACTTCCAACTTCTAACTTCTAACTTAATTATGGCTTGGTTTAAAAGAACAGAAAAAGGGATTCAAACACCTACGGAAAATAAAAAAGACGTCCCTAAAGGACTTTGGTACAAATCACCTACCGGAAAAATTATCGATCAAGAGGAATTAGCCAAAAATTTATGGGTAAGTCCGGAAGATGATTTTCACGTGAGAATCGGCAGTAAAGAATACTTTGAAATTTTGTTTGACAACAACGAATTCAAAGAGTTGGATGCTAAAATGACTTCCAAAGATCCTTTGAACTTTGTAGATACTAAAAAGTATTCGGATCGTTTAAAAGACGCCATTGACAAAACCGGATTGAAAGATGCGGTTCGCACCGGCGTTGGTAAATCCAAAGGAAAAGACTTGGTAGTTTGTTGTATGGATTTCGCCTTTATCGGTGGTTCTATGGGTGCAGTAGTGGGTGAAAAAATCGCTCGTGGTATAGACTATGCCATCAAACACAACACGCCGTTTGTCATGATTTCGAAATCGGGTGGTGCTCGTATGATGGAAGCTGCTTACTCGTTGATGCAGTTGGCCAAAACATCGGCTAAATTAGCTCAATTGGCTGAAGCTAAAATTCCGTACATCTCGTTATGTACCGATCCTACTACAGGAGGAACAACAGCTTCATACGCTATGTTAGGCGACATCAATATTTCGGAGCCGGGTGCTTTGATTGGTTTTGCCGGACCGCGTGTAGTGCGCGATACTACCGGAAAAGATTTACCGGAAGGTTTCCAAACCGCTGAATTCGTTTTAGAGCATGGCTTCTTGGATTTCATCGCTCACCGAAAAGAATTGAAAAACAAAATCAATTTGTACATCGATTTGATTTTGAATCAAGATATCCGATAACAATCGGTTTACTCGAAAAGCAAAAGGCACAAAGTTTTACATTTTGTGCCTTTTTTTATGGTATTAAACTTAAGCCAACTTGCTTACATTCCGCTGCGGATGGCTTCTACAGGATCTAATTTAGAAGCAGAAATAGCTGGTAAAATTCCGGAAATGAGACCTACGATAACGGACAAACTCGTTCCGATAAGTATATTGGAGAAGCTCAGCACAAACTCGAAATCGAGAATATTGGTGAGCAACATGGCTAACAACCAAACAATCAACAAACCAATAGCGCCACCAATCAAACAAAGGATAATCGCTTCGAATAAAAACTGGAACAAGATGAATTTATTTTTGGCACCGAGCGATTTTTGAATACCGATAAGATTGGTTCTTTCTTTTACAGAAACGAACATAATGTTGGCTATTCCAAAACCGCCGACTAAAAACGAAAAGATGCTGATGATAATACCACCCACTCTTAAACTGCCCAAAAGTCCGTCAATCATATCGGTCAAACCCGATAGAATGTTGATGAAGAAATTGTCAATATCGCCTTGTTTGACACCTCTGTAATTGCGTAGTTTCTGAGAAATATCACTTTTCAAAGCAGGAATATCGGTTCCTTTTTCTGGCTTGATTACAATTACGGGCAAAACTTGCTGGTTGTTATCGCCATAAATTTTTCTCAAAAAAGTAGCCGGTAAAAATGCAGAAGTATCATCGCCTCCACCTATGTCGATTCCGGAACTTCCTTTCTTTTTAGTGACGCCGATAACGGTAAACTTCTGACCGTACATTCTAACCGTTTTTCCTATCGGACTAAAACCGTCGAATAAATTTTGGGCAATATCATATCCTAAAACCACCACTTGCTTTCCGGAATAGGACTCGGCTTCGTTAAAAAAGCGTCCTTCCGAAAACTCCAATCGCTGAATGTCTACAAATTCTGCGGTAACCGCCACCATATTAACGGCTTCGGAAGTTCTCGATTCAAAAGTGATATTCTGACCCACGGTAAAGTACTGAAAACAGGAGTTCTCCACATTCTTCATCGCTGTTTTCATGTATTGGTATTCTTCGAAAGTCACATTTGGGAATTGCTCTCTTTTCCAACGCGGCACTTCGGTCGGACCAAAAGACTGACTTGTTAAATAGATAGTGTTTTTATCCAAAGTACTCAAATCGTTTTGGATCTTTTGGTCTAACGAATCAACTGCTGCTAAAACCGCAATAATGGAAAATATCCCGATGGTAACGCCCAACAAAGAAAGCATGGTTCGGAGTTTATTGTTTCGCAATGCATTCATGGCAAAAGCAAAACTTTCTTTGAGCAGTCTTAAATAGAGTAGCATAGAGTTGATTTATCTAATGGTAAATTTCCATAAAATTAATGGAAATCCCTATTATTTTTTGTTTCGCTTTATTTGTGTCAAAAAACAACAGATTGTTACACCTCAAACTTGAATATTGCTTTTAAAAAAACTACTTTTGCGGTCTTATAAGAAACAACTTTTTTACACACACAACACAACGCACATGAACACAACAAAAAAAATCCAATCGGCCTTAATCTCAGTCTTTTCCAAAGAAGGTATGGAGCCGATTGTTCGCAAACTACACGAACAAAACGTCACTATTTATTCTACCGGGGGAACGGAAGAATTTATCAACCAATTGGGTATTCCTGTAGTTCCGGTGGAAGACGTCACCTCCTATCCTTCTATCTTAGGCGGTCGCGTAAAAACCTTACATCCTAAAGTATTTGGCGGTATTTTGAACCGTCAGGACAATGAAAGTGATGCCCAACAAATGATTGAATACCAAATTCCTCAAATTGATTTGGTGATAGTTGACTTATATCCCTTCGAAAAAACAGTAGCTTCCGGAGCAAGTGAAGCTGAAATTATAGAAAAAATAGACATCGGCGGGATTTCATTGATTCGCGCTGCTGCCAAAAATTTTAAAGACACTGTTATTGTGGCTTCGGTAAATGAGTACGGATTTTTATTCGATTTGTTAACCACACAAAACGGCGCTACTACTTTGGAGCAAAGACGAACCTTAGCCACTAAAGCATTCAATGTTTCTTCGCACTACGATTCAGCCATATTCAATTATTTCAATCAAAACAACGAAGAAGTCGTGTTGAAAATCAGTGAGCAAAAAGGACAAGTGTTGCGTTACGGAGAAAATCCGCACCAAAAAGGATTTTTCTTTGGCGATTTCGACGCTATGTTTACCAAATTACACGGCAAAGAATTGTCATACAACAATTTGTTAGATGTAGATGCCGCGGTGAATCTGATTTTAGAATTCAAAGAAAACGAACCGACTTTCGCTATACTAAAGCACAACAATGCTTGCGGTTTGGCCACGAGAAGCACCATGAAAGAAGCGTATTTAGCGGCTTTAGCAGGCGATCCGACTTCAGCTTTTGGTGGTGTATTGATTGCCAATGGCAATATAGACGAGGCTACCGCCAACGAAATCAACAGTTTGTTCTGTGAAGTAGTGATTGCGCAAAGTTTTGACGAGAAAGCCATCGCCATCCTTTCTGAAAAGAAAAACAGAATTATTTTGGTTTTAAAAGAAACGGCTTTGCCGCAAACTAACGTCAGAACTTGTTTGAACGGCGTTTTAGTACAAGAAAGAAATAATATTACGGACAATAAATCGCACCTAACTTACGTTACTAATACTAAGCCGACCGAACAAGAAATTGAAGATTTGCTTTTTGCTTCAAAAATTTGCAAAAATACCAAGTCGAATACAATAGTGTTAGCAAAAAACAGTACATTAGTAGCATCGGGCACAGGACAAACTTCCAGAGTTGACGCTTTGAAACAAGCCATTGAAAAAGCCAACACTTTCGGATTTGATTTGAACGGAGCAGTAATGGCCAGTGATGCTTTTTTCCCGTTTCCGGATTGTGTAGAAATCGCTCACAACGCAGGAATCACGGCAGTTATTCAACCCGGAGGTTCTATAAAAGACGAGTTGAGCATTAATTTTTGCAACGAAAATAAAGTTGCAATGGTATTTACAGGAACACGTCATTTTAAACATTAATTTGTTTAACTTTGTGCGTTAAAATTTTATATAAACATTTAAACCCTTAAAAGACTTATGGGATTTTTTGATTTCATGACCGAGGATATTGCTATTGACCTTGGTACAGCCAATACGCTGATTATTCATAACGACAAAGTTGTAATTGACAGTCCGTCAATTGTAGCACGCGATCGAATATCAGGTAAAATCATTGCGGTTGGAAAAGAAGCCAATATGATGCAAGGTAAAACCCATGAAAACATCAAAACCATACGTCCGTTGAAAGATGGGGTTATCGCTGATTTCGACGCTTCGGAAAAAATGATCAGTATGTTTATCAAAAGCATACCGGCCCTGAAGAAAAAAATGTTTACGCCGGCTTTGCGCATGGTGGTTTGTATTCCTTCCGGAATTACAGAAGTAGAAATGCGCGCAGTAAAGGAATCGTGTGAACGCGTAAACGGTAAAGAAGTTTATTTGATTCACGAACCTATGGCAGCAGCTATCGGTATCGGTATCGACATTATGCAGCCGAAAGGAAATATGATTGTAGATATTGGTGGTGGAACTACAGAAATTGCGGTAATTGCTTTGGGCGGTATTGTTTGTGACAAATCGGTTAAAATTGCCGGTGACGTTTTCACTAACGATATTGTGTACTACATGAGAACCCAACACAATTTATTTGTAGGAGAAAGTACTGCTGAGAAAATCAAAATTACTATCGGAGCAGCTACTGACGATTTAGAAACACCACCGGATGATATGTCGGTACAAGGTCGTGACTTGTTAACCGGAAAACCGAAACAAGTTGAAGTATCGTTCAGAGAAATCGCCAAAGCTTTAGATAAATCTATCCAACGTATCGAAGATGCGATTATGGAAACCTTATCTCAAACACCGCCGGAATTAGCGGCCGATATTTACAATACCGGTATTTACTTAGCCGGTGGAGGTTCGATGTTAAGAGGTTTGGACAAGCGTATTTCTCAAAAAACAGATTTACCGGTTTATATTGCCGAAGATCCTTTAAGAGCCGTAGTTCGCGGTACCGGAATGGCACTTAAAAACATCCCGAAATTCAGAAGCATACTTATTAAATAGTATCGGTTACTAACCGAATACTCAAGACTCAATACTGAACACTGAAGCCTAGAAAAAGATGCAGCAAATAGTTAATTTTATTTTAAAAAACAGTAATCGCTTACTGTTTTTGCTGCTTTTGGTCATATCGCTTTCACTAACTATTCAGTCGCATTCTTATCACAAAAGCAAAATCATCAGTTCGGCAAATTTCTTTACCGGCGGTATTTATGAAAGGGTGAACAACATAAACGAGTATTTCAATCTGAAATCGCAAAACGAAGAATTGGCTTTAGAAAACGCCCGATTAAAATCGTTGTTATTCAACCAAAAAGACACTACCAAATTACCGGAAGTTGACTCCATCAAAGGCGTTAAAAAAACGGACATCATTGTATCAAAAGTCATCCATAATTCTTACAGTGTTTTCGAAAATTACCTGACCATTAACAACGGTTCCGCTTCGGGCATCAAGCGCAATATGGGTGTCATCAACAGTGCCGGAATTGTGGGTATAGTTGATAAAACCTCGAAAAATTACGCTACTATCATCAGTATACTGAATGTAAAATCGCAAATCAATGCCAAACTCAAAAAATCGAATCACTTCGGATCTTTAGTTTGGAACGGGAAAAGTACCGGATTTGTGCAATTAATTGACGTTCCGCGATTGGCTAGTGTTAGAAAAGGTGACACTATTGTAACCGGTGGACAATCTATTATTTTCCCGGAGAACATTGGCATTGGCACCATTGACAAAGTGTATATTGAAGAAGACACCAACTTTTATGTAATTCAAGTTAAACTATTTAACGACATGACAAATCTCGGTCATGTTTACATCATTAAAAATAAGGATGCCGAAGAAATAACCAATTTAGAAAAACAAACCAAAAAAGATGAATAGTGCTTTACTTGGAAATATCGCCCGTTTCATCTTGTTGCTTTTGGCACAGGTACTGATTTTTAACCGAATTGATTTATTCGGGTTTATCAATCCGTTCCCATATATTTTATTCATCATCTTGTTCCCGGTAAACGGAAATAAAACCGGACTTCTGGCAGCAAGCTTTTTCTTAGGCCTGTTAATGGATATGTTTTGCAATTCGGGCGGTGTTCATGCGGCGGCTTGCATTACTTTAGCTTATTTCAGACCGGCTATTTTTAAATTCTCTTTCGGTTTGAGTTATGAATACCAAACGGTAAAACTCAACGATGTTATTACACCGGAACGCTTTTCATTTCTATTGATTGCCGTAGTGTTACATCACTCTATTATGTTTTTACTGGAAGTATTCAAATTGAGTTTCCTTTGGGAAATCTTAATGCGTACTTTTTTGAGTACTATCTTTACCCTTATCACTTGTATTATAATAATCTACATTATAAAGCCAAGTAAACGATGAGAAAAGTTTTATTGCCAACCATCATTTTAGTGGCTACTGCTTTATTAGTATTGCGTTTGTTTTATTTACAGATTATCGATGATTCACTCAAACTGAAATCAGACAATAATGCCATCAAGATTAAATACGAATACCCTGAGAGAGGTTACATTTACGACAGAAACGGAAAGCTTCTGGTAGCAAATCAGCCTTCATATGACATCATGGTAATCCCTAAAGATGTCAAGGATATTGATACTGTGGAGTTTTGTCAGTTACTCAATATTACCAAAGAAGAATTTCTGAAAAAAATTGCCAAAGCCAAAGTGTACAGTCCGAGACTTCCATCTTTGTTTTTAGCGCAATTGAACAAAAAAGAATACGCCGCCTTTCAGGAAGTACAACGTAACTTCAGTGGCTTTTACATTCAGAAACGTTCTTTGCGCGATTATCAAGTGAGTGTTGGCGCCAATATCTTTGGTTTTATCACTCAAGTAAACGAAGGTATCATTGAAAAGAACAAGTATTACAAAAGCGGAGATTTGATTGGTAAACAAGGTGTTGAAGAAAGTTATGAAGAAATTTTGCGTGGTATTAAAGGTGTAAAATATATCCAGCGCGACAAATACAACCGTGAAATCGGTTCGTACAAGGAAGGTCGATTTGACACCATTGCCGAACAAGGAAAAGACATCACCTTAACCATCGACGCGGTTTTGCAACAATACGGAGAAGAGTTGATGATTAACAAACGTGGCGGTATTGTGGCCATCGAACCTAAAACCGGAGAAATATTAGCTTTGGTAACTGCACCATCTTATGACCCGGCAATTTTAGTTGGAAGACAGCGTTCCAAAAACTACACCATGTTGTATCACGATTCTATTGCCAAACCCTTATACGACAGAGGATTATTAGCACAATATCCGCCGGGTTCGCCATTTAAAATCTTAACCGGTTTGATTGCTTTGCAAGAAGGTGCTATCGACTTAAACACTTCTGTCTCCTGTAATCACGGTTTTAGTTTTGCTCCGGGTAGATTCATGCGATGTCACTGTCACGGAGGGATTGTTCAATTGCATCGCGGTATTTATGAATCTTGTAATACTTTCTTTTCTACTTCATACATGCGTACTTTGGACAAATTCGGCAATGCTTCTGTAGGCGTTGATGTTTGGAGTAAGCATTTGAAAACTTTTGGTTTAGGAGAATTTATGGGTTATGATTTACCGACCGGAAGAAAAGGGAATATTCCTAATTCTAAAACCTATAAAAAGATTTATCCGGGTTGGCGTTGGAGTAGTAAGACCATTGTATCTAATGCTATTGGGCAAGGAGAAGTTTTGATGACTCCGATTCAATTGGCCAATATGATGGCCACAGTAGCGAACCGAGGCTATTATTACACACCTCATATCATCAAGAAGATCAAAGGAGAGGTAATCGACAAAAAATTCAGAACAAAACACGTAACTACGGTAGACAAAGACCACTTCGAAACGATGGTTAGCGGATTGTTTGATGTGTATAATTTTGGTACTGCCAGCAGTTTAAAAGTAGAAGGCATTGACATTTGCGGTAAAACAGGAACGGCAGAGAACTTTGCTATCATTGAAGGAAAAAGGGTTCAATTAAAAGACCACTCGATTTTCGTAGCTTTTGCTCCCAAAGACAATCCGAAAATTGCCATTGCCATATTGGTTGAAAACGGCGGTTATGGTGCTACCATTGCCGGACCGATTGCCAGTTTGATGATTGAAAAATACATTAGGGGAAAAATAACCCGTAAAGATTTAGAAACCAGAATTTTGGCCAGAGACTTAAACCCAGAATACAACCGCTACATTAAAAATCCGGTAAAAGATACTTTAATCAATGTTAACAAAAACAACAGTCTTCTAAAACCCGCTGCTAAAGACAGCAGTGCGGCCAATAAAAGTGCTGCATCACAAGGATAATTTCTGCACATGAAAAATCAGAGTGTTACAAATAATTTAGATTGGATCAGCGTGGTAATTTACCTGGTATTGGTAATATTAGGCTGGTTGAATATTTATTCCTCTTCTTTGTCTTCCATCGAAGGAGAAACCTCGATTTTTGATTTCAGTCAGATTTACGGAAAACAATTCTTATTCATCTTATTTTCGATTCCGATTATTTTCATCGTGCTATCTGTCGATGCCAAATTTTACGAAAAATACTCGAGTATCATATTTGCGGTCTCGCTTTTATCTTTAGTCGGGCTTTTTGTCTTTGGTAAAACCATAGCCGGACAGCGCTGTTGGTACGGCATCGGAAGTTTCACATTGCAACCCTCCGAGTTTGCCAAAGCCGCCACTTCACTAGCCTTAGCTAAATATTTAAGTGATGTTCAGGTAAACTTAAAAGATTTTAACAGGCAATTGCAAGCCATGATTATTATCTTTTTACCGGTTTTACTCATTTTACCGCAACCCGATCCAGGAAGTGCTTTGATTTACAGTGCTTTTGTATTGGTTTTATATCGAGAAGGATTACCGTCGTGGTATTTATGGACCGGATTTATTGCCATCATTTTATTCGTACTGGCTTTGATTCTGAAACCACTGGTAATTATCGGCATAGCTTTAGCCGTCATTTTGTTCATCTATTACCGCAGTCGTATTATCAACAGAAACTGGATTCTGAGTACTATAGTGCTTGTTGCCATTTCAGGTTTTGTTTTTTCGGTTGATTATGTTTTTGAGAATGTCTTTAAACAACATCACCGCGACCGTTTCAATATTTTATTGGGGAAAGAAGTCGATATGAAAGGAGTAGGATACAACACTAACCAATCGGAAATTGCCATTGGCTCCGGTGGTTGGTTTGGCAAAGGCTATTTGGAAGGCACCCAAACCAAAGGCGGATTCGTGCCCGAACAACATACCGATTATATTTTTACCACTGTGGGTGAAGAATGGGGATTTGTAGGCTCCCTCTTTGTTATTGCTTTATTTGTTATCTTAATCACAAGAGTTATCTATTTGGCTGAACGACAAAAAACGAAATTCAGCAGGGTTTACGGCTATTGTGTTGCCTCTATTTTATTTATTCATTTCTTTGTGAATATTGCCATGGTTGTAGGTGTATTTCCAACCATAGGTGTACCGTTACCCTTCTTCTCCTATGGGGGTTCCGGTTTGTGGGGCTTTACTATTTTGCTTTTTATTTTCTTAAAAATGGATGCTAATAAAGTGAATGAATGGTAAATGCTGAATAGTTTTTGTAAATTTGGGATTACACTAAATCATCTCATTATGAAAACTACATTGCCCTTAACATTAATCTTGCTTTTAAGCGGTTTCTCCATGTCTGCTCAAGTGGTGAAAGATACTGTTTCCAAACCTGTGGATTCCATTGCATTGAAACAAGTTGTATTACCCAAAGTAACCATTGACAAAGCACTGACTCCCGAAGAAGCTGCAGCCATCAAAAAAATGGCAAATCAGAAACAAAAGGAGGCTGAGAAAATGAAAATCACAGCAGAGAGAGATGTTAAAAAACTGGAAAAAGAACAGCGCAAACTGGAAAAAGAACAAAAGCGTTTTGAAAAGGAACAAAAGAAAATCGCTTCTGCCGAAAAATCATTGATTAAATCTAAAGAGAGGTTAATCAAAGAGAAAAAGCAGCTAGAGAAAATGCAAGCCAAACTTGAAAAAAACAAACGAAAAGGTAAAATTTCCGAAATTGATATTGAGAAAGAAAACATCAAAATCAGTAAACAACAAATTAAAATAAAAGAAATTCAGGAAGATATTGACAAAGCCGAAAAGAAAGTCAACAAACTCAGAAACTAAAAAAAGCCACCCAATTGGGTGGCTTTTTGTTATGGACTTGAAATCCATTATGATTTAATCACAACTTTTTCTTTCTTTAATTTATTGGAAAGTCCTTTACTGTTTTCCGTTTGCAAATCGTTTAGGATATGAATGGCTTCTTCAATATAAATGTCTTTTGACAAGCTCTCATGCCATCTCTCTCGCTTTTCCTTCAAAACATTATCCTTTTCCATAGCTTCCAGCTCATAAGGAAGTGAGTTGAATACAAACTCATTTTTGTAATCGGCAATAGGTTTGTATTTTTTATTTTTGTCTTCCAATGCTTTTTGCTCTGCTTTGAACTTATCAATATTCAAACTGAACACATTTTCTTTGTTGCGTTCACTTAACCATTTGGCATTGTCATCAATCAACTGTAGTTGAAGATTCGCTTGCATTCTGGATTTACTCTTTTTAATAGCCAACTCAAAGTTGTTTTGCTTGTCCCAGATATTGTAATTAGCCGGATCAATTTTGTCCCAAGGCATAGCGTTGTCAATATCGCGTTCACCCATTTTCAAATAGGCATACTTATCCGGTATAGCAATATCACTCTTCACTCCTTCTAACTGGGTAGAACCGCCATTAATACGGTAGAATTTTTGAGTTGTTGTTTTCAAAGCACCCAAATCTCCGTAAGTACTACCTCGTACAAACTGATTCAAATCGATTAGATTTTGAACGGTTCCTTTTCCGTACGATTGTTTACTACCGATAACCACGCCGCGTTTGTAATCTTGGATAGCAGCGGCTAAAATCTCGGAAGCCGAAGCCGAAAACTCGTTAATCATGACTACTAAAGGTCCGTCCCATTGCACTTTTGCATCACGGTCGTATAGTACTTCTTTCTTACCGGCAGCCGATTTGATTTGTACAATCGGCCCTTGCTCGATGAATAATCCGGCAATATCTACAACGGTTTTCAATGAACCACCGCCATTGTCTCTCACATCCATAACAATACCTTGAACGCCTTCTTTTTTCAAACGCTCTACTTCGATGGCTACATCTTTAGCGGCATCACGACTGTTTTGGTCTTCAAAATCGATGTAGAATTTAGGCAAATAAATAATCCCGTATTTGAAACCGTCTTTTTCTACTACACTTGATTTAACGTAAGTTTCTTCAATCTCCACCTCATCTCTGATAATGGTAATCACTTTGATAGTACCGTCTTGTTTTTTAACAGTCAAGCGCACTTCGGTCCCTTTAGGCCCTTTGATTTTCTTTACAACATCATCTAAACGCATGCCAACCACATCCACCGGTTCTCCGCTTCCTTGTGCTACTTTGAGAATAATATCACCTGATTCCAATTGCTTTCCTCTCCAAGCAGGGCCGCCGGAGATTAATTCTGATATCTCTGTAAAATCATTTTTCTTTTGCAAACGTGCTCCAATTCCTTCCAGTTTCCCACTCATACTCAAATCAAAACGATCTTTTTCATTAGGAGCCATATAAGATGTATGAGGATCGAATCGAGAGGAAATGGCATTGATGTAGATTGAGAACCAATCGTTTCTGTCCAAATCTTTGATAAAACTAAAATTGTCATTTAAAGAATTTAAAGTAGACTCTCTGGATTCTTTCTCCATTTGTTCGAACGACTTAGGAGCGTCGTTTTTGCCGGCTTCTGGATTTTTCTTTTTGTCTTCCTCCAACTTTTGTTTTTCCACTAAGGTTGACAAAGCCGAAAGTTTCACTTGCAAACGCCATCTTTCTTTTAACTCTTTAGTCGATTTACAATATGGAATCTTTTCATAGTCAGCATTAAAAGTTTCGTCTGCTTTATAGTCAAACGGATTAGCTAAAGCATCTTTGTAGTAACTTTTGCTTTCCTCCATACGTTGCATCAAACGACTGTAAGTCAGTTCGAAAAACGACAAGTCTCTATTTAAAATCTGATCATCGATTTGTGTTTCGAATTTGGCAAACTCATCAATATCCGATTGCAAAAAGAAGCGTTTTGAAGGATCCAACGCATTCAAATAATCTTTATAAACTCCTTTAGAAAAATTATCATCAATGTCCGCCGGACTGTAATGTCCTTTTTCTATGACAAAAGTCAACAATTCTATCAACAACTTATCCTTCTCCGGATCGGTTTCCTTTTTGCTTGGAAATAGGCTAAATCCAAGCAAAGCCACTGATAGTGTTAAAACTACCAACAGTATTTTATAATTCTTTCTCATAAATTGCATTATAACATTCATTAATTTTTTTCTAAATTAAACAAAAAACCATGCCAAGAATTTCCGGTCGGACTAAATTTTTGTTAAAATAAACGATTTGCTCTTACGGCTTCGTCTATTGGCTCAAAGTTATAAAAAAATGTAGCGCTGTAAAGCCTTAAAATGGTTAATTTTGCATGCGCTGTTTGACGTTAAAAAGCCAAACTTTGTTACAAAAATTCAAAAAGATGATTCAAAAACCTACTATATTAGTAACCAACGACGACGGTATCAATGCACCGGGAATCAGAGCTTTAATTGCTGTTATGGCAGAAATCGGAGATGTGGTGGTGGTGGCACCCGACAGTCCGCAAAGTGCGATGGGACATGCCATCACGATTAACAACACCTTGTATTTGAATAAAATTTCAACCGACGGCGCTGCCATTACCGAATATGCCTGCTCCGGCACTCCGGTAGATTGTGTCAAATTGGCGGTCAATGAAATTTTGAAAAAGAAACCCGATTTGTGTGTATCGGGTGTGAATCACGGATCAAATTCTTCTATCAATGTAATTTATTCGGGTACGATGAGTGCCGCAGTGGAAGCCGGAATCGAGGGCATTCCTGCCATTGGTTTTTCTTTGTTGGATTACGATTGGAATGCCGACTTTGACACCATCAAACCTTTTATTAAAAAAATCGCATTGGAAGTTTTGTATAAAAAATTACCGGAAGGAACGGTTTTGAATGTCAACTTCCCGAAACTGAAATACGAAGAAATCAAAGGCATTAAAATATGCCGTCAAGCCAAAGCCATGTGGATGGAGAAATTTGACAAACGACAAACACCTTACGGCAAAGATTATTATTGGTTGACCGGTGCTTTCGTCAATCAGGACAGAGGAGAAGATACCGATGAATGGGCTTTGGCGCATGGTTATATTTCGGTGGTTCCGGTGCAATTTGATTTGACTGCGCATCACGCCATTCAACAATTGAATACTTGGGATTTGTAACAGTAAATAGAACTCAATAACGAAAATCGCATGAAATATTACATCATAGCAGGAGAAGCTTCGGGCGACTTACACGGGTCCAATTTGATGAAAGCATTGTATCAAGAAGATGCTTCGGCTGAGATTCGTTTTTGGGGTGGCGATTTGATGCAAAACGTTGGCGGTACTTTGGTAAAACACTACCGCGATTTGGCTTTTATGGGATTTGCCGAGGTGGTGATGAACCTGAAAACCATTTTAAACAATATCAAGTTTTGCAAAAGCGATATCGAAAAATTCAAACCAGATGTGATAATTTTTATTGATTATCCCGGTTTTAACATGCGCATCGCCAAATGGGCAAAACAAAAAGGCATCAAAACCCATTATTACATTGCTCCGCAAATTTGGGCTTGGAAAGAAAACCGAATCAAAGCGGTTAAAAGAGATTTTGACAGGCTTTTTGTAATTCTGCCGTTTGAAAAAGATTTTTTTGAAAAGAAACATCATTTTCCTGTGGATTTTGTTGGTCATCCATTGATTGATGCTATTAACAACAGAATTCCTACTGATGAAAAAGCTTTCAGAAAAGAAAACGAACTTGACGAAAGACCGGTTATTGCTTTGCTTCCCGGAAGTCGAAAACAGGAAATTGCCAAAATGTTAAGCGTCATGCTGAGCGTGGCAGACGATTTTCCGACTTATCAATTTGTGATTGCCGGTGCGCCGAGTCAGGAATACGCTTTCTACCAGCAATTTTTAGCACATAAGAATGTTAAATTCATCTCGAATAAAACCTATGATTTATTAAGCATAGCCACAGCAGCCTTGGTTACTTCGGGTACAGCCACTTTGGAAACCGCATTGTTCAAAGTTCCTGAGGTTGTTTGCTACAAAGGCAGTTGGATTTCGTATCAAATTGCCAAACGCATTATTACTTTGAAATATATTTCATTAGTGAATTTGATTATGGATGAAGAAGTGGTGACCGAATTAATTCAGGACCAATTCAACACCGAAAACTTGAAAAAAGAGCTCAAAAAACTCTTAGACGAAAACCATAAAAAGGGACTTTTAGAAAAATACATCCAATTAGAAAACAAACTTGGCGGAATCGGGGCGAGTGCCAAAACTGCTAAATTTATTATAAATGATTTAAAGTAGTTTTGATTCCTAAAAGGTAATTTTTAACTTTGCATAAATGTCTTAGTTATCAAAAAACACCTATACATATTCGTTTTATCTTTGCTGTTTTTAGCTTGTAAACCGACAGCCACTATAGTGACCTCTAAAGAAGTTGCTGTAAAGAAGGGCTTATACTCGGAACCGAAACCCTTAACTACTGCAGAAACAAAAACGCCTGAAAAGAAAAAGAAACACACCAATACCGTGGTGGCTTCAAAACCGGTGGTCACGACTTCAACTTTAGCCAAAAAAGTAAATATAGAAAACCAAAATGAGCCTGACATTATTGTTGATGATGAAAACACCAGCTATTTGGTTCGTCAATTAATCAACACGGCTTCTGAAAATTTAGGCGTTACTTACCGTGGTGGCGGAACTTCTAAAGATGGTTTTGATTGTTCAGGTTTGATTTATACTACTTTCAAAAAATTTGATATTACTTTACCGCGCTCTTCTCACCAAATGGCTACGGTTGGTACCAAAATAGATTTAAAGAGTGCTCAAAAAGGAGATTTAATTTTCTTTATTAATCGAGGTCAAAGAAGAATCAATCACGTAGGCATGGTGGTGGAAGTTACTAATGAGGAAGTTAAGTTTATTCATTCCTCTACCCAAAGTGGTGTAATCATCTCTTCGACCAAAGAACCTTATTACAACAAGACATTCGTACAAATAAACAGGGTTTTGTAGTATTTTTATTGTAAGAAAAAGATTTATTGTGTAATTTAGTTACATGAAAATCTTACAATTTCCATTAGTACGTGTTTGTATCTTCTTTGTATTGGGATTGCTTTTGTATCAACAAGGCTTTCAACCCAAGACAACCCAAATTTTTATTGCCCTTTTACTTGGCTTAGGCGTACTATCGCTTTTACACTTCAAAAAGAAATATTTAGGGCGATGGAATGGCTTCGGAGGATTGGTATGTTTGATATCCTTCGGTATCGGATTATCTACGGCGACTTTTCATCAGGAAAATAAAAGTCGCCATCATTACACACACCAAACCGAAGACCAAGCAGCTTACAACTTTCGGCTCATCATTCATGAAAAATTAAAGAATACACCTAAAAACGAAAGATACATCGCCATTATCGAACGCATTGACAACCACAAAAGCGAGGGCACTATACTGCTTAACATCAGGCATTCATCACAAAACAAAACTTTACCCATCGGTAGTCGATTGAACGTTGAAGGCTTGCTCTACCGGAATAAAGCACCTTTCAATCCGAATCAGTTTGACTACAGTCATTATTTAGAAAACCAGCAGATTTACGCCCAAATTTATGCGTCTTGGCCAAAGCTAAAAGTTGTTAAAACAGGAACTTCAATTTGGTCTAAATTCTCCAATTTCAGATCAAAGATTATCGACAATCTAAAACGCTCCAACTTCAATTCGAAGGAATTAGCCATAATGATTGCACTTTTACTCGGGCAACAACAAGACATCGATCCGGAAACTCTACAAGACTATCAATTGGCCGGCGCCGTTCATATCTTGTCGGTTTCGGGTTTGCATGTGGGCTTTATCATGCTCTTCATTGGCTTTCTGTTGAAGTCCATTCCGAATACGCGTCGAAACAGCTATTTAAAATTATTAATTATTATCCTAGCTCTTTGGAGTTATGGCATTTTAGCCGGTTTGGCACCATCGGTTGTTCGGTCGGTTACAATGTTTTCTTTTGTAGCAGTTGGTCATCATTTGTGTAGAAATGTTAATATTTACCACAGCCTTCTGGTTTCTATACTACTCATTTTACTTTGGAAACCCTCGTTTTTATTTGATGTTGGTTTTCAATTGAGCTATTTGGCCCTATTTTTCATTCTTTGGCTGCAACCGTTATTGGCTAAATTATGGGAACCTAAAAACAAAATTGCTTGCTACATTTGGGATATTTTAACCGTTTCATTTGCAGCACAATTGGGAACGTTACCCTTGAGTATTTATTACTTTCATCAATTTCCGGGCTTGTTTTTTGTGACTAATGTGGTGGTATTGCCTTTGCTGGGCATCATAATGATAGTTGGCTTGTTGGCAGTTATAATCGGATGTTTCGGGATGGTTCCATCGTTCGTGATTGTCCCGTTAGAAATGATGATTGCCATTCAGAATAAGTGCATTGCATGGGTGGCTTCGTTGGATTCGTTTGTATTTAAAAACATCGGATTTACTTCGGGTATGCTTTGGACTTCCTATTTCACTATCATAGCTTTGGTGCTTTGGCTAGAAAAACCGGTTTATAGAAGAGCGGCTACTACTCTGATTAGTATTTTGCTGTTACAAGTCGTTTTTATTCATAACAAATGGAATACAGTAAACACTCAGGAAATGATTGTTTATCACCTCAAAAAAACCACGATGATAACCGTGCGAAAACAAAATATTGTGACTGTATTCGGCAACGACAGCATCCAAAATTCGGTTAAAGACAACAGAACTCTTCAATCCTATCTGACAGCTAATTTTACAGAACGGACACAATCGAAATCGTTGCGACACTTGTATTACTTCAATTCGAAAAAAATTCTTTTGATTGACAGTAGTATGACCGTCTTGCCAGAGCTAAAAGCGGATATACTCGTCTTAGTGAATTCACCTAAAATTAATTTAGAACGATACATTTCAGTATACAACCCCAAACAGATTGTAGCCGACGGTTCCAATTTTAAAAGTTATGTTCAGCTATGGAAAGCGACCTGCCATAAAGCCAAAATCCCTTTTCACTATACAAATGAAAAGGGATTCTATAAGATTTAATTTGGTGTTGAATTACGATTTTTTATTGGCTAAAATTTTGTTGGCACCATCTAACCAAACGCTTGGACCTCCGGCCACATAACCGGTACTGCCAATTTGCTCTAAGTTGACTTTTCCATCTTTTTTAGAAGCATTCACAAACCAAACCGTAGGATAGCCACGTACGCCTAAAACTTGCTGCAACTCCATGTTTTGTTTAACCAATTCCGGACTTTGTTGCGCTCTTCTCGGGAAATCCAATTCCACTAAAACCACTTTATCTTTGGCCCATTTAGCAAATTCAGGCGTTTTCAACACTTCTTTTTGCAAACGAATACACCAACCGCACCAATCACTTCCGGTGAAGAATAACAGCAAAGGTTTTTTTGTTTTTTTGGAGATTTCCATGGCTTTGTTGATATCGGTTTGCCATGTCAGTTCCTGAGCATTTATCGTTAACGATCCCAGAATCAAGAATAACGTAAGGATTACTTTTTTCATATTAACTAATTTTATTTACAAATATATACAAAAACAATACCATCTACAGTAGGCTATTTTACGTCTTGCATTAATTTTTTGACCAACGGAGAAATCACTATAAGCACTATTCCGGCTACTAAGGCATAAATAGCCAATTGCTGATAACCATCGGTATATGTATTTAACTTCTCGATTTTGGTTGCGTTTTCATCAGCGCTAGCCATTCCTGCTCCCAGAATTCCCGCCGCATATTGACCATATGCACTGGCTAAGAACCACATCCCCATCATAACTGCCTGTAATTTTACCGGCGCAAGTTTTGTCATAATGGAAAGTCCGATGGGTGACAAACACAATTCACCAAAGGTAATGATGAAATAAGCTAACGTGAATAATTCCAGGGAAGTTAGTCCTTCAGCATTAGCAAAAAATCGGGTGGCATAGAAAGTGTAAAAAGCCAGAGCCAGGAATAAAAAGCCAAAGCCAAATTTGACTACGGTATTAGGCTCTTTCTTCCTTCCGCTTAACCATATCCAAACAATTCCCAACAAAGGCGCAAAAATGATCACAAACAAAGAGTTGGCCGCGTTGTTTACACCGTTAGGATCTAATGGTACCCCTAATATGTCATTGCTTAAATTATTGGCTGCAAATAAACTCAAAGAACCGCCACTTTGCTCAAAAAAGGCCCAAAACAAAATGGAGAAAATGATAAAGACCATCGCTGCCAACAGCTTTTTATTTTCGTTGAGAGAGAAATTACGCATTTCATAGGCCAAGTAAATCAGCGTGATGGGTCCGATGGTATACATAAAATAATCGGTATACTCGGGATTGGATACCATCGTCATGATTAATGGAATCGCTAATATAGTTCCGATATAGGTCGCATACTCGTAAACCTTTCTTTTAGAATTATCAAGATGCAATAGTGGAGAAATTCCTATGTCTGCCATACTTCTTTGGGTAAATACAAAGGTCAATAGACTAATCGTCATCACAATTCCGGCCAAACCAAAGGCTACATTCCAAGAGTAATTTTTACCCAAATAAATACAAACGTATCCTCCGAGTAAAGCCCCGATATTGATTCCTGAATAAAACAAGGAAAAACCTGCATCCCTACGAGTGTCGTTGGCTTTGTACAAAGTTCCGACCATAGTGGAAATATTCGGTTTGAAGAAACCCGTTCCGATTACAGTAAATGAAATTCCTAGAAAGAAAAACTCTTGTGGGTTAACAGCCAGAATAATACTTCCGACTATCATCATGATACCGCCCCAAAAAAGCGATTTTCTATAGCCTAATATTTTGTCGGCAAATAAACCGCCTATAAATGTAAATGCATAAACGAATGCCTGAGTAGCACCGTATTGCAAATTGGCTACTTTTTCATTCATCAGCAATTGGTCTACCATAAAAAAGGTAAGCATTCCGCGCATTCCGTAGAAACAAAAACGCTCCCACATTTCACTGAAGAACAAATACCAAAGTTGTTTCGGATACTTGCCTTCAAAATTTTGAATTTGTTCGAGGGTTAAATCTTTTGCCATAAGTTGTTTAGTTTATTCCTTTTTCTTTCATGACTTTATTCAACTGTTTCAACAAAGCAAACATTAACAAAGTGGCAAACATCAACAAAGCAAAATTTACCCAGAAGAAATTGGCTTTGTCATCATAAGTATCCCACAAACTGGCCAAAACACCTGACATTTTATTTCCGATAGAGGTTGATAAAAACCAACCTCCCATCATTAAAGACGTGATATTTTTTGGAGAGAGTTTGGATACTACGGACAATCCCATCGGACTTAAAAATAATTCCCCGATTGTGATTACCCCGTAATTGGCCACCAACCACCAAACAGAAACTTTCTCGGTGCCGTTGTTTCCAATTTGCACTGCGGCGACCATAACCAAAACAGACAAAGCGGAGATTAATAGTCCGAAAGCAATTTTGGTTGGTGTACTAGGCTCTTTTCTTCTGCTTCGTAAAAAGGTGAAAAAGGCCACTACCAAAGGCGTTAAAATGATTACCCAACCAGGATTGATGGACTGACTTAAATTAGTTGCCCAAATACTAACTTTACTTCCTTCTTCAGGCTTTTGGTCTTCTTTTACATTTCTGAAATAAATTGGATAATCGACTACTTTTTTTACCTCTCCGTTTTCCTTTTGCAGACGGAAACCTGCATCGTATAGTTCGGTGGAATCCTTTTTGTATTCGACTTCTTTGGCCAATTTTAAACTATTGAAAACCGTTTGTGTTGTGCCGGTAATTTCTCTGTCGGTATATCGATCCGCCCAGGTATTTAAAGCCGATCCGTTCAATTTGAATACCGCCCAAAATAAAATTACCACTGCAAAAATGGCCAATAAAGCACCTATCGGTCGTTTGTCTTCTATTTTGGCTTTAAAGTACAAACTACCATAGAAGAAAATAACCGGGATACAGGCGAAGATAAATGCATCGGTACTATCGGAACCAAAAATATAACTGTCTAAATTGGTGTCAGACTGAATCCCTTTAATCAACCAGCCGATAACCCCGAAGATTACTGAAGGCAAAAGGATAAACAACACAATTTTATAGAACGGCATATCACCATCTTGTACGCCTTTTTTCTCGGTTTTATCACCATAGTGTTTGGTTCCCATTAAGAAAACCACTACTCCTATGAACATCCCAACACCAGCAGCCATGAAGGCATATTGCCAACCTAACAAAATTTGTAAAGCCGCACCAAAGAAATTACAAACAAAAGCTCCCACATTGATTCCCATGTAGAAGATATTGTACCCTTCATCTTTCTTGTCTTTGTACTGTTCATCGTTGTAGAAATTCCCCAATAAAGTCGAAATATTCGGCTTAAAGAAACCATTCCCCAAGATTACCAAAGTCATTGCTATGTAAAGCATGGTAATATCATGGATTCCCATCAACATATACCCGGAACCCATCATTAACCCACCAATAACAATAGATTTTTTATACCCAAAATAACGGTCGGCTATCAATCCGCCAATAAAAGGCGTTAAGAACACCAAGGCAATAAAAGTCCCGTATAAATCGGAGGCTTCTTTCTCGGTCATGGCAAAACCGGCTTCAACATCTTTAAGGTATAAGGTAAAAATACCAATCATTAAATAGTAACCGAATCGTTCCCACATTTCGGATAAAAACAAGTAAGGCAGTGCTTTAGGATGACTTTTCCACATAATTTTTTGAATTTAAAAAACAAACCTACAAGGATTGCTTGTAGGTTTGAAAGATATAAAAATATTTTAAACTATTAATGTCCAACTTCTTCTCTTACTTCGATATGGTCGTTGTGTTGCATTTTCTGCAACCAAGAGCTCAACACAAACAATATAGCAGCCGCTAAACCTGTCATGATGATAAACAACATAAAGAACTCATACAAGTTGGTGATTTGAAAACCTAAAAACGTTGGATAAACTACCGGCTCTGTAGTAGCATCAGCACCTGCTGTAGGTGGAATTAAAGCACTCAACGTTCCGGCAAATTTATTAGCAGCAGCGTTGGCTAAGAACCAAGTTCCCATCATCAAAGAAGACAATCTCAAAGGGGCTAATTTAGACACCATTGATAATCCGATTGGAGACAAACACAATTCACCCATGGTATGAATAATGTACAACGCAATTAACCACCACATAGACACTTTATCTTCTACTCCTAATCCTTTAACTGCAATTGCAATAACAACGTACCCTAAAGCCACCAAAGCCAATCCTATAGCCATCTTTTTTGGGGATGACGGCTCTAATTTTCTGGCGTATAAAAAGCCCCAGATAATGGTGAATATTGGCGCTAAAGCAATAACGGCTAAAGGATTAACCGATTGGAAGTAGGACGCCGGCATTTCCCAGCCGAAAAGCGTTCTTTCTGTTTGTCTTTCAGCGAATAAGGTTAACGAAGCTCCGGCTTGTTCAAAGGCACCCCAAAAGAAAATTACGAAGAAGGCCAAGATGAAAATAACGATAATTCTTTGCATCTCAATTTTGCTGAGACTTTTATCAGTCAAAATTAATACCGGCATCAAAACCATCGCACCATAAATAAAATAACTGATGATGTCAATATCGCTTTGGAACATTTGCTTGAAATTAAGCATAAAGAAAATAATGGCTATTGAACCGATAATCATGGCAATACTTTTAGCATCTAATTTCTTTACCGGAAGACCAATGGCTTTACCTTCTTCAGAAATTAAATATTTCTTTTGGAATAAAACAAAAGCAACCAATCCGAGTAACATCCCGATACAAGCAGCTAAGAAGCCCCATTTGAAATCCATGGAACCACAAACTAAAGGCGAGAAGAACGCTCCTAAGTTGATTCCCATATAGAAAATGGTAAAAGCACTATCAATTCTTCTGTCGTTAGCCGGATACAACTGACCAACCATTGTAGAAATATTTGGTTTGAAAAAGCCATTTCCTACAATCAATGCTGTTAATCCCATCCACATTAAAGAAACACCACCTTCCGACCCTGCAGAGGCACTTAAAAACATAAAGAACTGTCCGATTGCCATCAACAAACCACCGATAACAATACTTCTTCGATTACCAAGGTACTTGTCACAAAGATAACCTCCCAAAAGAGGTGTTAAGTAGACTAATCCGGTGTAGCTTCCGTAGATTTGAGAAGCCTCGGCATCGTTCATCGCTAATCCGATGGCCTGATCAGTCATAAATAAAATGAAGATGGCTCTCATTCCGTAATAGCTGAATCTTTCCCACATCTCGGTAAAGAATAGGAAATACAGCCCTTTTGGATGTCCTTTTTTTACTGTAGTTTCACTCATAAAATTGGTTTTAGTTTATTAGGTTGATTATAAATTTTCTTTGATAAAATTGGTCATTTTGTTATACAACTGAATGCGGGTTTTGCCTCCGTATATCCCGTGATTTTTGTCAGGATAAATGGCCCAGTCGAATTGTTTGTTGGCTTGCACTAAAGCTTCAATCATTTGCATAGTGTTTTGTACATGCACATTATCATCGGCTGTCCCGTGGATTAAAAGGAATTTTCCTTTCAATTTACTCACGTGATTGATAGGCGAATTATCATCGTAACCACTTGCATTTTCTTGAGGTGTTTGCATGTATCTTTCGGTGTAGATACTATCGTAAAAACGCCAGTTTGTAACCGGAGCTACCGCAATGGCCATTTTGAAAACATCGGCTCCTTTGAACAAACAATTACTACTCATGAATCCGCCGTAAGACCAGCCAAAGATACCGATTCTGGTTTTATCCACATAAGCATAATTCCCAATGACTTTAGCGGCATCGATTTGGTCCTCCACTTCGTATTTCCCTAACTCTTTTTGGGTGCATTTTTTAAACTCGGCACCTTTAAAACCGGTTCCTCTTCCGTCTACACAAGCTACAATGTATCCTTGTTGCGATAACATCATAAACCAATAATCATTGGCATTTAACCATTGATTGGCTACTTGTTGTGAACCCGGACCGGAATATTGAAACATGAAAACAGGATACTTTTTGGACGCATCGAAATCTTTCGGTTTGATCATCCAAGCGTTTAATTTGTGTCCTTTTTCAGTGGTTAATTCGAAAAATTCCTTAGTAGGCAAATCGTATTTCTTGACTTTTTCAGCTAAGGCTTTGTTGTCGATAATAGTTTGGATTACTTTTCCGTCTTTAGCATTGTTTAAAGTATGAATAGTAGGCTGGCTTACGCTGGAATACGAATTGATAAAATACTGGAAATTCGGACTGAAAGTAGCGTTATTGGTTCCGATTTGATTGGACAACTTCACTTTGTTTTTGCCGTCTAAACTAATTCGGTACACATCGCGAACAATAGAACCTTTCTCTACCGATTGATAGAAAACCGTTTTTGTTTTTTCGTCAAAACCGTAATAAGCCGTTACTTCCCAAGGTCCTTTAGTAATTTGATTTTTGAGTTTTCCGGTTTTATCGTATAAGTAGATGTGATTAAAGCCGTCTTTTTCGGAAGTCCAAATAAAACTATTGTCTTTAAGGAAAGTCAAGTTATCGGTTACATCTACATAAGCTTTGTCTTTTTCGTTTAAAACCACTTTGGCAATAGCTGTATTGCCATCGATAAACAACAAATCCAAATTGTCTTGATGACGGTTTAATACTTGAGCAGAAAGCACATTGGCCTCGTTGGTCCATTTTAAGCGGGCAATGTAGAAGTCGTTATAATTACTCAAATTAACTGTTTTGACAGCATTCGAAGCCACATCGTAAATATGCAAAGAAACCAAGGCGTTTTTCTCTCCGGCTTTAGGATATTTGAAAGTTTCTACCGTAGGATATAAGTCTTTTTTGAAAACATTCATCGAAAACTCCGGCACTTCGGTTTCATCGAAACGGATGTAAGCCAATTTTTTGCTGTCGGCGCTCCAGTCATACGCTCTTACAAAGGCGAATTCTTCTTCGTAAACCCAGTCGGTAATTCCGTTGATGATGCTGTTTTTCTTGCCGTCGGAAGTGACTTGTGTTGTCTTTCCTGAAGTAATATCAAAAATGTACAAATTGTTCGCTTTGACGAAACCTATTTTAGATCCGTCGGGCGAAAACGTTGGTTCTTGTACTTGTTCTAATACCTTAGTTAATTTTTGAGTACTTAGGTTATACAAAAAATAATCTGCCGTGAACGAGTGACGGAAAATCGGATTGGTATTATTGGCCAAAAGCAACTGCTTTTCATCGGCACTAAAAACAAAACTATCGATACCGTTGGCCAATTCAGGGAATTTTTTGGTATCGATAATCGTAGCTACTTTTTGAAGTGTGGCAAAATCATGTAAATCAATTTGCATACTGCGGGTACTTCTGTCAAAGTTTAAAACCGCGTATTGATTGGTGTTTTTCATGGCAAAAAGCTCCTCCATGTTTTCGGCTCTGAAGGCACCACCGTAAATTTCTTCTACACTTATTTTTTGTTGCGCTACTGTAACCCAAGCGGATAACAGCAAAAAGATTAAAACTGAATTCGTTTTCATTGTATAGATGACTGTTTAAAGACGTCAATTTTAGTGAAAATTTTACAATTGACCTCTTATTTTTGTGTTAAATGCGTTTGTACATGTATTTTTCACTGGCAAAATTCCTGAAAACAAAAAACCCTGATATTTTTCATCAGGGTTAAGTGGTTTAACTATACTTAAAAAAGAACAGCAACTGTAGTTATAAAGATTTGATGCCGCAAAAGCGATTAGAAAATCTTGCTTCTCAATTTCGGATAAATTATTCACTCTTAAGTTTACTATTGTAACGCTTTAGAAAGAAATAAACATATAACAAACCCAATAGTATCATAGGGTACAGCCAAAAGTCTATTGGAGCTGTTGGCGGCGGATTATCCAAAACATCATCATCAAATGTAGGCTCGTCTTGTGCGAAGGTGCTTATGGTTGAACAAACGAAAACAACAAGAAATAAAAAAATCACTTTCTTGTTTGCTATATTTATACTTTTCATTTTTTCTTTATTTTACAATTATTTTCTTAGTAGTTCTTACTCCATCATTCTCAATCACCACATGATAAATCCCCGACTGTAAATTTGTTACTGACTTACACTGCAACAAATTGGAATTGGTTTTGTTGGTACTGATTTCTAACTCTTGACCTAATGAATTGTATAAAGACACTTTGATGTTTTCATTATTAGCTTGGGTAGATATGGCAAACATTCCTTCATTTACCGGATTAGGATAAAGGTAAGCTCCTGTTTCAAACATATTGGTTCCTAAAGCAGCAGTAGAGAACACAATTTTGAACCTATTAGTAGCTGTAGTTTCGGCAATAGTGCTATTAACCGTAAAATTGATAAGCGTTTCTCCGTTGGTAAGCGGGTAATATTGTTGTGTATAGGCATCATAGATATAAGTATTGATACCCGGATAGTTGGTCAGCTTGGCTACAAAAGTGTAGTTAACATTTCTATACTTATTAGTATACAACGGAATTTCTTCACTTTCAATTGGCAAATTATGACTTAGAATAGAGAAATAACGACCCTCTAAATTACACGCTAAATCTTCATCCTGATTTAGAAGCTTTGAAGCATCTTGTTCGTCCACAGTACTCGTATAATCGGTATTGAATTTAATAACCAAACCATCTAAAGCTTGTTGCTGATTTTGATACATTTGACTTTCAAAAAGCTCTAAACGCAAAAAGGCATTTGATGAATTTACCACTGAACTGTTTCTAAAAACTGTCGGTGTATTGGTAGCATTGGCTGCTGTGTTTTTAAAGCTTTCCTGAAAAACAACAGCGGCATTAGTTTGATTGGCAGCTTTTTTAACAAAAGCGGCCTGTCCGGGCTGAATATATCGGCTAACATTACTTTGAGACACACTTTTGATATCGTTGGCTTCATCCAATTCGTCATGTTGTAATGTTACATAAGCACCTCGGGTATTGACCCTTGGATCCCAATAGTAAAAGTAGTTAGTCACTACACCTGATGAGGCTCTGAGCACTTTCTTGGAATCTACCGGAGATTGGTATGGGTTTCCGATAAACAAATATCCTGTTCCGGTAGGAATATTACTGAAACTATACGTTTTTGTCCCGGTATACAACAATCCGGTGGCTCGTAAAGTAGTGTTGGTAGGTGGAGGTGTATTGGTATTGTAATCGATGGATCGGTCTCCTCTAATCATCATTCTGTAAGGTACACCTGCTGTTAACGTTAATACATTGGTATTGGGAACAGCAGTCCAAGTATTGGTTAGGTAATTGTATGTAAACATAGAAGGATTTGTGGTATTGGTTCTGTCAAAACCATAATCTGCTGTGATATCACCGGTAATATGGGTGCCAAAGCCCGGATTAGGATTGCTGTTCAAACTGTAATCGGTACTCAAATTATTAACCCCTTCTTGCCAATTAGCTCTTATGGTTGAAGTAGTTGTAACAGATGAAGTAACAAATCTAAAAGCTCGTCTGGCAGGATAATAGCGCTCTACAATAACGGCACCTGAAATAGACCCAGTAACCGGAGCAACAATAGCTGTTTTATTGACATCTGATTTAAAAGTCAGCTCATTTCCTGTAGTGAAAGTACCATTTGCTATATTCAAAACACCTCTAATAGAAAGAGGACTCGCCAAGGTTAAGGCACCCGAAGAGGTATTGTTTAAAGTTAGATTCAGTATTTCACTTCCGGTAGCAAAATGCAAAGTACCGGTGTTGCCATACCCTTTCACTTCCAATTCTGAAGTGCTATTAGACATCCATGAACCGGAGGTACTGTTACTGTTGGTTATTTGACCGCGCAACTGAAGTTTATTGCCATTTAAATTAAACTTAAAATCAGAATTCTTAAAGTCTAAATTTCCAATAATTCTGTAAGTATCTAAGTGGCAATTTCGAATGGCATCAACACCGTCTAAAGCAAGGGTAGCAAAACGAATATCAGCGTTAGGTCCCGGGACATAATTGTATAGCCAATTACCAGCTGTATTAAAGTCAGTACTAATGGATCCAACCCAAATAGCCGGATTTAAAATATTAATTGTGGCGCTGCCGGTAACTGATGGATCATCTTGATTAATTGCATTAATGGTAGCGGAACCTGTACCACCTAATATTACATTATTAATAATGAGCACTCCGTTTGTGAAATTTGGAGAAGCACCTGATGGATCAAACCATTTGTTTGAAGACAAATTGGCATTATTTTGAAATGAAGTAAAATCTGAAGCACCACATCCAGAAGCAGATTTTGCTGTGATTTTAATATTGAATGGTTGGCCTGAATATTTGTCTGTTAATGGATTTCCATTTTCATCCGTGATACAAAAGCTCACGACACCTGCAACAGTTACAGTATTAGAAATAGCACTCTCTATACCATTGACAACATTGGTTGCGTGGATTACGGCTCCTCTGTATAATTCACTACTGGATAGTCCGCTCAAGGTCCAATTCCCCGAACTTGGTGTAGCAGTACCTACAGGCGCACCATCAACATAAATCCTAACTAAAGTGTTGCCCCCCGTTCCTGTGATACTGGTATTTCCAACAACATAGGAGCCGGTAACCGTTGGAGGGGAAGGTGCTGAAGCTTGAACCGTTACACTATTTGAATTCCCACTCACCGATTTCCCAACTGCTTTAGCTGTGGCTATTAAAACATCATTTGCAGCCAATGTTTGATTGGTTAACTGCCAAGTCCCGAAAATAGTTACAGTAGTTGTTCCTAACAAAACACCATTTTTATAGACTTTAATTTCAGTACCGGCAGGTTCTGTGCTCGTTCCTGTAATCGTTTTTCCTGAACCAGCGGTGTATGTTCCAGTAATAACAGGAGCAATAGACTGAGTTGGTGTATTTAACTGAACAACAACAGCATTAGAAACATTAGAAATCCAATACGATGGTGTTGTCCCGGTGCCTTGAGCACGTGCGGTAACTACATCTCCCTCCTGCAACCCAGGAACTGAAAAATTAGCACTTCCGGCAGCAGCTACGGTAGTTGACGTTCTGCTGAATTCTGATCCATTAACGTATAGGATTAAATAAGCTACATAGGTTGCATTGTTAGTTACATTGATGGTTTGAGCCGAAGCAGACTGGTAAATTGGATTAGTATTTACTGTAGGAGTGGTCGTAATTTCACCAATTTGGTTTGTACTTCCACTAGACTTACGGGAAACATTAGAAAGCCCTGAAAAACAATTAGCGCTAACATCAACGGCCTTGGCGACAAAGTTTGTATTGTTAAAATCCGGAGTTGCCAAACCTGTAACCACTGTCCATGTCCCATTCGCTAAAACAAAAGCATTGGCATGTGAAAAAAGTGTAATCGTATTTTCGTCTGTTTGTGTGTACAACTGAATTCGAATATTTGATCCGTTTGGCACCGGAGAGGTTCCACTCCAAGTACCCAAAATGTTCGTTGAGGATCTTGAGGTAATTACTGGTGGCGCTATGTAACATTCCTGTGTAGGGGAAACAATAACAGTATTGGAAATATCCGATAAGGTTTTATTGCTGGCCAATGCCTTGGCAGTTATTAAATCACCAGACACCAATCCTGAAACGCCGGTCAATGTCCATGAATTCCCAGTTACTGTTGTAGTTCCAATTGAAACGTCGTTTTTATAAACTGTTATTACAGTCCCATTAGCCTCTAAACTAGTGCCGGATATCGAGGTGCTAGAGGCAACTATACCTTCATTAACTATAGGCTTGGTAGTTTTGGTGGTCCATGTATCGGGATTGAAATCTTCTGTCAATGCTGATAAAGGCAAAGGTGGAAAAGTGGTCATCAACACATTCATGATGTTAATTGGGTCTCCACCATATTGTTGGTCATTAATTCCGTTAAAATCGGAAATGGTCCCTGAAATTCCACTACCTGCAGATGTAACAGTTACCGCAGTTATCCCAACCGGTTGAGAACCGCTGGAAAGTTGTAAATCTGAATATTGAATAAAGAAATCATAAAAATAATCTGCATCACCACTCACTGTAGATAAAGCTACTGAGCGTTGCACATTGGTATTGTTCGGATAAGTTTTTATAGCTACTGGTGCGCCGTTACCGTGAGAATAAACCACAACGGCATCCGGATTTCCGGTTTGTAACACTATTTCTCTTTCAAAACCGGGGTTTTTGGCATTACTTGGGTATTGGTTACCAAAAACACCATCGGTATCAATTAAAAAAGAGTAGCCTTTTGGAGAAGTTGACGCCTTCCCTATTCGCATCCTAATGATTACATAATCAACTCCATTAACAGTTTTGAACAACACATAAGCAGATTCTCTCGAATTACTTCCGGAAACTTGGAAACTGACAATGTCTGTATGACCTCCGTTAGAACCGGTTACAATATCATTAACGGGCTCTCCAACGATAATTGGCAAAGGCACCATTCTGAGTTCTGAATTTGCGCCATAATCCGTTCCTGAAAAACCACTGTTAGTCAAGGATATAAACCCATCACCGTTAGGATCCAAAATTGATTATCCTAGGACAGAATTGGCTTGTTTGTAAATTGTTCCGGGTGTTTGGGAGAATAGTGTACTTACAAAGAGTAAGCAAAAGCAAAAAGCGAGACGAATGCTCTTAAAATGAGTATTCATGAGGTTAAATTTCGAAATATTGAATTGCAAATTTCTCTTAGAAAAACCTACTACATTTTGAATTTAGTTAAACTAAAGTAAAACCCATATGAAAGGCATAAAAGCGTCGATAAGCGGTTTGCATTTCCTATAGTAAATTAACTATAAAACAAAAAAGAATCGACTAATAGACTTACAAAAAAGGCCAAGCAATCAATATAACTAAATGAAATACAAAAATTTGAACTAAAAAATTGCAAAGACCGAGCAACATTTGAGTTCAAAAAAACATTTTAAGTAACTTTTGGGATCATAAAGAGCATAAAAACAAAAACCCTGATAAGGGTTTATCAGGGTTTTGAAGTGGTACCTCCAGGAATCGAACCAGGGACACATGGATTTTCAGTCCATTGCTCTACCAACTGAGCTAAGGTACCATTTTTACTTTACATCGAAGTCTAGGCCTTCTCTGTTGCGGGTGCAAATATAGAACGATTTTTAATTTATCCAAAACAAATAATAAAAAAAAACTATTCTTACCTTAGCCTAATTAAAAACCATGCCATGCTTTTAGCCATTGATGTTGGGAATACCCGAATTAAAAGCGCTGTCTTTGAACACAATACTCTTTTAAAAGTGTTTCATATCGAGTACAAAGAAGTGCTGGAAAAAATTAGCTTTATTTTACATGAGTATCCCAAAATTGAACTATTTATTATCTCTTCCGTTGGGAAATTAGACAAAAACTTCTTCGATTATTTCAAAGAAAGGGTCGCTATTTATGAGATTACACGTCAAAGCCGATTTCCTTTTCAAAATTTGTACAGCACACCTGAAACGCTTGGATTAGACCGCATGGTTTTGGCTACCGGAGCAGTTTTGCAATTTCCTAATCAAAATCGTTTGGTTATTGATGCCGGTACTTGCATTACTTATGACTTTATTAACGAAGACAACCAATACCTTGGCGGTGCCATTTCTCCCGGAATCCGTTTGCGTTACGAATCGTTACATCGATTCACTGCCAAACTGCCTTTGTTGGATCAAAAAAATCTGGACAACTACGTTGGAAATTCTACTGCAGAATCCATCCATTCCGGAGTTGTTAACGGTATTCGATATGAAATCGAAGGCTTTATTGGAGCCTATCAGTCAGATTACGATAAATTTATCATAATTTTAACGGGAGGCGATGCAGATTTTTTGGCTAAACAATTAAAAAATACCATATTTGCCAATTCAAATTTCTTACTGGAAAGTTTGAACCAAACATTTCAATACAATCAAAATGATTAAAAAAATTGTAGTAAGCCTGAGCTTACTTTTTTCATTGACATCTTTAGCCCAAGAAGGAACTTCTTCACCCTATTCTTTTTACGGAATTGGAGACATAAAGTTCAAAGGCACAGTCGATACTCGTTCTATGGGCGGCTTAACTGTTTTTCCCGATAGTATTCACTTAAACATTCAAAATCCGGCACATTTTGCCAGTTTAAAACTGACTTCTTTTGCTGTTGGTGGTACTTATGCTAATACAAAATTCCAATCAGAAACCACCGATGGTAAAGCTCGAAGAACTTCTTTAGATTATTTGGCTGTTGGGATACCTGCCGGTAAGTTCGGGATTGGATTCGGATTGATCCCATTTTCTTCCGTTGGTTATAAAATTCAAAGTCTAACCGATGATGCTATCCCAACATTTTCAAGATACACAGGCGTTGGAGGGGTTAACAAAGTATTCGCCGGGATAGGCTATAAAATCACCAAGCAAATCAACTTCGGAGCCAATATCCAATATAATTTCGGCAACATAGAAACCAGAAACTTAAGATATCTCGAAACGGTACAATACGGCACCCGCGAGAATAACTTCTCAGACTTGAAAGGATTTAATCTTGATTTTGGATTAACCCACCGAACCAAGCTAAATGAAAAACTCTCGTTATTCAGCAGTATAACTTACAGCCCTGAATCGAAATTAAAGTTGGATAACTCAAGAAATATTGAGCTGATACAATTTTCAGTTAACGGAAACATCACACCTATCCAAAGAGAAGAGATTGAAGTAGATAATACCGAAATCAAAATTCCTTCGAAATTATCATTTGGAACCGGAATTGGTCAACCCAAAAAGTGGTTGTTAGGCGGCGAGGTCACGCTAATCAACAATAGTGTAATGAGCAATCGTTTTACCGACATTGACGATGCTGTTTTTGAAAACTCTACCCGATATGTTCTGGGCGGTTATTTCATCCCTAATTATAATTCCTATACAGGATATTTGAAAAAGATAGTTTACCGGGCCGGTTTGCGTTATGAAAATACCGGTTTGGTACTTCAAAATAAATCCATCACAGATGCCGCTATGAACATAGGTTTCGGCCTACCGTTAAGCGGAACCTTCTCCAATGTTGATATTAACTTCGAATACGGTAAACGAGGTACAAAATATTATAACTTAGTAGAAGAAAATTATTTTAACATCAGTGTCGGCTTGTCATTGAGTGATAAATGGTTTGTAAAACGTAAATTCGACTAAAACTTATTCATATGAAAGCACTTTTTTGTTTACTAAGTATTTTGGTTTTAACAGTAAGCCAAGCACAAAAATATGATTGTGCGCTAAAAACTAAAGAATACCAAGAACTCTTAAAAGCCAAAAACTTCACAGGTTCTTACGAGGTTTGGAACGAAGTAATCAAAAAGTGTCCGAAAGATAGTGAAACTTTATACCAAGATGGCTTGACCATATTACAATATAAAATTGATAACGCAGCCAACGCAGAGGAAAAGGAAAAATTAGTCCGTGGAATTTTAACCCTTTACGATCAATTTTACACAAACTTCCCAAAAGCAATACCTTACTACGAAGTTAGTAAAGCGATGACTTTACACCATAACCAAATCGGCACTAAAAATGAAATTTTAGCACTATTAGAAAGCGGTTTTGCTAAAGCCGCTAAAGAGGTTAAAGATGCCAATGCTATCTATACCTTTTTCAGTTTGTGCCACGAAAAATACAATGCCGGTGAATCTCAATACAACGCCGATTCAACCTTGGACAAATACGTATTAGTCAATGCATTATTAACCGACCTCCAAAATTCTGAAACACAAAACACCAATGATTATAAAACAGCTCAACGCGGCATCAATGCCTTGGCAAAAGACTTGGTAACCTGTGACAATTTAGAATCCTATTTTCAAAAAAAATTTAACATCAACAAAGAAAATGAAGCCTGGCTTATTACAGCACTAACCAACATGGCCGCTAAATGCAGTGCCAAACCGGTTTTCAGCTCTATGGCAGAGAAACTATACAGTTTAAAAGCCTCCTCAAAATCCGCCTACTTTATGGCGTTAGCTACTTTAAAGCAAAGAAAATTTGAAGAATCTGTAACATATTACAACCAAGCCGCTGATTTAGAAACCAACCCACAGGAAAAAGCCAAAATTTACTTTACTCTTGGCACCGGTTTGTTGGCTAATGATATGGCTAAATCCAAAGAAACCCTGAACAAAGCCTTACAGTTTGACCCGAAAATGGGAAGAGCTTATTTGTTCATTGCCCAACTTTATTCTTACAGCGCTGAGGAATGTGGCAAAACCGATTTTGAAAAGAAAGCTGTGTTCACGTTAGCGGCTCAAACAGCCCAAAAAGCAGCAATCGCGGATCCAAAACTAAAAGCAGCTGCCGATAAAATGGCGGAAGATTTTGCACCACAAGCATTAACAGCCTCCGAAATCAGCAAAGAAAAAATGAATGGTAAAACATTGACCATCGGGTGTTGGATTAACGAAACCATCACTTTTCCCGTTAAGTAATGAATCGATTCCTTAGAAATAGCACACCACTTTTTGCAGTCATTTTTTGCCTTACCATTGCTTCGTGTGAAAGTAATTTTAAAGACGTACAAAAAATGGGCGTATCCGAATTTACTCCAAGCGGCGATGCTGATTCTATCAACTTAAAGTATACTGATTCCGGCAGAATCACGGCCAACTTAATCAGCCCGAAAATGCTGGATTATGCCACTGTGGAATTTCCTTTTACGGAATTTCCAAACGGCATGCACCTGACACTTTTCGACAAAAACGGCAAGGAAACTTATATCGACGCGAAATACGCCATTTCACATAAAACCACGAACATCATCGATTTGCAAGGCGATGTGAAAATTTCCAATCAAAACGGAGAAGTTTTAGAAACCGAGCAATTGTATTACGATCAAAAAAACGAATGGTTTTTTACCGAAAAAAAGTTTAAATTTACTTCTCCAAAAGGCGTTTCTTACGGCGAAGGAATCGATTTCAGTAAAGACTTTAAAAAAGTAAACTCACAAAAAATATCAGGACAAGTCCAATCAGAATAACTATGAATTATTTAAAATTTACACAATACGCTTACTTAATCGCTGCCGGTTTGTTTGCCTTTGAAGCCTTTACCCAATACCAAGCCGGAGAAAACGGCAAAGCCGGAATGATGGGGCTTTTCACCTTTGTGGGGCTTTTCATGTTTTTCTTCCGAAGAAACTACGCTAAGAAATTTGCCGAACGCAACAAAAAACCATAGCCTATGGAGGTCGGAATCATTGTTGTCTGTTTGATCCTTTCCGCCTTTTTTTCCGGCATGGAAATCGCTTTTGTTTCCGCCAATAAAATTTATCTGGAAATTGAAAAAAAGCAAGACGACTTTATTTCCAAAACCCTAACCAAACTGACAGAGAAACCTTCAAAGTTTATCGCTACCATGCTGGTAGGCAATAATATTGCTTTGGTTATTTACGGTTTTTTTACCGGCGATTTACTAATGCAATGGTTTAAAAACACCGGATTAGAACTCACCGATTTATCCAATTTACTGCTTCAAACTTTGGTATCGACGGTCATAGTATTGATGACCTCCGAATTCCTGCCGAAAGTTTTCTTTCAAATCTACGCCAACAGCTTACTGAAGTTTTTTGCAATTCCGGCCTATTTTTTCTACCGGCTGTTTTATTACATATCGTCATTTATCATTTGGATATCCGATTTTATCTTGAAGCGCTTTTTTAAAACCGAAGGTGATCAAATTACCCTATCTTTCAGCAAAGTCGAACTGGGCAATTACATTACCGAACAAATGAATGCGGTAGACGACCATGAAACGGTAGATTCCGAAATCCAAATTTTCCAAAACGCCTTGGAGTTTTCGGGAGTAAAAGCACGAGATATCATGACGCCTCGAACCGAATTAGTAGCGGTTGATTTGTACAGTTCTGTAGCCGATTTAAGGCAGCTTTTTATTGAAACCGGCTATTCTAAAATCTTGGTTTATCTGAATACCTTAGATGATATTGTAGGCTATGTTCATTCTTTTGAACTTTTTAAAAAACCGAGAAGTATCAAATCGATTATGATTCCTGTTGAGTTTGTACCCGAAACCATTTTCATCAAAGACGTCATGAATTTGCTGACCAAAAAGCGAAAAAGTGTCGCTGTCGTTTTAGACGAATACGGTGGAACTTCCGGTATCATTACCATTGAAGACATTGTGGAAGAACTATTCGGGGAAATTGAAGACGAACACGATTCGGATGAAGCCTTAACCGAAGAACAGCTCAATCAAAACACTTACTTATTTTCAACCAGACTCGACGTGGCTTATCTCAACGAAACCTACAAACTTAACATCCCCGAAAGTGATTCTTACGGTACTTTAGGTGGTTTTATCGTTGACTTTTCTAAAGAAATTCCGCAAAAAGGAGAACAAATTACCATCGAAAATTTCCAATTTACCATTGAAGAAGCTACAAACAAAAAAATTGAATTGGTAAAATTGGCGGTATTAGATTAATTTCTGTAAAAAAAATAAAAAATAGTTGAAATTATAACTAGGTGATTGTTATTATTTCACAGATAATTGTATTTTCGCAAACTGAAATAAAAATTAACAACAATAAAAATGGCAGTTTTATCAAAAATTAGAAATCGCTCAGGATTACTTTTATTGGCAATTGGATTTGCGCTATTCGCATTTATTATAGGTGAAGCTATTCAAAGCGGCGGATTTAACAGACAACCAAGAGAAGTTGGTAGCGTTAATGGAAAGGATATAGCTTACGAAGAATTCAGACTTAAAGTAGCCGATCTTGAAAAAAACAATCAAAGCGGTCAACCTATGACGGCTATTCAAGCTTCTAACCAAATTTGGAACCAAGAAGTGAATATTGCTTTGGTAGCTGCAGAATTTGAAAAACTAGGATTGCGTGTAGGTAAAAAACATATCATGGAAGTTTTCAAAGCAGACCCGAATATTGGTCAAAACCCAGCGTTCCAAAATGCAGCCGGTAAATTCGACGAGAAAAAATTTGAAGATTATTTCAAAGCCAACCCTGAAGGAATGGCAGCTTTCACAGAAAGAGAGAGAAATGCTGAATTGAATGCCAAATTCCAAATCTATAATTCATTAGTAAAAGGCGCTTTATTTACTACCGATGCCGAAGGTAAATTCAAGTACGAATCAGAAATGAACAAAGTTTCTTTCGACTTTGTAACTGTACCTTATTCTTCTATCAAAGACAGTGATGTTAAAATCACAGATGAAGACATTGTGGCTTACATGAAAACCAAAGAAAAGAAATTCAAAGCGGAAGAATCACGCGAAATTGAATACGTTTTAATCGAAGATAAGCCTTCTAACGAAGACGAAGCGGAAATCAAAAACAAAATCAACGGTTTGTTATCTACTCGTATCGAATACAGAGACGGTAAAAACGATACTATTCCTGGTTTCAAAGCAGCCACTAACAATGCTGAGTTTGTAAACATGAACTCTGATATTCCATTTGATTCCACTTACATCGCTAAGCAAGATTTACCGGCAGAACACGCTGATAAATTATTTGCTTTAGCTACAGGTGAAGTATACGGACCATACCAATTCAGCAACTACTACTGCATTTCAAAAGCTTTAGGCAGAAAAGCAGGTGCTAAAGCCAAAGCCAGTCACATCTTAATTAGCTGGGAAGGTACTCAGGTTCCAAACAAAAAAGAAAAAAGAACTAAAGAGCAAGCAAAAGCTAAAGCCGAAGGTTTGTTAGCGCAAGCACAAGCCAATCCTTCAATGTTTATGATGTTGGCCATGACCAACTCGGATGACTCCTCAGCACAACAAGGTGGTGACTTAGGGTTTTTCTCTCCGGGTCAAATGGTAAAACCATTTAACGATTTTGTCTTCAACAATCCAATCGGAAAAATCGGTTTAGTAGAAACTGAATTCGGTTACCACGTTATCAATGTAACAGACAAACAAGACGCCATTCGTTTAGCAACTATCGCACAAAAAATCGAACCGTCTGAAGCTACTACAGATAAAATCTACACCCAAGCTACTAAGTTTGAAATGGAAGCCGCTAATAAAGATTTCGCGGCATTAGCTAAAGAAATGAAATTAACGGTTAGTCCTTCTGTAAGAGTAAAAGCTATCGATGAAAGCTTTGGTCCTATCAGCAACCAAAGACAAATCGTAAAATGGGCTTTTGACAAAGAAACTGACATCAACAGCGTAAAACGTTTTGAAGTAGTTAATGTAGGTCACATCGTTGTGAAATTGAAAAAAATTAACGAAAAAGGCTTAATGGCTGTTGAAGATGCTCGTCCTCAAGTAGAATTCATCTTGAAAAACAAGAAAAAAGCAGAAATGATTAAAGCCAAAATGAACGGAAGCTCATTGAGCGCTATCGCTGCTTCAAATAAAGTAGGGGTTTTAAACGCCACTGATTTAACTATCGAGAGTCCATCGGTACCTGGTGCAGGTTTTGAACCTAAAGTAGTAGGAACTGCTTTCGCTACTAAAACCGGTCAAATTTCTAAACCAATCGACGGTAATTCGGGTGTATATGTTGTAATGCCTAAAGCGGTTACTAAAGCTCCGGCTATCAAAGATTACAAAGAATATGTAGCCAAACTAAAGCCACAAGTTACAGGCAATGCCGGCAGATTCATGCAAGCATTGAAAAACGATGCTGATATCGTTGATAACAGAGCTACTTTCTATTAATAGAAAAAGTATAATGAAATAAAAAACCTGTCTAAAAGACAGGTTTTTTTATAATATCATTTCACTGTAAGGAATAATTGTTTCAAATCCTTTAGCCTTAAAATAATCGGTTGGATTTTCCTTGGATATGGCCAAGACAAAATCGCCTCCCCAAGCACCTAAACTCTTAACCACACCATCAAAATCATGAAAAAGAGTTTCTTTTATAGTGCTTAATTCTAAGATATTGCTGAGTTCAATTTCGTGCTGTAACAAAGCTAAAGCAAAAGCCTTAGGATGAGTAGCCTCAATAACCGTTTGTGTGATTTCATTAATCACCGGAATCGCCTTTTGGATATTTCCTAAATTATTATAATAAGAAGCAATTGCTCTTTTACTGCTTTGTTTTTTATTGAGATAGACAAAGAAAATCTTATCAGTGAAATCGGGATTAAAGTGCACTATTTCCACGGTAGGCTTTTCGTTGACCAATTGGTAAATAATACCCGTGTTGTTTTGCGCACAAGCAATGTCGTAACCGCTGCCGCCGAAACTTCTTCGCAACAATTCGAAAGCATCTATTTGCAGCCATTGCGCAATATTGTTAATTAATGTAGATGACGTACCTAATCCCCATAATCTGGGAAAAGTTAAGTTTGTCGTAATGGTATAGCCTTTCCCGTCCTTGATAAAATCTGCATTCATCAGATAGGCTTCGTGCAAGATTTCGATTAAAGTATTTTTAACGCTTTTATCATCCTCAAAACGCTCTTTACTGACAATAGATTCGACAGCAATAGTATCTTCAAACCAAATGCTTTTATCATGGTCAAAACTGGTCCAACGCAGTAAACCATCGTTCGTTTCCTCAACGATTAAATCCTGACCGTATTGGGTTGGTAAGGCGAATGCTTTGGCACCGTCGAGCACCAAATACTCACCGGTAATAAGCAATTTTCCATTGCTATAAAAAGTTTGTTTCATGCCTTCCAAGGTTTGTAAAGCAATTTATTTTCTTAAGCTTTCAATCAATGCCACTACTGAGGCGTGTGTAACAGTACTATTTTGGAAATGTGCTGTAATGGCTTTTCGTTCTTCAGCCGTGGCCTGGTATTGGTTTAAAATATTATTGAGGTGCATTTTCATGTGTCCTTCCTGAATTCCGGTAGTAGTTAACGAACGTAAAGCCGCAAAATTTTGGGCCAATCCGGTCACTGCTACTATCTGCATCAGTTCTTGTGCAGAAGGCTTCCCTAAAATTTCCAGCGCCATTTTCACCAACGGATGTAAAGAAGTCAAGCCGCCAACGGTGCCCAATGCCAACGGAACTTCCATCCAAAAAGTAAAGATTCCGTTTTCTATCTTGGCATGAGACAAACTCGAATACTGACCGTTTCTCGAGGCATAAGCATGCACTCCGGCTTCTACCGCACGGAAATCGTTACCGGTAGCTAAGACAACCGCATCGATACCATTCATGATGCCTTTGTTGTGTGTTACCGCTCGGAAGGGCTCTATTTCGGCGATGCGAACGGCTTGCACAAATTTCTCGGCAAACTCTTGCGGGTTTTCGATTTTCTTTTCAGCTAAATCTTCTACTTTACAGGAAACTTCGGCTCTTACTAAACAATTCGGCACATAATTCGACAAGATGCTCATCACTACCGTAATGTCTTTCTCTATCTCAGAAAAACTATCATAATTTTTCGCTTCTTCTTTTAAAGTCTTCGCCAATTGCTCCAAACACGAATTGATGAAATTCGCGCCCATACTGTCTTTGGTTTCGAAAGTGACATGCAATTGGTAATAGTTGGCTAAATCGGCTGTCTTGTCGCGTAAAGTAAGAGATACAATACCGCCGCCGCGTTTCTGCATATTCTTCGTGATGCTCTCAGTCGAATCGAGTAAAACTGGTTTAACTGCATTGAAAAAAGTTTGCAATTTCTCGCCATCACCTTGGAATAAAAAGTGCACCTGACCTATTTTCTCGGTATTTAGAACTGTCGCTTTGAATCCGCCGCGTGTACTCCAAAACTTAGCCGATTTCGCTGCTGCTGCCACCACAGAGCTTTCTTCAATCACCATAGGTACCGAGTGGTATTTGCCGTTGATTAAAAAGTTGGGCGCAATGCCCATAGGCAAATAGAAATTGGTAATGGTGTTTTCTATGAACTCATCGTGCAATTGTTGGAGCTTTTCATCGCTGTTCCAATATTGTTTGATGGTATTAGTGGCTTCGGATGGATTACTGAAATATTCATTGGTCAACCATTGAATTTTTTCTTCTTTGGATAATTTAGAAAAACCGGCAACTGCATTATTCATAGCAAAATAGTAATAGATTAACGGACTACAAATATAGGCTATAGCCGTTGAATTTTAGCGGAAAAAAAAGCTGAAATTATTGCGCTTTGGCAGGTTCAGAAATGGGTTGCGGTACTTCGCCTTCGTATTCGGTTTCTTGTAAATCTTCGGTTTGTTTGCCCAATCTTACTTTTGGGTTTTCTTGGGTTCCGGTAACTGTAATCGGAATACCAATAATCCCGAAAGGCGGCAATCCTAATCGCATTTTGATGTTCAACTTGCCGTCGAAACTGGTTTGTCCTTCAATTCTTGGGCGGAAACCGGCTACTTTAAACTTAAAACGTTCGATATTGATGATATTATTCTTAATAGTGGTTTTGATATCAACCTGCGACAAATCCGGATTTTTGATGGCTTCTCTGCCGGTTTTTTTACTAACAGCACCAAAGAGTTTAAAGCCTTTCATTTTGACTTTTTTCACCGACAAAACGCCGCCTCCTGTTAAAGATGGATAAATCGGCGCCATATTCGCATCAAGTATACCGGCCACTTTATAATCTAACGAAATGATTCCCTCGGCACTTTCTGCAGCAGTAGCCATTTCGCGGAACATTTTGACTTCGTTGTAGGCGCGTTTCACATCGAATTCTTTAGCCAATACTTTAAAATCGAAGAAGGCTTTTTCAGGTGATTGACTTCCGTACACCAAATCCATTTTCACATTAGCGCCAACCAAATCAAAACCGGATTGTTTGAGTGTAAGTTGACCTTTGTTGATGTTGAGATTTCCGGTTAAATTTTCAATCGCTAAACCATCGAAATTGATTTTGTCAGCAGTGGCGTTGAACTGTAAGTCGAAGTTAGGCGGAATGACCACTACTCCATTTTCCAGCTTGGTTTCTGTTGGAGCACTTAATGGCGGATACACAACTGTAACTTCTTGTTTAGCCATAAACTCATCTACATTGATAAAATCAGAATGCAATTGGAAGTTGCCTTTGAGCACAGCTTTGTTGGTCAGCACAAAATCGATTACATTTTGGAGATAGCCGTTCATTGTAAAATCAGACTGACCGTAAGCAGCGAGGAAATCGTTAAAATTCATCTTATCTTGATAAAATTTGAACGTTCCTTCTTTGATAACAAATGGTTTCGGCAAGTATTCCGAAGTGGTTTTGATGTTTTTGAGCACCAAAGTACCTTGGTTTTGCAATTTGTTGTAGTGACCGTTCATGGCATCGTCTTGCGAACCTTTGAAAGCGACATCCGCCTTGACAAAGCCTTTCACATCCAGACCTTTTTGGGAGAAAACACTATAGATTCTGCCCAAATCCAATTCGCCTTTGGCTTTGATATCGTAACGGATGTTATTGAAATTTTGCAACTTGGCGTTCACAAAAACAGGCTTCCCTTCAAACACAAATGATGCCGGCGTAATGTTGATTTTTAAATCGTCCAAAGAACCTTTTCGATCTAAAATCGACGCCATCAAATTGATGTTTTGTATCGGATTCGGATAGTAATCAGTTTTTACGTAACCGTTTTTGAAATTGATTTTACCTTCGGTAACCGGAATTTTATTGTTCTTTTGGTCGTATACACCTTTCGATTTTAGGCCGATAATCAAAACGCCGCGCAAATCCATATTTTGCAATCCGAAAGCTTTATCCATCAAGGCTAAGTCGATTTTAGATTTGATTCTGGCGTCAATAGTCGGTTTCGATAAACCTTGCGTTTTGATAATGGCCTTGACGTAATCTTTATCGACATTAAAGAAAATGGAATCGATATTGACTTTGAGTTGTTCCGTGTCTAAAGCCGGCAATTGGGTATCGAAATTCAGAAAGATATTCGACACCGGAAACGGCGCGTCTTTGTAAGCAATAAGACCATCGCGAATTTTCATATTGAACGCTAAATCGGGCTTCTGATTCTTAGAGGCAATGTATTTGCCTTTTAGGGTAAACAACAAATCGGTGCGGCCTTTGACTTTGGTTTTTTCGAGCCAAGTAACGTAGGCCGGCGGCAAAGCGGTGAAGAAATCGTTGAGTTTGCTATTTTCGGATTTGATGTTAAAATCCATATCGTAACCATTGCTTAGGAAATCGAATTTTCCGCTAAACTCCACCGGAAGTTTATTGATTTTTAAGTTGTTTTGTTGGAAGACAAACGCCAGGGAATTGGTATTGATTTTCGTAATCAAATCTGCATTAACACTTTTGTTAGTCAGGTATTGCTGACCGTCGTAGGTAAAATCGAAATCGGCTATTTCCGCTTCGGTATAAATATCGAAAATGGCTTGGTCTAAGTCGCCATTTCCTATATAATTAAACCCTTTAGCATCGATTAGCATTTTGGTAGATTGGTCGTTGTACACCAAATGAGTATTTTCGATGGCAATCTTATCCAAGCGCAATGAAGTATTGCTGGTAGTATCTTTAGCAGTGGCTTTTTCGTCGGAGATATAAACGTTGTAATTCGCTTGGCCTTTGGCATTGACTTTAACATTGATGAATGCATTGGAGACAAAAATCTTATCGATTACCACGCTATTATCGAAAACCAAGGCACTTATATCAATTCCGAAAGCCATCTCATTGGCCGAAACCAAAGTTTCCTTTTGATAAGGCGCAGAACCTTTTAAAGAAAAGTCAGTTAAGGTTAACGTCAGCGACGGAAAATGGTTGAAAAACGAAAGATTAGCTTCTTTGAAATTGAGTTCGCCGTTTAGTTTTTTATTGGCGAAAGCCTTCACCTCTTCGGCTATTTTACCCGGGAAGAGAATCGGAATCAAAAACATCAAGAGAAGAATGGAACCGAAAGTGATACCGGAAAACTTTAAAATCCTGATTATTATTGACTTTGAAGGTTTTTTCATGCATCAAAAATACAATTCCGAGAAGAGACTAAAAAATTTAAGGTGAAAATTTTTATAAAAAACAAGAGCCGCATTCTAAAATGCGGCTCTTGTCAAATAATTATAATAACTAAATCTAACTTATTGTTTAATCAATTTCATCGTTGACGAATTGTTGTTACTGTCGAAAGCCTTCACTAAGTAAACACCTCGATTCAATTCATTGATATCAAATTGATAATCTTCACCGGTAATGTTTTCAAACGATTTCACTCTTTGACCTGTAATCGAGTAAACTTCAACTTTAGACACTTGTCCTTTGATATTGAAACTGCCTGTGGTTGGATTAGGATACAAACCAAATCCATTGATAGTATTTTGGCTAACATCTAAAGTACTTTGTTGGTTACCAAAAATTCTGAAACCACCCGGTTCAATGGATACGTTTTGACTGGTACTGGACACATTGAAAACGGTATTATCCATTAAATTCACCCAATTGCCCGTAAAAGGAAATCCTCCCGGGGCATTATAGGTATTGTCTGAGAAATTGGTAAGTACAAACACGTAACTCAAAGAAGCCGTTGGTGATGTAGAAGTCCAAACGTCTAGTCGTGGACTTCCTGTTTGGCTTAAATTCCAAGCATACTGTCCGTTTTGGAAAACGTCTTCGGCGATTCTTAAGTCGATTTGGCGAGCCCATTGATTGTAAACGTTAGCTCTTGCTGCGTTTTGCAACCAATTTTCTGTCCATTGGTATTGTGGTTTAGTGTCTAGTTTACAATCCGGTGATGAGAAAGAGACATTTCCGTTGTTGCATGTCCACAACGACTTATCCCAACCCAATTCACCGAAGTGCCACATCATTTTTGGTCCTGGAACCATAAACAATACTGCGCCCATAGCCGGTAATCTTTGCAATACTTTTGATAAATTACCTTGTGTTTGACCGGCTTCGGTTAAGGCTTTATAAACTACTCTCTCTTCGTCATGACTCTCAGCATAACCAATAAAACGATAGTTACTAGCATCAGACACACCTGAAAGATCAGCATAATTCCCTTTTAACAAATTAGCATAAGGATCGGTCATCTTTCTCCACTGCATGATTCCTTTGCTATCGCCGTTACGTTGGTAGTTGGCCCATTCTAACTCTTCTGCAGCAGAACCACCGGTTCCTAAATGTTCAAAAATCACTAATGAATTAGGATCTGCAGCCCATTGGTTGTCGGCATACCATTTCATTTTAGCAACTCTGTCGGTGCGATAACCATTGGTACAAGTCTCATCCATTGAGGTACATTGGTTAGTGAAACCTTTGGTTAAATCCCATCGGTAACCATCAATTTTGAATTCATTAATCCAATACTGGATGGTTCTTAAAGCATAAGTATTGGTCATATTTCCTCCGGGACCAGATTCTCTGAAGTGATTTAAGTCGCTACCAACATTATAACTATGCAGCGCTACTTGGTTGATATATGGGTTTTCGGTAGTTGTTCTTGGTCCGCTTCCGTTAGCCCAACCATCGTTGTCTGAGTCTAACATCCACATTCTTTCCAGCGGAGAACGTCCGAAAACATGGTTTAAGGCCAAGTCTAGAACTACTGCAATACCATTTTGGTGACACAAATCAACAAACTCTTTTAATTTCACCGGTGGACCATATCGTTTGTCTAATGCCATGTGGAAAACGGTGTTATATCCCCAACTCATATTGCCTTCAAATTCCATTACAGGCATTAATTTGATGGCATTGATGTTTAAGTTTTTGAAGTAATCAATTTTGTTGATTAAGTCTTGGAAAGTTCTGTTGGTATCAAAATCTCTGATTAAAACTTCATAAAAAACTAAATCTTTTTTATTAGGTTTTACGAAATTTAAAGTCGCGCTACTCCAATTGTAAGCAAACAAACTATTTGGGCCGGTTTGTAATACGGTTACCTCTCTTTCTTGGTTAGGCGCGATGGTATTATAGGCCGGTAATCCCGGGAATACCCCTAGAGAAATAATTTCAGGATCATCAAAAGGAGATAACACTAAAGTAGAGAACGGATCTGCGGTTTTCACAATAGCCGGTGAATTTACCGGTCTGTTGGTTTGGTCGCACACCCAATATTGATAAGCATAAATTTGACCCGGAGTTAAACCGGTTAACTCGAGCCAATATTTGCCTGAAGTATTGTCGCGTTTCATGACATAAGAATTGTTAGGCTGCCAGTTATTGAAACTACCGGCCACATAAACAAAATCCTTAAATGGTGCATTTAAAACTAAGGTTGCTTTGGTAGGATCTGAGGAATTGTAATTGATTCCATCAACTAATCCGGCCGGCATCGCTTGTATTTGGGTTGTTGCTATTATGATAGCATTAAATCTTGTTGTAAAGGTTGTGTTTCCTTGAGTTATTTGTAAAGTATATGCTTGATTTGAAGTTATTCCTGTATGGGTAAAAGAATAATTCGAAGTGTTTTGCGTATTGATGGTTGTTCCGTTAGCTATTAGCGTATAAGTAGCGGTACCGTTAGTGTTGTTAGCAGTTACTGTTAAATTACCTCCACTAGCAATAAAATTATTACTGTTTACAGCGGGAGCTGTTAAGGTATATTGAAATGCTCCTACCGGAATGAAAATATCTGCTGTTTGTTGAGAAGCATCTTCACTTCTGAAAACAACACAAATTTGTGTTATAGAACTTGATGTTGACACACCAAAATAAGTAAATAAATCCGGACTAATAGTTAAACTATAGGTATTGGAAGTAACTTGGGTCATTTGGGGCTGTATATTATTTCCCCAAACACTGCTTCCCTTAATGTTTTGCCACTGTACACCGTTAACTGTAACTCCAATGTAGGCATAAATAGTCCCTGTATAGTTGGCCAAAGGCGTTCCAGTTTTATTAAAAGTAATGGTAGCAGATTGAGTTGCTATTACTGGTGATGGAGAGGTAGTCACCTGAGCAAATGTACAAAGGCATCCCAAAAACATCAGAGCCAGAATAAGAGTCTTTTTCATAACGCTATTTTTAAAAACACAGACCAATTTGCATTGGTCTGTGTTTATTGATTTTTATTTTAGTTTAATGTGATTGTTTTGGCAACGGTATCTATTGTTAATCTTCTAACACCAGTTGCTCCAACATATCTAAAGTTACTGTCACCGTCTAAACCATTAATCAATTCAGGAGAAATGGTATAACCTTGTGACACATAGTAAGGGTAGTTTCTGTTGGTTTCTCCCCAACTGTCACCACCGTTATTTTCTTCCCAAACTCTGAAAGTTTCGCCGCTGTTTAATCTCAAGATAGTTTCATACACTCCTGTTTTTACTAACGGGAATTCAGTTTCGTTGTTACCGGCCCATGACCATCCTCCCGGAGTAGCAGCGCCTACTAACCAAAATGAATTAGCATCGTTATTTCCTTGAGCTACGGTAATGAATTTTTGATTTTCATCAATTTTGATTCTGTGTACGCCCGGGTTTCCTGTAAATCTGAAGTTAGAATCTCCATCATTAGCATTTTCTAACACAGAGCTAACTTTATAACCATCATTAATATAATATGGGTAATTTCTTCCTGAACCCCAATCGCCTTCTGTAGTAAAGAAACGGAAAGTATCGTTGGCTAATGTAGCAGTAGCCGTTAACACGTTGTCGTCACAAATCAAGCTTAGTGGAGAATCCCAATTCCATCCTGCAGAAGGAATCCCGGCACCAACAGCAAACTGACCTAAACAACCATATGGTGTTACTAAATAAGTAATGGTGTTTGAATAAACAGGGTCTGATGTTCCTACTGATGCTTTAATTCTGATATCAACCGGACTTTGAACAAAAGGAGTTGCACCGGCTACCAAAGCAGCAAAATTTAATTGCGCTGATTGAATAGTTACAAACTCATTAGAGGTTGTGGCTAACACTTGAGCATCTGAAAAGTCTGAACCGTTTGGAGCAAGCTCTATAGAGTAATTAATTTGTGTTGGGGTAGAAAAATCTACCGGAGACCATGTTAAGGAAATACCAGGATTAGTTGGAGTATTTTCGTTTAAAACAATTGACTCTCCAGCCACCGGAGTAATTATACTGAACGACTGTCCATCTGGTGTAACAAATCTTAAATCTTGTTCATCTTCACAAGATGTAAGTAAAAAGGCTGTTACAGTTATTGCAAAAATTGATTTTATTATTTTTTTCATTTTGTTATAATTTTAGTTATTAATACCCCGTATTTTGTGTCAAATTAGGATTTGCTGCCAACGCTAAAGTTGGAATAGGATATACATTTAAATTTGATGAGATAGAAACACCACTCGCTGCATTTCCTTTCCATGCCCAGTTGTATGTTCCACCGGCATACTTTCCGAAACGAATCAAATCTTGTCTTCGGTGAGCCTCCCAATGCAATTCACGAGCGCGCTCATCCAAGATAAAGTCCAATGTCACTTGTGAAGCACTCACATTAGCAAAACTATCCCCGTTAGCTCGGAAACGCAATGCGTTGATGTAATCTAAAGACTGTTGAGAAGCATTTGCAGTTCCACTTCCGTTAGTTGCACCATCTTTTCTCATTTGAGCTTCAGCATACATTAAGTAAACATCCGCCAAACGGAACAGTGGAAAATCTGTATCTACAAAAGTTGAGTTAGAGCCTGTGATTCCTGTAGAAGAAACATTAGAATACTTAGTCAAAATGTATCCTTGATTTCTGTTAGAAATATCTTGAATTTCTAAAGATCTAGGACCTCCTCCAAGGATTGTTTTTCTGGCATCATAATCAAAATCAACACCGTTGAATTTCTCAACAAATTGTTTTCTCAAACGAATAGCTCCACCCCAGCCGCCGGCACCAACACCGAGAGCGGTACCATTTTGCTCTAATGAACCTACTGATCCATTAATCATAACCGTAGTTGGACCATAATTTTGAGTAATCTCTCCATCAGATTGGATAGCAAAAATCATTTCAGTAGAAGTATCATTATCTGCTTTGAAATTGTCCAAATAATTGTTCTCTAAAACATAACCTCCGGCAATAATTGCCTCACATTGAGTCATACAATCTTGGTATCTGTTTTGACCGATGTAAACCTCGGCATTCAAATACATTTTAGCCAAAATCATTCTGGCAAAAGCCTGATCCAATCGTCCTGCCTCATTAGTTCTTGGTGCTTTTAGTTCAGGTATAAGAGTGGTTAACTCCGTCTCCAAGTACTGAAACAACTCTTGACGGTTGTATTCCTCCCCGGCAATGGCTACAGGTTGGTTTTCAGTATTAAAAGCCGCTTTTCCGAACAAGTCCATCAAATGATAGTAGGCTAGAGCTCTCAAGGCTTTAATCTCACTTCTGTATTCAACAATTTTTGACAAAAGTGAGGCATCTGTAACACCTCTCGAAGAAAGTTTTTCAGGAGTGGTTTGTCTTAAGTACTCGTTACAAAGTGCTACTTGGAACATGGCGCGACTGAACATCCCTCTGATGATAGGATTACCGGCAGTCCAAATATTTCTTTGAAGTTCTCTCACACCTCCATCTCCCTCATAACTCCAAACAGCCTCGTCTGTAGTGAGGTTTTGCAAGTACCACAAACAACGTCCATACTGACTGGTTCCGGCGTCAATACCTCCAATGTTCGAGGATTCAGGACCACTGGTTCCGGTAAGTGACAAATTACCGTATACACCTGCTAATCCTTTTTGATAAGCATCTTCTGTAAAGAAAAACTCTTCAGAAAGAAACACATTCGGATTTTCAGGTTCGATTTCTAAATCACTTTCACATGATGTAAACACCAAGGAAGCGAAAAGGAAATAAACTAGATTGAACTTAATTTTTTTCATAGTCATTTTTTAAAATTTTAAATTAGCTCCAAATAAAAACTGTCTTTGTCTAGGATAAATAGTATTATCCAATCCGCCATTAATTTCAGGATCTAATCCGGAATATTTGGTAATGATAAAGGCATTTTGAACACCTGTAAATAATCTCAAAGAAGCTTTTCCGTCTAACCAATTCGGGAAAGTATATCCTAAGGTAATATTGTCCATTCTTAAGAAAGAACCGTTTTCAACATAAATATCAGACAAGGCAATAGTACCACCGTTGTTGGCGAATTCTGTATCGTTGAAAGCCGTAGGAATGTTAGAAAGTTGTCCGTCATTGTTAGTTGCGAAGTTAGAATATGCTCTAACCGCATTAACTTGATTCAAAATTCTGTTTCCGATACTGGCTCTTAAGAAGAATGAGAAATCAAAATTCTTGTAGTTCATGTTAGAAGAGAAACCGAAAACAGCATCAGGATCGGGATTTTTGTAGATGTATCTGTCGTTTTCATTTACAATTCCGTCACCGTTCAAGTCGGCAAAAGCACCATCTAACGGTGTTCCGTCAGTATTGTACAATTGTTTGTAAACGTAGAAAGAATCAGGTGTAAATCCAACTTTTCTGATTTGAGATGTCCCACCAAAACCTAGACCGGTAGAACCTGTAAGCTGCTCCGTTGCACCTCCTGGAAGAGATTCAATTCTTCTTTCAAATTTAGCAGCATTAAAATTAACATTCCAGTTGAAGGTATCCGTTTTAAGCACATCCGCATTCAAATTCAACTCAATCCCTTTGGTAGAAAAACTTCCTCCGTTAGCCGGGCCTTGGTTTCCAAAGTTACTACCATCTGCATAAGGTGTTTCATTAAAGAATAAATCTTCCGTTAATTTGTAAAAGGCATCAACACTTCCTGAGATTCTTCCTGAGAATAAGCCGTAATCAAAACCTACGTTGTAAGAAGTGGTCTCTTCCCATTTCAAATTAGGATTGTAGGATTGTGGCACACCCACTTGATAAGCCACGCCACCTAAACTGTACTGTGAATTTGGCAAACCTGTAGTATATCTCGGCAAATAAAAATCCCCAACAGGAATAGCTTGCTGTCCTGAAATCCCCCAACCTAATCTCAATTTCAAATCAGAAATTAACTTACTGTCTTTAAAGAAATCTTCATTAATTTTCCAAGCAAAAGCTGCAGAAGGGAAGTTACCCCAACGGTTTTCTTCAGCGAAACGCGATGTTCCATCACGACGCATAGCTAGAGTTAGTAAATATTTATCTTTGAAACTTAGGTTAGTTCTGGCAAAATAACCAATCAAAACTTCATCCGGACTGGCAGGAAAACTCTCTACAGAGGTAGGATTATTAATGTTTCCGCTTCTGTAACCATAGTATTCAAATTTTTGATAAGAATAACCGGCAGTTGCTTCAACATTAGTGTTGCCGAATTTTTTGTTGTACACAAAATAGGCATCCAAAAGTTTATTTCTTCGAGTATCTTCATCAAAAATATTAGTACCGATAAAGGCGTCGTTCAAAATCTCACTGGAACCGATACCTTCTGTTCCTTTTCGTATTCTTCTTTCACCATTTGACTCATCAAATCCTAAATTAACCACCGCTCTCAAAGCAGGGAAGAAATGGAATTTATAATCGATTTCAAAATTTCCTAAAAATCTATTATTGATTCCTCTATCGTTAGTTTGCAATAAATCAGCAACCGGGTTTCTTGGAGATTGAGCCGCTAAGCCGGTTGGAATAGTTGAACTCTCATATTCAAAGAAACCACTGAAGTTTCCTCCGAAAGGATTATAAACCGGTTTGGTAGGATCAAATCTGATGGCAGTTCCTTCAACTGCATTGGCAAATCTGTTTCTTTCGTTAGAGAAGAAAGCAGAGACATTTAATTTTAAATGATCATCAAAAAATTTCGGATTTAAAGCTACCGAAATATTATTTCTTGTAAACTGATTGGTCAATCTTAAACCTTCTTGGTAAGTATTACCTATTGTCAATTTTGCCGGAATACGATTGAACAATTGCCCTCTCACAGAAATATTATTATCTACAAAATCAGTTCTTCTGTAGATAGCTTCTTGCCAATCAGTATTGTAAATTTGTTGTGCTTCGTTGATAGCCGTTGTCGGATCATCTGTAATGTTAGGATTAACCAAACCTAACTCAGCAAAACGAGTTGGATGATATTGCTGAATAAAAGCAGTATATTGTGAAGAATTCATAATATCCAACTTATTAGCAATCTTCCCTGAACCATATTGAAAATTGTAATCCACTGATAGCTTTTTCCCTCCCCTTTTGGTAGTAATTATAATTACCCCATTCGCAGCTCTTGCGCCATAGATGGCAGAAGCCGAAGCATCTTTCAGCACGTTGAAACTTTCTATATCATTTGGATTCAAAGAGGCTAATACTGAAGTAGCACCAACATTAGAGTCGTTAGTAACCGGTAACCCGTCAATAACAATCAACGGATCATTAGAGGCACTTAGAGAAGATCCTCCACGAATTCTGATTTGCGAACCACTTCCCGGCGCACCACCTCCTGTGTTAATGGTAAGCCCTGCTACTCTTCCTGACAACAAATTCTCGGCAGTAACGTTAGCTCCTTTATTGAACTCTTTTGCGGTAATCGCAGTTACAGACCCCGTAGCATCTTTTTTCTTTACGGATCCATACCCTACTTGCACCACTACTTCTTGTAGTTGGTTGGCGCTTTCCACCAAACTGATGCTGACTGTTTTTTGCCCGGAAAAAGTAATCGTTTGAGAATCATACCCTACATAAGAAAAGACTACTTTGTCTCCGCTTTTAAGGCCTCCCAACTGAAACTTTCCGTCAAAATCCGTCGATGCGCTATTGTTAGCGCCTTGGACAATTACATTTACTCCCGGTAATGGTTGGTTGGTTTGACTGTCCAAAACCACTCCACTCAAAGTACTCTGTGCCAGAACACCAAAAGGAAGCAAAAGGAATAAAAATAACAACTTTTTGTAAATTGTTTTCATACGTTTTGTTTAGGTTAAAATTGAATTTTTTGTGCTTATACTTATACTTCGAATGTTAAATTTATGCAAAAAATTCAATCTCCGGAATAAACGCTTGTTAAATCCGACTCGAAAACGTTTTCGTGTTGAAAACTTTTCCATTATTCCATATTTTTAAGTACAAAATTGACAGAATTAAAAATAACCTCTATCTTTATTCAGAAAACAGTATTTACCTCCTTCAAAACGATGAAAAGAAAAGTTACGCTTAAACAAATAGCCAAAGAACTCGATGTATCTATTTCTACAGTATCCAAATCACTGCGAAACAGTTTGGAAATAAGCGAAGACACCCGCCAAAAAGTTCAGGCGTTTGCCAAATTATACAACTATAAGCCTAACAATATTGCTTTAAGTTTAAAAAACAAAAAAACAAAAACCATTTGCATCATCATCCCCGAGATTATTCATCATTTTTTCGCCACAGTGATTAGCGGTGTAGAAAATGTAGCCAATGAAAACGGGTACAATGTTTTAGTATGCCTTTCCGACGAATCGTTCGATAAAGAAGTTATCAATATGGAAATGTTGGCTAACGGTAGTATAGACGGTTTCATCATGTCATTGTCCAAAGAAACACAATTAAAAAAAGATTTTCACCACATAACAGAGGTCATCAACCAAGGAATGCCGGTAGTCATGTTTGACCGAATTACTAATGAGATATTATGTGACAAAGTCATTATTGACGATAGCTTAGCCGCATTCAATGCTACACAATACTTCATCGACAAAGGCTTCAAAAAAATTGCCTTAATCTCAACTGTAGACTACGTGAGCGTAGGAAAATTGAGAACCGAAGGCTACATAAAAGCTTTAAAAAACAACGACATCAAGGTCGATGAAAACTTAATTTTAAAAATCGAAGACACTGAAAACTTCGAAGACAGCATTGCTGCTCTTTTAACAAACAATTCTATTGACGCCATATTTGCAGTGAACGAATTGTTTGCGGTTACCGCAATCAAAGTAGCCAACAAATTAGGCAAAAAAGTGCCGGATGACATTTCAGTTATCGGATTTACCGATGGTATTATCTCTAAATATTCCTCTCCAAGTATTACAACTGTCAGCCAGAATGGTGTAAAAATGGGCGGAAAAGCGGCTAAAATGTTAATTGAAAGATTGGAAGCCGAAGAAGAAGACGAAGAACAATACAGAACAGAAGTAATCGAAACCGAATTAGTCGAAAGAGAATCCACCCGATAGTTTTTATCAACAAAAAACGTTTGCGCTGGTACATCAACTCATTTTTTCGGAGCGAAATAATCACATTATAAATTCTTTATTATCTTTACCGCAATTATCAAAGCTTATACTTTACTTCGAAAAAAATTAAAGTTTTGATAAGCAAAGCGCTTATCGTATTACAAACCAACATATTACGATAATGGAAAAGCGTAAATTAGGTTTCTGGGAAATTTGGAACATGAGTTTCGGTTTCCTAGGGATACAGATGGGTTTTGCCCTCCAAAATGCTAACGCCAGCAGAATTCTCCAAATTTTCGGTGCCGATGTACACGAATTATCATGGTTCTGGATTATAGCCCCTTTGATGGGATTGATAGTTCAACCTTTAATAGGTCATTACAGCGACAATACTTGGGGAAGATTCGGCAGAAGAAAACCTTATTTTTTAACGGGTGCCTTATTGGCTTCAATAGGGTTGGTATTGATGCCGCAAGCGGAAATTTTCATTGCTTTCATGCCGGCCTTGTGGGTTGGCGCCGGAATGTTAATGATTATGGATGCTTCATTCAATATTGCCATGGAACCTTTCCGAGCCTTGGTGGGAGACAATTTGAGAGCAGACCAACACACCTTAGGTTTTAGTGTTCAAACCGCATTAATCGGTATTGGCGCAGTAGTGGGCTCTTGGTTGCCATACGTATTAAACGAATGGTTCGGCATCAGTAACTTACCAACCGAGGAATCTGGCATCCCGGACAATTTAATTTATTCTTTTATCATTGGCGCTTTAGTGTTGATTGGGACCATTCTGATTACGGTAGTAACTACGAAAGAATACTCCCCTGAAGAGCTGGCTCAATTTCGAGATGAAAAAGAACATTTAGAAGCCATGGGCGAGGAGAAAGAATCCAAGCTCTCTGATATTTTCAGCGACTTTGCCAAAATGCCTGCAACCATGCGTCAACTGAGCTGGGTGCAATTCTTCTCTTGGTTCGGATTATTCGGAATGTGGGTATTCACTACACCTGCCATAGCCCAACACATTTACGGCTTATCGGTTAGTGATACGAAAAGCCCCGAGTTTCAATCGGCAGGCGACTGGGTAGGCATCATTTTCGGAGTCTACAATTTTGTTTCTGCTATTGTGGCCTTTCTTCTCCCTTACATAGCCAAACAAATCGGCAGAAGAAAAACCCATGCCCTATCATTGGTTTTAGGCGGAATCGGTTTGATTTCTATGTATTTTATGCCTAACAAAGAAGCTTTAATCATTTCAATGGTATTAGTTGGCTTTGCTTGGGCCAGTATTTTAGCCATGCCTTACGCGATTCTGGCCGGTTCCATTCACCCTAAAAAAATGGGAGTATATATGGGAATATTCAATTTTTTCATCGTTATCCCACAAATCATCAACGCTTTAATCGGTGGTCCGTTAGTAAAATATGTTTACGGCGACCACGCTATCTATGCCTTAGTTATGAGTGGCGTGAGCTTCCTTATTGCAGCCTATTTAGCCCTTAAAGTAAAAGACAGTAAAGACATCAATTAATGACAAAAAAAGCATTCATATTCGACCTCGACGGCGTAATCGTTGACACCGCTAAATACCATTTTTTAGCGTGGCAAAAATTAGCACAAGAATTGGGCATCGAATTTACCCCCGAACACAACGAAGAATTAAAAGGAGTCAGCCGCGTTCGTTCTCTTGACATCATCTTGGCCTTAGGTAACATTGAAGCCTCTCAAGAAGACAAAAACAAATGGCTCATCCAAAAAAACGAAGACTACTTATCCTACTTGGTCGATATGGACGAAAGCGAAATATTGCCCGGAGTGGTCACCGTACTCGAATTTATCAAAGAAAAACAACAACTTATCGCCTTAGGCTCGGCTAGCAAAAATGCCCGACCTATTCTTGAAAAAACAGGAATTCTGCACTTTTTTGATGCGATTGTTGACGGAAATGATGTCTCTAATGCCAAACCTGATCCGGAAGTTTTTCTCAGAGCTGCGCAATTACTAAACGTGTCCAACGAAAACGCCATCGTTTTTGAAGACAGCGTAGCAGGCATTCAAGCCGCTAACATCGCGAACATGATTAGTGTTGGCATAGGTGATGCCACTATTTTACACGAAGCAAAGTATAATTTTAAAGATTTTACGTTTATGGATTTAGACTTCATCGAAGGTCTTATAAACTAAAATCGAATGATAAAAGGACAATAAAAAAATTACAATGAACCAAGATTATATCAAACCAGACAACTGGTCGATTATTGAAGAAGGATTTGATTTAGACCGCGTAAAATCGTCGGAAAGTTTATTCAGCATCGGTAACGGAGCCATGGGGCAACGTGCCAATTTTGAAGAATTCTATTCCGGAAAAACCTTCCAAGGGAGCTACATTGCCGGTATTTATTATCCGGACAAGACCAAAGTGGGTTGGTGGAAAAACGGCTATCCGGAATATTTCGCTAAAGTATTGAATGCGCCGAACTGGATTGGTATTTTAGTAGAAATCAACGGCGAAACGCTCGATTTAGCGTCTTGTAAAGTATCCGACTTTAAACGCGAACTGAACATGAAAGAAGGTTGGTACCATCGTTCGTTCACCGCATTCTTAAATAACGGTATCGAAATCGACGTTAATGTTAGAAGATTTTTGTCTTTAGACATCGATGAGTTAGGTGTCATCAAATACGAAATCACCCCGAAAAACCAAGATGCCACCATCGTTTTCAAACCCTATTTAGATGCCGGAGTACACAATGAAGATGCCAACTGGGAAGAGAAATTTTGGGAACCGTTACAAACCCAACACGATACCAATGAAGCTTTTGTAGTAGCGCGCACCTTTAAAACTCATTTTGAAGTCGCCACTTTCATGCACAACAGCATTTTCCTCAACAACGAAAATCAAAATGCCGAACCGGAGTTTACCGATACTACTTCTGATAAAGTGATTTTTACCTACGAACAATTGGTATCAAAAGGACAAACCATCGCCTTACAAAAATTGGGAGGTTATACGGTTTCGATGAATCATGCTTCGACCAACTTAATTTCGGCGGCCCAAAAAGTAATCCAACAAGGATTAGCTTTAGGATATGATAGTTTGTTGCAAAACCAAATAGACGCTTGGGCGAAAATTTGGGAAATGAGCGACATCACTATCGAAGGCGACGTGAAAGCACAACAAGGCATTCGCTTCAATATTTTCCAATTGAACCAAACGTACTTAGGTAAAGATTCACGCCTAAATATCGGTCCAAAAGGATTTACCGGAGAAAAATACGGCGGTTCTACTTATTGGGATACCGAAGCCTATTGCATTCCGTTTTACATGGCAACTAAAGACCAACAAGTCGCTCGAAATTTATTGGCCTATCGCTACAATCAGTTGGATAAAGCCATCGAAAATGCAGCTAAATTAGGCTTTAAAAATGGTGCCGCTTTGTATCCAATGGTAACCATGAATGGCGAAGAATGTCACAATGAATGGGAAATTACCTTTGAAGAAATTCACCGAAACGGCGCTATCGCTTTTGCCATTTTCAATTACTACCGATTCACCGGAGATTACAGCTATATCCCGGAAAAAGGTTTGGAAGTCCTAATTGGTATTGCCCGTTTTTGGCACCAAAGAGCGACCTTCTCTACCTATAGAAATCAATATGTGATTTTAGGCGTTACCGGTCCGAATGAATACGAAAACAACGTCAACAATAATTTCTACACCAATTATATTGCCAAATGGTGTATCGATTACACCATCGAACAAATCCAAAAAGTAAAACAAGAATACGCTTCTGATTACTCCAGAATCATGAGCAAAGTCAACTTAGACCAAGCCGAAATTCTGCACTGGAAAAAAGTGGCCGACCACATGTATTTCCCTTATTCAGAAGAACACGGCGTGTACTTGCAACAGGACGGTTTCTTGGACAAAGAGTTAGTGAAAGTACACGATTTAGACAAATCGCAACGACCAATCAACCAAAAATGGTCTTGGGATCGAATCTTGCGTTCGCCATACATCAAACAAGCCGATACACTGCAAGGTTTCTATTTCTTTGAAGATCATTTCAGTAAAGAACAATTGGAGAAACACTTCGATTTTTACGAGCCTTTTACAGTTCATGAAAGTTCGTTATCGCCATGTGTGCATTCAATTCAAGCCGCTGTTTTAGGCCGAATGGAACAAGCTTACACTTTCTATTTAAGAACTTCGCGTTTGGACTTAGACGATTACAACAAAGAAGTGGAAGAAGGTTTACACATTACTTCAATGGCGGGAACTTGGATGAGTATCGTAGAAGGTTTTGGTGGAATGCGCGTTAGAAATAACCAATTGCATTTTGAACCAAAAATTCCAGCACAATGGAAAGGCTATTCTTTCAAAGTAAATTTCAGAAATGCCATTGTAAAAGTTGAAGTAAAACAAGAAGGAACAAATGTTTCCATTGAAGGAAATGCTGATGTTGACGTTTTTGTAAATGGAGAATCGCAATTAATTAAATAGTAAGACATGAAGAAATATTTTGTTTCAGTATTAG
>NZ_JANJUQ010000019.1 GCF_024710485.1 Flavobacterium sp.
AAGGTATTATTGAATTGTATCAAAAGGCCATAAATAAAATGGAAACTATTGGAAAACAATACAATAACACTGATATAGAAGGTAAAAGATTATTACTTGGTTCGATATTTCCAAATAAAATCCACTTTGAAAATAAAAAAGTTCGAACCGCTGATGTAAATCCTATTTTGAATGAAATTGCAAGTATTAATAAGGCTTACCGAGGGATAAAAAAATGGGACAAATCTAAAAAATTAGACTTGTCCCACATGGTGATCTCAGAAGGATTCGAACCTTCGACCTACTGCTTAGAAGGCAGTTGCTCTATCCAGCTGAGCTATGAGACCCTGCAAAGAAAATGTCTTGAAAATTGTCGGGGTTGGTCTCGTCTTCAGACGAGACGACCTCCGAAAGTCGGGGTGGCAGGATTCGAACCTGCGACCTCCTGGTCCCAAACCAGGCGCGATAACCGGGCTACGCTACACCCCGAGAGCGGAGAGACAGGGACTCGAACCCTGGCGACGGTTACCCGTCGACAGATTAGCAATCTGCTCCGTTACCACTCCGGCACCTCTCCTATAATTTTCAATCTTGTAAAAGAACATTTTCTTTAAGCGGTTGCAAATGTAATTTATCATTCTATAATTTACAACTATTTCATTTCTTTTTTTAGCATTTAAACCAAATTATTCGTAAATAAGTTCACTATCAATATACTACAAGCACAAGATTTTTAGCAATAGCCATACAATAAAGATTTATTGGGCTTTCAATTCATTATTTTACAATAAAAGTTTAGCTTTGCAAGGCATTTGATATTAAGAGGAGAATGTCCGGTGGACATTCGGCAAAATAAACTTAATACTCAATGTTAATACATTAACAAACAACTAAACATCATGAGTAAAAAAGTAGTTATTGTATCAGCTGTGAGAACACCCATCGGAAGTTTTATGGGAAGTTTATCTACTGTTACTGCAACGCAATTAGGTGCCGCTGCCATCAAAGGCGCTTTAAATAAAATCAATTTAGACCCGAATTTAGTAGACGAAGTATTAATGGGTAACGTAGTACAAGCCGGTGTTGGTCAAGCTCCTGCCACTCAAGCCGCTATCTTTGCCGGTTTACCTAATACAGTGCCCACTACTACTGTGAACAAAGTATGTGCTTCCGGTATGAAAGCCGTAATGCAAGGTGCGCAAACCATCATGACCGGTGATGCGGAAATCGTAGTGGCCGGTGGTATGGAAAACATGAGTTTGATTCCACATTATGTACATTTAAGAAACGGCGTAAAATTCGGTCCAACCACCATGGTTGACGGTATGCAAAAAGACGGATTAACCGATGCTTACGACAACAATGCCATGGGTGTTTGTGCCGATTTGTGTGCTTCAGAATATGGGATTACCCGAGAAGAGCAAGACGCTTTTGCTATCCAATCTTACGAGCGTTCTGCCAAAGCTTGGGCGGAAGGTAAATTTGACAATGAAGTGGTTCCGGTAGAAATTCCGCAACGTCGAGGCGAGCCGATTTTATTTGCTAAAGACGAAGAATTCACCAACGTGAAATTAGATAAAATTCCGGCCTTAAACCCTGTATTTACTAAAGACGGAACGGTAACCGCTGCCAATGCTTCTACCATTAATGACGGAGCGGCTGCTTTAGTTTTAATGAGCGAAGAAAAAGCACAAGCATTAGGACTAAAACCATTGGCTTATATCAAATCCTACGCCGATGCGGCTCAAGAGCCGAAATGGTTTACCACTGCTCCGGCCAAAGCCTTACCAAAAGCCTTAGACAAAGCCGGAATCTCGTTAGCCGATGTAGATTATTTCGAATTCAACGAAGCCTTTGCTGTCGTTGGTTTAGCCAATGCCAAAATCTTAGGTTTAGACAACAATAAAGTCAATGTAAACGGTGGTGCTGTTTCTTTAGGACATCCGCTAGGCTGTTCAGGAGCCAGAATCATTGTAACATTGATTAATGTATTAGAGCAAAATAATGCTAAAATTGGTGCAGCAGCTATCTGTAATGGTGGCGGAGGCGCTTCAGCTATTGTTATCGAAAGAGCTTAAAAGATTACGAATTACGAATTATGAATTACCAAACAATTCATAATTCGTAATTTATAATTCCTAATTGATTAAGATGTTTGCCATTTGTAACCTTGCCATAATTCCTCTACGAGCCGAGCCTAGTGATCGAAGCGAAATCGTTTCGCAAGTGTTGTTTGGTGAGCATTTTGAAATCTTGGAAAAACAAAACCAATGGGCCAAAATCAAGTTGCAGTACGACGATTATGAAGGTTGGGTTGATTCCAAACAATACCAAATTATTTCAGAGAAGAATTTTAACGACTTATCCAAAGAAGCCATCATTTTAAATGCTGATTTGGTGGAATACGTAACCAATGCCAAAAACATGCTCTTGCCTATTCCACTCGGTGCTTCGTTATCATTTTTAAACCATAGCGAAATCAATACAGAAGGTTTTCAATTTGAGGGATTAAAAACCAGCGGTATCAAACCCAAATCCGATTTAATTGCAACGGCTTACCAATACTTAAATGCCCCTTATCTTTGGGGTGGTAAAACACCTTTCGGAATAGATTGTTCCGGTTTTACGCAAATGGTATACAAACTCAATGGTTATCATTTGCTACGCGATGCTTCTCAACAAGCCGGTCAAGGCGATGCCCTGAGTTTTATCGAAGAAAGTGAACCCGGAGATTTGGCTTTCTTCGACAATGATGAAGGCAAAATCATCCACGTAGGCATCATGATGGAGAACAATTACATCATTCACGCCAGCGGTAAAGTCAGAATTGACCGCTTAGACCATTTAGGAATTTATAACGCTGAACAAAACAGGCATACACACCGACTCAGAGTCATCAAGAAAATAATATAAACCGTCAGGTAAAACTTGACGGTTTTCTTTTTACTGACTTTTTATTCAATTATAACGGTTATTCCCTATATTTGAGAAGGATATTTACTTAATCTCAATCTATGGAAACCGATTCCAAAGTGGTAACCTCGTTTAAAAACTTTTTAATTGAAACAGGAGAACTCTCCTATTTCACGGGTCGTTTCTTCAAAGAGTTGTTCAATCCGCCTTTCGAACTCAAAGAATTTTGGCGCCAATGTTACAACATGGGCAATCGCTCTTTGTTGCTGGTAAGCGTCACAGGATTTATCATCGGATTGGTTTTTACACTGCAATCCCGACCAACTTTAGAAGAATTTGGCGCTGTTTCCTGGATGCCTTCAATGGTAAGCATTTCTATAATTAGAGAAATCGGACCGATTATCACTGCCTTAATTTGTGCCGGAAGAATTGGTTCGGGTATTGGCGCCGAATTAGGTTCGATGCGCGTTACCGAACAAATTGACGCCATGGAAGTTTCCGGTACTAATCCGTATAAATATTTAGTGGTGACTCGAATTTTAGCCACTACCGTCATGTTGCCCATATTAGTTTTCTTTGGCGATGCTATTGCCATTCTCGGTTCTGCATTAGTAGAAAATATTAAAGGTAACGTCTCATTCCTACTCTATTTCAATAACGTATTCGATAGTTTACAATTCAGCGATGTCATTCCAACCACTTTCAAAACCTTCTTTTTTGGCTTTGCCATCGGATTGGTTGGCTGTTACAAAGGATACAACTGTAAGAAAGGAACTGCCGGTGTGGGTTTGGCCGCCAACTCTGCAGTAGTGTACACTTCAATGCTGCTGTTCATCATAGACTTTATAGCCGTATTTGTAACCAATATTTTTTATGATTAACTCATGCAGCAAAAACCCATCATAGAAATTAAAGAACTGCGAAAAAGCTTTGGCGATAATATCGTCCTAAATGGCTTCAACATGAATTTATACGAAGGCGAAAACCTCGTAATCATGGGAAAATCGGGTTCGGGAAAATCGGTAATGATTAAATGTCTGATTGGTTTGGAAGAACCCGACAGCGGTTCGATAACCGTAATGGGAAAAAACATCAACCAATTAGAGCAAGGTGAACTCGATGAACTTCGTACCGAAATCGGGTTCTTGTTCCAAGGCAGTGCTTTATACGATTCCATGTCGGTTCGAGAAAATTTAGAATTTCCGCTTCGCCGTCACACCAAAAAATTCGGCATCATTGAAGACACCACACCCATGGTTATGGAAGCTCTGGAGAATGTAGGCTTAGCACACGCCATCGATTTAATGCCGAGTGAGCTATCGGGCGGGATGAAACGTCGTATTGCCTTAGCACGGACCTTAATCTTACAGCCGAAAATCATTTTGTATGATGAACCTACAACCGGGTTAGACCCGATAACCTCCAAAGAAATTATTTTATTAATGATGTCGATTCAAAAAAAATACAACACCTCTTCCATCATCATTACCCATGATGTTGATTGTGCGCGGGTGATAGCCAACCGAATGATCCTATTGATAGACAGTATCAATTACGCCGAAGGAACTTTCGAAACACTATCAACCTCAGAAGATCCTAAAATCAAAGCCTTTTTTAAGTAACTTAGTCCTATGGAAAAAACAGCCTCTCAAAAAATACGACTCGGTTTGTTCGTTATTATTGGTCTAATCTTGTTTGTCTTGACCATTTATTTTATTGGCAGCAAGCAACAAATGTTTGGCAAAACAGAACAACTCACTGCCGTTTTCAATAACGTGGCCGGATTACAATTGGGCAATAATGTACGCTATTCAGGCATCAACGTCGGCACAGTTCGCGGTATTGAAATTGTGAACGATTCAACTATTAATGTTGAAATGCAAATTGACAAGACTGTTTTTCCACACATCAAAAAAAATGCAGTGGCTACCATTGGTTCCGATGGATTAGTAGGTAGCGTAATCATTAATATCATACCGGGCAAAGGCGATGCGCTTCCGGTACAACCCGGCGATTTTATCAAATCCAATAACCGAGTACGCACCGATGACATGTTGAGCACTTTAAATGTTACTAACGAAAATGCCGCTCAACTAACAGCCGACTTACTAAAAATCACCAACGATATTCACAACGGAAACGGGACAATTGGCGTTTTGCTTCGCGACTCAGCTATGGCTAACGATTTAAAAGCTACCATTCACAACCTGAAAATTACCAGCGAAAAAACCAGTCAAACCATGGATAATCTGAACCGACAAATAGCGAGTTTAGACCACAAAGACAATGTCATTGGTGTTTTAAAAGATACTATGGTTGGCAATAAAATCAGACACATTGTAACCAACTTAGATTCGTCCAGCCAAGAAATCACTAAGGTGGTAGCCAATTTGAATGCCACGATTTCCAACGTAAAAGACGGAAAAGGCGCAATTAACTATTTGTCCAATAACCCTAAATTGGTGAAACAAATCGACTCCACTATGACCAACATCAACCAAGCGAGCCAAAAACTAAATGAAAATTTAGAAGCTTTAAAAAGTAATTTTTTGTTTCGCGGCTATTTCAATAAGCAAGCCAAAGCTAAAAAGAAAGCGACTTCCGGAAAATCATAAACAAAAAAATCTGCCCTCGAGCAGATTTTTTTATTTTACAATGTAATACCGGCTACTGCATCAAAAAGTTAATTCCAATATTAAAACTCGAGCGACTATTGGTAACTCTGGAAAACTCATTCACTTTAAAAATATCACTCACACCGCTTTGTCCTTCATACTCAAAAAACAGTTTAAGCTTATCGGATACCGGAATTTTCACACCAATCCCTAAAGCCAAACCAAAATCAGTTGTATTAAAAGAATCCGTTACATCAGTGCCAAAACGAACATCTTCAGCATTCATCAAAAAACCCATATACGGACCAAACTCTAAAAACCAATTTCGCTTGCTTCCGAAGTGCCAATTCGCCATTACCGGAACCGTCAAATAATTAATATTAAAGTCGGTTATGTAATCAAACCCATTACTGTCTTCAATAAAACCGTTGTCCCAACCTTTTTGGTCGTAAACCAACTTAAGCTTCATGCTCCAACGATTTGAAAAATAATAATCCATAGAACCGCCAACATTAAATCCGAATGCGGTATCGGCTGAAATATCTGAATTAGAAATAGTAGAATTGTTAAAGCCAACGTTCAAACCAAACTCAACGTCACCTTTTTTTTGAGAGAAAGTGGAAACCGTTAAACCTAAAGTCAAACCCACAGCTAAAAGTAATCTTTTCATATCCCTAAAGTTTTGATAACCAAAGGTAATAAAAAATGAGCTTACACTTCTTGTAGCACTTGTATTAAATAATCGATATCAGCTTTGGTATTGTAATGACTGAAAGAAATTCGCAAACTCGGCTTAGTCAAATCAGCTTCAGAAAGCATTTCCGCCAACACATGCGAAGGTTTTATACTTCCGCTTTGACAGGCGCTACCTCGAGAAACGGCAATGCCTTTCATGTCTAAGTTAAATAAAATCATAGCCGTTTTTTCGGGTGAAAATGGCATGGCTACGTTCAAAATATTATAAAATGTGTTGGATCCGTTAACCTTCACTTCGGGAAAAGCGGCTTGCAATTGGTTCAGACAATAGGCTTTCAAATCAGCAATATAGTTGGTTTCGACTTCCAAATGTTCATAAGCCAATTCCATTGCTTTAGCCATGCCGGCTATTTGATGTACGGCTTCGGTACCGGCTCGCCAACCTTTTTCTTGCTCGCCGCCAAAAAGTAATGGCTGCAAGACCAAATTCTTTCTCACAAAGGCAAAGCCAATCCCTTTCGGTCCGTGGAATTTGTGCGCACTCGACACCAAAAAGTCAATCGGAATTTGTTGCAAATCAATCACTGCTTTTCCCACAGATTGCACGGTATCACAATGAAACAAAGCGTGATGCTGTTGGCAAAGCGATGCAATTCGAACTATATCATGTATCACACCGGTTTCGTTATTCACATGCAAGAGAGAAACCAATGTTTTAACTTCGTCTTGCAACAATGCTTGTAATTGAGCATAATCTAAACTACCATCGGGATTAATTTTCACATAAGCAACAGCTATCCCAAACTCTTCCTGCAAAGCTTTGACCGTGTACAATGTGGCGTGATGTTCTACTTTAGATGTAATGATTCTTTTCACTCCGAAATCTTTCACAGCGCTTCTTAAAATCCAATTCGTGGCTTCGGTTGCACTAGAAGTGAATACAATTTCCGTAGCGACACAATGCAACAACTTAGCAATGGTTTTACGCGAAGTTTCAATCACAGCTTTAGCACTTCGTCCTGAACTATGGGTTGAGGAAGGATTACCAAATTCAGTTTGCATAACACGGACCATCTCAGCTATAACTTCCTGGCGAATGGCTGTGGTTGCGGCGTTATCAAGATATACTTTTTGCATGGTGCAAATATAAAACGACTATCCTAATTAAATGATAAAAGATACATTTTATAGGGTAAAAAAGTTATTTTTGCTAAAATTTTTCTTTCCATGAAACGACTATTAGGGATATTTACAGCCTTACTTTTAACCACAGCTTGTGACGATGGTGACTTAACTGTAGACACTATCGATTTTAGTGAAGTTAACGCGCAAAAATGCACTAGCAGAGACGTTATCTACAAAGTAAAAGACTCTGAGATGCTCATTCTAGCTATACCGGCTAGTACTTTTACCAACGATGAAACTACTGAAGGCAATCCTATTGAAGTTAGTATTGGTTCGAATATAGAAGTCATTTATCGTCAATATAGCGGTGGAGCAAGTTCTGATAATATTTGTCCAACGATACCATCTGCCACGCCCAATTTATTGGAAGAATGGAATGCGACGGCCGGAACAGTTCAAATTACTACTACAGCTGTAAAAACCGTAAACCCTACTACCGGAATTACTCAAATTACAGGTTACAAACATTTTATTGTATTCAAAAACATCACGTTCCAAAAGCCAAACGGAACACAAGTTTACGAAACGTACACTTTTGGAAATTACACTACCAATGTTTCACCGTTGGCTTTTGGTTTTGACCAAGAAGCCGAAAAAAGTACTTGCGACAATCGCATTTTCAATTTCAGTGGTAGTGAATCTTTTGTATTAGACTTAGCCGATTACAGCACTTTGTTTCAAAATGAAGTTACCACCACGCCAAGAACGGCTTTAATTAGCGCTTCAAATAAAGTGACTTATCGCCTATTCAACGGTACGGTTAACGATGCTTATTTCTGCGCAACTACTACACCTGTCACTCCTTTACTTTCTCAAGAATGGACTGCTAACGATGGTGTTGCCAATGTTAGTGGCATTATCGAAGTAAGCACAACCACCTTCGGAACCGGTTTTCAACATACTATCCGTTTAAAAAAGGTTACCATGACTAAGGGTAATACGAATTTTTATTTGGGTGATGACTACTTGTACGGTGCTCTAATCACTCCTTAATTGTACGTTAAACCTTTTTTTTCCATTTCGGATTTCCCTATTTTTACGAAAAATTAGATCATGCCAAGCGACTGTATCAGCTATCAAAATTCAGGATATTTCTCTAAACTCATTGTTGATTATTTAGAGCAAAAGCCCGAATTGAAAGCGTTGTACAACAGATTTCCTACCATAGAAAACTTTCGATTGCAGTTAGCCGAAAAGAAACAAGAATTTAATAGCAATGGCAATAGAAACACTTTAGTAGCCGCTTTAGAAAAACAATACCAAGGCTTTACAATTTCGGAAGCAACAAAGTCTAATATTACTCTTTTATCCAATACTAACACGTTTACCGTTACTACCGGACATCAACTCAATTTGTTTACCGGACCTTTGTACTTTTTGTATAAAATTGTATCCACCATCAACCTTTGTACAGAACTAAAACAGGCTTATCCGGACTATAATTTTGTGCCGATATACTGGATGGCTACAGAAGACCACGATTTTGAAGAAATTAATTACTTCCATTTCAAACACGCCAAAATCCAATGGAATCGCAAAAGTAATGGACCGGTCGGACGCTTATCCACTGCCGGTTTAGAAGAAGTTTATGAAGTGTTTGCCAAAGAATTAGGCTTAGGTGACAATGCCGCTTATTTAAAATCATTGTTTGACAACAGTTATTTAAAGCATTCTAATTTGGCCGAGGCAACCCGATACTTAGCCAATGAACTGTTTGGCAACAAAGGGTTGGTGATTTTAGACGGTGATGACATTGCCTTAAAACACTTGTTCATACCTTATGCAAAGCAAGAATTGTTGCACCAAAAGGCTTTTGAGAAAGTCAGTCAAACCAACCAAATTTTACAAGAATACACTATACAAGTTAATCCTCGCGAGATTAATTTATTTTATATAGAAGACAATATCCGAGAGCGCATAATATTAGAGAACAAAGTTTACAAAGTAAACCATACTGATTTGGTTTTTACCGAGACCGAAATCTTATCACTTTTAGCGTCTCATCCGGAAAAGTTCAGTCCGAATGTTATTTTGCGACCATTGTACCAAGAAGTTATTTTACCCAATCTTTGTTACATCGGCGGCGGCGGTGAAATTGCCTACTGGTTACAGTTGAAATCTAATTTTGAAACTAACAATGTAACTTTCCCTATACTCCTGGTGCGCAATTCGGCTTTAATGGTTAGTCAAAAACAATGGCAAAAAGCCGAGAAACTCAATTTGAGTTGGGCCGATTTATTTAGTAACCAACAAGCCCTATTTAATAGAAAAACAGAAGAGTTATCAAATCTTAACTTAGACTTTACCGAGACAAAAGAACACCTTAAAAAACAGTTTGCCAAGTTACAAGAAATGGCAATGCACACTGATACATCCTTTGGCAGAGCAGTAAAAGCACAAGAAGCCAAACAGCTTAAAGGATTGGAAAACCTGGAAAAGCGCTTGCTCAAAGCAGAGAAACGCCAACACGCCGATGAATTGGAACGCATCATTCAACTGCAAAACGAACTCTTTCCTAACCAATCTTTACAAGAAAGACGCAATAACTTCTCAGAGTTTTATTTGGAATTTGGTATTGACTGTATTCAAAAACTGTATACCGATTTGAAACCGTTACAGCCAAACTTTACAATTTTAGTTTTATAAAATTGCTTGCAAATAGCTTAAAAAAACTTACTTTTGCACCCGAATTTAAAATCATTCCTATCAAAATGGCAACAAACAGAACTTTTACCATGATTAAACCCGATGCTGTAGAAAACGGTCACATCGGTGGTATCTTAAATATGATTACTGAAGCCGGTTTCAGAATTGTAGCTATGAAATTAACACAATTAACTGTAGCAGATGCTCAGAAATTTTACGCGGTACACTCGGCTCGTCCGTTTTTTGGCGAACTAGTTGAGTTCATGACTCGCGGTCCGATTGTAGCAGCGATCCTTGAAAAAGAAAACGCTGTTGAAGATTTCAGAACCTTAATTGGTGCTACGAATCCTGCTGAAGCTGCAGAAGGAACAATCCGCAAAAAATATGCTACCTCTATTGGAGAAAACGCCGTTCACGGTTCAGACTCTGACGAAAACGCAGCTATCGAAGGTGCTTTCCACTTTGCAGGAAGAGAGCAATTTTAGTAGATAGTAATCCTGCCAAAATATAAAGTCCCGTTTCTTAGGAAGCGGGATTTTTTTATTGCGTTGATGAAGGACAACCAACAATGTACAAATAACAAACTTCGACTTACTCATAATAGGTGCGATTTTTTTGATATTTGACCTCCAAATAAAAAACTATTAATTATCTTTACTGCCCTGAATCAAAAAAAATGACTGATTATCAAGCCTTGACCGATAATTATCGCACTGACGTATTTTTTGATATCTCTGCAGATTTATTTTTTATAGCCGGATATGACGGCTATTTTAAAAAAGTAAATCCTGCTGTGTGTAAATTGCTAGAGTATAGTGAAAGTGAATTATTAGCAAAACCCATTAATAGTTTTGTGCATCCCGATGATCTTGAAAGAACCATTAATAGTCGGGAATTGGTCAAAAACGGAGAGCCCTTATTAAACTTTGAAAACCGCTATCTTACCAAAAATGGTAACGTTGTTTGGCTGTCTTGGACTTCTATGCCTCATTTTGAAAACGGCTTAGTGTATGCTATTGCTAAAGAAGTAACTTATAGAAAAAAACTTGAGGAAGAGCGAAACAATCTACTTACCACTATCAAGAAAATTAATCAGGATTTAAAGAAAATCACTTACACTGCTTCGCACGATTTGCGTTCTCCGGTCAATAACTTGTTATCGGTTTTTGAACTCCTCGATGTTAGTAAAATTGAAGACCCAGAAACGATTGAACTTATTGAAATACTAAAGTTTACCACCACCAATTTAAAAGAAACATTAAATAGTTATGTTGATAATATAAGCCATCAGGAACATTTGAATATCATGATGGAAGAACTCTCGATTACTGAGGTAGTTGAAAAAGTAATTCAATCCATTCAAACGCAAATTAAGGAAGCAAAGGTCCGTATAGAAATGGATTTTAGCGCCTTTGACAGCATAACATTCAATAAAGTTTACTTAGAAAGTATCTTCATTAATTTAATCACCAACGCCATCAAATACACCCAACCCGGAGTTTTACCTATCATTATGCTAAAAACTCAGATACAAAATGGTTTATATCAATTAATTATAGCTGATAACGGTTGCGGATTTGACACCGAAAAAGTAAAAAATAAAATATTCGGTCTCAACCAAAAATTTCACGAACACAAAGACAGTCATGGTATAGGTTTATATTTAGTTTACACTCATGTAACGGATATGGGAGGGCAAATAGAGGTAAGTAGCCGAGTCGGAGAAGGCACTACTTTTACAATAACTTTTAAGAATTATAAAATCTAAAAAGCAAAGTAAAACTGAGCTAAGAGCCAAGGAAAAACGTTTTTGTTTGAATCTCAAAAAACAACACTCTTTGTCATATTAAAAAATGACTATATTCGTTATCCATAATTAGTTCTTTATGACATTTTCCTTAGCTATTTCATCTTACCGAACCAAATTCAAACAAAACCCTTGGTTATGGCTTTTCCTAATGGGATTTCTGACCGTTTGGATAAGTACCTTTCTAGGTACTAACGATATCAACAATTGGTTGCTGGAAAATACTTTAACAATATTGTTCTTTCTGTTTTTAATGTTGAGTTACAAAAAATACCAATTTAGCGACCTCTCCTATCTGCTGATTACCGTTTATTTATGTTTACATGTATATGGTTCTAAATATACTTATGCTGAAAATCCTTTTGGCTATTGGTTAAAAGACTATATGAGTTGGGAACGCAATCATTATGACAGAATAGTACACTTTAGTTTTGGATTTTTACTGGCTTACCCTATGCGGGAATTGTTCTTAAAATGGTTCAAATACCCTACCATGGTGGCTTGGATTTTACCCATCGAAATTACATTGTCTGTTAGTGCATTTTATGAGTTGATCGAATGGGCTGTGGCCGATTTGTTTTTCCCGGCACAAGGCGACGCTTATTTAGGAACTCAAGGCGATATTTGGGATGCACAGAAAGATATTTTCTTAGCATTTTTAGGAGCCATCTTAGCAACCACTACAGTGTCATTGGTCAAAAAAGCTTTTAAAGTGCATGAAGGGAAAACGCTGTAAAAACCAACAAAACTTCCACCTGTCATACTGCAACTCAAATCGAGACAATTTAACCTCTTTACAGTAGTTTAGGGATAAACGTAAAACATTACCATATTTTCATTCCTAAAAATGTAAATCTGATAAAAATTATCAAAAAATAGCTTTAATTTGTAGTAAACAAACAACTCTATGCTATTTGATCCTAACCTGCTTGAGTCATCGACAGTCTACAAATTAATGACTGGTGCCATCATTCCCAGACCTATCGGATGGATTGCCACCGTAAGCGAAGACGGAATTAACAACCTCGCTCCGTTTTCCTATTTCAATGCTGCCGGGGAAGATCCGCCGCACATCATGTTTTCCGTAAACAGAGCCAACCACACCAATAAAGATACTTTAAACAACATACTGGCGAACGGTCAGTTTGTGGTAAACATGGTGACCGAAAACACGGTGGAACAAATGAATTCTACAGCGCAATCGGTTCCGGCTGAAGTAGACGAATTTGTCTTAGCCGGTGTTACGCCTATTCCCTCCGTAAAAATAAAACCCATGCGCGTAGCGGAAAGTCCGGTACAATTGGAATGTGAACTGGTCCATCATTACTTTCTCGAAGATCATAAAAACGGCGGATCGTGTATCATTATAGGCCGAATCGTGATGATGCATTTTGACGACGCAGTGCTATTAGACAATTACAAAATCAATTTAGAAACCTATAAGCCGATTTCGCGATTAGCAGGCTCCAATTACGCCAAATTGGGAGAACTTTTCTCCATCAAACGAGGCTAAACTAAAAGACTCAGCAACTCAGTTACTCAGTCACTCAGAAACTTTAAAATATGAAAATAGCAGTTATAGGCGGTGGTCCGGGCGGACTCTACTTCTCCATCCTAACCAAAAAAGCAATGCCGCATTGCCAAATTGACGTGTACGAACGCAACAAACCCGACGACAGTTTTGGTTTTGGGGTAGTATTCTCCGATGAAACTTTAGGCGAATTCCTTAAACGCGATATGCAATCGTATGAATTAATTCGAAGTCAATTTGCCTATTGGGACGATATCATTGTAGCACGAGATGGTCAGGAAGTCAGCATCGCCGGAAATGGATTCTGCGGTTGCTCCCGAAAAACATTGCTTAAATTATTACACCAACGTTGTCGCGAAGAAGGCGTTATCTTGCATTTCGAACAAAATATAGATGATATCAGTCAGTACCAAGACGCCGATATCATTTTGGCTTCCGACGGAATTAGCAGTGGCATCCGAACGCAATATGAAAAGGAATTCGGCACCAAAATCTCGCTTAAGAAAAATCGCTTTGTATGGCTAGGCTCGACCAAACCATTGGATGCCTTTACCTACTTCTTCCGAAGTACGCCTCATGGCACTATCGTAGCCCATACGTACCAATACGAAGCCGGCATGAGTACTTGGATTTTTGAATGCAGTGACGAAACCTGGCAAAAGCACGGTTTTGAAGTCACCAACGAAGCCGATACCATAGCCAAAATAGCCGAAATATTCGCAGCAGAACTCGACGGACATTCGCTTATTTCCAACAAATCGCATTGGCGTCAATTCCCGCATGTAACCAACGAAAAATGGTACCATAACAACATCGTTTTGTTAGGCGATGCCAAAGCCACAGCCCATTATTCAATCGGCTCGGGAACTAAACTGGCGATGGATTGCGCTATCGGTTTATCCGATGCCGTAATTGCCAATCCGAATAACGTACAAGCGGCTTTCGAGCAATACGAAAAAACCCGTCGCAATACGGTAGAAATGATTCAATACGCTGCCTTGGTTTCCCTCGATTGGTTTGAACACATGGACCGACACATGCAGCATCCGTTTTACCAATTTGCCTTCGGTTGTATGACGCGTTCCAAAAAAGTCACTTTTGAAAATTTAAGGTTACGCGATAAATCGTTTACAGATAAAGTATTGGCTGAATTTCATCAGAACGCAGTCATCCCGAGTGCAGTCATCCCGAGCGCAGTCGAGGAACCGGCTGCATTCACCAAATTCCGACTACGCGATTTAGAACTGCAAAACCGCATCGTCATGTCAGCCATGGGTCAGTACTCGGCCACCGACGGCAAAGTTTCCGATTGGCATTTGGTACACTACGGTAGTAGAGCCACCGGTGGTGTCGGACTCATTATTAGCGAAATGACAGCGGTATCCGAAACCGGACGCATCACTTTAGGTTGTGCCGGAATTTACACTCAAGAACAATTAGTTGACTGGAAAAAGATAACCGATTTTATCCATCAAAACACCCAAGCTAAAATAGGAATTCAACTAGGACATTCCGGTCGAAAAGGCGCTGTGAAAAAACCGTGGGAAGGTACTAATGAACCTATCGAGCTACCATGGGATTTGCTATCGGCCTCGCCTATCGCTTTCAATGAGAAGATGCCGATTCCCAAAGAAATGACTTTGGAAGATATGGATTTGATAACCGACCAATTTGTGCTAGCCACTCATAATGCCGACAAAGCCGGTTTCGATCTAATCGAACTCCAAGCGCATCACGGATTCTTATTGGCTTCGTTCCTGTCGCCTTTAACCAATATCAGAGCCGACGAATTTGGCGGCAGTATCGAAAACCGTTTGAAGTTTCCATTAAGGGTTTTCACCGAAATGCGAAAAGCATTCCCTCCACACAAACCCATGTCAGTTCGAATTTCCGCTTCCGATTGGGCCGAAAACGGAATCACTGAAGAAGAAGTTATTATCATAGCAACAGCCTTCAAAAATGCCGGAGCCGATATCATCAACGTTTCAACCGGAAATACCGTAGCGCATCAAAAACCGCAAATCGGCCGTATGTGGCAAACACCTTTCTCCGATGCCGTTCGAAACACCGTTCACATCCCAACCATCACAGCGGGTTACATCCAAGATATTGATCAAATCAACACCATACTTCTCAACGGTAGAGCCGATTTAGTGGCGCTGGGCCGACCGTTACTAGCCGATGCTAATTTTGTGAGAAATACGCAAGCCTACGAACAATTTGAAGCTGCAGACATTCCCAATCCCTACAAAGCCGGAAGTTCTCATCTTTATCCGCTAAAAGCCGCCGAAAGAAAACAAACCGAAAGTATGAAAAAAGCATTGAAACCAAAGAGTAATAAGAAAGATTAAAACCTCAGAACCTTAGATTCTCACGACCTTAGTACTTATCTCATGAAACATTACCAAGATAATTTCGCCCACGATAATTTACCTAGTCCCGATTTACAACCGGACTATGTTTTCTTGGACTTGCCGCAATTCCGGCAACCGGAAATGCTGAATTGTGTGGAGAAGCTATTAGACAAACACATTCATAACGGTCATGGAAACGCACCTTGCCTACGCACTTTTGAATACACTTGGACCTATCAGGAATTGTATGAAAAGGCCAACCAAATTGCCCATGTTTTGGTGGAAGATTTGGGACTGAAATCGGGTAATCGTGTATTAATTCGTTCAGCCAACAATCCAATGATGGTTGCCGTTTGGTTTGCCGTATTAAAAGCCGGGGGTATCGTAGTAGCCACTATGCCCTTGTTGCGGGCCAAAGAATTAAGCACGATAATCGACTGTGCCGAAATCTCACACGCCATCTGCGACCATAGTCTAGCCGATGAAATGCATTTGGTCAAATCCGACCATTTGCAAAAAGTTTGTTTTTACAGCAATTCGAGTTTGGAAGCATTAATGCAACACAAACCTAAGACATTCAACAACTACCACAGCAAATCGGACAGCATCGCTTTGATCGGATTTACTTCAGGCACCACGGGTTTGCCTAAAATGACAGCGCACTTCCACAAAGATATTGTCAATATCTGTGAAGCGTTTCCGCAGTATTCCTTACAGCCAACTCAAGATGATATCTTTACCGGTAGTCCGCCACTAGGATTTACCTTTGGCTTGGGTGGATTGGTATTGTTTCCGCTGTATTTTGGTGCTTCCACTTTCTTAATAGAGAAACCAACACCTGATATGCTGTTACAAGCCATACAGGACTACAAAATCACGATTTGCTTCACCGCGCCTACGGCTTGGCGCATCATTACCACCAAAGTCAAAGATTTCGACATATCAAGCCTTCGCAAATGCGTGTCAGCCGGAGAAACGCTGCCGCTGAAAGTTTGGCAAGATTGGTACGACGCCACCGACCTAAAAATCATCGACGGGATTGGTGCTACCGAAATGTTGCATATCTTTATATCTTCTAATGAAGATAATATGAAACCCGGCGCCACAGGCGTAGCCATTACCGGTTACGAAGCCAAAGTAGTAGATGCTGCAGGAAATGAGGTCGCCGTAAACGAACCCGGCAAACTCATGGTACGTGGCATCACCGGCTGTAAATATTTGAATCGCGAAGACAAACAACGCGAGTACGTGCAAAACGGTTGGAACTTTACGGGCGATATTTTCCGCAAGGATGAAGACGGCTATTTTTGGTTTGTGGCGCGCGGCGATGATATGATTATATCGTCCGGCTACAACATTGCGGCCATCGAAGTGGAAAGCGTATTGTTAACGCACGAAGAAATCCTCGAATGCGCCGTAGTAGGATTGCCAGATGAAGAACGCGGCATGTTAGTTTGTGCGCACATTGTACTAAAAGATTGCAGTAAAGCTACCGATAACATGAAGAACCATATTCAACACTGGTTCAAAGAAGTAGCTGCTCCGTATAAATATCCGAGAGTGATTTATTTTACTGAAACTTTGCCTAAAACAGAGACCGGTAAAATTCAACGGTTTAAATTAAAGTAAGATGAGAAAAGCATTTTTAGTTTTTGCGATTACGACACTGGCCATCATGGGCGTATTAACCTATGTCAACTGGAAGTTTAGTTTCTTGGGGTTAATTTTTATACCGTTAATCCTAATGGGATTTTACGATATGTTCCAATCCAAAAGAACCATCCGCAGAAACTTTCCTTTGTTGGGAAGAATGCGCTACTTGTTAGAAGCATTGGGTCCCGGCGCCCGACAATATTTTATTGAAAGTGATACCGACGGCAAACCGTTCAACCGCCTACAACGCAGTTTAGTATACCAACGTAGCAAAAAAGAAACCGATTCCAATCCGTTCGGTACGCAATTAGACCTTTACGAAATTGGTTACCAATGGATCAACCACAGCATCAAAGCCATTCCATTTTCACAAGTCAACAGCAATCCGAGAGTAAAAATTGGTTCGTCACAATGCGAAAAACCTTATGAAGCCAGTTTATTCAACATCAGTGCAATGAGCTACGGTTCATTAAGTAAGAATGCTGTTTTGGCTTTAAACAACGGTGCCAAACAAGGTGGATTTTACCACAATACCGGAGAAGGCGGCTTATCACCTTACCATTTGCAGGGTGGTGATGTAGTTTGGAATATCGGAACTGGCTACTTCAGCTGTCGCGACAAAAACGGTAATTTCTCTTATGACGAATTTGTCAAAAGAGCGACCTTAGACAACGTAAAAATGATTGAAATCAAATTCTCTCAAGGCGCCAAACCCGGACATGGCGGTATTTTACCCAAAGAGAAAGTTACTGATGAAATTGCAGCCATTCGCCTAGTTGACAAAGGACACGACATCATTTCACCGCCAACACATTCAGCTTTCAAAACACCACTGGAATTAATGGAATTCGTAAAACTATTGCGAAAAGGCTCCGGTGGCAAACCCATCGGGATGAAAATCTGCATTGGCAACAAATCCGAATTCATCGCCATCTGTAAAGCCATGGTGCAAACCAAGACAACTTTCGATTTTATCACCGTCGATGGTGGCGAAGGCGGAACCGGTGCTGCTCCGCAGGAATACTCAGACCACGTGGGCATGCCGTTGCGAGACGCCTTGGCTTTTGTATACGATTGTCTGGTAGGATTCGATTTGAAAAAAGACATCAAAATCATCTGTAGCGGTAAAATCATAACAGGATTCGACATCATCAAAACCTTGTCTATTGGTGCCGATTTGTGCAATTCGGCCCGTGGGATGATGTTCGCTTTGGGCTGCATTCAGGCGCTCGAATGCCATGCCAATACTTGCCCGACGGGAGTAGCCACGCAAGACCCGCGGCTGACCAAAGGCTTAGTACCCGAAGAAAAAAGCATACGCGTAGCGCGCTTCCAACACGAAACGGTGAAAAGCGCTATGGAACTCATGGCCTCGGCCGGCATCGATCATCCCGATAAAGTAGACCGAAGCGTCGTGAGTATGCGCATTGACCGTACCCAAATCAAGACTTTTGAAGAGACGTATCCCGAACTTAAAGTCGGTTGCCTACTCGATGGCAGCAAAGTCCCTAACGAGATGTTTCGATTTTGGAAAAATGCAAGTGCCGAACATTTTTAGGAGCTGTTTCCCGCTATCCGTTGCAATCTTTTATTACTTTGTCACCCTAAGCGCTGTCGAAGGGATTTTCTGAAAAGTAATAAAAGGATTTCCACTACTATCGGGGCTAAACATATCAGCAAGAGTAAATGATTAATTTAAAATTTAGTAAAAGTTGGTGTAATTCGTAACAAAAAAATCAGTGCTAATCTGTTTAATCTGTGGCAAAAAATAAAAACTAATCAGTAGCAAAAAAATAAAACATGAACCAAACCTTTACCAAACCAGAAAAAATACGTTTCAAACACGTCGATTACGCCGGTATCGTTTTCTATCCGCGCTTTTTAGAAATGCTCAACGACTTGGTCGAAGATTGGTTTGAAGAAGCCCTCGACCGACCGTTCTCCAAAATTCACGAAACCAATGGGATTCCAACCGTGGATTTAAAAGTACAATTCAAAAAAGCCGCCCGCATAGGAGAACTGTTAACCAAAAAACTTTGGGTCATCAAACTCGGCGGTGCTTCCGTAACTTGCGGTTTCCGTTTTGAAGATGAACAAGGCAATACCTGTTTGGAAGGCGAAGTTATTTTAGTTAACGTAGGTATCAGCAACGGCAGAGACGCCATCAAAGCGGAACCGTTTTCGGAAGAGATGAAAAACAAAATAACAAAGTACCAACTGTCTTAATACTTAATACTTTTGTCTTAATACTCAAACTATGGACTTTAAAAAATTCAAAGCCGCTACCGTACAAACAGCACCGGTTTTTCTGAACGTGGAAAAAACGATAGCCAAAGCGATTGCTTTTGTTAAAGAAGCTGCCGATAACGGAGCGCAACTCATCGCCTTTCCCGAGGTATTCGTGGCCGGTTACCCTTACTGGAACTGGATCATGACACCGGTACAAGGCAGCAAATGGTACGAGCTATTGTATAAAAACTCAGTAGCTGTTTCGGACGAAAACATGCAACCTTTGTACCAAGCCGCGAAAGATTTCAATATACACATCGTCATCGGCATCAACGAGCGTGGCGACAGTTATGGCGAAATTTACAACACCAACCTGATTATTGATAACCACGGAAAAGTCATCGGCAAACACCGCAAATTAGTCCCAACCTGGGCTGAAAAGCTTACTTGGACGTCCGGCGATGGTTCTTCTCTCAAAGTGTATGATACTGAAGTTGGTCCGATTGGCACTTTAGCTTGTGGTGAAAACACCAATACCTTAGCCCGTTTTACTCTATTGTCGCAAGGCGAATTAGTTCACATCGCCAATTACATTTCACTACCGGTAGCACCACCCGATTACGACATGGCGGAAGCGATTAAAATTCGGGCCGCGGCACATTCCTTCGAAGGCAAATTGTTTACAATTGTTTCCTGCTCAACCATTTCTCAGGAGATAAAAGATGCCTTACGCGCTGATGTACCTAATGTGGATGAATTATTATCACGCAAAAGCTCTGCCTTTTCCGGATTTATTGGTCCGAATGGCGCTGTGATTGGCACACCGCTAATTGATGACGAAGGGATTGTTTATGCCGATATCGATTTGGAGAAATGCATCCAACCGAAACAAATGCACGACATACTCGGGCATTACAACCGATTTGATATTTTTGATTTAAGAGTCAATACCGCTCCAACCAGAAAGATTACCTTTGTAGATAACCACGATGAATTCAACCAAAAATAATATGGAAACCAACAACTTTTCAGACGACGTTATCGGGCGTGCCCGTGTACAAGACACCCCTGAACTCGAAGCCTATTATAAAGAATTAGAAACCTTAGGAGCCGGAGCACTTTGGACAGTAGCCAACGATATTGAACCTTGGGAACCCCGAGCGAATTCGGTCCCTATGTTGTGGAAATACGACGACTTGCGCAGTTTGGTTTTAAAATCTTCCGAACTCGTAACGCCTGAACAAGCCGGAAGACGTGTCGTATATTTGGTAAACGATAAAAGGAAAGACGTTTCTGCCGCCGTAGGTTGGTTGTACACCGGAATCCAAGTTACCCGTCCGGGCGAAAGTACTTCGGCGCACCGCCATCGTGCTTCTGCCCTACGCTTTATCATGGAAGGTTCTAAAGGCTATACCGTAGTTGACGGCAATAAAATCATGTTGGAAGTCAACGACTTTGTCATCACACCCAACTCAGCCTGGCACGAACACGGTGTAGAAGCCGACGGGCAAACCTGTATTTGGCAAGACGGTTTGGATATTCCGTTAGTGAATGCTTTAGAAGCCAATGATTATGCCGTGTATGATGGCAAACAACCGTTGGTAAAACCCATCAACCATTTGCCGTTGAGCTACAGTTGCGCGGGTTTAATTCCGGCTGACAAGACTTGGGACAAACCGTATTCGCCTTTGTTTAAATATTCGTGGAGTAAAGTCTACCCGGCTTTGTTAAACGCGCAAGTGGTCAACCATCCGGATCCGTTTGACGGTATTTTGATGCAATACTCTAATCCGCTCACCGGTGGTCATGTGATGCAAACGATGGGAGCCGCCATGCAATTGCTACCAGCCGGTTTCCACGGGAAAGCACACAAACATACGGGGTCATTTGTGTACCAATGCGCTAAAGGAAGCGGCTACTCCATCATCAACGGGCAACGCTTTGATTGGAAGGAACGCGATATTTTCTGCGTACCAAGTTGGGCGTGGCACGAACACCACAATGCTTCTGACACCGAAGATGCGTGTTTGTTTAACTTCAACGACTTGCCGGTCATTGAAGGCTTAGGCTTGTTCCAAGGCAGAGAATACACCGAAAACAATGGGCGTCAGAAAATACAATGACAGTGAGAATGACAAAAATGAATTCTAACTTAGAACATACAACAAACTAAAACCTCAGAACCTTAGCGCCTCAGCGCCTTAGCACCTTTTAAAAAATGAAACTACTCACTTACCAGACAAAAGACACCGAACCCCGTTTAGGATTTCTACATAACAATCAAGTCATCGATATGGAAGATTTTGGCGAAATTTCAAATTTCCCGTTGCCTTCTGATATGTTGGACTTGATTGACATGGGGATTGAAATCATAGATGAATTGAACGAAATGGTGGCGGAAACTCCGGAAAATTACTTTAAAGAAATCGCTTATGAATTGGAAGAGGTGACACTTTTGGCTCCGATTCAAAAACCGAGAAAAAATATTATCGGCATTGGATTAAACTATACCGAACACGTAGCGGAAAGCGCAAGAACCTTAGACACTACAGGCAAATTACCTCAAAAACCGATTATCTTTTCAAAACCGCCAACAACGGTTACGGGAACCAATACCGAGATCATTAAGAACACCAAACTGACTTCGCAATTGGATTGGGAAGTGGAATTGGCTGTCATAATTGGCAAACAAGGAAAGTATGTTCCTAAAGCGGAAGCGATGGATTATGTTTTTGGTTATACAGTAATCAATGATATTTCAGCTCGCGATTGTCGTCGAGAAGGCCAATGGATAGTTTCCAAAGGACAAGATACTTTTGCGCCTATGGGACCAATATTAGTTACCAAAGACGAAATCGAAAATCCACACAACCTGAATTTATCGTTAAAAGTAAACGGTATAGAAAAGCAAAACTCAAACACTAAATTCTTATTGTTCAACATTAACGATTTGATAGAAGATTTGAGTATCGTATTTACTTTAGATCCGGGAGACATTATAGCCACCGGTACTCCGGCAGGTGTCGGAGCCGGACGCGATCCTCAAGAATGGTTGCACGATGGTGATGTGGTGGAAGCGACTGTAGAAGGCATTGGTACGATAATAAATACGGTGAAGGAGATTTCAAGATAAAAAACAGGTTGCGTTAGATTTGATATTAAGAGGAGGGCAGCCGGTGGCTGTCAGGTAAAAATAATAGCTGCGTTAGGGATTCCTTCGGCAGTCGCTTCGCTCGTGTGAAGTGGAAATCCTTTTTAGGATTGCCCTGAAGCAAAGCGGAAGGGAAATACAATCCTAAAAAGATTGCAACGTAAAGCCCGACCTCGTCCATCAGACGAGTTAACGTCCAACAAACAATTAAAAACTCAGTAACATAGCTGATCAGTAACTTTGATTATGAAAAAATTTAAAATAGGACAAATCGTTCCATCCTCCAACGTGACGATGGAAACCGAAATACCGGCCATTTTCAGGGCCAGAGAAACCATATTGCCGGAACGTTTTACGTTTCACAGCAGTCGCATGCGAATGAAAAAAGTGACCAAAGAAGAACTCGAAGCCATGGATGCGATGAGTCTGAAATGCGCTCAAGAATTGTCAGACGCCCATGTGGACGTGATGGGTTACGCATGCTTGGTAGCAATTATGAGTATGGGACGCGGCTATCACTGCGTTTCGGAAGTGAACCTGCATCAGGAAACAGTGGCAAATGACTTCCCAACGCCTATCGTAACGTCGGCAGGGGCTTTGATTAACGGTTTGAAAGTGTTGGGTGCCAAACAAATTTCGATTATTACGCCGTATATGCGTCCGCTCACCGACAAAGTAGTCGATTATATTGAGCACCAAGGCATCAAAGTAAAAGAAAGCATTGCCCTGGAAATTCCCGATAACTTGGAAGTGGCAGCGCAAAATCCGATGAACTTATTGGAAATATACAAGCAATTGGATTTGAACGATGTAGATGTATTGGTAGCTTCGGCTTGTGTGCAAATGCCTTCGTTGGAAGCTATAGATTTAATTCAGGCGGAATGCGGGATTCCGGTGACTTCGGCAGCCGTGTGTACCACTTACGAAATGATGAAAAAATTGGGCATTGAGGCCAAATCGACTATAGGGGGCGAATTGCTGAGTGGGAAATATTAGATTATAATGTTAAAGTTTGATTTTTAACACATTAATAATCAATTATTAATTAACTTTGAATATGATTTAGATTTATCAGTTGAAGGTATCAAAGCGATAATTCAATTAGCAACAGTATCAAGAGGTATTGGTTTATGATAAATCCAAATCATACAAAACGGGAGGTCTACAATAGACCTCCTTTTTTATCCTACTACAGAAACGCCAATCAGTTTTCCGATACCGAAAGTGATAGCCGCTGCTGCTAATCCGAACAACACTTGTCGCATACCCGAATACCAAACACTTTTTCCGGTAAATAAAGTAATCGCTGCACCAATCAAAAATAAACCGGCAGCACTCAACACCGTACTGATAATCACGGCTTGCATACCGCTCCAAAAGAAAAACGGAAATACCGGTATGATAGCTCCAATGGCAAACAGGAAGAAGGAAGTCAGCGCAGCTTCCATAGCCGAACCTTTCAAATCCTCAGAATTGATACCCAATTCTTCTTTGATGAGCATGTCGTGTGCCTGGCTTTTGTTTTGCATCATATCGGCGGCCATGGTTTTGGCTTGCGCTTCAGGTATGCCTTTAGCCATGTAAATTAAAGTCAATTCTTGTTGCTCGCCCTCGGGGTTGGTTTCTAATTCTTCCAATTCGAGTTGCATTTGATTTTCGTACAGCTCTTGAGAACTTTTCACCGAAATCCATTCGCCCAAAGCCATAGACAAAGCTCCGGCCAGCAATCCGGCTAATCCGGCCAACAGAATTTCATCTTGACCACTGGTGGCACCGGCTATTCCCATTACCAAACTAAAATTGGACACCAAACCGTCGTTACCGCCTAAAACTGAGGCACGCAAAGCATTACCACCAACAGAGCGATGGCGTTTTTCAAATCGGGCCAAATTGGCTCCTGACACTTTGGAATTATTGCTGAGGATATTCTTCAGTATAGTAACATGGGCTGTATCCGACAAGGATTCTTGCGTTTGACTTTGTTTGCGAGCTTTCAGTATGGATGAGGATACGCTTTTTTCGGTATCCAATAAAACTCCTAAGATGTAGTCATAACCAAACCATTTGCCAATTAGATGCAAGGTTTTAGCTCTTCCTGAAGGTGGCGGCAAATGGCTTTCATCTAAATTGTTTTTGGCTAAGAAAGCCAAGGCGTGACCGTGCTCTATATCACTCATCTGTTTGAAAACCGTCGCAACGTTTTCATCTTCTTCATTTTCAGCTAAAATTTTATAGAGATAACAAACATCGACTTCCGTTTGGATACTTTTAAGACTGACCATGAGATTGTATTTTAAGAACTAAAATTACAAAGAAAGATTCTGTTAATTCAATTTAAATGAAGTTATAATCGTAAAAAACATTCACTTTAAAACCGATTAAAATTGCTTTTTAATCATTACTCAGCGGTCACAGGACTAATAGTATTGATCACCTTGCAAATTTTGTTGGCCGGAAATCCACCTTGTTTAGCGTGTTCTAATATTAAATCTTCATTGGGAGCAATGTACACACAATAGACTTTGTCTCCGGTTACAAAACTTTCGACCCATTGAATATCCGGTCCCATTTTGTTCAAAACTGCACAAGAAGTTTGTGATATCCCTTTCAATTGATCGGCAGTCAAGTCGCCTGCTCCGGGAATATCTCTTTCGATGATGAATTTAGGCATAAGTATTGATTTTTAAAATTCCTACTTGTATGGCTTTTCGGTTGTGCCCCGTTGATTATAGTGGTTTCCGGACTCCACTATATCCTTCTGATTTTAAGCAATTTAATATTTATTTTTGAAAACAACACACATCATAGCTATTAATCCTCTATTTAAAAGATAATCGGTAAAAAAATCGGACAAGTGAATTTGTTTGGTATATTTGATTTTGGGCAATTGAATCATTTTATGAAAAATCACAAACTACTCAAACAACTGGAGCTGACTCATGAACAAACCTCGCCTTTATTCCGCATTATGTTTACCCAAAATATTGAAGATTCGCAACGGCGGCATTTTGAGAATAACATTTGTGCCTTTCACATTGGCCAAGGCTATTTTTTGACGGTGGCACACAACTTAAAAACCGAAGCCAAAATTTTCAGATCGATTTCGACTGAAGTATTTGAGCGCGACATTCTTCCCTATTTAAATAATCCGCAGCGACAATTGTTTGAAAACAGTTTTTACCTCAATACTGAGAAACAACGGTATTATTGGAGCAGTAACAATCCGAATGACTACACTGCTGTGGTAGATACCTTGAAACAAATCCGTTTTGATACCCGTTGGGTTACTTTTTTGGAGAAAAAAATCTGCCAGACGCATTTAATTGTACAATTCAAAGAGCCGCTTTTCTATCAAAACCAAGAACTGACTACTCATTTTGATGCGACCACTCATTTTGCCGAACCGGCTATTAATCGTCATACTTTTTTGATAGAAGTGGCATTAGTTGAGGCATTTTACGGAGATGATATTGCCCTATATCGGATAATAAATACTCCGAGAGAAATTGTAGCCGCTATTCCGGCGGTAAAAATGAATTTCAATATTTTGCCCGATAATCAAGAAGGTTATTATTGTTTGCAAAGTTCCCCAACCAGTGAAGTCGGCAAACTACTGAACAAAGCCCAAATTGACGGTTTTACCGAGCACTTCTCCATTTTCCCGGAACGCATTGGCGGGAATTATGTATTGGAAGGATTGCGGTATTTGATTAAAGGGTATTTCCGATTTGGTTCTTCCGGTGCTCCGTATTTGGTTTACAATAAGGAGCAGTATGAATTTGAAGTCAATGCCATTCAAAGTGAAGCTTGTCCGATTCAGTTATCTATTGACAATAAACGAGACGGGAATTTTCAATATGTGAATGCCATAGCCACACCATTGCAAAACATTCAAGAAAAACTAGAAGTTTATTTAAATCAAAACTGATTACTTACCTGTACTTCGCATTACAGCTGACGGAAAAACCACTACACTCTCCTGTCCGTTTTGGTGGACGCTCGATACACCAAAATAGTAATTATCAATCACAATTCCTTTGAGTTCAAAGTTATCAGTATTGCCAACAAACCGACTGAATTCCCATTGCGGAGAAGTAGTCAATCGCCAATAAATTTTATAACCTATCACCGCATCATCGGCGACTTTGTCCCATTTGAGTTTGGTATTGGGTTCTACTACGCCGCCAATGGTGACATTCTTAGGCTCGGGTGACGACCAACCCAAGCTGGCCAATACTATGGCGTTGACAGCGGTTAGCTTTTTGGCGTATTCAAAATTGACCCCTTCAATCACATCACCGTATTTGATGCCGTTTTCCACTCGGTTGTTTTGGTGTTGACGGTTGTAATTTTCATGGGCTTCCATAATACGAACACCCGGATAACCCAAATCGTTAAACGGACGATGGTGACCACCTCGACCAAAACGGTCTAAGCGATAGACCATCATCGGGTTCATTTCGGGCATGTAAGCAGTCACTGTTTTGTGAATGTATCGCGCCAATTGACGGGAAATACCATCGACTTCGCCACCGTAGAAACGACGTTGGTTGCGCTCCTTTTCGGTTTCGGTGACAGGAGTCGGTTCGGAGAAAATACGAAAAGTTCGGTTATCAATTACACCGTCAATACCCTCGATGTTGCCAATCATATCATTATTGAGAACCCCTATGATTTCCCAATTGTTCATTTTGGCATATTCAGCAAAACCCTTGCCGCCGAACAAGCCTTGCTCTTCGCCGGAAAGACCGAGATATACAATGCTGTTTTCAAATTGGTACTGAGATAAAACGCGCGCCGCTTCAATAGTGCCCGCCATACCTGAAGCATTATCATTGGCTCCGGGAGCATCATTGGTATAATCCATAGTGTCGGAATTGCGACTGTCGATATCACCGGTCATGATAATGTAGCGATTCGGATATTTGGTACCTTTTTGAACAGCCACTACATTCACAACATAGGCTTCTTTAGGAACGCGATTGCCGTCTTTAGGCGTAACCAAATCTTTTTGGTAAAAAACTTCCAGACAGTTGTTGCAATTGTTATCAATCTTATCAAATTCTGCTTTAATCCAACGTCTGGCAGCACCGATGCCTCGGGTTTTGGAAAGGGTATCGCTAAACGTATTCCGGGTGCCGAAATTGGCTAGAGTGCGAATATCGTTCTCCAATCGTTGGGCCGAAACAGCATCAATAATGGCATACAATCTCGCATCAGTTTGAGCAGTTAAATTTATGGTTATAAAAAAAATTACAATCGTAAAATGGAGTTTCATTGATACTAATTTTTAATAAATCTTTGGGTTGATTTTCCTTTGTCGGTCATAATTGTAATGAAATAGGTTCCGGATGAAAGGGAACTAACATCAACTAATTGTCCGCGATTGACTTCCAGTAATGATTGTCCGAGTAAACTGTGAATTCGGATTTCTTTCACTGTAGCATTGCCGGTATATTGAATAAACAATTGAGAATGAGTCGGATTCGGATATACTGAAAACAGCGGCTTCATTTCGTTTGCTGCGGTGCTCAAACTACAGGCTGCGGTGCTAACAGTGATATCAGGATTATTTATAAAATAATTTTCAAAAAACTCAAGCTCGGTGATAAATTCTCCATCAATATCATCCACACAAATATAACTTAAATTGGGATTATTAGAAATCTCTAAATCGGTATCAAAATCATTTTCTATAAAATTATCCATAAGTTGGTTTTGAAAACTGATTAACTCTAAATTAGGATTATTATTAATGAAATAATATTTTATATAAGCCATAGGACAAACCAACTGAGTCAAAAGTGTATTGTTTATATAAATATCATCAAACGGTTCACCAAAATTTAAATCACTATTTCGGAGTTGTGACATATCCAAACTAACTAACGGATTGTTGGATAAATCCATAACACCATCAACTAAATACGTATAATTAGGATTGTTAAAAGAAAGGCTTGTTAAATTATTGTTATTCAAGAAAAGATAAACCAACTGATTGATAGTCGCCAAATTAATCTGAGACAATTGATTGTGTGAAAAATTGATATGAACGGGATTCGTAAAGTTGGGAAGTATCGTATTGGTAATTAAATTATGACTGGCAAATACGTCTTGGAGGTTGACATTTTGAGTTAAATCCAATGAAGCTAACTGGTTATAAGAACAATCCAAAAGCGATAAATTGGTAAAATACTGAATCCCCTCTAAAGAAACAATACTCTGATTATCAACATATAAATCACTTACAGTAAGCGCTTCAGTAACTTCAATTTCATTATTGCCATTTCCGTCAATTACAATATAATTACCTTGACCATCTCGAGCAATTCCGTTAGTGGTATTGGCAGCCAACAAAGCATTTTTAAAATTCACATCAGGTATAGCAATAATTTGAGCTTTTAAGGATAAGCCAAATAAGAACATTATAACCAAAAGCAAGTAATTGTATTTCATAAATCATAGGTTTTACGTTTTTTAAAATTACGAAAATAATTACAACAACATATCATCGCATAAAAAAATCCGCTGGTAATGGCGTACCAACGGATCTTTACAACTAAATTATAATAAAATTAGAAAACGTTCAATGCTGCCATGCACTGTTTCATCATTTGATAAGTGCGCTCAATATCATTATCCAAACCGATAGAGAAACGAATCAGGCCATCGGTTAAGCCCATGGCTTTTTGTTCTTCCAGCGGAATCTCGCTCGAAGTAGAACTGCCGGGCGCACTAAACAGCGTTTTGTAAAATCCTAAACTCACGGCCAAATAGCCTAAGTTGCGGTGTTGCATTAATTCCATCAACTCGTTAGCCTTGTCTAAACTGCCGACATCAATGGTCATCATACCTCCAAAACCGTATTCAGGATTAATCATTTTAGCATATAGTTCGTGACTTGGGTGACTTGGCAATCCCGGATACACTACTTTTAAACCATCGGCTTCGAATTTTTGTGCCAAGTACATCGCATTATGACTGTGCTGTTTCATACGAATATGAAGCGTGCGTAAGTTTTTCAAAATACTGGCCGCTCTCAAACTGTCCATCGTTGGTCCCAAAAGCATACTGGCACCATCGTTCACATTTTTCAAATCATTGATGAAATCTTGTGAAGCACAAACAACGCCGCCAACGGTATCGCTGCTGCCATTGACAAACTTGGTCAAACTGTGAATAACGATATCGGCCCCTAATTTAGCCGGAGCTACAGACAAAGGGGAAAAAGTATTATCAACAACCAATTTAATATTGTTTTCTTTAGCAATAACGGCCAAAGCTTCAATATCGGCGACTTCCAATAATGGGTTACTGACAGTTTCACAATACAAAACTTTGGTATCTGGCGAAATAGCTGCAGCCACTTGATCTAACTTAGTAATGTCGACAAAACGGGTTTTGATATTCCATTTCGGCAACATATTTTTCATAAAAGCATAGGTTCCGCCATAAATGGTACGACTGGAGACTATCTCGTCTCCGGCAGCACACAATTGGAGCAAAACAGGGGTAATCGCGCCCATACCGGATGCCGCAACATTAGCACTTTCGGTACCTTCCATTGCGGCCAAAGCTTGACCTAAGTATAAATTCATAGGCGAAGAATGACGCGAATACAAATAACAACCTTCGGCATTGCCTTCAAAGGTGTCAAACATGGTTTTAGCCGAAAGAAAGGTATAAGTTGAACTATCGGATATAGATGGATTCACACCACCAAATTCACCAAAGTATTGCAGGTCTTGGATTTTATCTGCAGGATGGAAACTCGTTTTAGTTGCAGGTTGCGGGTTGAAGGTTGAAGGTTCTGAGTTGGGATTCATAAAGTTGGGATTCATTTAAAGTTCAAATTTCAATTTAAATAGACAATAAATCAATACAAATAAAAATATATAGACTTTTAAACTACAAATAATTAAATTAATAGAATAATTTATTAAATTCAACCCTTACAAAGAACAATTTCAGTTTTAAAAACTATTCTAACCCGAAACCTATGGACACAACCGACAAAAAACTCCTCGCCCTACTCCAACAAGACACCAAAAAGACAACTAAAGAGCTTTCTGTAAAACTCAATCTTTCGGTCACAGCAGTATATGAACGCATCAAAAAACTGGAGCGAGAAGGTATAATTGATAAGTATGTTGCCTTGTTGAATAGGGCTAAAATCGACAAAAGCTTTGTAGTGTTTTGTCACATCAAACTCATCCAACATACCAAAGAATTCTTAACTACATTCGAACACCAAGTGGTAAAACTAGAAGAAGTGTTAGAGTGTTTCCACGTGAGTGGCGATTACGATTACATTTTGAAAATCTGTATCAAAGACATGGAAGCCTACCGCGAGTTTATGGTAACTAAACTCACCACACTGCAGCACATCGGCAGTACACACAGTACTTTTATGATAGGCGAAGTCAAAAATACTACCGCGTTTACCTTATAAAATAAGCTATAGCTTTTAAGCAAATTATTTCGCTTTTTAGTAAAATAAAAACTGTAATTTTGTGACACAAAAATTAAAACACACTAATTTATATACCATCATGAGTTCATTTGACGTTGTCATCATAGGTTCAGGGCCGGGCGGATATGTTTCAGCTATTCGTTGTGCCCAATTGGGTTTCAAAACCGCTATCATTGAAAAATACAGTACTTTGGGAGGAACTTGCTTAAACGTAGGTTGCATTCCTTCTAAAGCATTGTTGGCTTCTTCTCATCATTATGAAGAATTGCAACACTTTGCCGACCACGGTATCGAAGTGTCCGGAAAAGTAAAAGTGAACTTGGAAAAAATGATTGCTCGCAAACAAGCGGTAGTTGACCAAACCAGTGGCGGCGTAAAGTTCTTAATGGACAAAAACAAAGTAACCGTATACGAAGGCTTAGGATCTTTTGAAGATGCCACTCACGTGAAAGTAACCAAAGCCGACGGTACTGAAGAAGTAATCGAAGGCAAAAATATCATCATTGCTACCGGTTCTAAACCATCGTCTTTGCCTTTTATCAAAATTGACAAAGAACGCATTATTACCTCTACCGAAGCCTTGAAATTACCTGAAGTTCCTAAGCACTTAATCATCATTGGTGGCGGCGTTATCGGCATCGAATTAGGGCAAGTGTATTTGCGATTGGGCGCTCAAGTATCGGTAATCGAGTACTTAGACCGAATCATTCCGGGTATGGATGGCGGTTTGTCGAAAGAACTGACCAAAGTCTTGAAAAAACAAGGCATGAAATTCTATACTTCTCACAAAGTAAAAGAAGTAACCCGCAAAGGCAAAAATGTAACCGTTTTGGCCGATGACGCCAAAGGCAACACCATCACTTTTGACGGCGATTACTGTTTGGTAGCCGTTGGCCGTCGTCCTTACACAGACGGATTAGCAGCTGACAAAGCCGGAGTGAAAGTAACCGAAAGAGGTATGGTGGAAGTAAATGACCATTTGCAAACTAACGTACCGAACATTTATGCGATTGGCGATGTAGTGCGCGGTGCGATGTTGGCCCACAAAGCCGAAGAAGAAGGTGTCATGGTAGCCGAAATTTTAGCGGGTCAAAAACCACATATCGATTACAACTTGATTCCGGGTGTAGTATATACTTGGCCAGAAGTTGCGGCTGTAGGGAAAACCGAAGAACAATTAAAAGCCGACGGTGTAAACTACAAAGCCGGAAGTTTCCCTTTCAAAGCCTTAGGTAGAGCTCGTGCCGGTGGTGATATCGACGGATTTGTAAAAATCTTAGCCGATGCCAAAACCGATGAAGTATTGGGTGTTCACATGATAGGTGCCCGTTGTGCCGATTTGATCGCCGAAGCCGTAACCGCGATGGAATTCCGTGCTTCTGCTGAAGATATTTCACGTATGTCACATGCGCATCCGACTTTCGCCGAAGCCGTGAAAGAAGCCGCTTTAGCCGCTACGGATAATAGAGCGTTGCACGTATAATCAGATTGTTAGACCGTTAGATTATTAGACAATAAAAACGTCCCGATGATATCGGGACGTTTTTAGTTTAGTTTGTGGCTTTCTACAAAATCTTTGCAATAGTCTTTAATCATTTGCCTTACCCTTCGGAATTCTTCAATAACCTCTGTAGTAGAAGCTTTTACTTTAGAAGGATCGGGGAAATTGTGATGGAACTTAACGGCTTGCGTTGGGAAAAACGGACATCGTTCCTTGGCATTGTCACAAACCGTAATCACATAATCAAACGGAATGTCAAAATACTCGTCTACGTTGTTGGAAGTATGCTTCGAAATATCGACACCGTCTTCTTTCATGATGGCAACCGCTAAAGCATTTACTCCATGGGTTTCCACACCGGCCGAATAGACCTTTACTTTATCAGGATTAGCAAAATGAGTCAAGTAACCATGGGCCATTTGGCTGCGGCAACTGTTGCCTGTGCAAAGTACTAATATGTTTTTCATCTTTTATTTTCTGTTAAATCCGCAAAAAAGGAAATTTTGGGTAGTGTCAAAAGGCGTTGGGTGTTCTTCTGTGAAACAGCCGCTTAATTCGAAATCCCTTTCAAAAACCAAACGCAAACTTTCCATATTATATTGGGTAATTTCCAAACCACTGCATTTTTTCGGACCTTCATCTGAAAAGGTCCCTATAAAAAGTTTGCCGTCATAGGCTAAAGCCTGACTAACAATCTTAGAATAGTTTGCAATATCATCAGATTGGGTCAAAAAGTGAAAACAAGCCCTGTCATGCCAAAAATCATAACGCTCAGAAGGCTCAAAATCTAAAATATCCGAAACGATAAAAGTTACTTTTGAAGCCTTATCGCCTAACCTATTCTTGATTCGTTCAATAGCTTTCGCAGAGATATCAAGCAAGGTCAAATTAGTGTAACCCAATTCCAATAAAGCATCCATCAAATAACTATCGCCGCCGCCAATGTCAATGATTTTTGCATCCAAAGGCAATTGTAAAGCCGTGATAAAATTGACGGAGGTTTTGGGGTATTCTTGGTACCAACTCACCTCTTTTTCGGTTTTGGTCGAAAATACGTTTTCCCAGTGTGCTTTTATATCCATAAAATTTAAACGTTTTTACTAAAATATTTTTTTCTGAGCCAAAAGGCTACATTCACTAACAAAATTAAAGCCGGTACTTCTACCAGCGGACCAATGACGCCCGCAAAAGCTTGTCCACTATTGATACCGAATACGCCAATGGAAACCGCAATCGCCAACTCAAAATTGTTCCCCGAAGCCGTAAAGGACAAAGCCGTTGCATCTCGATAATTCGCTCCTATTTTCTTCGAAACAAAAAACATTAAAAAGAACATAATCGCAAAAAACAAAACCAATGGTATTGCAATTCGGACAACATCCAGCGGTAAATCAACTATCATTTCCCCTTTGAGACTGAACATTATTACTATGGTAAACAATAAAGCGACCAGCGTAATCGGTGAAATAAACGGAACAAACTGCTGATGAAAGAATGGTTTTCCCAAAAACTTCATGATAGCATACCTGCTCACCAACGCCAATACAAACGGAATTCCCAAATAAATCCCAACGGTTTGGGCGATTTCCGCAATGGTAACATTCAATGCCAAACCCTTGATACCGAACAAAGGCAGCATAATCTCTAAATAAAAATACGCATATAAACTAAAAAAGAACACTTGTAACAAACTGTTGATACCAATCAAACCGGCGGTTAATTCGCGGTTGCCTTCGGCCAATTCATTCCATACAATCACCATAGCAATACAAGGTGCAATGCCGATAATGATCAGTCCCGTCATGTACTCGGGATAATCTTTCAGAAAAAAGGTCGCCAATAAAAACATCAAAAACGGCCCGACTATCCAAGTAATCAAAAAAGAAGCCGTTAGTAATTTAGGCTGTTTGAACATCTGCGGCACTTTCGAAAAATCGATTTTCGTCAGCGGCGGATACATCATCAAAATTAAGCCAATCGCCAAAGGCACATTGGTCGTTCCCGAAGAAAAGGAGTTGATAAAATCGGCTGTATTCGGAATAGAGTAACCGATACCAACGCCCAATAACATGGCCAAAAATATCCATAAAGTTAAAAATCGGTCTAAAAAACGGAGTCTTTTTTTCATAAAACAGTCTGAATTTTAAAGTCTTGATTAAGGAATTAAATACAACAAATAGCCTGATAGAGCACCGCCCACAACTACAAAAGCACTATTCATTTTTTGAAATCTGAAGACCATTACCATACCCAACAAGGCAATGAGAATAGTACGCCAATCGGTTATGGTTTCTTTTCCCATTTCGCAACAAACAGCAATAATTACCGAAACTGAAGCCACATTCACAGCGTCCAGAAAAACAGCGAATGGTTTATTGTTGCGCATTTTCATGACTAAGGGATTCAGCAAAGCGACAAAAACAAAGGAAGGTAAAAATATAGCGATGGTCGAAACCACGGCTCCGGTTAATCCGTTGATTTGATAGCCTATAAAAGTCACCGCCGAAAAAACCGGTCCCGGCGTAAACTGCCCAACCGCAATGGCATCAACAAGTGATTGACGCGACAATAATCCGGTGGCTACTAATTCGGTGTCGAGGAAAGCAAATAAGACATAACCGCTACCATACAAAACGGCACCTATTTTTAAGAAAATCCAAAACAGATTAGCATTGGTTGCTGTAAGCAAAGGCGACTGTGTTATTTGTAAAAAAGGCAAAGGAAATAAAAAAGTGAGATTGTTTTTGTTTCGGAAAGCACGCCAAAACAAAGCCAAAAAACCGGCACCGAATAGCAAGTAGATCTCATTAAAATCAAGCAATGACAACAGCAAAACCAAAACCCCGATAATAACTAACTCCGTCGATTGTAACGCCTTTTTAGCCATGGGGAAAATGGCTCCCAAAATAATGGCAATGATGGCCGGTTTAATCCCGTAAACAAAAGGTTGCACTTCGGGTAATTGGCCGTATTGCTTATAAAGCCAAGCCAAAGCACCGGTAATAAAAACCGCCGGAAGTATAAAACAAATTCCGGCTACTATCAAGCCTTTCCAGCCGGCTTTTTCGTGACCGATATGTATGGCCATTTCGGTACTGTTTGGTCCCGGAATCAAATGAGTGGCACCTAATAAATCCAAAAAGTGTTGTTCCGATAACCATTGGCGCTTTACTACAAACTCTTGCTGCATCATAGCAATATGCGCAGCCGGACCGCCAAAGCCAATAAAGCCCAGCTTAAGAAAAAGTTTCGCGATATCTTTTAAAGCTACCTTAGTTTCCATGACTTATTTTTAACTCCGAAAAATGGATTAGCAACAACCGGAATCAGGCGTACAACATGATGTAGCTTTAGGTTTCCACTCGCCTATTTTGGTTTTTAGTTTTTCTGCTGGTATACCGCAATTATCTTTCGCTAAACAATCGGTTTGCTTAGAGGTCAGCAGAAAATGAGTGCCGTCAAAATCCAAATTGAATTTACCGATAGTGTCATTCATTTGGTATTCGACTTCAATTTCGGCATCAGGCAATCCCAAAACTTTTTCGGAAAGCTCTATAATATGTACTAACTTTTCGGGATGCAATCGATGATCGTAATCGTTGGCTTCCCACAATTGAAAGTTCACTACTTCTTCCTGACGTACTGTGCCACCGCAATCGATAAAATGTTTGGTTACTTTACCCACTTCAGTCACGTGAAAATGACTCGGCACCAAATCGCCGTTCGGCAATTGGAAAGCTATGGTGGTTAACTTTTGTAATTCGTTTTTAATTTCGGATAATTTCATGATAGATTTTAGATTTTTTGATTGTTAGACTACTTAGATTGTTAGAAACGCAACTTTTCCCTTTTCTCTGAAAATCAACAACATTTATTCTTTAGCTTTTGCCGAATCATCCCAAAATGACTCTCTATTTTCGCCATAGTATCAGGATTGATACAATAGCAAATGGCTGTACCTTCAATGGTACCTTGGATAATGTTAGCGTTTTTCAGCTCCTTCAGATGTTGAGAGATGGTGGGTTGCGCCAATGGCAATTCGTTCACTATATCACCGCAAATGCAACTGTCTACCTTTAAAAGGTAATCCACAATAGCAATTCGCGCCGGATGTGACAAAGCTTTGAATAAAGAGGCTAACTCGTTTTGCTCGTCTGAAAAAGATTCGGTTTTAGATGCTCCCATAGTTTTATAATTATTATATTGCAATATTACGATATAACAATATTACAAACCAAATATTTTTAATTTTATTTTACATTCATTCATCATTCACAATTTACAATTCATCATTTGTCATTCAAAATTCACAATATTTTCACTACTTTTGGCAATCAAATAATTATAAAAAATGGCTACAATAACTTTAGGAGGAAATCCGATTCACACCAACGGTGACTTACCGAAAAACGGCACCAAAGCACCCGATTTTCAATTACTTAAAACTGATTTAAGCACCGCTTCTCTGGCTGATTTTGCCGGAAGTAAAGTGGTTTTAAACATCTTCCCTAGTATAGATACCGGTACTTGTGCAGCTTCAGTAAGAGCTTTCAATGCCAAAGCCAGCACTTTAGAAAACACCAAAGTATTGTGTATTTCCAGAGATTTACCTTTCGCCCAAAAACGTTTTTGCGGAGCTGAAGGCTTAGACAATGTGATTAATTTATCCGATTTTAACACAGGTGCTTTCGGGAAAAACTACGGTTTGGAAATTACCGACGGCCCTCTAGCCGGCTTACACTCACGTGTGGTAATTGTTTTGGATGAAAACGGTACTGTTGTTCATACCGAACAAGTGGCGGAAATTGCAGATGAACCTAACTACGATGCTGCCCTAGCGGCTTTGTAATATGGGATTCGAAAAAGACAATTCTTTTTTCAGCGGCCGACTCAAAAGTGTCGGCTTTGCTGTTAAAGGTGCCCTCAAACTCATCACTACCGAACACAGTGTCATGGTTCAATCATCTTTGGCAGTATTGATGATTATTGCCGGATTTTATTTCAAAATCGACCGTTACGAGTGGATGATGCAAATCTTGGCATTCGGTCTGGTGTTGGGCGTTGAAAGTTTGAATACTGCTGTTGAAAAAATAGCTGATTTTATCCATCCGGAATACCATGAAAGAATTGGTTTCATAAAAGACATTGCGGCTGGTGCGGTTATGCTTGCTGCCCTGGCAGCCATAGCTGTAGGCTTGCTTATTTATGTTCCGAAATTTTGCTAAACCTCCGATTAAATTTCTATTTTTATAGCTTCATACTATATTCATGGCAAAAACAGTAAAAAAAGAGACCAAAGAAAAAGATCCCAATCTGGAATTGAAAATACTGAAAACTAAAAAACAATACCGAATGCTATTCGGTTTTGTATTGGTACTCACATCTATAGCCTTTTTAGTTTCTTTTATTTCTTTCTTTTTACACGGAAAGGTAGACCAAAGCACTGTTGAAGCTTTGACTGACCGTAGTGAAAGTGCCCAAAATTGGCTGGGTAAATTTGGCGCTTACATAGCTGATTTGTTCATTTACCGCGGTTTCGGTGTAGCGGCTTTTTTGCTGGTAAAATTATTGTTTTTGAGTGGAGCCTTTCTCATTTTGGACTTGCCGATGCGCAAGTTAAAAAGCACTTGGTTTTGGGATTTATTTGCTTTGATTATTTTATCAATACTGTTTGGTTTCTTCGCCGATAACTTACCGGAATTAGGCGGAACGGTTGGCTATGAAATGAATTTGTTCCTGCAAGATTACATCGGAAAAACAGGAACAGCATTGGTTTTAGTGTTTTCTATCATAGTATATATGATTTTTAAAATTAAGGTTTCTCCTGAGGCCATTAAGTCGTTCTTCGAGAAAAAGCACAAAGAAATCAAAGAAGACATCAGCAGCATTATCCCTGAAAATAAAAGTACCGATTATAATTTAGAAGAATACGCCGTAACCGATACTAACGAGCGCGAAGTAATGCCCATCGAAGAAGAACCGATACCGGAACCGGTGTTAAAAACCTCTTCGTTTGAAATTAACAAAGAAGCGCTAAAACCTACTATCGAACACGCTTCGGAAATCAACTTAGAACCTACCATCAAACCGGTTACACCTACCCTACAAACTGACCCTATCGTTTCGGAACCGATAAAAGAAATCATCGAAACCAACGATGAGGCATTTGTGATTGAAAAAGCAGCAGATGAAGACGTAATCGAGGAAAATCTGGCAGCCAAACTGGTAGCCGATTTTGGATTGTTTGACCCAACTTTAGAATTATCCAATTACAAATTCCCAACGATTGATTTGCTGAAAGAATATGCTTCGGTAGGCATTACCATCAATCAGGAGGAATTGGAAGAAAATAAAAACCGTATTGTAGAAACCCTGCGCAACTACAAAATCGACATCGCCCAAATCAAAGCGACTGTCGGACCATCGGTGACTCTATACGAAATTGTACCCGAAGCCGGGATTCGTATCTCTAAAATTAAAAGCTTGGAAGACGATATTGCGCTATCTCTTTCTGCTCTCGGTATTCGTATCATCGCTCCTATTCCGGGCAAAGGAACCATCGGTATCGAGGTACCAAACAAGAACCCGACTATGGTACCAATGAAAACGGTAATTGCTTCAGCCAAATTCCAAGAAGCCGAAATGGAATTGCCGATTGCCTTAGGAAAAACCATCTCCAACGAAACCTTTGTAGTTGATTTGGCTAAAATGCCGCACTTGCTGATGGCCGGAGCTACTGGACAAGGAAAATCGGTAGGATTGAATGCGGTGCTAACGTCTTTATTATACAAAAAACACCCGGCAGAAGTAAAATTTGTGTTGGTCGACCCGAAAAAAGTAGAGCTGACTTTGTTCAATAAAATCGAACGTCACTACTTGGCCAAATTGCCTGATGTAGAAGATGCCATCATTACCGATAACACCAAAGTAATCAACACCTTGAACTCGCTTTGTGTGGAAATGGACAACCGTTATTCTTTGTTAAAAGACGCTATGGTGCGCAACATCAAAGAATACAACGAAAAATTCAAATCGCGTAAATTAAATCCGGAAAACGGCCACCGTTTCTTACCGTATATTGTTTTGGTGGTAGACGAGTTTGCCGATTTAATCATGACAGCCGGTAAAGAAGTGGAAACGCCTATCGCTCGTTTGGCGCAGTTGGCCCGTGCTATCGGTATTCACTTGATTATTGCTACGCAACGTCCGTCGGTAAACGTAATTACGGGGATTATCAAAGCGAATTTCCCGGCGCGTATTGCCTTCAGAGTAACGTCGAAAATCGACTCAAGAACCATCTTGGATTCGCAAGGTGCCGACCAGTTGATTGGACGCGGAGACTTGCTATATTCTAACGGAAACGACTTGGTGCGTGTGCAATGTGCCTTTGTCGATACACCCGAAGTAGAAAAAATTGTGGATTATATCGGCTCGCAAAAAGCCTATGCCAGTGCCTATCTCCTACCCGAATACGTGGGCGAAGAAGGCAGCAGCGTGAATTTGGAATTTGACATTTCAGAACGCGACAGCATGTTTAGAGAAGCCGCAGAAATTATTGTAACAGCACAACAAGGTTCGGCATCATTATTGCAAAGAAAGCTGAAACTGGGTTACAACCGCGCCGGAAGATTGATTGACCAATTGGAAGCTGCCGGAATTGTAGGTCCGTTTGAAGGAAGCAAAGCACGTAGTGTAAACATTCCCGACTTGGCTTCGCTGGAACAATTTTTTATCAATGAACAAAACAATTCTTAAAATGAACAAGCTACTATCTATTGCATTGTTACTTATAACCACTCTAACAGCTAATGCACAAGATAAAAAAGCCAAAGACTTGCTGGACCAAGTAACGGCTAAGGTTAAAACGTACCAAAACATCACTATCGATTTTAAATATACGCTGACCAATACCAAAGAAAACATCAACAAAGAAAGTAAAGGCAATTTGTTATTGGAAGGCAATAAATATGTGTTGAACTTTTTGGGCGTAACCAAAATATACGACGGTAAAAAAAGCTATACCATAGTTCCGGAAGACGAAGAAATTACCATTTCAAGTGTGAATGAAAAAGACGAAAACACGGTAACTCCGGCCAAAATGTTGACCTTTTTTAACAGCGGTTATAAATACTACTGGGACATCCCCCAGGATTTAAAAGGCCGAAAAATCCAATACATTAAATTGGTACCGACTAACCCTAAAGATCCTCGTAAAGAAGTGTTTTTAGGAATTGATTCGCAAACTAAAAACATCTACAACGTTATTGAAATTGGGAAAAACGGTTCGAAAACTACTTTGACTGTTAATTCTTTTAAAACCAATCAGCCTTTATCAAAAAATCAGTTTACCTTTGTGGCGAGTAAATATCCAAATTACTACATCAATAAATTAGATTAAGCTCGGGTGAAAATACTTGACCGCTACTTACTAAAATCTTTCCTGATTACATTTACCACGGTATTTGTAATCTTATTTTTTATATTCATTTTACAAGTAGTTTGGTTGTTCATTTCGGAATTGGCAGGTAAGGACTTGGACTTCATTATGATTGTCAAGTTCCTGATGTACAAAATGCCAAGTATTATCCCATTGGTTTTGCCGCTTTCAGTATTACTGGCTTCCATCATGACCTTCGGTAGCTTAGCTGAAAACTACGAGTTTGCGGCTATGAAATCTTCCGGCATTTCGTTGCAAAGAGCCATGCACAGTCTTACCATTTTTATTTTATTGCTAAGCATCGTAGCCTTCTTTTTTGCCAACAACGTAATTCCTTTTGCCGAATACAAGTTTATCAACTTCCGAAGAAATATTGCCCAAGTAAAACCCGCCATGGCTATAGCCGAAGGACAATTTAGTGAAGTTGGTGTGTACAGTATTAAAGTTGAAAAAAAATCGGGTGAAAACGGAAAATACCTTAGCGGAGTCACCATTCACAAAAAAGCCGCCGTTGGTTCTGGCAGTAACACTGTAATCAAAGCCAAAAAAGGCGAACTTGTCAGCAGTGAAGATTCGAATACTTTACAATTGGTTTTGAAAGACGGCAACTACTATGAAGACCTCATCCCAAAAAAATTTGAAGACCGCAAGAAAATGCCGTTTGCCAAAAGCGAATTTCAGCGCTATGTGATTAACATCGATCTTTCTAAACTCAACAATACTAATATAAATGAGGAAAGCATTACCAACACCAACACCATGCTCAACGTTAGTGAGCTTTCATTTACCTTAGATTCGCTACAAAGAAATTTCGATAAAGAAGTTAAATCTTATGCCGACAACATCAACCAACGTGTAGTGTTACAAACCCTGGGCCCAAATTTTAATTCGACTTTAACACTCAACAAAAAAAATATTCTTGACAATTTTGATCCATCGGACAAAGCTAATATACTTAGAGTAGCTTCCGGAACTGTAGATGGTATCAACTTTACTTTGGAGACTTCGACTTACGAGATTAAAAGTCGAATGAAAAACATCAACCAACACTGGATTGCTTTATATGACAAATTTGTCATTGCTTACGCTTGTTTACTGATGTTCTTTATCGGAGCTCCGCTAGGTGCTATTATTCGAAAAGGCGGCTTAGGATTACCGATAGTGTTTGCAGTAATGATTTTTATTATCTTCCACTTCATCAATACTTTCGGAAAAAAAGTAGCCCAACAAGGCGAACTTTCTCCGTTCTTGGGTTGCTGGATGTCTTCATTTATACTTACACCATTCGCCATTTTACTTACCAAAAGAGCCACCGACGATAAAGGCTTGAGCTTCAATTTTGATTGGCTGACGAATTTCTTCAATAAAATTTTCCCGGACAAAACAAAAGTGGAACCGGCATTAACTTCGGTTACTCCGGATTTGGCTATTGCCGCAGATGAAGTACATGAGTATTTAAATACGTTATCCGATAATCCAAAAACAACGGCTTCACCACCGGATGGAAAGGCGATAGAAACCATTGTGTTTTCGGCTTCAACATACCAACTTTACAGTTTAATTGCTTTGGCTTCCAATATCATTTTACTTGTAATTTTCTTTTTTGGAAAACCCGATACGCCGGTTCTAATTGGTGTTGCTTCAGCCCTAGGCATACTGCTTTTATTTGGCATTCACAAAACACATCAAAGCTTATCAAGACTCGGAAAAAATACACAAAACTACTACGACATACCTCTATTCATTTTACTATTGGCAGGGTTTCCGTTCTACTTTTTGTTTTACGGTTATAACAGCCTTTGGATAAAATCAAAAAACAACTAACATTACAATGGACCACAACACTAAAATACAACTCAACACTATAGAAGAAGCCATAGAAGACATCCGACAAGGGAAAGTCATAATTGTGGTAGATGATGAAGACAGAGAAAATGAAGGCGACTTTTTGGCTGCTGCCGAAAAGGTAACGCCCGAGATGATTAATTTTATGGCCATGCACGGTCGTGGTTTAATTTGTGCTCCGCTGACCGAAAAACGTTGTAACGAACTGGAATTGCATTCCATGGTAAAAAACAACACCGACCATATGGAAACAGCTTTTACAGTTTCTGTGGATTTAAAAGGTCATGGTGTTACCACTGGAATTTCGGCTTCCGACAGAGCTAAAACCATACTAGCCTTGGTAAACGACGAAACCAAACCGCACGAATTGGCGCGTCCCGGACATATTTTCCCGCTTACCGCTAAACAAGGTGGCGTTTTAAGAAGAACAGGTCATACTGAAGCTGCAATAGATTTTGCTCGCTTAGCCGGATTCAAACCGGCCGGAGTAATTGTGGAAATCATGAACGAAGACGGAACCATGGCTCGCCTACCGCAATTGGTAGAAGTGGCTAAAAAGTTCGACTTAAAATTGGTTTCAATAGAAGATTTGGTGGCTTACCGCATGCAACATGACAGTCTGATTGTTAAGAAAGAAGACTTTGAGATGAAAACTCGTTTTGGTTCGTTCCGATTGCGAGCTTACTTTCAAAACACCAACAAGCAAGTACATTTGGCTTTAACCAAAGGCAGTTGGAGCTCGGGAGAAGCTATCTTAACCCGCGTTATCTCTACCCAATCCAATAACGATATCCTGAACTCGTTAACAGACAGTATGGATAAAAAATTGGACGATGTATTTCAACTTATTAATAAAGAAGAAAAAGGCGCTGTAATTTTTATCAATAGTGAACGAGATTCAAGCGATTTACTCAACCGTTTATCAGAACTGAAATTAATGCAAGCCGAAGGCATCATGAAAACACCACAAATAAAAATGGATGCTAAAGATTTCGGCATTGGCGCACAAATTTTGCATGATATTGATATTTCCAAAATCCGCTTAATCTCCAATACCATGCAAACCAAACGTGTAGGGATGATTGGTTATGGTCTGGAAATCACAGAATATGTGGCTTATTGATAGGCAACTCCATTTCAAAAAGATTCACAAAATTAGGAATACCTATTGATTTTATAAAAGCAATAGTATCATGCTTAGCGTTGTCTATGTTTGTTACTACTATAGGTGTTTCTTTATGCTGAATTGCTTTACTAAGTAAGGTTGAGGCTATTTTTTGTCTTCTGTGTAGCTTGGAAACAGCCAATTGGAGTATTCTGTTAGTGTTAGGATTATAAATGATGTAACCCAACAACCGGTTTTCGCTGAAAATCCCCAAGCTGTTTAAGTACATTTGACTCAACTCAACCGCCTCAAAATCGTTTTGCCAAGTAGGCTTAACATCCCAAAACGACTGTAGTAATGCCCAGTCATAGGATAGTAGCGGTTTTACTTCGTAGGCCTCGTTAGTCACAACATCAGACAATAGCCCTTTATAACTCTCTAAATGTCTTTTGGTTATAAAACCACTAGCTTCATAAGAAATTATGGCCGGAAAATTATCCTCAATAACTTCTAAAATTAGTTTATCGGCGGTACTTCCTTTGAGTTTTGGCAAAATGAAATCATACATCTTTCTGGTAATTTGATGCCCCCGATGCGAAGGTATCACAGCAGTACCACCATTATAAATCAAATGCTCGCTTGCGGTTCTCTTTTCACCGTGCATAATCACTCCAACCAAAACATCACCGTCAAAAGCCCCGACGGATAATTTCCATTCAATGTTTTCCGCCAGTAGCTTTTGCTCCCAATGCTCCGGACTAAATTGCAATGGTATACTGTAATCAGAAAACCCCAAATTAATGGCTTGTCTGATAATTTCACTATTAGTATTCTCGAGGGTTTTGAATGTAATCATGTCAATTTTCTTTAGCCTATAGTAGACTTCAAATTTAAAAAAACACTTTATCCTAAATGTTGTTTAAACAGTATATTTAGAACTTAATTAAGCTTTTGCTCCAACTTACTTTTAACTGTACGCAAATGTATTGTGTAAGATTAAAAAAACAGCCTTAAAATAAAGTAGACTTTTTAATAATCAGCACTGATTAAGATTCCGGAAGTGGGTCATTACCAACAATCAATTAATTGCTCTACCGTTATCTTACAATTTTAAATGAGTCTTAATTGAATAGAAATCGAATTTTTTACTTACAAATTAATTTTTGTTTGCTATCTTTGAGATTAGAGGTTTTTTGTTTAAAAGTTAATAGATTTACCTATAGATTGTCACAATTTTAACAATCCTGTATTCAATATTTTAATCATAACAATTTTGATGTATGATTCATTTGATAATCAAAAACAACATATTAAGCATACTTAAAATAAGCTTGATAAACAATTTCAATTAAGTAAGCTTTTGATTTTAAATCATTTAATAAGCTGACTTTTAATTTTAAATGGTTAAGTATGAATCTAAATAACAACAAAGTGCCAACAGAAGCGGATTTTAGCACCCTTTTTCTATACAATCCCATTCCTAATTGGGTATATGACATGGAGAATTACAAAATACTCGATGTCAATCAATCTGCCATAACACTTTACGGATACAGCAAAGAGGAATTTTTAGCCTTAACCATACTCGATTTAAGAGAAAAAAGTGAAATTTCAAAAGTGATTAAAGCACATGAAAAAATTGAAGATCTCGAGGGAAATATCAATTTTGGTCTTTTTAAACACAAGAAAAAAAACGGAGATCTTATCCTGGTGGATATCTTTGGTCATAAAGTCAATTTCAAAGGTCATAATGCTATAATGGTTTCAGCCATCAATGTGACTGAAAGAGAACAACAGCTGATAGAGTTAAAAGCTTCCGAAGCCAAATTAAAAACAGCTGCTTCCATTGCCAATTTAGGGTATTGGCGACTTGAAACAGACGGTAAAACCCTGACATGGTCTGATGAAGTGTATAAAATTTGGGGAATAGACCGTAATACATTTAACCTCACCTACGAGAGTTTTATTGAAACCGTTCATCCTGAAGACAAAAAAGAATTCCAACAAGAGCAAAATCAATCCTTTTTAGGAGAAAAAACACATAATATTATCCATCGAATTATCTTACCTGACGGCCAAATCAAATGGGTTCACGAACGTGGTAGATTGGTGCTTAATAAAAATGGTGAACCGGAAGCTTTTGAAGGAACCGTACAAGATATTACTTCACAAAAAGAAGAAGAACAACGTCTTAAATTATTGGAAAGCGTAGTTACCAATACCAATGATGCCATCATGATAACCGAGGCGGAACCTTTCAATGAGCCCGGTCCGCGCATACTGTATGTTAACGATGCTTTTACAAAAATGACGGGCTATGAGGCGGAAGAAGTGATAGGAAAATCACCACGAATTTTACAAGGTCCAAAATCCGATAAAGAAGAGTTGGCCCGCTTAGGCAAAGCCTTGCGAGAATGGCAACCATGTGAAATAACCACTATTAACTACCGGAAAAACGGAGAGCCTTTTTGGATCAACTTTTCGGTTTCTCCCGTAGCCGATGACAAAGGGAGGTATACCCATTGGGTTGCCGTTGAACGAGAAGTTACAACCGTCAAAGTGGAACAAATTCAAAAAGAACTTCTGGCAAAAATCAGCAATGTATTCAACGAAGGTGTCGATTTAAAAACGTCATTACACCATTTATGTAAACTTATTGTTGATTACGGTAACTTCAGTTTATGTGAAATTTGGTTACCGTCAACACATCAAAATACCATTCGTTTATTTTCTAAATACTTCGGTAGTCCTGAAGCACAAAATTTTTATGACATAGAAGGGAATTTAGTTGAAATGCCCATTAACGAAGGGCTACCGGGTAAAGTATGGCAAGAAAAGAAATCAATGGCCTGGGGAGATATTGAAGCAAACTCTTCTTTTCTGCGAAAAAAAGGAGCTGAAGCCTCCGGAATAAAATCGGTACTGGGCATACCTTTAAAACATCAAAATAATGTTGTGGGGGTTTTAGTAGTTGGCACTATCGAAAACATAACATCCATAAAACAGCATCATCCTATTCTTTCTAAGTTAGAAACCTTTATCGGTTCGGAAATTAACCGAAAACGATTGGAAGGAGAACTTTCCCATCTGTTTGAAGCCCTACCCGACTTAATTTGTTTGACCGATTTTGAAGGTCGATTCATCAAGGTAAATAAAGCGGGCTGTGACCTTTTGGGATACACTGAAGCCGAATTAATTGGCACCCCTTTTTATAATCTTTTACATCCGGCAGACAAGCATATTACAAGCGACCAAATGTTAAACCTTCAAAAGGGAAAAACTGTTTTTAAATTCGAAAATAGGTACATCTCCAAGACCGGCGACATTATTTGGCTCAGCTGGCACAGCAATTCTTTAGTTGATGAAGGTATTGTTTATGCTACCGCCAAAAACATAACCAACGAAAGAAAGCTCAAAGAACTTTTAAATGATGCCACTAACTTAGCCAATATCGGAGGTTGGGAAATAGATTTGATTAACGGAAAGTTGATTTGGTCTGACGAGGTCCATAAAATTCACGATACCAATCCTGATGAGTATATTCCGGAACTGGAATCCGGAATAAATTTTTACAAGGAAGATTACAGAAAAATGGTAAAAAAAATCGTTGAATCTTCTATGGAAACCGGAGAATCCTTTGATTTTGATGCCCCATTAATTAGTGCTGAAGGAAAAGAAAAATGGGTTAGAACCATTGGACAATCAGAAATGCATAACGGTAAATGTGTCCGTCTTTTTGGAAGTTTTCAAGACATCTCCAGCTTGAAAAAAACAGAACACCGATTACAATCCATCACCGATGATCTCCCGGGTGTGGCATTCCAGTATTATCTATATCCTGATGGAAAAGATCAAATCTTTACCGTGTCTAAAGCCTCTCACAAAATTTGGAATTTGTCCCCGCAAGAATGCGAAGAAAATATCAACCTCATTTGGGATCAAGTCAAACGCGGAGGGGATTACGATGATGTAGTGCAAAGTATTCAATATGCTAAAGAGCATCTCAGTCAATGGCATACACAATGGCGAAACATTCTGCCAGACGGCGAAGTGAGATGGCACGAAGGATTTGGAACACCTTATCGACTAGCCGATAATACCATCGTATTCAATTCCATGGTGTTTGACATTACCGAAGAAAGACGAGCAATTAATTTGTATAGAGAAGTCTCCAAGATGGCTCGAATTGGTAGTTGGGAAATAGACCTAATCAAGCAACCCGATGGCGATACAATGTATTGGTCCACCATCTTAAGAGAAATACTTGAGGTAAAAGAAGACTACAATCCCTCATTAACCGGTGGTTATGAGTTTTACAAAGACGAAAATAAAACTATCATTCAAAATGCCGACGAAAAGTTAATGCAAGACGGCACGGAATACGACTTAGAATTACTCGTTGTGACCCAAACCGGTAAAGAAAAATGGGTGCGGTGTATTGGCAAAAGTGAGAGATTTGAGGGTATTTGTACCAAAATCTACGGCAGTATTCAAGACATCCATTCCATGAAAACCAACACGCTATTAATTCAAGAAATCATCAGCAGTATCTCGGATGCCTTTTATGCAGTGGACAAAAATTGGAATTTTACGTTCTTCAACAAAGAAGCCGAAAAACTTTTGGAGAAAAAAAGCGACGACGTGCTCGGGAAAAATATCTGGCAGGAATTCGAAGCGGCCAGAAATACCGAATTGGAAAAAATTTACAAACGTGTTGCCAAATCAGGTGTATCGGAAAGTTTTGAATACTGGTATCCTGCCAATAATTCATGGTATGAAATTAATACGTATCCATCCAACGGAGGGGTTTCCTCTTATTTTAAAAACATAGACGAACGCAAAAAGGCAGCTGAAGATTTAAAAATCGCCTTCGAGGAAAAAATCAATATCATTGAAAGTATCGGTGATGCCTTTTTCACCATGACCAACGATTTCATCGTAACCTATTGGAACAATACCGCTGAAAAACTTTTGGGAATAAAAAGAGAGAACTTGGTAGGCAAAAACTTATGGACTGTTTTTCCGGAAGCGGTTGATTTACCTTCTTATGTAAATTACCACAAAGTACTGGAGACCAAAGAGCCCATAACCTTTGAAGATTTTTACGGCGTATGGCTAGAGGTAAATGCTTACCCATCTAGAGAGGGAATCACCGTCTTTTTCAGAGATATTACCCTGAGAAAAGAGGCTGACTATCGATTACAAAAAGCTTACGAGGAAAAAAACAAAATTTTGGAGAGTATCGGAGACGCCTTTTTTGCTGTTGATAACAATTGGATAGTAACCTATTGGAACAAAGAAGCTGAACACATAACAGGGAGAAGAAAAGAGGAAATGCTTAACAAAAATCTATGGGAAGTATACTCCGACGCCGTTGATACCAATTTTTATCACAATCAACAAAAAGCTGCTATTACGGGTGAAAGTGTAACTTTTGAAGAGTTTTATACTACATTGAATAAATGGTTTGAAGTTACAACCTATCCCAGCGCAGAGGGATTATCGGTGTATTTCAAAGATATAACCTTGAGAAAACAAACCGATATCAAAATTCTGGAAGCCAACGAGCGCTTCGAAAAAATATCGGAAGCTACCAACGACGCAATCTGGGATTGGAACATCTCCGAAAACACTTTGTATTGGGGAGAAGGTTTTAAAAAATTGTTTGGTTATGATATGGATAATTTGGTACCTACTATCGATTTGTGGGAATCACTAGTACACCCTGAGGATTATGAGGCTGTTATTGACTCCATAAACCAATCAGTGACGGATAAAAACATCCAAAAATGGGGTATGGAATACCAGCTGAAAAAAGCCAATGGTGATTACGCATATGTTATCGACAAAGGATTAATTATCAGAGATGGACAAGGCAACGCCATTCGAATGATTGGTGCCTTAACTGATATTACTTATCGCAAACGCTATGAATTAGAACTCTTTGAACTGAATATTTCGTTAAAAAAATATGCTCAGGAACTGGAAATAGCCAACGAAGAATTGGATCAATTTGCTTTTACGGCCTCTCACGACTTACAGGAACCGCTGAGAATGATTTCCAGTTTTATGGATTTACTCAAACGAAAATACGGAGACCAACTCGATGAAAAAGCACATCAGTACATCTATTTTGCTACAGACGGTGCCAAGAGAATGAAAAAAATAATCATTGATTTACTGGAATATTCAAGAGCCGGACGCTATGCGGAAGTTTCAGAGTCCGTCGATTTGAACGAAGTATTTCAAGAATATTTAAGATTAAGACGCAAAGTCATTCAAGAATCCAAAGCCATATTCAAATTTGGAGACTTACCGGTAGTAATGGCCGAAAAAACGCCTTTAATCCAAACCATTCATTCCCTTTTAGACAATGCAATTAAGTATGCCAAACAGGAAACTACACCTGAAATCAACTTCGCAGTACATGAAAACGAAGCCGAATGGATTTTTGAAGTCAAAGATAACGGTATCGGAATTGACGAAAGGTTTTTTGAAAAAATTTTTATTATATTTCAAAGACTCCACAACAGAAACCAATACGACGGTACGGGCATCGGATTGGCCATAGCGAAAAAACACGTTGAAATGTGGGGTGGTAAAATTTGGGTAGAATCTCAATTAGACCAAGGCAGTACATTTTACTTTACCTTAAAAAAATAACTAATATGAAAGCAGTTCACATACTATTGGTAGAAGACAATGAAGGGGATATTATCTTAACCTTGGAGGCTTTTGAAGAAAGCAAGGTAAAAACAAATATCAGTGTAGTCAAAAACGGTCAAGACGCTTTAGATTTCCTATTCAAAAGAGCCGCATTTAATGCCGCGGAAACACCGGACCTGATATTGATGGACATAAACATCCCAATTTTCAGCGGCCATGATGTCTTAAAAATAATTAAGAGCGATGACATTTTGAAAACCATACCTGTGATCATGCTCACCACTTCAAGCAACCAAAAAGATATTGATAAAGCTTATCAAAACTACACTAACAGTTATGTTACAAAACCAATAGAAATGGATGATTTTTTAAAAACCATATTGAAAATTGAGGAGTTTTGGCTTCAGTTATGCAAACTACCCAATAACAATGTTAAATAAATATTACCGGAAGTGTGAAATACATCCGGTTACGCTGAACTTTATCCTGTCATACCCTTATGGAAAACTTAAAAATACATATTCTTGTTGTTGAAGATAATCCCGGAGATTACTTATTAATTGAAGAAAATCTGCACGAAAAATTTGAAAATGCTACCATTGATCATTGTACCGATTATCAGTCGGTTCTGGATAAGTTCAAATCCAATGCCGCTTATTCCATCATACTACTCGATTTTAACTTGCCCGACTTAGAGGGAATTCATTTGGTAGATAACGTACAAAACTTAGCGCAAGATGCGCCCATCATCATATTAACCGGTTACAGTGATATCAAAATGGCCAGAGAAAGTTTGGCCAAAGGGGTTTCTGATTTTCTGATCAAGGACGAAATTAATGCCGAAATTTTATACAAATCAATTGTTTATGCTTTGGAAAGAAAAAAATTCGTGTACGAACAAACCAAATCCAAAGAAATCTACCAACATCTATTCAATTTTACGCCGCAGCCACTCTGGCTGTATGATGCCGAATGTCTGACATTTTTGGATGTAAACGAAGCAGCAGTGCGCAAATACGGCTACAGCCGTGAGGAGTTTTTAAAAATGACCATCAAAGACATCAGACCCCAAATCGAGATTGATACCCTAAACCAACAACTAGCAAAGCCTGTAGCGGAAAAAGAGCAAGCGTTTGCCGGTATCTATACACACCAACTCAAATCTGGAGATACCATAAAGGTAGAAATATACAGTGGTGATATGGAGTACAATGGTCGAAAAGCACGAATTGTATTGTCTAACGACATCACCGACAAACTCAATCACTTGCAAACCATCGAAGGGCAAAACATGAAACTCAAAAAAATTGCTTGGACACAATCGCATATCGTAAGAGCACCCATATCCAGAATATTGGGTATTTTAAACCTCATTGAAATGCTCTCTTATGATTCGAAAGAAATGCCATTCTTGCTCCATCAGCTTCGCGTTTCAACCGATGAAATGGACACCATAGTTCGCGAAATTGTGAACGAAAGTCAGCTAATCAATTTTAAGGAATGACAAAATGACTACCAAAGTATTAATCATAGATGACGATACTATTTATCAAGTAATAACCAGTAAAACCTTAAAAAAACTGGATAACAAACTTGAGGTTTTTCCTTGTTTGAATGGCAAAATCGGTCTTGAAACTTTGTTGCAAAAATATACTGAGCAGGAACGTTTTGTGCTTCTCTTAGATTTGAATATGCCCGTCCTTGACGGCTGGGAATTCATTCATGAGTTTGAAAAACTTAACTTCCACCACAATAGCAACATCGACATTTACATCATTTCCTCATCTACAGATCAAATTGATATCACTAAAGCTCAAAACATACTGTTTATCAAAGAATTTTTATCTAAACCGGTAGCCGTTAGTAAATTTGACAAAATCTTAAACGGAAATTCATAACACTATGCACAAAAAGAAATGGCGACCTCTTACAATAGCTGTTTCTTATACACTAATTTCCCCGATAAGTGGCATAGCCGTAAGCAGACAATGTTATGGGAACATGGTAGTGACTATCATCTGAAATTTCAAAAACAACTTCGATAAAGGGATAAAAACTTTGAGTCTTATTCTTTTCGAAATAGGCTTTGGTAAAATACCTCAGTTTGTAAACACCTAAGTTCGATGTTGAGTGTTTCAAAAAATCCGTTATTCTCCCATTTTGGTCGGTTACTTTCTGATCTACTTGGTGCCATAACTTTGTTTTTTCATCCATTTTCTCCAAAGTAATGGTAACACCGCTAGCCGGCATCCCTTTACTCACATCAAGAATGTGACTGGACAATTGATATTCGCCTTTTTGAGCAACTACATTTTTTGACATTAAGGCCAAAAGAAGAAATAATAGCATCTTTTTCATAACAACATATTTATTTTAATTATTTAATACTGAAAGGGTTTGTTTGGCTAATAAATCATCCTGTTCCGGACCGCCGCCACCGGCTATACCAATACTCCCCACTAAATTATTATTGATTACAATGGGTACTCCTCCTCCCAATAAAAGCAGTTCTGATACAGTACTCAAATAAGATGTATCCGGATTAGTAGCCACATTGCGAGACAATTGCAGCGTAGCAGTTTTAGTGGATAAAGCTGTAAAAGCTTTTCTTTGAGCCGCTTTTACATTGTGCGGCCCTACTCCATCACCGGATGTTAGTAGTATAACATTCCCTGCCGAATCCAGAACAGCCACAGCTATTTTTTTATCGGATTCCTCGGCTAACGTATTAGCTCTCAATAATAAGGCCAGCGCACCTTTCTGATTCAAACTACTACTGGGAGTTAAGTAACTGGGAGTTGCCGATTTGGATTGACTCCCCTGATGCCCGATTTGTGCCATCAATAAAGTAGTACCGCTTAAAAATAAGAAGAGTATCTTTTTCATCTGTTTTTTGAAGCAAAGATATTGCCTCGAGAGAAAACAAGCGTTGATCTATATCAACGTTTTCACAGTTTTGCCTTTATCCTACTCAGGGTGGAAGGTGACATACCCAGGTATGAAGCGGCAATTTTATTGGAAACTCTAAGTAATAATTTAGGCTGGTTTTTAATTACCCAGCGCACTTTGCTTAGCGCGTCATACCCTTGAAAGCCGTATATACGCTCCTGAGCGACTATAAATCCTAATTCTAAGATTTCAGTGTATATGCGACTAAATGCAGGTTCTGTTTGAACCAAATGGTAGAAATCTTCCCTTTTTATGCAAAGCAGTTCGGAGGGCTCAAGGGTTTGCAAGTATTCCTTTGCCGGTTGCTGATCTATAAAACTCGGCAAGGCAGTAACAAAAGTGTTTTCAAAGGCAAAATAACGAGACAACTCCTGCCCATCCGGAGTAATGGTAAATAACCTAACCGCGCCTTTGTTTACAAAATAGTAATAGGCAGCCACATCATCATATTGAATCAGGATTTGATTGCGTTTGGTTTGGATTTTAGTAAAGCGAGACACTATAGCTTCTAATCTTACAGAATCTATTGGTGCTTTGCTTAAAATAAATTGCCATAAGACTTTATACATCAGTTATGAATTACTTGAAAAACAAAAGTAAAAAACCATATTCACTTTTTGGGCATAAAAAGAACATCACTAGAATTTTAAAATTTTGTTATTGACATAGTATCTTAATAATACTCAATCTCATAAACCACTTCTCTCTGTTTCGATTTTCCTGAATAGGTTGTAATGGTCTTGATCAAATGGTCATACTCATTATAAATGTATTCCGTTTGCAAATTCCCTTTCTCATCTGTTGTTTCTGTTTTTGCCAACGAATCATTTTCCGAATGAAAATAGTAGGTAAAACTAAAATTACCCTGTTGCCTACTCAAGCCCTCTTGGATCTCAGAATATTTTAAGAGATTGTTTTCATATTTTTTAGTGCGTTTGGTTTGAGAGGTTACCATACCATCGGAATTGTTCTTTTTAATTTCAATGAAAGTAATTAAATTTTTGTCTTTATCGTAGGCATAACTCCTTTCAATGGTTTCATTATTGTCTTTTAAAACCTTTTTTATCAACAGTCTGTTTTTATACTCTAGCTCAACCCATTTATATGATTTTTTCTCTTTCAACACATTGTTTTCAAAGATGCTTTTAGTAGATTCTGAAAAAACAATTTGGTTATCCTTGTTGTACTTATAAATCCTCTCAATAACTACTTTTGTCTTTGTATCTGCTTGACTAATTTGTTCATTTCGAACTAAATTCTCACCGGAATAGTAAAAATGGTTGACGTAAGCTCCGGTAACATCTGTAGTAGAAACCAATCTGTTTTTTTTGTCATAATACTGATTTCCGGTTACCCTTAAGGTGCTGTCTTTTTCTAATTTATAGGAGATTCCTTTTAAGATGTTTCCCTTACTGTCAAGAGTCAATTTGGTAGATGTTATTTCATCGGGTAGCTTGGTATTTCCGCTCTGAGTATGCTTATACGTTTTTTTTCTGGTAAACTCAACTATCTTATCTCCTTTGTATTTAGTAATCGTACTTATGGTAAAATCATTCCAATAAACAGTTCTCTCAATGTGTCTCCCTATCGAATCAAATTTATCAACGGTCGGATTGCCATCACCGCGTTTGGTGATTTGTTTGAAAGGCTTTTTCGAAAAAAACCATCTATCTCCCGGATTTTCAGTATTTTGAAAGGAATTTTCTAAATCAAAATTAGGCGTAGGGTCATTAATTTGTCCCGAACAGAAAGTTGAGATTAATAAAACGGCCTGATACAATAGTTTTTTCATTCGGTTACTTTATTTTTTCAACCAGTTTCATGAATTGGTGATAGTATTGCATTACTCCGGAAAAACTCCAATTTTGAACCGTTGGCTTCATCACCGCACCGCTCATGTTTTTCCAATCAAAAACATAATAAGAAAAGTGCTCTCCCGTTGGAGGTTCAATTTTAATGATGTTGGGCTGATTATCTTTGAAATAAAAAGTTTCTTTGAAGTATTTGTTTTCGCGATTGTAGATGTTGTAAATGATTTTTTGAATTTGGTCCTTTTTCTTGTAAACGATAAGGGTGTTTTTAGACAATGGATTTCTCCAGTAATCGTAATCATCTTTGATGGTTGTGGGCTTCAGTAATTTGTCTTGGTCAATTTTGAGAACCAAGCTGTCTGCATTTTCAAAAAAATCATCGTCTAACAAGGCGACTCTAATCCCATACCGTATTTCACCTTCGTATAAAACGTAGCGGAATTTATTTTCAATTTTCAGTAAAATCAAATTAGTCCTTTGAAAACTCCTGTCATACAAAACTTCATAATCCTCGATTTGGTTCTGAGCCATACAAAACGCTGCAATCTCACTGGCTTCTGTAAACTGTTTTGTAGTAGACCATTTAAGAAATGATTGCAGGTTAAAGCAAGTCGAAAATTCATTGTACTTTGCGGTCAGCATGTCGATGTACTGAAGATTTTTTTGGTCTTGTTGTGGGTCGCCGTTGCTTCTTTGAAGTACTATTTTGCTTTCTTCCTGATAAATCCGATACAATCCTAAATCTATATTCGGTGTTGAATTCCCGGAGCAATTGCCACTTTGAGTCACTTTCTCCAAGTAGAAACAAATGTAATTTTTGTCAATCATTTTATATTTCCCCGTAGAACTGGTAAAACAATCATTTCCACAGGGAGCGGAATAAGCACTTCTAAAGGTTCCGTCTGGGTTTATGGAGATGTTATTGCCATAATTAAAACGATTTTCACCGATGTTTTGAGGATAAAGAATGTACTCGTCTATCTTATCATTTACGATTAGTTGGTTTATTTTCCAACTGCCTTGGAAATCGGTAATCTCATGGTTGTTTGTGGCCGAGTTAAATCCGGGATAATGAACCTGTTTTTGCCCAAAACAGCTATACGAGAGTAATAGAAATAGTAGCAATATTTTTTTCATAACAATTTCTTTATACAATTAAGAGTCATTTTTTTTGGGAAAAGGTTGGAATTCTTACTGATTTTACCTCACTTAACTGATTTAAAACAATCATAAAAGCGCAATAACGCTCGCTTAGTATCATTTGTTTTCTTCAATTACATGATTAGTATCTTGTCTATTCATTGCTGATTTTTCAAGCATCAAATTCAACTTGCCAAAATCGACCTCAACTTTCTTATCGGCTTTTGCTATTTCTTGTAAAATCATAAAAGGATTAAATTGTTTTTGTGTAGAATTATAAATATTTACTCTCACAACTAAACCGGCTGAAATCGCTTTTCCATTTTCATTACCAACCAGACTATTGATGTAATCCGTGTTGTTGATTCTCCCTTTTTTAGTGATATAAACCTCAAACTTTCGTCCATTCGAATCAATATGATATTTTGAACATTTGAAGCCCTCAATTACCGCCATTTTATCTGCTTTGGTAATTTCAATTTTCGTTCTTGATTTGCCTTTATCATCACGAAACTCGAGATTCTGATATTCAATTACCGCCTTGTTTGACTCGATATTGGCTATTTTACCCTTGTAGTAAAGAAAATTCCTTTTCATTTGGATGTTATCAACAAATATAATTTCGGGATACTTTGTTGAAATACTCCACAACGTTGTTTTTTTATCTACCAAATACTTGGCTTCATAATCAAAAACTACAGAAGCATACTTGCTGAAGGTCAAAAAAATAATACTTAGTAACAGCGGTTTAATGCCAGTCATATTTTAGGTGTTGGTGCTCACGCCTCTTCGAAAACCTATGATAACGAATGCAGCGAATTGAGTATTTAGGCTAAGATAATAGTTTTTCGTCAAATGGATTGAGGTAAGAATATCAGACTGTAACAGTTCAGAACTTACAACAGTTATCTTTTTATAACTATTTTCTGGTTTAAGTTTCCGGTTGCTGTTTGAATTCTTACAAAATAAATCCCTTCATTTAATGCCTCTAAATTCAAGGTATTTGTGGCTACTTCTTTGATGTGATTAACTAACCTACCGGTTTGGTCAAAAATATCTATTTGATCTATTGGTAAAGGACTTCCGTTGTATTCAAGTATTCCTTTGGTTGGATTTGGATACAAAAAGTAATCCCCTTTGTTATTTTCAAAATTTTGGTTTGTCAAATAGGATACGGTAGTGGTTTTGTTATCTGTTGTTGCAAAATAATCACACGCTGTTTGCGACGTGGAGAGCATTATGGTAACATTCACAGTATACTCGCCTGCTGTTGTTAGTGGAATTAGAAAATTGTTGTCAAAATTCAGAATTGGCAACGTATTGTCGAACCAATAACAAACAGTCAAATCGATTACATTTCCTGTCACAGTATAAGTGTTACTTAAATAACCCGAACCTGTTCCTGATATAGCTTTAACATTTACATTAACGCCTCCAACCACAGCAGTAGCGTTTAATTGCGTAATCAAAATGTTCTGGCTGTATGAAAATAAAATCGAACCAAAAGTGACTATAATGATTAATAGTTTTTTCATGATATTTTAAAATTAACAAATGTCACTTTCCGTTTTGTTTTTTTGAAGATAACAGGCGTATAGCATCTTACTGCTCTTTCGGACTCTTTTTGCCGCTGATAATTTTTGAGATGAGTCCTTGTTGAGACGTGAATTCAGCATAAAAGACACCGGCTAAGTGAATAAGAATAAATGGAATGAGGTAATAAAGCGACAACTCATGTATTTCCTCCATGAAATCCTTCATGTCTTTCGGACCAAATTTAATGATCAAACCGGTAATTAAAGATATGGCAAAACAAAAATAAAAAACCAAATAAACCCAATATTGAAACTTAACCTTGGTTGACAATTGGTTGTTGAAAGGATTAGAAAACTTCATCGATCCAAAAAATGGAAGCATCAGCCTTAAGAAAAACAATCCGGTTAAAACATAACCAAGATAGATATGCCAATCCCACATGGGCTTTCTGATTTGTTTGGCTAGAACAATAAGCTCATCTCGTGATAAGGTTTGGTCTTTTGTGGCCAAGTAGTTTTGAATGATGTCAGCTACATTGTCCTTATTCATCCAAGTCAATCTTAAAAAGATGGTAACGAGCAATAGCAACATGTTGATGGCAATCGCCCAATGCATGATTCGGTAAATTCCGGAGTAGCTTTTATGTTCCATAATTCAGTCTATTATATTTTTACTATCAATGACAATACAAAGTTTAACGTTTCGCTGCTTACCGAATATCGGATACCGGCGAACTGCTTACATAACGCTAAGGTAAAGTTTTTACGCGAAAAATAGAGTTGAATTTAAGAAAATCAAGCTGTAGCCGATAACCAATCTTAGTATTTGTCATTTTATTGATATCGGTTCCCGGCAAACCAGACATAGCCTTCAATTTGCTTATATTCTGTTGGTACCGAATTTAAAATTTTAGCATATTTTCTTTATACATAGTAAAACTTTCTTTCAGAATTTTAATGGCAGTTTCCCTATCTAAAAAATCTTCAACAACAACTGTTTTTTTCTCCAGTTTTTTATAATCTTCAAAAAAACTTCTCATCTCCGAAATAAAATGAGAGGGAAGTTCTGAAATGTCATTGATGTGACTCACACTCGGGTCACCTGCAGCCACAGCAATTATTTTGTCGTCTGCTTCTCCGTTGTCAAGCATTCGCATTACCCCTATTACTTTAGCGGGAACAATACACATCGGAACTACGTCAATTTGCGATAAAATAAGAATGTCCAGCGGATCTTTGTCATCACAATAAGTCTGCGGAATAAATCCATAGTTAGCCGGATAGTAAACAGAAGAGTAAAGTACTCTGTCAAGAAGTAAAAGGCCGCTCTCTTTGTCAAGTTCATATTTTGCTCTTGTTCCTTTCGGGATTTCAATTATGCCATTAACAATTTCAGGTAAATTGTCTCCTGGTGAAACGTCATGCCATGGATTAAATTTATTTTTCATACTATTTTGTATTGAATCTTTTTTCAGATAAGGTTGTTCTAACGTTTTTACAGCTATCAAGCTATAGCCAAGCTGTCCAACAGCTAACAGTCGACAAAGGTAAAGTTTTTAAGTGAAAAATAGTCTTGAAACCCCGAAATTCCGACTAAAGCGGTTACGGCTGTTTATCAGCAGTTTTTATTTATATCCTATGGGATTACTTGAACTTGAAGATTGTTCCCTCTTAGTAATTTCTTCTAAAAAATTCGCTAGCCTATTTTTTATATATTCTTCTAATTTTCTCAGGTGAAGTCTCTTCAATATGAAAAATTTCCATTTCCGATACCCCACTCTTCAATGTAGTAAATTCGATAAAAACAATTATATTACCATTATAAGATTGCGAGAAAAACAATCGGGCACCATACTTTAAATAATCTTCAGAAGCATTATTGGATTTATATTTTAATTCTTACTATTTCACTAACAATCAAATAAACCTTTTTCAACAATTAAACTACAGCCGGAACATGATTCCAATTAAACCGGTTCAAAAATTATGACTACATTTGAATCAACCGGCATAACACCGATAATTTGAAAACGCCTTTCCATTATAGTCTTTCCTTACCTATGAAAAACGGATTAACCAGTGCCAAAGCGGCGGAGCAATTAAAAACTTTCGGTTACAACGAATTACCCTCTGCAAAACCCAAAAGCGTTTGGCAAATTGCTTTGGAAGTCATCAAAGAACCTATGTTCATCTTACTCTTGGGTTGTGGTTTAGTCTATTTGGTTTTGGGCGATTATACCGAAGGAATCATTTTATTGTGTTGGGTATTCGTCATCATCTTCATTACGTTCTATCAGCACAGAAAAACGGAGAAATCTTTGGAAGCTTTAAGACAACTTTCCGCTCCGAGAGCATTGGTTATTCGTGACGGCATAGAAACCCGAATCTCAGGAAGAGAAGTCGTGCCCGAGGATGTAATTATTTTAAACGAAGGCGACCGGGTACCGGCAGATGTAGCTATTTTTGAAAGCAATCATCTTACCATCGATGAATCATTACTTACCGGTGAGTCAGTTCCGGTGCTGAAAAATGAAAATACCGAAAACAAAGCCTACAGCGGCACCTTAGTAGTGCAAGGAAAAGGATTAGCCAAAGTGTTGCATACCGGAATAAAAACGCAATTTGGCAAAATCGGTACATCCCTACAAGCCATCGAAGAGGACAGCACTCGCCTGCAACGCGAAATGAAAAAACTCATTCGCAATCTGTTCATCGGAGGCGCCATCATCAGTTCCGGAGTTGTAGCGGCTTTCTATTTCACCAGAGGTGATATTTTAAAAGCATTATTAAACGGATTAGCCACAGCAATGGCACTTTTGCCCGAAGAATTTCCGGTAGTACTCACCATTTTCTTAGCCTTAGGCGCTTGGCGTTTGTCTAAAAACAAAGTGTTGACCCGCAAGACTTCTGCCATTGAAACACTAGGCTCTGCCACCGTGTTGTGTAGCGACAAAACCGGAACCATCACGCAAAATAAAATGGAAGTGACAGCCCTATTTGTGAACAATACGACTTATTTCCGAAGCGAATTCGACACCAACAATAAGGATACCAACGAATTGCTAAAAGCCTTGCACTTTGCCTCGGCTAATAATTCCATTGACCCGATGGAAAAGGCAATTGCTACCGAATACGAAAAAGGAAACGCAACCCAAACCCATTTAAAACCGGTTAAGGAATATCCGTTGAGCAAAGAGTTATTCGCCATGACCCGTGTATTCCAATCAGGAGTTGACAATTCCCTAACCGCATATTGCAAAGGCGCACCTGAAGCCATTTATCAGTTGTGTAAATTGTCTGAAGCCGAAATCAAAACTCACACTAAAACAGTATTGGAATTGGCCGAAAAAGGGTTTAGAGTCTTGGCTGCAGCTACTAGTAACCCTAACCATTCACTTCCGGAACAACAAAGCGGTTTCAACTTTACTTTCGCCGGTTTTGTGGCTTTTGAAGATCCTATCAGACCCGAAGTTCCTCAAGCTTTAAAAGAATGTTACGAGGCCGGAATCAACGTAATTATGATTACCGGAGATTATCCCGCGACGGCTAAAAGTATTGCGAATCAAATCGGGTTAAAGCATGACGAAAATGTCCTAACCGGAACCGATTTGCAAAACATGAGTGAGGACGAATTGAAACAAAAAATCAAGCACACCAACATTTTTGCCCGCATAGTTCCGGAACAAAAATTACAAATCGTCAAAGCACTCAAAGCCAATGGTGAAATTGTAGCCATGACCGGTGACGGAGTCAACGACGCTCCGGCCTTGAAAGCTGCTGACATTGGGGTAGCCATGGGCTTAAAGGGAACCGATGTAGCGCGCGAAGCCTCAGCTTTGGTTTTGTTAGATGATAATTTTACGTCCATCATTCATGCCATCCGTTCGGGCCGAAGAATATTCGACAATTTGCAAAAAGCGATGTCCTACATCATTGCCATCCACATTCCTATTATCGGCTTGGTTTTAATGCCGGCCTTTTTCTCGTGGTTGCCGATATTACTTATGCCGCTTCATATTGTTTTTCTGGAATTGATTATCGATCCGGTTTGTGCCGTGGCTTTTGAATCAGAACAAGAGGAAAAGAAAATCATGAACCGACCGCCACGAAAGTCAGATGAACTCTTCTTTGGTTGGTCGAAAATATTGTTCAGCTTGTTTAAAGGAGTATTGTTATTGGTCATGGTGATAGACGTTTACGCCATTTCCATTCAGGAAGGCCACACCGATGGCGAAATTAGAGCGATTGCTTTTTCTTCTTTAATCATTGGCAATGTGTTTTTAATCCTCTCCTCGCTATCAGATACCCGAAATTTTGTTTCAGTGTTATTGGAAAAAAACATAGCGGTAATCGTCATTTCAACAATCGCTTTTGTCATATTACTGTTAACCATCACCATTCCGTTTTTTAAAGACATTTTTGCCTTTGAGTTTCCGGGGTTCGCACACTTTATTCCTTCAGTAGTAGGAGCCGTAATTATGTTGCTGTTATTGGAATTGGCAAAATACTTTAGGCAAGTTGTAAAAAATAAATAGGAATTTAATTGGTAAAGCATTTGAGAGATTTTTTAGTAATCCTCAAAGTAATAGGATAAAAAACACCCATAAAAGACAACATAAGTTGTGATAGGCTCTAATTCTTTGTTATTTTCTTAAAATAAAACCCTGTCAGATAAAACAATAATCCCAACATCATCATTGCTTTGGATAAACTGTTGAATTTTGACAGGAATTCATTTTCTATTGCGTTTGTAACAAGAAATAAGACCGTGCTTGTAACTCCAATTATTACGCCACTAGTTTGTAGTATACTTGAAAATTTCATTTCTTTTTATTTAATTTCACTTTTCATCCTCATTGCAATATTTATCACAAAGTTTGGCCACTACACGCTTTTTTAAGTCAATTTACTGGAAAAATCAAAGCAAAAGAGAATTTTAACGGACTGAGTATTTTCTAAAGAACATAAAACCCTGCAATGCTTGTTGCCTCAATTGACTGTAGTACTTTAGTAGGGAACGTGTGGCTTCCAACCTATTTCATTCATTATATATTCGAAAGAGTAATTTCCAATTTTTAAAATTTCGCCTTTGTCATTGATGTAGCCGTAGCGCTCACAAACAATTGAGAAATGTTGACAATCACCTTCATTTGCGTGAGCATTCCAAGGAACTTTTCTGCATTTCTCCCCAATAATTGCTTTCCCATTATGAAACGATGTAACAATTTCAAACTGCGGTTTGATGACTACTTCGCCTTTTTCATTCGCGAAACCAATTTTTGCATTGGCATCAATTATCCGGATTTTGTTTTCAATTAAATAATCAGGACTTGGTTCACCGTGACTGGTATTGTACACTTCGAAAAGTATATTTTCATTGGCATCAATCGCAACCCATCCGGAAAATCCTTTCTTTCCAAAAACAGCAAAATAACCATAATGATCAATGGTAAAAGACATTGTGTATTTGGACGAATCCAATACCCGAAGCTGTTTCCCTTTTTCATCGATTAGAGAATAAATACTTCTCCATGTTTCAGTTTCATCCTGTCTAACCTTGAATTTGGTTTGCGCATACAAGCAGTTAAAAAAAAGTATAGATACAATTAAATATAAAAGTCTCATCTCTCAAGTTTTTGGTATTACAACAAACGTTTCGGGCTAGTGCTTTATGCGAAACCGTCAAACCGCTTATTACCGATAAGATAAAATATTTTCTTAAAACAAATTGAAAACCTAAAAATAAAAGCGCGTCGATTAACGTTTTGCAGCCAGCTGAACTCTCAAAGCCGGTGCTTCAAACAAATCTATTTTTTGAATTCATAACAATGCTCTTCGGTTCCATCACTATTTTCGGTCCAAGAGTACTTGGCGTTTTGGATCCTGATTGAAGAAAAGTTGTTTTTCAATCAGTAAACCTCAAAACCAGTCTGATAGGTAATCATTGTATCCTTTTTCACCAACTCGAAATCTTGGTTTTGGAACTTGATACTTTTGATAAAAGTCGACTGTATGCAGGAGCCAATTTCAAAAGTAAAATCATCAATATTGAGCTTTTCTTTGTCAATAGTCAATTCATAATTACCAACCGTACCTATTTCGTGTTGCAAGACATAAATACCTTTGGCTTCTGTAAATGTTGGGATTCGTTCAATGTTGAAAAGCGGGAACAACAAATTCTCGTTAAAAAGTTCATGCGTATTCATTTTAAACACTTTTCTCCTATTCAACCAAAATTCAATCTGGCTTCTAGGCAAGTTGATGATACCGTTACATTGCTCCGCGGGTAAATCTTCCAAGCTGATGTATTTTTTATCCTTTAACTCGTAAAAAAAGAAAGGATCCAACAACGCTTCGGTAATTGTTCTTTTAGATTTTAAAATCCCTTTCCATTGCTCCAAAACGTCCTCAGGCAATAGAATCCGTTTGATTTCTATGCCGGTACCTAAAAAGTTTATTTTGAGTTTGTTCAAGGGAAAGTAGATTTACAGGGTTGCTCAAATATAAGGATTTTTTTCAGCGGTCGCCCGCCAATTCAAAAACAAATAACATCTGTTAAAATTTTCTAAGTATTGTTGTGAAACATAATCCTTCGGACTAGATTTGCCACAAAATTGCACGCCCCTAATGAAAACTTTAAGGTCAAGGTTTGTCCTATTATTGGCTTTTTTAATTACTGCATCCCTTCTTTTGGATTGCTCCGATCATTCCTTTAAAAATGTATTGGACAAATTTGAAGATGTCTCTGCAGTGGCCCGTGGCGATGTTAAAGAATACTACTTCTTCAAAGGTGTCGTTAAAAACGAGAGTCTTTCAACCGCTATTCCAATAAAAAGATTCCTAGTTGGAAATGAGCAAAAACCGCAACCATCATTCTCTTTTACGTGTAAGCGTAAATCCTACTTGCACCTGCTGCAATTGTTTTAGAAAATAACCTTTTTAAGGCGTTTATTTTTTAAAATTTTACTAACTCTTATCACATGAAAAAGATATACCAGGTTGTAGCACTTATAGTGCTGGGACTAACCGCGTCGTGTAGCGACAACTCAAATAAAAAAGAAAAACAGGGGAAAAACGTTCCTGTCATTACCATAAAACACAAAGACACCTTAATCCAAAACAGCTTTGTAGCGGATATTCAAGCCAAAAAGAACATCGAAATCCGCTCAAGAGCTGCAGGGATTATCGAACAAATTTTCGTCAACGAAGGACAATTTGTAAAAAAAGGACAGCGTTTGTTCAAAACGAACGATGCCGAACTGCGCATGGAACTAAACAAAGTCATGGCCAGTTTACAACAAGCCGATGCCGATATTCGCATCGCTGAAATTGAAGTAAATCAGCTCAAAGCTTTGTTTGCCAAAGATTTCGTGGCAAGTAACGAGTTGGATATGGCGAAAGCAAAATTAGCGTCTGCCAAAGCGAAACGTGCCTATGTAGATGCCGAATTAAGAGCCGTGCAACAAAAAATATCCTTTACCAACATTGTTGCCCCTTTTGATGGAGTAATCGACGTGATTCCTTTAAAAGAGGGAAGTTTGGTCGAAAACGGCGCCTTATTAACCACCCTATCACAACTAAACGAAGTATATGCCTACTTCTCCATTCCGGAGAATTTGTATTTCGAGTTGATTGCAGAGGAAAAAATAGGCAAGCACCAAAAAATCGAGTTAATTTTGCCCAACCAAGAACACTACGATTTTAGAGGGACATTAAAAACAGCCGAAGGTGAAATCGATCCGGCTACGGGTTCTATCCGCTACAAAGTAATGTTTCCCAACCCGGACCGTCTTATCAAACACGGTACTTCCGGTAAGCTGGTCATTTCTGAAAGAGAAGAAAATGCGATTATCATTCCGCAAAAAGCCACCTTCTCCATCCAAGATAAAACCTATGTCTTTGTGGTAGGTCAAGACCAAAAAGTAAAAATGACCAACATTCAAATCGGCTCTACCCTACGCGAATCCTACATTGTAACTTCTGGTTTAAAACTAGGGGATGTTATTGTGCTAGAAGGCACTCAATCGTTGCGTGATGGCGATGTTATCAAAGTAAAATCAACCTCCAAAATACGCTAATCATCATGGTAGAAATGTTTATAAAACGAAAGGTACTTTCGTTGGTGATCTCTATCTTTTTCGTGTTATTGGGATTGATGGCGGTATTCCAAATGCCGATTACGCAATTCCCGGATATTGTACCACCATCCGTAACAGTAACTGCTAAATATACGGGTGCCAATGCCGAAGTATCTGCCAATGCGGTAGCCTTACCCTTAGAGCGTGCCATCAACGGAGTTCCGGGCATGACTTACATGTCAACCGTAACGTCCAACGACGGATTGACCCTTATCCAAGTCTTTTTTGAAGTCGGAACTGATCCCGATTTGGCAGCCGTAAACGTGCAAAACAGGGTAACTACCATCTTAGACGAGCTTCCCGAAGAAGTAATTCGCGCGGGAGTGACCACCGAAAAAGAGGTAAACAGTATGTTGATGTACTTAAACATCACCAGTACCGAAGAAAGTCAAGACGAGCAGTTCATCTATAACTTTACCGATATCAACATTCTTCAAGAATTAAAGCGTATCGATGGTGTAGGCCGTGCTGAAATCATGGGCCAAAAAGAATATTCTATGCGTGTTTGGTTGGATCCACAACGCATGCATTCGTACAACGTCTCGGCAGACGAGGTAATCCAAGCCCTCCAAAAACAAAACATCTCGGCAGCGCCCGGAAAGGTTGGAGAAACATCGGGCAAAACGTCTAGCCAATTACAATACGTTATCAAGTACACCGGTAAATTCTTCAACCCAAAACAATATGAAGATATTGCCATCAAATCCGATGCAAAAGGAACCATACTGCGCTTAAAAGACATTGCAAAAGTAGAATTTGGCGCCATGAACTACGGAATGGTTTCTAAAACCAACGGTAAGCCATCGGCCTCCATCATGATGAAACAACGTCCGGGTTCAAATGCTTCGGAAGTAATCGAAAAGGTAAAAGCCAAAATGGCGGAACTCAAAGGAACTTCTTTCCCTCCGGGTATGGATTACAGCTTGGCGTACGATGTATCGCGTTTCTTAGATGCTTCCATCAGTGCAGTTTTAATGACCTTACTTGAAGCCTTTATTCTGGTTGGATTGGTAGTGTTTTTGTTCCTCCAGGATTGGCGATCGACCATCATTCCGGTACTGGCTGTACCTGTGGCTTTGGTAGGTACGTTTGCCTTCATGCAAATGTTAGGCTTCTCCATCAACTTATTAACCTTATTCGCTTTAGTATTAGCCATTGGGATTGTGGTGGATAATGCCATCGTAGTGGTAGAAGCCGTCCATGTTAAAATGGAAGACGGTACCCCTCCCCTTCAAGCCACCATCGAAGCGACTAAAGAGATTGCAGGAGCAGTAGTCGCCATTACCATTGTAATGTCGGCCGTGTTTATTCCGGTAGCGTTCCTGAGTGGACCTGTGGGCGTATTCTACCGTCAGTTTTCTTTAACCTTGGCGATTAGTATTGTCATCTCGGGTATTAATGCCTTAACCTTAACACCTGCTTTATGTGCCATTATCTTAAAGCCTCACAATCATCACAAAAAGAAAGGAGCTTTAGACAATTTCTTTCGTAAATTCAATAACGGATTTGAGAAGTTAACCAATGGCTACACCGGCATCCTATCGAAATTCGCCACCAAAACTATAGTGACTTTCGGTATTTTATTTGCGTTTATCGTACTAACGTTCTTAACCACGAGAATATTACCTACCGGATTCATCCCAATGGAAGACCAAGGAATGGTATACGTGAGTGTAACCACGCCACAAGGTGCGACCGTAGAGCGTACCGAAAAAGTATTGGATGAAATCACCGCTATGGCACAAAAAATCGAAGGCGTAGAAAACGTAACCACGCTGGCGGGTTACAGTATCGTGACCGAAATTGCCGGTTCGTCCTACGGTATGGCGATGATTAACATGAGCGACTGGTCGGAGCGTTCAAAATCGGTAGACGATTTAATAGCCGAATTAACCGAGAAAACCAATGAAATTGCTGATGCCCAAATCGAAGTGTTTGCACCGCCTACAGTACCCGGATTCGGAAATACGAGTGGTTACGAATTGCGTTTGTTAGACCGTACCGGCGGTAAAATCGAAAACACCGATAAAATCACCAAAGCGTTTATCGATAAACTGAACAAAGCACCCGAACTTCAAAACAACTTTACCAGTTTTGATGCGACCTTCCCGCAATACCTCATCCATATCGATTACGATTTAGCGGCGAAGAAAGGGGTTTCGGTAGACAATGCAATGTCGACATTGCAAACGATGTTAGGGTCGTATTATGCCACTAACTTCATACGCTTTAGTCAGATGTACAAAGTAATGGTACAAGCGAGTCCGGAACACCGCGATACGCCGGAAAGCATCTTAAACTTATACGCCAAGAGCGAGAACGGCGAAATGGTGCCCTTTTCTACCTTCATCCGCATAGAGCGTGTCTATGGTCCGGAAGTACTGACGCGTTATAACATGTACATGTCGGCCATGATTAACGGCGAGCCTGCAGAAGGCTACAGTTCGGGAGACGCCATTGCAGCAGTAGAACGCGTAGCACAGGAAACCCTTCCTCGTGGTTTCGACATAGAATGGTCGGGTATGACGCGGGAAGAAATCCTTTCGGGGAATCAAACCACCATTATTTTCCTAGTGTGTTTGCTGTTCGTCTACTTGTTATTAGCCGCACAATACGAGAGTTTCTTGTTACCAATGCCGGTATTATTGAGTTTACCAACGGGAATTTTCGGTTCGTACATTACCCTCGTTTTGGTAGGCTTAGCCAACAACATTTACGCCCAAGTAGCCTTAGTAATGCTCATCGGATTGCTCGCCAAGAATGCCATTCTGATTGTAGAATTTGCTATCGCCCGAAACAAAGAAGGATTTGAGATTATCCCCGCAGCTATCGAAGGAGCCAAACAGCGTTTACGTCCTATCTTAATGACATCGTTTGCCTTCATTGCCGGATTGATTCCGCTGTGTTTGGCTTCAGGTGCGGGTGCCGTAGGTAACCAATCCATCGGATATGCCGCTGCCGGAGGTATGTTAATCGGTACGGTTTTCGGATTGGTCATCATTCCGGGACTATATATCTTTTTTGCCAAATTAGAAAACAAAAAATCAAATGAAACGAATAACTAAATATACGGTATTGCCGCTTTTGGCATTGCTGGCGGTATCTTGCGTTACGCCGAGAGTGGCCGACTTAAAACAAGCCAAACCGATCCCGGAAATCAACAACGTAACGACTGAAAATAAAACGGAATTCCAAAAACTGCAATTGCGCACCTATTTCAACGATCCGCATTTGTTAGCGCTGTTTGACCAAGCCGTTGCCGCCAACCCCGACTATCTGATTGCCCAACAACGAGTAGAAATGGCCAATAGCATCCTGAAACGTGCCAAAAGAAACCGCTTACCTTCACTGGAACTAGGCGCTATTGCATCGGGTACTCGTTACGGAGATTATACCATGGAAGGTGTGGGGAACTTCGACACGAATCTGTCGCAGAACATTACCCAAGACCAAAAAATAAACCGTAGCTTCACCCCCAACTATTGGATAGGCGCCCGTAGCAGTTGGGAAGCCGACGTGTGGGGCCGATTGAAAAACCAATCCATAGCCGCTCAAAAACGCTTTTTAGCGTCTAACGAAGGTGTGAAACTCTTAAAAATAGAGCTGTTTACCAACATTGCGATGTTGTATTACGAATTGGTAAAGTTAGACAACAACTTAATCATTTATCAAGAAAATTACCGCTTACAATTGCGCGCCTACGAAATTATTGCCGCTCAACGTACCGTAGGAAAAGCGACCGAGTTGGCCGTGCAACAACTAAAAGCGCAAAACAAAAACATCGAAGCCGAAGTGGAACACTTAAAAGTGGACATTATTGAGGTGGAAAAAGCGCTTCGCACCCTTATCGGCAATTATGAAGGCGACATCGTAAGAGGAAAAGAGTTGTTAAACAGCAACTTCGATATCTTAAATACAAATATCCCGGCGACTGAAATTATCAATTCCAGACCCGATGTCATGGCTTACTATTACGAGTTAGAAGCCTCCAGAGCCGATGCAAAAGCAGCAAAGGCAGCCTTTTATCCAAGATTACAAATCGATGGCTTCATGGGCTACAATGCCTTTTCTTCGGAAACCTTGTTCAAGCCCGGGTCGTTAGCGTCACAATTACTCGGCGGATTGATACTGCCTGTATTCAATAAAGGACAACTAAAACAAGAGTTTGCCATAGCCAATGGGGAACAGGAAATTGCATTTTTAAATTACCAAAAAACAATAACTACAGCCTTTAACGAATTGCAAGCGGTGCTCAAACAAATCGAAATCTACGAACGCGTGATGCAATTAAAACGTGAAGAAGTAAACCACTTGACCAAAGCGGTGGAAGTATCCAACGATTTGTATGCTACAGGATACGCCAATTACCTTGAATTAATCAACGCCCGGAAAAACAAAATCCAAGCCGATTTAGACTTCTTGCGTTTTAAAGAAGAAAACACAAGAAATAACATATTGTTGTTTAAAGCCCTTGGTGGGATGGTAGAATAAGAAAAGGAGCCCGAGGCTCCTTTTTTATTACTCGTGTAATCTATCGTATTTGAATGCATTCTAAAAATATTACGGTTTAATGTATTGTTTTTAAATTCTTTAAATACTCATAAAATGCCATAGACCAAACCATTTTATATTCATAGGCTATCGGATTAAATACTTTGTACGCAATCAAATCGCTTCCTTTGAAATACAAGTTTTCAATCAATAACACGGGTTCCTTAACCTTGAGAAATTCAGGATGTTGATACGGAAAAGTCAATCCTACATCTTCCGGACGAATCAAAAAATCAGTGTTTCTAAATCCCAACACATTTCTAAAAAAAGGATGAGCGAACTTATGGTGCAATTGAATGGTATTTTTCCAATGAAACTGCAAAGGTTCTTTGTTAATTATTTTCTTCATAAAAGGTATTGTTTTATGACTTGCTAAAAGCGGAAATTCATAAACCTCCACCAATTGCAATTCCCGCGTTATAAAATGCAATTGCAAGTCTTTACCAAAAGAGTCGCTAAATTCAAACCCAACTATCATTTCATCATGGATAAATAGTTTGGAGATATGCTCACCCGATAATTGTTCCGGATTTATAACCCAACGTTTTCTTTTATTGCAATTCACCTCTTTGTCAGCTGCATAGAAGGGAAATTGAGAAACAAGGTTAATAATTGCTTCTTTGCTTTTGCCTTCAACACGGAAAGCTTTAATATTAAGTTTGTTCATAATGTAGTTTTTTATAATCTCAACAGCAAAAACCATTGAGGTTGATGAATTAATAATTACTTAGGTGTATTGCCTCTTCCCTTACCTGACTTGTTACCCGTTGTACTGGGATAATTAGGATTAGATTTTGGACTTGAAGCACTACTTGGTTTGGAGCTGCTTCCTTTGTTGGCTCCCAAATTTGATTTTGATTTACTCATTTTTTGTTAGTTTTAATTTACCTACTCTGTTCGCTTTTCGGCTTCCGCGTTTTATGCTACTTTTGGGTTGGTCTCCCAATCATAAAAACCACCACGTTCTTCAAATTTTAAGGCATCATACGACATTTGTTCCAAAGCATTTTTACAACCGACTTCAAGAATAGGATGACTGTAATAATGCTTTCCTGTTGCGTTATTAAAAAATCTACCCGCCGGGTCAACCATAACATAACTGCCCTTCATTTGAGAATTTGTCTCAGGGACCGACACTATTTTGTTATCCGTCTTAGTGCGGTTATTCTCGAGAAATTGATTAAAGTCGTCTGATGAAATCAGAAACGCATCAACTTTTATATCATTTTGTCCGACTATAGGCAATACCTGAAAGATTTTCCAACGACTTGGTTGCGCGTATTCAATAAAATCAATCAGTATTTCACGGCTATTTTCAGCGCTTACTACAGTATTGATTTTTAATCGATAACCATAAGCCTTAATCTTGTCAACAAGCTCATAATATGCTGTGGATTCAATCGCTTTTTTACCCGATTTAGCTCGTCCGGTTTTTATATTAGTTGCAGTATTCAAACTGTCAATACTCAACGTTATCCAATCCAAGTACGGTTTGTTAATTTCGAGAAAAGCATCAGTAAGATTGGTACCGTTAGTCACAATCATGGTCGTCATTCCGGCCTTTTTAGCCGTAACTAGTAAATCAAAAAGCCACGGACAAAGAGTGGGTTCTCCACCGGCAAAAGTGATTTTTTTAAAACCGGATTGGGCAAGAGCAACAACTACTGCAATAGCTTGTTCTTTGGGCAGGTGCCCTTTTGGTAAAATAGTTTGTTTAACGTCCTGAAAAGTGGCGAAACAAAAGTGGCAACGCATGTTACACGGTTCCCATAAGTGAAAATTGACTGTTGGTATCATTTGATTTTTAAATTACAAACCAAAAGTCAAGAGAAAAAAAAAGCTGATATAATCCGGAATCATATCAGCTAATTGGTAAGAACAAAAGCGGTATTTTGAGCAATAAGAGCGGTTATTTAATCAACGATTTTAAAACCGACTGGTAATTTTCAGAAACCGGCAACCTTTTAGTTTCGGTTTTACCGGATGCATGATATACATCTACCTCAACATGCTCTTCTTTTTTATTGTAGTGTTTAATATGATTAACATTCACCCTAAACGATTTGTGAATGGTAATAAAATGAGATTTCAACAAACCTTTCTCTTCCATTTTAGTAAAAGAAAAATCAATTAAAATCTCCGATTTTCTGTTGTTAAAATAAATTTGTTTGTTGTTCGATTCGGCACCACTGGCCTTGTCAGCGGCTAAAAACACTATCGAATCAACAGCTATTTTGGAGCGTTTCTGCTGCCCTAAATCAAGCATTACATGATTTTGATTCCCAAAGAACTTTATCTCTTGCAAAAAACGGGCAAAAGTCTTTTGAAACTCAATTTCCGTAAAAGGCTTGGTAATATGATCTACACACAACAGTTCCTCACGCTTCAAACGTTCCATATCCCTAACATATTCGGGAGTGTTACTACTGGCAAAGAGTACCGGCAATTTTAACTCAAAAGCCACCTCCATTCCGGTCATGTACGAATCACCTAAATTCAAATCCAATACCAATACATCAGGTTTAGAGGCTCTCACTTCTTGTAAAAATCCTTTAGCCGTGGTTGACGCCGTCACAATTTCTACAGGCAGAGTCTGCAAAAACTTTTGATTTTTTTCTAATTGTTCGAGGTTGTCGTCTAAAAGGGCGATTTTCATGCTATTAAATAAAGCGTATTAATTTTAAAACCAATTTACTGTTTTATCTCCAATTAAAACGTCTAAGATAATACTATCTGAATAAAAAAAAGAAATCTCTCCTTATCTAATCCCATGATGAATTAGAAAGCTGTTGATTAAATTAAAACATTTAAAACCTTCTTAAAACGCAGTTTCTTGAACGATTAATACAATAGCCGACTACTAATTCAAGATAATCTTATAGGTTTTACTGAGGTCGTCAGCTTGAACCTTGATAAAGTATACTCCTTTTGGATTGTTTGAAATGTCTATGGTTTCAGAAGTGTTACTAGACTTTACCAATTGACCAACGGTATTATATACTTGGTAAGTGTAATTGGGATTGTTACTTGAGAGGTGAATTATGCCTTGTGTAACTGTAGGGTATAAAACAAGGTTTGAAAACGTATTGTTATTAATAGAAAGTTCTTCCCAGGTATTTGTCGCTTGCGGACCATTCCAAATAATGGTAGCCAAATAAGGATTATCTATAAAAGGATTTCGGTTCCCTTGTAAGTCATTTAGAATATTGTTTCGGTTGATTTCATATTGCGATACCGGATCTTGACTGTTCCAAAGCAAAAACACGTCCGGCATATCTGTAGAATAGGTATTAATCCCTGCTCCAACAACATTGGGTGCACATTGTGTTGTATAACGAACATACATATACATTATTATTCGTGCTACATCGCCACGCCACTCATCACCGGGGTACCAATTGCCGTATGGCGTTACATAGGACATAACATTGCTTGGTGCTGCCTCGTACATAAGATTACTTCTTGTCTCGTTTCTATATGCATCTATTGCCCTAAGGTTGTGAGCATCAGAACCTGCGAATTCAAAGCCTAAATTCGGAGTGCCCAATGAACGGGGAAACACATGTTCTCTTGACCACAAGCCACTGCAAGAAGAGTTGTGACAGGATAAGTTTTTATCACGAGAATAATCGTTTGTCAGATCGGTATCGGAGTCATTCCAACCATATATTAACAGGACATTATTAGTATTGTTTGGGTTTAAATCTGTAAGCGATAAGGCGTCCCAAGTATCTATAGTTCCTGATGCTGTATAGGGTAAAAAAGTTGTATGAGTATTAGTGATTAAAGTTGTTAATTGGTTCTTTAGGTTGTTTCCGGTTTGGGTAAAATCAATGGAGGAATAGTATTCGGGTATTTGTGCCGGACTGAGGTACGGAAGAAGCAATAGCAGTAGCAACAATCTTTTCATGAGAGTAACCATTAGAAATGTAAAAGTAATGAAATGCTTCTTGATGTGGGATAAAATTTAAGAGAGAAAACATTAATTGCACTGTGAGGAATAAAAAAACCTTCAAGTTTCCTTGAAGTTTTTTTTCAACGAAATAGAGGTTTGTGAACCCTTTATAGAATATCAGTATTTACAAGAGTTGACAGTGCAAGCATTTTCTTGGGTAAAACTATAGGTCACTCAGGTTTTAACACAACCAAATATACAATGTAAACACACGAAAATTAATAGCAGAATTTAAATTTTTGTTGCGATGTTTTTAATAATGATTGTGTTTTCAATAAACCTTGTTTTTTTAATAAGAGTTGTTTTTTTAAAAATCAATCTCGCCAAAAAGAGGTTTTTTGGAGATTAAAAACGATATAATGCAAGAATAAAATAATTATAACTTTCTTGGGAATTGTTTTTAAAAACAAAACATATGAAACATTATTTTGTTTCATGTTTTGAACTATTAAACGAATGCGGAAATCAGCAGAATAAGAATCTACTTTTTTACATACTTATCTATAATATAATCCGTCACAGGTCTCAGGCCTTTACCGGTTGCAGGATGAAATCCCGGACCATTGAAAAACTCAGGATAACCATTTACTTTACTGTACCAGATTATCGCTTTATCGCCATTAAAAAAAGTTGTGGTGTCCGTTACTGTCAATTTTTTCAACTTTGAGATGTTATCGTCATAAGGAATTACAGAGGATGACGAATACAAATTAGACGTTTCACTTTGACAATCTACTTCAACATACCTATCCTCCTGCCATTGCATACATTCTTTATGAGGCAGCACTAAACTCTTCGCGGTATACCCTATTGAAAACAAGGCTATAAAACCCAATAGCCCTAAAATCAATTTATTTCTTTTACTAGCCCGCTTTTCTATCTGTTTTGGTTGTATTGTCTCATGCTTATTTACTTCCTCTCCTAATTTAAAATCAGTTGGAACATATTTTTGACCGTTTTGATGCTTTACAAATTTTAAAAAAGGTCTGGATGGAAAATCAACTAAAATAGCGGTCAAATTTATAGTTTCGAGATCGTTACTATCAGTAGTTCCTTTTAAAAAATTTTCAATGGTTCTAAATCGATCGGTACTTTCTTTAAGCCTGTTTCTGTGTTCCGGTTTAAACTCAAATCCCATAAAAATTGCGAAAGTATTCAAGTCATCCGAATTGGTATTTTCTTTAAAACGCTCGACACATAACTTTCTCAAATTAGCCCTACTGGGTTGCAATAAAAAACTAGAAAAGTTGCCTTCCTTTTCCTTTTCATAATATTGCTTTACAGCCTTTTTGTAATCTTCAAAGTCATCTTGTTTCATATTGGGTCAGGATTTTTCAGGAAACATCAGGAAATACCGGAAATACCGGAATTCCTTATAAACACTGCAACAAAAACCCCATTCCTTTGCCTTAGAATTAGTTCTTGTTCTATTTCGCGATAAGAACAAATGTACAAAACTAGTTCTTACAAAGTGACGCTATGCAGTTCCGAAAATTTATTCGGGAAGTATAAACAGACGGTACTGTAGCAGCGCACTTCACTTCCCAAAACAGTATTCCAAATACTACGATTTCGCAATGGCTTTTGTCTTTGCAACAGCTTCGGGCAGTACCCGAACAGCCACACCTATGTCCAATTTTTAAATTTTTAAATCATGAAAAAGTTATTCATATTCTCTCTTTTTATGTTGTCATCATTTGCTGTGACATCATGTACTACTGACCCGATTACAGACCAAAATGCAACTGAAATCAATGCAAATGATACCGGTGGACAAACCAGTGGATTAACTCCTCCTCCACCGCCAAAACCTTAATTTTTTTTTGCAGAAGTTCTAAACATCTGAATTAAATTGATAATTTCGGGGAATGATACTCAAAAGGTTTATTTCCCCGATATTTCTATTTTGTCTGATGTTGTTTTCTTGTAATCAAGGAAATCAAATGAATGACAACAATAGTGAGGATTATGCTGGTTATACTCATAAGGCCTATGATTATTTGAATGGGCAGAAGTATGACAGTGCATTTTACTACTATGAGAAAGCCAATCGAGTAGCTTCAAGTAAGGAGCAAAAAGTATATGCACTTTATCAGATGGCAGAAATCCAAAGAGTTTTTTGTGATTTTTCGGGAGCTGAAGCCACTGCCACTGAAGCCTATAAGAATTGTGACACACCTAAATATTTACCGCATATCTATAATACATTAGGCATAGTATACCAAGAACTATACAATTATGACGAGGCCATTAAATACTACAATAAATGCTATAGTGATACTTTAAATGAAATTGACAAAAGCATTATAAAAAATAACATTGCGGTAGTTCATTTGGTTAAAAACGATTTCAAAAAAGCTATTGAAATATTATCCGAAATAGCCAACAATAATGTACTGCAAAAAGAAGTAAACCATTATGCCCGAGTATTGGATAATTTGGGTTACGCCTATTTTAAATCCGATAATAGCAACGCCTTAAAATACTTAAACCAAGCGCTTGTCTTGAGAGATAGTTTAAATAATCCTCGAGACTTAACCGCATCCTACATGCATCTCTCTGAATACTATCAAAACTCTGATGCCAAGCTATCTTTTGATTATGCGCAAAAAGCTTACGAGGTTGCAAAATCCGTTAAAAGTCCGGACGATCGTTTGGAAGCGCTAAAGTTTATGATTTCAAGTGGCAAACCTCAAGAAATTAAAAGTTTGGCATTGCAACAAATCACCTTATCAGACAGTCTGAAAAAAGCCAGACAAACGGCCAAGAATCAATTCGCCAAAATCAAATACGACTCCCAAAAAGCACTGGAAGAAAAAGAACGATACAAAAGACAAAAAGAATGGACTTTGACTATTGCTATATTACTGGTGCTGGTATTTATGATGTTAATTATATTGATTCGAAAGCGAAATCAAAAACGACTCCGGCATTCCGTACAAGACACGGAAAACCGTATTGCCAAAAAAATTCACGATGAATTGGCAAACGATGTTTTTAAAACCATGACGTTTGCCGAAACGCAAGACTTAGAAAAACCTGGGAAAAAAGAGGAGCTATTGGAAAATTTAGATGCTATCTATGGTAAAGCCAGAGACATTTCCCGAAGCAACAGTGCCATACCTACCGATGAAAGATTTGAGAGTATTCTTCAGGATTTAATCAATAGTTTTAATAGTGAAACGGTTAACATTATCCTCAAGAACAGCCCGCCGCTGGATTGGAATAAAGTCAATGCTTCAGCCAAGAATGCCATCTACAGGGTGTTGCAAGAATTAATGGTGAACATGAAAAAACACAGCGATGCCAACTTAGTGTTATTAGCCTTTTCGAGCTCCTCCAAAGGAATTGAAATCAAGTATTCCGACAACGGAAAAGGAATCGCAAGCAATGATTTCACTAAAAAAGGATTGCAAAATGCGGAAAACCGTATTCTTGCCTTAAAAGGAACTCTTACTTTTGATAATGAAACCGATAAAGGTTTTAAAGTCATTATTCAAATTCCTAAGTAAAGCATGTTTAAAAAAGTATTAGTCGCCGAGGATATTGACAGTATTAATATCGCTGTGATTCAAGCAATGAATCATTTGAAAGTCGCACACATAGACCATGTCAAATATTGTGATGATGCCCTATTGAAAATTAAAAAGGCTTTGAATTCGGGCGAACCGTATGACCTATTTATAACCGATTTGTCTTTTGAACCCGATCATCGAGAAGTCATCCTTACCTCAGGCGATGAAGCCATCAGTCACATTCGATCATTACAACCGGAGTTAAAAATTATCGTTTATTCTATTGAAGACAAAGGTTTTAAAATCAAAACTTTATTGGAGAAATATAAAGTTAATGCTTATGTGCAAAAAGGACGAAACAGCATAACACAACTCAATGAAGCCATACTGCAACTTAGTCAAAGTAATGAGGTTTACTTATCCCCTACTGTAAAACATGTTTTAAGAGACAAATCGACTCGAGAGATAGATGATTTTGATGTAGAGCTCATTAAACAATTGTCCATCGGCGTTACCCAAGACGCATTGGAACAACGCTTCAAAGAGTTAGGCATTACCCCCAACAGTAAAAGTGCCATCGAAAAACGATTGAGCAAACTCAAAGACCACTTCAGAGCCAATAATACTGTTCATTTAATTGCCATAGCTAAGGATATGGGAATTGCTTAGCCAAAGAATTTTCATTGCTTTACGGTTTTCCGTAAGGAATCCATTTTCGTGACCTCTAATTTTGAGAAATATCTAGTCTGCATTCAGGTTGCAGCCCGACTTCTTAAAATTGTAATGTGGATATCAGAATAATCATAAAAATACACGAGCTTCTAGAATCGAATCGTGCCGGAAATTCCAAAGAGATTGCTCTTAAATTAGGGATATCTGTTCGAACAGTCTACAACTATTTAACCTTTATGAAAACAGAATTAAACGCACCAATCGGCTACAATCATCAAAGGAAAAAATATGGATACGAAAGAACTTGTGAATTAAATTTCAAAGGATAATCCGATAGGAAAATTTGATTATTTTTGTCCAACTAGTTGTATTAAAACCAGTTCACTATCTAATATTGCTCCCCCAAAGCTTTTAAAAAACGAATACTCATAAAATTTATGAAACAAAATTACATTGTCTCTATCTTATTTATTCTTTGTCAGTTTGGGTTTGCAACAGAGAAAACAAAATTGCTGGCTCCTTCAGCTACCATTTCAGGAACAACTACTGTTTGTCAAAATTCAGCCAGTCCGGTGATCACTTTTACGGGTAGTGGTGGAACGGCGCCTTATACGTTTACTTATAAAATTAACAATGGAGCTGATTTAACTGTTACTACAAATGGAAATAACAACTCCGTTAACGTATCGGCAAATACAAGCGTTGCGGGTGTATTTACCTATACTCTTGTGAGTGTTGAAGATTCTCAAGCACCACCCAATCCAGTCAATGTATCGGGAAGTGTGACAATAACGGTTAATCCTCAACCCAATGCTAATATGGGTGGAACAGGGTCTGGTTCAACTTTTGGAGGTTTTGCAGCATTTAGAGTTTGTAGTAATACTTCGTCTCAATTTACATTTACTAATACCTCAACGACAACCAGTACTAATACAAGCTACACCATTGACTGGGGGGATTCAACTCCTAATTTTACTGGTAATTCATGGACAAGTTTAACGCATACTTATCAAATTGGACTTTGGTATTTGACTTACACTATCAATGGAAATAACGGTTGTTCAATTTCTAGAACTTTTGTTGTTTTTGTAGGGTCAAACCCTGCAGTATCATTAGGAAATCCAGGTAATACAGATATTTGTAATGCAAACTCTCTAACCTTTCCAATTACTGGAACTTCTAATAATCCGCCTGGAACTACATATACTGTATCATTCAACGATGGATCCGCTCCGCAAGTTTTTAATCATCCTCCACCTTCAAGTGTAACACATACATTTACTACTTCTTCTTGTGGTACGACAAGCTCTGATGGAAGTAACTCTTATCCAAATTCATTTTCAGCGAATATTGTCGCAACAAATCCATGTAGTACCTCGTCTGTTGGTGTGGTACCTATATATGTATCAGCGAACCCACAAGCAAATTTTAATTCTCCTCAAACAGCATGTGTTAATAACCAAGTCTGCCTTACCAACACATCACAAGGAAACCAGGTTATAAGTAACATATGTTCTACTCCATCTATTGTTTGGTCGATTACACCTTCGACAGGTTTTAATATTGCAGCAGGCAGTTCATTAGGTAACGATTTTTCATCAAACGATTTTAGTTTGTGGCTTTCCGGATCTGATAATCTTTGTATTACATTCACTACACCTGGAACATACACTATAACAATCAAAACAGGTAATAAATGTGGAATTGATACTGAGACAAAAACTATCTGTGTACAATCAACCTTAACTCCCCAATTCACCCTAAATACCACCGCTGGCTGTGCCCCTTTAACGGTAAACGCAACCAATTCAACCAATTTAGCCAATCAATGTTCAACACCAACCTACCTGTGGGAAGTAACATACTCTCCCGCGTTTTGTGGTACTAGTATAACTCCGATACCTAACCAAACTACTGCCAATGCTACATTTAATTTTACTCAATCCGGAACCTACACCATAAAATTATCTGTAACTAATGCTTGCGGAACCACCAATACCACTCAAACGGTAACCGTCAAAAAACCACCGACAGTAGCTGTTGCGCCAATAAATAATGCCTGTGGAAGTGCTAATATTACACCCGTCGGAACCGTTACGAATTGTGCCCCAACAGGTGGGACTTTAACTTATGCTTGGAGTTTCCCCGGCGGAACACCATCGTCGTCTACTGCTTTAAATCCGGGTACTGTTAGTTATCCCACCGGAGGACCTTACACTGTCTCTTTTACAGCTACAAACGAATGTGGTGTTTCCAATACCGCCAATCAAAGCTTTACGGTGAATGTTGCCCCGGTAATTACCAATACCGTGACAAGTCAAACTATTTGTTCGGGCTCACAAACTACTCCGGTTAACTTAACAGCCAATCCTACCGGAACAACTTTCACTTGGACCGCAACCGCAACCGCCGGCATAACCGGTTTTGCAGCTTCTGGTTCAAGTGCAACAATTCCGGCGCAAACTATTGTTACAACCAATACAAATCCGGGTACAGTTACTTATGTGATTACACCAACGTTTAACGGCTGTGTCGGTAGCCCATTCAATTATATAATCAATGTCAATCCTGCTCCATCCATAACAACGCAACCGGCATCCAGTTCAGTTTGTTTGGGAGGTACAGCTACTACCATGACCGTAAGCTTAAATAGTTCAGCCGTTACGCCAACTTACCAATGGTACTCAAATAGCTCTAATAGTAATACGGGCGGAACGCTGATTCCGGGAGCTACCAATTCAAGTTACTCACCGCCGACAAGTACCGTTGGTACTATTTATTATTATGCTGTCATCAGTTTAGCATCAGGAGGATGTTCCGGTTTGACATCTGCGGTTGCATCCGTTACTGTTAATCCGTTACCAACCATCAACACCCAACCTTTACCCTCTCAAAATGTTTGTGTTGGTGCCACGATAAATCCGTTGTCGGTATCCTTTGCCGGAGGTACAGGTACTCCAAATTATCAATGGTTTAGTAACACCACTAACAGCAATACCGGCGGTACCCCAATTGCCGGTGCAACAGCAGCATCTTACACACCTCCCGTTTTCAATACCATAGGTTCCTACTATTATTATGTTGTAATTACCCTAAACGGAAATGACTGTGGTACCCTAAACAGTAATACTGCTGAAGTAATTGTGGTTGCCGATCCGATAATTACGGCTCAACCATTAGCAACGCAAACACAGTGTCAAAATACACCGGCTACTGCTTTAACAGTTACAGCTAGTGGTGGAATAGGTACATACACTTATCAATGGTTCAGCAATACAACCAACAGTAATACAAACGGTGTTTTAATTCCGGCACAAATTGGCAACTCTTTTGTCCCTTCAACAACTTCAACCGGAACAACTTATTATTATTGTGTTGTAAGCCAATCAGGTGTTGGATGTAGTGTAACCAGCGCAACAGCTGCAGTAACTGTAGTTCCTGCTCCGTCTATAACTACACAGCCTCAATCAGCAACTGTGTGCGAGGGTTCAACAGTATCGCCATTAACAGTGGCTTATACAAACGGTACCGGAACAGCTACTTACCAATGGTTTGACTCAAACGGACCTATATCAGGCGCCACATCGGCAACTTATACACCAAGTAACACTTCCTCCAACAGCTATTATTGTGTAATCACCTTTTCATCAGGAGGATGTACCAATATAACATCAAACTCTGCTGTTATTACCATTAACCCTTTACCAACAATTGATAGTCAGCCTTTGAGTACTCAAAGTATTTGTGTAGGCGGTACAATACCGGCTTTAACGGTTTCTTATACAGGAGGTGTTGGAACACCAACTTACCAATGGTATAGCAATACTAACAATACAACCATAGGTGGCACACCTGTTGGTACTAATGCTGCGAATTACACTCCTCCAGCCTTCAATGCCAGTGGAACATTTTACTATTATGTAACCATAACTTTGAATGGTGCTGGTTGTGGCAATATAACAAGTAATGTCGCCGAAGTTATAGTAGTCCCCGACCCGACTTTAACAACTCAGCCCTTGACCCAACAAACCGTTTGTCAAAACACACCGGCTACCGCTTTAGAAGTGCAAGCAAGTGGTGGAATTGGAACAGCTTATTCTTATCAATGGTATGTGTCAACAACAAACAGTAATACCGCAGGTACTGTTATCGTTGGGGAAACCAACAACACATTTACACCTCCAACTAATGCAGCCGGTACATTTTATTACTATTGTATCGTAACGCAAAATTCAGGTAACGGATGTAATGCAACTAGTTCAGTAGCTACTGTAATTGTTAATCTGGCACCTGATTTTACCACACAACCAACAGGAAGTAATATCTGTTTAGGCCAAACACCAACACTATTAACTTTTACTGTAGTAAATGGTGTAGGCACGCCTAATTACCAATGGTATTCCAATACGGTTAATTCGGCTACCGGAGGAACAGCAATCAGTGGTGCTACAACAGCTACCTATACGCCACCATCTAATACCCCGGGAACAACCTACTATTATTGTGTGGTTTCATTTCCGGCAATTACCGGAGGCTGCTCAATTATTACAACCAATACCACTGAAGTAATCATTAATCCTAATCCGGTTATCGCCCCTGAAAGTGTAACGATTTGTAGTGGTAACAATTTTACAATTGCACCCACAACATCAGGAGGCAATATAATTCCACCGGGAACAACTTACACTTGGTCCGCTCCTTCTATTACACCGGCAGGAGCCATAACTGGAGCTACTGCTGAAATTACACCACAAACTGTTATAGGTCAAAATTTAATCAACACGACTACCAGTCCGGCTACTGTTATTTATACAGTAACGCCTACTTCCGGTATTTGTGTTGGTAACAGTTTTACGGTAACAGTAACTGTTAATCCGGCTATTAATCCGAATGTTGTGGTTAATAACAATGCCTGTTTTGGAGTAAACACAGCCTCAATTACCACCAATATAACCGGTGGAATACCATTTTCAAGTGGCACTCCTTACCAATTAAACTGGACAGGACCAAACGGTTTTAACTCAACCAACTCATCCATTGCAAACATAGAACCCGGTTCATATCAAGTAACCATAAATGATGCAGGCGGTTGTCCGTTTTCAGGTTCATACACTATAACCGAACCTACTGATATTGTCATTACTATAGATAGTGAAAATGATATTACTTGTTTTAATGCGGATAATGGTAGCATCAACATTACAGTAACAGGCGGAACAGGAAATTACTCGTACAATTGGACTCGAAACGGTGGCTTTCACTCCACTGCCGAAGATATTGCAAACCTAAGTCCGGGTACTTATGTAGTAACAGTTACTGATGCCAATAATTGTGGTCCTAAAACAGCAACGTTCACTATAACCCAGCCTCCACTTTTAGTGGTGAGCTTAGCCGGTCAAACTAACGTTTTGTGTTACGGAGCCGCAACAGGAGCCATAACAGTAAATGTTTCAGGTGGTACGCCAAATCCAATTTCGGCAGACTATACTTATTCATGGACAGGTCCAAACGGATTTACCAGTACCGCTCAAAATTTGAATAATTTGTTCGCGGGAGTTTATGATTTAGCGGTAACCGACAATCAAGGATGCGTTAAAAATCTTTCAGTAACCATTACGCAATCTACTGAAATAGTAATTAATTACACTACCACACCAATAACTTGTTATGGCGCTAATAATGCTTCTCTAACCGCTACCATATCCGGAGGCAATGGGCCATACCAATACCAATGGAATAATTTAGCTACCAGCTTAACCCAAACCAATTTGTCGGCTGGGACTTATATCATAACCGTTACAGATAATGTAGGCTGTATAAAAACAGAAAACATAGTCATCCCTGAGGCACCGGTATTTACCATTAACCCTATAGTTTCTAATGTATCATGTTTTGGTGCCAACAACGGTAGTATCAATTTAAATTTAACAGGCGGAATAGCTCCGGTGACGCTAACTTGGAGTGATGGCAGTACTTCCGGCTTAATCAGAAACAATCTGCCGCCGGGAACTTACACAGCAACTATTTCTGATGGTACGCCTTGTTACATTGTAAGAACCTTTACTATAATTCAACCTCAACCCTTGGTAATTTCGGCTAACACTACAAATCCATTAGACTGTACAATTACCAATAACGGAGCAATTAACTTGATAGTTTCAGGTGGTACACCTCCGTTTACTTATAGTTGGTCAAATGGTGCTACCACTGAGGATTTGAATAATCTTGTTGTCGGTAATTACAGTGTTACGGTTACCGATGCTAACAATTGTTCCGTTACCGGCCAATACAGTTTAACCCGACCGGCTCCAATTCAAATTAATGTTACTACACAAACCGATTTTGATTGTGCAGCCCATGAGGTGACACAAAGTTTTGTTGCCCAAGCCTCCGGAGGTGTTCCGCCTTACCAGTACCAATGGTCAAGCGGCAATGTGACTGGGGTAAACGGTGAAATCATGAGTTCTGATGTTAACGGCACAGTAATACTCACTGTAACTGATGGCGTAGGATGTACTGCTACTTACACCGTTGATGTAGACAACCCGGTAATTGGTTATTCATCGTTTGACACAACTTCGTTTGGCTATTCAACTTATGGTATATACTCGATTGGAGATCCAATTCAATTCACAAGCGACATCACCGGTGATTACGTTTCTGTATCATGGGATTTCGGAGATGGTACTTTTTCAACCGAACTCAATCCAATCCACACTTATTTAATTCCACGAGATTATGTGATTACCCAAACGGTTACTTATCCTTTTGGATGCGTTTATGTGCACACCATAACTTTAGTAGTAGAAAAAGGCTATTTATTAGTAGTTCCAACTGCTTTTACGCCAAATAATGATTCGCTAAACGATACCTACAGACCGGTTTCTAAACGATTGAAAAATATTAGGTTGGACATCTATGATACCTGGGGTTCTTTAGTTTACACTGAGACCGGAGATGTACTGCTTGGATGGGATGGCAAAATCAAAGGGTTTAATGCCGAAAACGGAAACTATTACAGCAAAGTCACTGCTGAAACTTTTTACGGCACTATAGTCAATGAAAATCAAACTTTTGTATTAATCAAGTAAATGTTGTTATCGATGAAAATTAAATTCCTTTTTATAGCTGCATTTACCTTGGTAACCACTATTAGTAGTGCTCAAGACCCTATATTCACTCAGTTTTATTTGGTCCCCGAGACCTTGAATCCTGCTTTTACCGGTATATCCAATACATGGAATGCCGGATTGATGCACAGGCGACAATGGCCGGACGGGAATCGCAAAATGGATACCCAATTCGGCTTTGCCAATAATTTAATCAGCGATGAAATTGGTGTGGGTGTTACAGTATTAAACCACAGCGAGGTCTTTACAGGATACAACTATTTTAAGTTTAATGGGGCTTTTGCCTATCGGGTTGATTTGGATTACGATTGGCGACTCCGTTTAGGACTCGAAGCAGGTTTAGGTAGAAAAGATTTTAATTTCAACAACTTATTGTTGGAAGACCAAATCAACAGCAATACCGGTGCTATCAGTCCGGGTAGTGTTGACCCCGGAGTTTTAGACTATAGCAATAAAATCAACTTCCTAGACTTTGCAGCCGGGTTCGTACTCGACCAAGAAAATGCTTGGTTTGGAGTTGCTGTTAAGCACTTAAACAGACCCGATATTTCTTTCCGTGAAAATGCTAATGTTCCTCTGGATTTATTTCTAACAGTGCATGGAGGATATTTTTTCGAGTTTTTGAACTCACCAACGAGTCTAATACCGGAAGGAACCAACCTAATGCTAACCGCCAACTACATGCGCCAAGGCCAATACAACCGTTTGGATATTGGAGCAGTAATGGACTACAGCCGATTTAGTTTTGGGTTAGTAGCGGCCACTAACCCGGAAAGACGTGCGCCCAATAGTCATTTTTTAACTTCCATCAATCCGGTGTTAACATTCAAATCCAGCGAGTTTACTTTTGGATATTCCTACGATTGGAATACTTCTAAGATAGGCAGAACACAAGGCGTGCATGAATTATCCCTTACTTGGCAATCCAGTTACCGCTGTGATCGTTGCGACAACTATAAAGTTAAATTAAAACGAAACGGTGAAGCAGGATATCAAAAAATGTAACCTCTCCTCCCCTATAAAAAACACCTCATACAGGTGTTTTTTTTATGCCTTTACGGTTTTCCGTAAGGATTACATTTTCATTGAAAGTAAGTTTGAATATTAATTCAAAAACCAAAACCAATGAAAAAAGCAATTTCAATTTGTGTCTTAGCTTTATTATGTTCCTGTAATACAGTTAAGACGTATTATCAGGTTTACAACACTGAGTCAGAAACAGTCAAATCATCAGGGAATTCAATTTTCTTTGAAGATGCTAACTGTATAATCAGTTACAATTTATGGTCAGAAAATGGAAATGCAGGATTTTCATTTTACAATAAAACCGAAGAAGTAATTTACCTTCAACTTGACCAAAGCTTTTATGTAATCAACGGCAATGCCTATGATTATTATCAAAACAGAGTATTCATAAGCTCATCGAATTCCGCTACTGTAAGCTCAAATACTTCAGGATATTCTTTATTGGGAAGGCTTTCTTATACTTCATTAAATTCAAAAACTGTTACTTCTCATCAATCAAAGGGTTTAGAAATAACTGAAGCTAAAGTAATTGCCATTCCATCAAAAACTACCAAATCGATTTCCGAATTCAATATTAACGAAACCATATTCAGAGATTGTGATTTATTAAGATTTCCATCGTCTAAACAAGTCAGCCAAAAATCTTTTAATAAAGAAAACTCTCCCTTGAAATTTTACAATTCCATATCCTATAAAATTGGAGATAAAATCAACAAAGTAAAAAATGACTTTTATGTATCAGGTATAACAAACATAGCTTCAAGTGATGCGTTTAAACAGGAAAAAAATGCTTTCTGTAATCAAAAAGGCGGCGGAACAATTGATGTTTTCAAAGAAATTGCCCCAAACAAGTTTTATATAATTTATACCAAAACACAAGCAGACACCTGGAAATACTAAATAATGCCGAGAAAACACAATACTGATGCCAATGGTTCCGAATGGACGGAAATAACTAAACTGGAAATTTGGTACAAAGCCCAACCTATTTCGGGGCGTCCATCTAACTTGTGGAGAAGAGATTGTTGCGGATTTGCCATCCGATATACCGATTTTGGAAATAGAGACTCCATGTACGGCTGGGAAATCGATCATATTTATCCGGTGGCTAAAGGCGGCAATGATAACCCAAGAAACCTCCAACCGCTCAATTGGAAAAACAATGCCCAAAAAGGTGACAGCCTAACATGGAACTGTCCCAAATAATATAATTGTGGTGGTATTTGCGCCGGAGTAGTTATGCATACGACTACTTCGGTTGCAAATGCTTGAGGTTAAGGTTTGTTAATAAAAACAAAAACACTGCAATTTGGTTGCAGAGAGGAATGTTAAAATTGTTTAGTTATTCATTTAACTATTTAACTATCAGTCAATAATTTTCATATGGGTACAAGTTCAAAATATTTAACGCTATTATATGAGGAGTTGGAAAATAAAAGTAAAAAACTACTCATTTTACTTTTTTTAGTTTCAAATTCTATTTTTAGCCAATCCTACATTGGTACAATTACAAAACAAGTAAATTTCAGAGAAGGACCAGGAAGTAGCTATCAAATAATTAGTCCATTAAAACCAGGAACACAAATTTTCATTTCATCTTTAGAAACAGAAAATGACTTTTACAGCATAATAAATATTGCTACAAATGAAGAGGGATACGTTCATAAGTCTTATGTTAAAGTTGGAAAGTTAGTTACAAGAAGTAATCAAAGTATTTTTACTCCAAACGGAAGTACATCCTCTTATGAATCAGAATTGAAAATATTCAATAATACCAGTAAAACACTGACTTTAAAAATGAATTCAAAGTTGTTTTATTTTTCTCCATATGAAACAAAAAACATTTCAATTAGTCCGGGTGAGTATGATTTTAGAGCTTCAGCTCCTGGTGTAATTCCTTATATCGGAAATGAAAGTTTGAGAAGCGGTCAAGCTTATTCATGGCAATTTTTTATTAGAACAAGTTACAGATAAAAGTATTTACATTGTTTACCAACCAACTTACATACTTTCTTGACAAGTTTCACTTCATACTAGTGGTCATTGCGCGTTTTTTTAAAATTCTATTTAGACGCAAAAAAGAGATTGAGCAATTATTTCTTAATTATAGAACAGAACATCTCTTTGAAAATAGTTATATCATAATAAATTATCGATACAGAAATGCTCTTTACTATCAGTTTGGTGTTTCCAAAACATTAGAAAAGCATATTAAAGTTTTTGACATTAAAAACTGTGATAAAGAGATCGATTTTGTGGTTCATGGATTATTTCGTAAAAAAAGCTACAAATTAAGATTTGAACCAGATCTAACACTTGACAATTCAAGGTTTAAAACATCTATTTCAAATTTGAATTTGAAATTAGAAGAATGGAGTATTCCTAAACTAGTTCATTCCAACATTCAATGTAATATAAAGACACCTATGCTTACAACTAAAAGTATAACAGTAATACAACCAAACATAAAAATATCAAACAAAACTTTTAATCAAAACGAATTTATATGACACGAGATTATTACAAATTACCAAAATCCAGCGGCATAATGCGGTTTTTATGGAAATGCGCCGGAGGAGATAGATATTTATTAGAACGTGCAACCTATTCAGATCAAATTAAATACATGTGTCTTGGAGGGATAGTATTTGCAACTGGAGCAATGGCGGGTCTTGCAGGAGGATATGCTTTTTACACAATTTTTGAAAAAAGGGGGTCAGCTATTGATAACCCTATTGATTTAGGAACTGTTTTCATGGCACTTTTGTTTGGTATCATCTGGGGGCTGATGATTTTTAATATTGACCGGTTTATCGTAACAAGTACGGGAAAAGGAGATGGAACTGAGGCCATAACAGTCGGAGAATTGAAAAGTGCATTGCCAAGAATTTTGATGGGAATGATAATAGCACTTACTATATCTAAACCTGTTGAAATAAGAATGTTTAAAACAGAGATTGATATTAAATTAAGGGAAAAGCAGTTAGAACAACAGGCAGAGTATCAAGCGAAAGTTGATAAAACTTTTGCAGATAGAGAAAAATTGCTAGATAAAGAATTTGGTTCGATAGCTGAACAAAGGAAGGAATTAATTAGTAGAATTAAAGCTGCTGAACAAGCTTACACCGATAATTTGATGGGTAAGGCTAACGGGATTCCTGGTGGAAATGGACCATTATCAAAAGCTTTAAAATCTCAATTAGGGGATTTAGAACGACAATTAGATGATTTTGATGAGCAAAATGGAAAAGATTTAGTTGAATTGAATAAAAGAAAAGATCAGTTACGTATCGCTAAAGAAAGTGAAAGAGGGAACAATGAAAAAATTGCAAATGGTTTAGACGGTTTGTTAGAAAGAATAAAAATAGCTCATGAAGTAGCGGGCTTTTGGATTTCTCTTTTTATTACTCTTCTATTTATGGCGATTGAGTTAACTCCAATATTTTTCAAACTAATGCTCACAAAAACAACTTATGATTATTTAGCTGAAAATAGAGATGAATTATTAAAAGCTGACTATGGAATTGAGGTCCAATATGACAAATACAAAGATAAAGAAGGAATTGAAAGGCATCTAACCATAAACCATGAAGCTGAGCGAATCATTTTTGAAAAGAAAATGGTTACCAATATTCAAAAGGAACTAACCAAATATGCTATTACAAAATATAAAGATAGGGAGAAGAAAAGAATTGATGATAACTTGGATGACTACATTAAAGGTCTTGACGGATAATGAACAAAGCGCTGAGTGACATACGCCTTTTTCTTTTTACTTGTTCAGGCGAAGATAACTATATCTTAAAAAGATGTAATTGGGGCATTCAAAAACGGTTTGCACTAATAGGCTTCTTTGTGTTATTAATTTTCGCAGGTTGTTTTTTGAGTGCTACATTATTTTTTGTTTCATTATTTCAAGATGCATCATTTATAAGTCTTTTTGTTGGGGTCTTTTGGGGAGCAATGGTAATAAATATGTATTTACTTTTATTACATACCATTTCACCACCAATTATTTCAGCTGTCTCAAGAAAGAAGAAGAAAAATAACAAGGAAGTTGAAAACATCGAAAAACAAAATCGGTTTTTATCTTTTTCTATGTTTTTACGTATTGGTTTTATGATGCTTCTAGCAATAATTATAGCTCAGCCTTTAAATTATGGATTTCTAGGAGAATCTGTAGATACTGAGATAGAACTACACAAAACTCATGAAAGAGTTAAACTTTATGCTATAACTAATAAACATTTAATCCAGTCGGAATTAGAAAATCAAAAAGAACTAAATCAAAAGATTCTTAATAAACTCAATCCAAATGATATTTTACAAATCAAAGTACAATTACATTTAATTAATAATAAAATTACTAGAGATTCACTATTTATAATTGATGCCTCCAAAAAGTTGGTGAAATTAGACAAAATTGAAAATCACATATTTTTATCAGATTCTGAAAAATTAGAAAAAGAAAACATTATCAGTCATTTAAATAAAGAATTAAATATTGAATTAGCTTCTGATTACTATTTTATAAACGATCTTAACTCAATTGTAGTTTCTGGATATTTTAAAAGCGATTATGACAACTTTAAGTCGAGTATGTCATCATTAATTAATCAAAAAAAGGAAAACTATAATAAGCTAAACGATTTGCTTGATAAAAGTAACTTCTATATAAAGACTATTCAAATTTTATTAGTGGAAAATCCCATGTCATGGTTTATGACAATTTTGGTTTGTTTGGTTTTTTTGTTTCCAATCTATTTTAAATATAAAGCTCGGGATATTTCCACAGAGATATTTCAATTGGAAAATCATAAACCAGAGATAGTGAAATTAAGAAATGAACTAATACACACTACTGATTTCAATTGGCTTGAAAGCAAAATAATGTTAATTAATGTCAATCAAATTAAAACCTCAGATTATTACTTCATGAGGATGATAATTGAACACAAGACTATCATTCTAGAATACAAACAAACAAAACATCAATTCTCCAAAATACTTACTGATAATGTTAAGCGATATAATAAGACTATAAGAACTAGGCTAAATCCCTTATTACATAAACTGAGTACAGTAAATCCTAAGCGTTACAATGAATATCTGGAATTGATAGATAATGAATTAAAAGATGAAGTAATAGTAAAATATGAGCATTGGTTAGATATGCCTTTTCGAACCAAAAAAGCACAGACGGTTAAAATAAAAAACACTGAAGTCGGGCTTCTTGATTTTGTATATAATAGAGATAAAAAGGAACTGACAGAGGAAAACTAAATGACAGAAAAAATTGTAAATATCATTAAAGAGGAACCTTTTGTCGGTGAAGATGATTTGGACTATATAAGAGTTACCAAAGAAATCTTGACGCCAAGAAAAACTTATTTAAAAGGAATAATCTCTGGCAAATACCGCGGTGATAAAATACCTGATGAAAGTGATAAATCTGTCTTATTTGATTTCGAAATCTATGAGGCAGAAGTGATATGTAATTCGGTCGATGATTTCTGTAAGAATAAACCATTTACTTTTCCACATGATTTTAAAAATATTACCAATTGTAATAAAATTAAAGGATCCATTTTTCCAAAAGAAAAGCTTCCACAAACTTTACCCGTACTAATTTCAACAGATGACAAAACGTTTGGGATTAACGTGTTAGAGCCACAATTATTCGAGTTCAAAATAAATAGAAAAGAGCATCAAATTGAAGGTGATGAAGTTTTCGGGACTTTCAAAGCTTATCTAACAGGCTATGTATTTGATTATGAAAGAGAAGAAATTGAAGAAATAGTTGAGGTAGAATCACACACAGGTGATGTAATAGTAAAGGATTCACCTCTACAAAATTTATGTAAATCTAATGGTATAAAAACAGGGGGATTTTTAGAGAAGAAAGGTTACATTAAATATGAATACTTTTGTAAGCATCATTCTGATACCGTTTGGGGACCTTGGCAAAAAGTAACCGGTTCTAAAGATTACATCGAATCGAAAGGTTGCTTAAGTGAATTATTAGCTATAATTGGTTTAGTGCTATTCATAGCATTTTTGATTGCGGTTTTACCTGGATTACTTTATTTAATTGGTCTCTTAGTAATACTTTATTTAATTGGTCTCTTAGGCCCATATTTTAAATGGATATTCAGAGCATTAGGGTTGATATTGTTGGTTTTATTTATTGGGTCATTGTTTAAAACATGTAACAGTAAAAGTCATTTTGATCCAATTCCTTTTCAAGACACTAATAGAGAATCATCAACTGTTGTTACACCAATTGTTGATAGCAACTCAAACAATGTAGTAAATCCAGTTGATACTGATCATAATGATTCCTGGATAAAGAGATATAGAGTTTGGAAAGATTATAATGGTAAAATTTATGAGGGATATTATGAACTAAAAAAGAGTGACTGGGATAAATCAGCTATTTATAAAAATAGTTTGATTATTAGTTCTAATAATTATAATGCTTACGACGAAGTTGTATATAGAATTAAGGAATTTGACAAAAACAAATTGGACAGAGTCTATCCTTTATTTGATAGTATTGCTAAAGTCAATAAACTTGATAAAATAAAATTTGCAGAAATGATTGTATCTTTTGTACAAGATATACCGTATGTATTGATATTAGACAATGACTGTAATCCAAATCTTTACAATGATAGCTTCACAAGGAAATACTTATCTAATCCAAATTCAAAATGTGATGGGAATCAAAAATTTGGCATAAATACTCCTGTAGAATTTTTAGCTAATTTAAATGGGGATTGTGATACACGTACATTGTTATTGTATACAATATTTTCACATTACAATTATGACGTAGCATTATTAAGTAGTGAATATTATGGTCATTCTATTTTAGGTATTAACTTACCTTTAAATGGTTTTGCATACACATACGATAACCAAAGATATGTACTTTGGGAGACTACTGAGAAAAATGCAAAACCTGGTAAAATATCTGATGGAATGTCAAATATAAATAACTGGAGAATATCCTTAAAATCAAAATAAAATGAATAAACAAAGCTTGTTTTTTACCAGTTTGGTAGCGATTGTAGCCATTGCGTTAATGATAATGGCATTACAGTTTTTAACTAAAAAACTAAATATTAAACCTGAAGTTGAAGACAAAATAAATACATCCTATGCTATTTGGTCAACTTCTATTTTTATTACTTTTTTTATGTTTTTGAAAGTTGCATTAGAGCAAACTGAAAATGCAATAGAGGTAATCATTTATTCTAAAACCATAGATAATACTTTTATTGAAGTTATGCAAAAGATTGTTATTTTCATTGGTTTTACATTCTTTTTTACATTCTTATCATATTATGTGGTGAATGCAATAACCAAAATTACTTTTGGAAACAAAGTTGATAGTATTGAGATTGAAAGAGAAAATAAAGGGTATTTTATTATGAAAGGATCCATTTTATTACTTTTAGTATTTTCTTTGATCACAATATTTGAACATTTTCTTCGATGGTTTGCACCAGTTGTTAACACGCCATTCTTTCATTAGATGTATGGAAAATTTAATAAAGTTATCATTATCATTATTACTTTTTATTTGCCTAGCCAACATGCCCTACGGATATTACCAATTCGTGCGATTAGCCGGACTAATCGGCTTTGCAATTTTAGCAAATAACTCAAGACAACAAGGAAAACAGACAGAAATGTTAATTTACATTGGACTTGCTTTACTATTTCAACCTTTCATTAAGGTAGCTTTAGGAAGAACTATTTGGAATATAGTAGATGTTATTGTTGGCATTGGTCTTATACTATCTCTAGTAAGTTCAAAAAATCAAAATTAACCCGGTGATTATAATTAAATTAATAGTATTCATTTTCATGCTGGTTGTGTTTCAAATGCTCATCTCGCACTTAAAAACTCTCAACTTTATCAAAGAGTTAAAAAAGGTACCTATTAAAACAAAATTTCTAATCAAAAGAATCTACAGACTTATTAATTTTAGAAGGTGCTCACATTATGTATGGAAGGATTTGATTAAATTCCACAAAGCGTCAGGATGGAAATTTGGACAATTTGAAGCAGATAAGTTAATCGAATGCACTTTTGAAATCGAAGAAAATAGTTTTTTGAACTTTAATTATTTGGTTAACAATCATAGTTTAATATTTAGATCGATTATACTTCAAAACTTTGAGGAAGAACGTACTAATGATATAATGGTACTTGCTTCACATTTTAATGCTTTGCTAAATTTTGGAGTTGTTAAAGTAAGTGTTAAATATAATTATGTTGAGTTTATATATACCAGAGATTTATTAACCTATTCCTTATTTTCCGGAGAAATAAGATCCGATACTGATACCCATTTTGCCATTACAAAAGATTGTTTATGGTCCTTTACCAAATTAATAGAAACCGGAGATGACCCTGTTTTTGTTTTTTCAGAACTTATGAGACGAAAGGAAAATTATGATAGTACAGACAACTAAATGAAACTACTTTCAACTTTTATTGTTTTTCTAATTTTCTCAATTGGAACCGCCCAAGTCAAAATCCTAACCTGGAACGTCGAAAACCTTGGTAACTCAAAATCAGACAGCATCATCACCTACATAGCTAACACAGTCAAAGCCTATGATATAGTAGCCCTGCAAGAAGTAGTTGCCGGTGATGGAGGCGCACAAGCAGTTGCAAAACTAGCAGACCAACTCAACCGCAAAGGAGCCCAATGGGACTATGTCATCAGCGATCCAACCAGTAGTTCCGCTTACAAAACGGAGCGTTATGCTTTCCTTTGGAAAACCGCCAGAGTCAGATTGGTCAATAAACCTTGGTTGGAGAAGAAGTACGGATTATTAATTGATAGAGAACCGTATTACGCCACGTTTGAATACAATAAAAAGCAATTCACCCTGGCCAACTTCCACGCCATCACCAAAAGCAAACAGCCTGAAACCGAGATAAAACATTTCAAAAACCTACCCGGAGAATATCCAAACTTAAACCTTATCTTTTTGGGTGATTTTAATTGTCCGCAAACCCATACTGTTTTTAATCCTCTGAAAAAAATGGGATACAAACCGGCTTTTATCAATCAAAAAACATCGCTTAAAAAGACTTGTTTAGAAAACAATTGCCTTTCCAATGAATTTGATAATATATGGTTTGATAGCTATAAATTTATCATAACCAGTCCCGATGCGATTTTATTCTACCAAGATTTTGAGGATTTTGCCAAAGCCAAAGAAGTATC